>NZ_JBVHFK010000002.1:160040-766342 GCF_055562375.1 Actinoplanes sp. NPDC019969 | reverse complement strand
CCCTAAATTTTATGCTTACGCGTCCACTGTGTGATTCACAGCAAACGAACAACCACCCCCGGAAACATTGGGGTTGCTGGTTTGTTCCACGCTGATGGCTGTTTCGGTGGTCATAGCGGAGGGGAAACGCCCGGTTACATTCCGAACCCGGTAGCTAAGCCCTCCAGCGCCGATGGTACTGCACTCGGGAGGGTGTGGGAGAGTAGGACGCCGCCGGACTCAACGTGACAGAAAGGCCCACCCCTCAGGGGTGGGCCTTTCTGCGTTTCCGTGACGGTTTGGTGGGGGCCGGCAAAACCTATGCACGGTTCAACCTCGTGCGGCCTCTGGCTAGGTGGTCGATCTGATGATGCTGTCGGCGGCCGACTTCGGCGTGTGGTGCCTGGTCGCCTGCGATCCGGGCATCAGGGTGACCCCGAAGGGCTTGCGGGCAGTACGGGTCTCGTCGTGGATGATTCCGTGGCCGGGGTCTCTGATGGGTGCCGTGTTCAGGTTCGGGGACAGGAGGTCTGGCTGAAAGCTCGGGATGACGCATGTCGGGGTGTGCCTGAGCGCGGGTGGCCTTGGCGTGACGTGATGGGGTGGCGTTGGGGCGCGGGGCGGGAGTGACGAAGGCCGCCGGGCCGGAGCGGCGTTGGGTGTGCTGTCGTATGGCGCCGCCGGTATGCTGGCGGCGGGCCGTGACTGGCGCGTTCGGATGGGCTGACCATCGGGGAGCGGCCTCGTCGAGATGACGACTTGCCGTGCGCCTGGGCCTCTTCACTAGTGATAGGGAGGTCCCATGTCTGAGTTGAACGCGGAATCGATTGCTTTTCGGTCGGCGCTCGAAGTGGTGCGGTCTGTCGAGCCGCGGATCGCGGATGCGATCGCGCAGGAGCTGACCGACCAGCGGGAGTCGCTGAAGCTGATCGCGAGCGAGAACTACGCATCGCCGGCTGTTCTGCTCGCCATGGGTAACTGGCTTTCCGACAAGTACGCCGAAGGCACCGTCGGCCGGCGGTTCTACGCCGGCTGCCAGAACGTGGACGTTGTCGAGTCGGTTGCCGCGGAGCACGCCAAGGCGCTCTTCAACGCGCCGTATGCGTATGTGCAGCCGCACTCCGGCATCGACGCGAACCTGGTGGCGTACTGGGCCATTCTGGCCGACCGGGTCGAGGTGCCGTACCTGAAGAAGTTCGAGAAGCGGCAGATCAACGACCTGACTGATGCCGAGTGGGCCGAGCTGCGGCAGGCGTTCGGCAACCAGCGGCTGCTCGGCATGTCGCTGGACGCGGGCGGGCACCTGACGCACGGGTTCCGGCCGAACATCTCCGGGAAGATGTTCGACCAGCGCAGTTACGGGGTGGACCCGGCAACCGGGCAGATCGACTACGCGGCCCTGCGGGAGAGCGCCAAGGAGTTCAAGCCGGCGGTGATCGTGGGCGGCTATTCGGCGTACCCCCGCAAGGTGAATTTCGCGAAGATGCGGGAGATCGCCGACGAGGTGGGCGCGACGTTCATGGTCGACATGGCGCACTTCGCCGGGCTGGTCGCGGGTGGCGTGTTCACCGGGGACTACAACCCGATCCCGCACGCGCACATCGTCACGACCACCACTCACAAGAGCCTGCGTGGCCCGCGTGGTGGCGCCGTCCTCTGCCAGCCGGAGCTCGCGCCGCAGGTGGACCGTGGTTGCCCGATGGTTCTCGGTGGCCCGCTGCCGCACGTGATGGCGGCGAAGGCACTCGCGTTCGCGGAGGCGCGGAAGCCGGAGTTCTCCACGTACGCGCACCAGATCGTCACGAACAGCCAGGCGCTCGCCGAGGGCCTGCTGAGGCGGGGCGTGCAGCTGGTGTCCGGTGGCACCGACAACCACCTGGTGCTGCTCGACGTGCACCCGTTCGGCATCACCGGCCGGCAGGCCGAGCAGGCGCTGCTGGACTCCGGCATCGTCACGAACCGTAACGCGATCCCGAACGACCCGAACGGTGCTTGGTACACCTCCGGCATCCGGATCGGCACCCCGGCCCTGACCACGCGCGGCCTGGGCGTCGGCGAGATGGACCAGATCGCCGAGCTGATCCACACGGTGCTGGCGAACACCAGCCCGGCCGAGGGCTCGAAGGCGAAGTTCAGCCTGGACCCGGCCCTGTCCGACCGGATCAGCAAGCAGGCGTCCGAGCTGCTCGCCCCGTTCCCGCTCTACCCCTCGGTCTCGCTGGCCTGACCGGCCGACCCCGGCTGGCTCCCAGGGCTGTCTCGCGCAGCTTGAGACAGCCCTGAGAGCCAGCCGGATCGCACCGCAACCCCGGCTGGCTCCTGTGGCTGTCTCCACCCGCGTGAGACAGCTACGAGGACCAGCCGGATCGAACCGCAACCCGCTGTGGCCGTTAGTCGGCCGCGGCGGGTTTGTGGTTTTTGAGGCGCATCAGCGCCATGGATCAGGGGGTACGGGGTGGCAGGTGGTGGAGGGTCACGTCGTGCAGGGTGCCGGCGGTGATTGTCGCGGACATCCAGGTGTGGGTGGGCCGGCGGCGGCGGTCGGTGGGGGAGCCCGGGTTGAGCAGGCGCAGGCCGCTCGGGGCGGTGGTGTCCCACGGGATGTGGGAGTGGCCGAAGACGAGCACGTCCGTGTCGGGGAACCGGGCGGCGCAGCGTTTCTCGCGGCCGGTGGCCGGGCCGGTCTCGTGGATGACGGCCAGGCGGACGCCGTCGAGGGTGGCCTGGGCGATCTCGGGGAGCCGGGCGCGCAGCGGTGGGCCGTCGTTGTTGCCGTAGCAGGCGATCAGGTGGACGGAACGTTCTTCCAGGCGGTCCAGAAGCGACACGTCGACCCAGTCGCCGGCATGGATCACCACGTCGGCGCGGTCGATGGCGGACCAGAGCGGCACGGGTAGGTCGCGGGCGCGTTTCGGGACGTGGGTGTCGCTGATCAGGACGAGCTGCATGACGGTGATGTTAATTGTCCGTTATGGCGCTGGAGGTGACCGGAGCTGACCGACCGTAATGGATTAGGAGCGCCGAGTTGACACCCAGGTGGTGCGGGCGTCTACTCCAAGGCAGCGTCGTCTCTCGATGGGAGGTGACATGCGCGGGTTTCTTGCAGCAGCGTGCTGCGTGATCGTGGTGCTCACCGGCGCCGCCTGCAATCGTGGCACCGGCGAGCCGGTCGTCGGGCTGATCACCAAGACCGACACCAACCCGTTCTTCGTGACCATGAAGAGCGGCGCCCAGGCGGCAGCCGCGGAGTACGGCGTCGAGCTGCAGACCTTCGCCGGGCGGGTGGACGGCGACAACGAGTCGCAGGTGCTGGCGATCGAGAACCTGATCTCGTTCGGCGCCGAGGGTTTCCTGATCACCCCGAACGACTCGGCGGCGATCGTGCCGGCCATCGACCGGGCGCACGAGGCCGGGATGCTGGTCATCGCTCTGGACACCCCGGTCGAGCCGGTCGACGCGGCCGACGCCACCTTCGCCACCGACAACTACGAGGCGGGGCGGCTGATCGGGCGGTGGGCGAAGGCGAAGTTCGAGAAGGAGGGCAAGCAGGCGCGGATCGCGATGCTCGACCTCAACGCCAACCAGGTCTCCGTCGACGTGCAGCGGGACCAGGGGTTCCTGGAGGGCTTCGGGGTGGACGTGAGCGACCCGGCCCGGATCGGTGACGAGTCCGATCCGCGGATCGCCGGGCACGACGTCACCGACGGCAACGAGGAGGGTGGGCGTACCGCGATGGAGAACCTGCTCCAGAAGGATCCGTCGATCAACCTGGTCTACACCATCAACGAGCCGGCGGCGGCCGGCGCCTATCAGGCGCTCAAGGCGGCCGGCAAGGACCAGGACGTCACGATCGTCTCGGTCGACGGCGGATGTCCGGGGGTGGACAACGTGACGAACGGGATCATCGGGGCGACCTCGATGCAGTTCCCGGTCAAGATGGCCGAGATGGGCGTGCAGGCGATCGCGGACTTCGCGAAGACCGGCGCCAAGCCGCAGAACACCGCCGGCAAGAACTTCGTGGACACCGGCGTGGAACTGATCACCGACGAGCCGCAGGCCGGCGTGGAGGCGAAGGACTCCGCGTGGGGCAAGCAGAACTGCTGGGGGTGACGATGTCCACGACCACGGCCGACTTCGAGGTGCGTAAGCACGATTCGTTCGGGCTCCGGCTGCAGCACCGGCTGCACAGCAACCCGGTGCTGGGCCCGCTCGCCGTGCTGATCGTGGCGATCGTCGCCTTCTCGATCGTCAACGCCAGATTCTTCTCCGCGGCCAACCTGTCGCTGGTGTTGTTGCAGGTCACGGTGATCGCGACGCTGGCGCTCGGGCAGACCCTGATCATTCTGACGGCCGGCATCGACCTGTCCGCCGGGGCGATCGCGGTGTTCTCGTCGATCCTGATGGCGCTGTTCGCCACCGGAGCGGGAGTGCCGGCGCCGCTCGCGCTGCTGCTTGGCTTCGCCTGCGGGACGGCGATGGGCGCGGTCAACGGGTTCCTGGTGACCCGGATCAAATTGCCGCCGTTCATCGTCACGCTGGGCACGCTGACCATCTTCTTCTCACTGAACGCGGTGGTCAGCAACAGCGAGACGGTACGGGGCGCGGACATGCCGGCGCTGATGACGTGGACCGGTGACGCGATCCCGATCGGGGACTTCCGGCTCAGCTACGGCTCGATCATCATGCTGTTGCTGTTCGGGTTCTTCGCGTACGCGCTGAGCTGGACCGCCTGGGGCAAGCATGTGTACGCGACCGGCGACGACGCCGAGGCGGCCCGGCTCGCGGGTATCCGTACCGGCCGGGTGCTCTTCTCGGTCTACACCACGGCGGGCCTGCTCTACGCGGTCGCCGGATGGATCCTGATCGGGCGGCTCGCGTCGGCCAGCCCGAACGTCGGCACCGAGTACAACCTGGACTCGATCACCGCTGTGGTGCTCGGCGGGACCAGCCTGTTCGGCGGCCGCGGTGGTGTGATCGGCACCCTGATCGGCGCGCTGATCGTCGGCGTCTTCCGCAACGGCCTGCAACTGGCCGGCGTCGAGGTGGTCTGGCAGGGCTTCGCTATCGGCCTGCTGGTGCTGATCGCCGTCTCCCTGGACCAGTGGATCCGGAAGGTGAAGGGTTGAGATGACGACTCCGGTCCTTCAGGCGAAGAACCTGACGAAACGGTACGGGCGGGTCGTCGCGATCGACGGCAGCGACCTCGAGCTGCTGCCGGGGGAGATCCTGGCGGTGATCGGCGACAACGGCGCCGGGAAGTCCAGCCTGATCAAGGCGCTGTCCGGCGCGCTCGTCCCGGACAGTGGCGAGATCCTGCTGGACGGGCAGCCGGTGCGTTTCCGCAATCCGATGGACGCCCGCGCCGCCGGTATCGAGACCGTCTACCAGACTCTGGCGGTCGCGCCCGGCCTGGACATCGCCGACAACCTGTTCCTCGGCCGGGAGCAGCGCCGGGCCGGCCCGCTCGGCTCGATCTTCCGGATGCTGGACCGCAAGGGCATGCGGGCCGAGGCCGCCCGGCACATGAGCGAACTGGGTGTCGGCACGCTGCAGAACATCGGCCAGGCCGTCGAGTCGCTCTCCGGCGGCCAGCGGCAGGCCGTCGCGGTGGCCCGGTCGGCGGCGTTCGGCAGCAAGGTGGTGATCCTCGACGAACCGACGGCCGCGCTCGGGGTGAAGGAGGGCAACCGGGTCCTGCAGCTGATCCGCGACGTCCGGGACCGGGGTCTGCCGGTGATCCTGATCAGCCACAACATGCCGCACGTGTTCGAGGTCGCGGACCGGATCCACATCCAGCGCCTGGGCCGCCGGATCGCGGTGATCACCCCCGGTTCGCATTCGATGTCCGATGCCGTGGCGATCATGACGGGTGCCGCGCCGCCACCCTGAAATCCCTCAACCGAACCGGCCGGGCGTCGATCTGATCCGCATGTGGAAACGCCGATCCCGGCCGCGAGCGGGGAGCACCTCCCGCCTGTTCGTGACCTACGCGGTGGCCAGTCTCGTGCCGGTGGTCGCGCTCGGCGCGCTCGTCCTGCAGGACTACCGCCGGGACGCGGCCGAGCAGGGCCGCATGCAGGGATTGTCGCAGGCCGACGTGATCGCGCAGATGGTGGTCGCGCCGGCGCTGGACAGCGCGGGCGCGGCGAATTTGGGGGTGGACCTGAGCCGCCGCGGCCTGTCCGCGGAGCAGTACGACCGGCTGCGGGAGTCCACCGGCCTGGCCGTGTACCGCGGCTCGGTGCAGCACCTGCGGCTGCGGGGCTTCACCGGGCGGGTGATCTTCTCCGACGACGGCACGACGAGTGTCGGCGTGCCGGTGTCGGACCCGGACTTCCGGGCCGCCGCGGCCGGCGAGTCCCGGGCCACCGTGATCACCGGGCAGACGCAGACGATCCGGGTCCTCAAGCCGCTGTTCGCCGGGGCGACCGGCCAGTCGGTCGGGGTGCTCGAGGTGTACCTGCCGTACCAGGCCATCGCCGACCGGCGGGACCACCTGGTGATGCGGACGGTCAAGCGGATCGGCGGCGGGCTCGTCGCGCTGTACCTGGTGTTGGCGCTGCTCGCCTGGTGGACCACCCGGGCGCTGCGCCGGTACGCCGCCGACCAGCGGCACCACGCCCTGCACGACGCCCTGACCGGCCTGCCGAACCGGGTCGCGTACCGGACCTGGGCGGAGCAACGGCTGGATCAGGCGCGGCGGGACGGTGAGCACGGCGCGGTGGTGCTCGTCGACCTGAACCGCTTCAAGGAGGTCAACGACACCCTCGGCCACCACGCCGGCGACGACCTGCTGTGCCAGGTCTCCGAACGGTTCCGGGCCGGCCTCGGCCCGCGGGACGTGCTGGCCCGGCTCGGCGGCGACGAGTTCGCGCTGATGCTGCCCGGCCGGAGCGGTCCGGAGGCGGTCGTGCTGCTGGAGGACATCCGGGAGCGGCTCGGCGCCGAGATGGTGCTCGACGGTGTGCCGCTGAGCATCGAGGCGAGCTTCGGCATCGCGCTCTACCCGGAGCACGGCACCGGTTTGCAGGATCTGAAGCAGCACGCCGACATGGCGATGTACCAGGCCAAACGCGGCACCGCGGACATCGTCGTCTACTCCGGAGACATCGTGTCGCACCCGCATCAGTGGCTGAAGGTGCAGGCCGAGCTGCGGCACGCCCTGGAGCGTGACGAGCTGGTGCTGCACTACCAGCCCAAGGTGAGCCTGCCGGACGGCGCGGTGGAGGGGCTGGAGGCGCTGGTGCGCTGGCAGCACCCGGAGCGCGGAATGGTTCCGCCGGGCGACTTCCTGCCCGCCGCGGAGCATTCCGGGCTGATCGTCCCGCTGACCGAGTGGGTGCTGCGCCGGGCGCTGACCGACCAGCTCGGCTGGACCGCGGCCGGGCAGTCCTGGGCGGTCTCGGTGAACGTGTCGGCCCGCAACCTCGAGGTCGCCGGGTTCCCGGCGCTGGTGGCGGAGCTGCTCGCGGAGACCGGGACCCCGGCGCACCGGCTGGTGCTGGAGGTCACCGAGACCGCGCTGGCCGGTGACGTCGCCACGGTCGAGCGGGTGATCGCCGAGGTGGCGGCGCTCGGAGTCGGCCTGTCGATCGACGACTTCGGCGCCGGGTTCACCAGCCTCTCCCAGCTGCGGGGCAAGCCGGTCGCCGAGATCAAGATCGACCGGCAGTTCGTGAAGGACGTGGCGCACGACCCGCAGAGCCGGGCGATCGTCCGGTCGGTGATCGAGCTGGCGCACGGGCTGGGCAGCCGGGCCACCGCCGAGGGGATCGAGACCGCCGAGATCTACCAGTGGCTGATCGAGGCGGGTTGTGACGAGGCGCAGGGCTATCTGATCGGCCGCCCGGTGCCGTGGCCGCAGATCGACGCGCGCAGGTTCGCCGTACCGGAGAAAGAGATCGTGACCGCAAGCCAGAACGCAACCGTAAGGGAAGGGATGAGCCGATGACGCGCCTGCGCCGGGCCGTGGCAGTGACCGGAGCCGCGCTGCTGCTCGCGGCCGGTGGATGCTCCAGTGTGGAGGCCGAGATCACCCCGGCCGGGGCGGTGAACGAGATCGGGATCGTGGCCAAGGACGCCGGGTTGTACGCGGCGCTGCCCGAGGCGGTCCGCACCAAGGGATTCATCCGGCTGGTGACCGACGCCAGTTACGCGCCGATGGAGTATTTCGCCGCCGACGGGCGCACCATCATCGGGTTCGAGCCGGACCTGGCCGCCGCGCTCGGCCAGGTGCTCGGCATCCGGGTGGAGCTGGTGGTGGGCGTGTTCAGCACGGCCCTCGACGAGGTGGACGCGGGCAACTACGACGGGGTGCTGTCGTCGATGACCGACACGCCGGAGCGCCGGGAGCGGGCCGACTTCGTCAACTACTTCTCGACCGGCACGTCGATCCTGGTGCAGCGGGGCAACCCGGGGGCGATCCAGGAGCTCGGCGATCTCTGCGGGCACGCGGTGGCCACCGAGGCCGGCACCTATCAGGAGGAGATGCTGAAGCGGGTACGGGCCACCTGCGGCACCACCACGCTGAGCATCCACAGCCTGCCCACGAACGCGGACGCGCTGGTGGAGCTGCGCACCGGCCGGGTGGCGGCCGCGCTGCAGGACTACCCGCCCGCGTCGTACATCGCGACCGACCCGAGGACCAGCGCGTTCTTCCAGCTCGCGTCGGACCAGCAGTACGAGCCGGGCCTCTTCGGGATCGCCGTCGACAAGGAGAACACCGCGCTGCGGGACTGCCTGCAGGGCGCCATGCAGCGACTGATCGATTCCGGCACCTACACCGACCTGCTGACCCGGTGGGAGCTGAGCGCGAGCGCGGTCACCACGGCGACGATCAACGGCGTATAGACGACAGTGCGTGACTACACGCGCGTGTAGTACGCTACACGCGTGAGTAGTGACAGCGACCTGACCGCCCGCGCCCGGATCCGGGACGCCGCGATCGCCCTCTTCACCGAGCGGGGCATCGCCGGCGCCACGATCCGGGACATCGCCCAGGCCGCCGGCGTCTCCTCCGGCCTGCTGCGGCACCACTTCGGGTCGAAGGAGGGGCTGCGCGACGC
Source organism: Actinoplanes sp. NPDC019969 (assembly GCF_055562375.1). Classification (NCBI taxonomy): domain Bacteria; kingdom Bacillati; phylum Actinomycetota; class Actinomycetes; order Micromonosporales; family Micromonosporaceae; genus Actinoplanes; species Actinoplanes sp. NPDC019969. The sequence goes on along the minus strand of NZ_JBVHFK010000002.1, from coordinate 757,298 downwards.
CTGCGACGAGTTCGCGATGGGCCGGATGGCGCAGCTCCAGATGGTGTTCTCCGAGACGGCCTCGATGGGTGGCGCGCTGGCCCCCGACGCCATGCCCCTCCAGCAGTACCTGATCCGTTCGCTGATGGACGGCTCGCCCCGCGGCGCCGCCATGTTCGAGCAGGCGGTGCTGCACGGGGAGCGCTGGCTGGCCGGCACCGACCTGGAGACGTCCGACCCGCGCGCCTTCGTCGCGGTGCTCGGCGCGCTGAAGATGGGCATGTTCCTGATGCGCGACCAGCTCTCCGCCGCACTCGGCGAGGACGTCGGCGAGCGGCACGGCTACCTGCGCATGATCCGCGCGTCGCTGGAGATCTTCAGTCAGCCACTCCTCACCCCTGAGCAGGCCGGCCAGGCATTGAAGGCCCTGGACCGGCTCGACGAATCGTCGACGGGAGACGAGAGGTCATGGCGGATGTCATCGATGTCGAAGGACTGATCAAACGGTTCGGGGCGGTCACCGCGCTGGACGGGCTGGACCTGCGGGTCTCCGTCGGTGAGGTGCACGGCTTCCTCGGGCCCAACGGGGCCGGCAAGACCACCACCATCCGGGTGCTGCTGGGCCTGATGCGTGCCGACGGCGGCACGGCCCGGCTGTTCGGCGGCGACCCGTGGGCCGACGCGACCGCCCTGCACCGCCGGCTGGCGTATGTGCCCGGTGACGTGACCCTGTGGCCGGGCCTGACCGGCGGCGAGGTGATCGACCTGCTCGGCCGGCTGCGCGGCGGTCTCGACCGGCGGCGCCGCGACGATCTGATCGACCGGTTCGAGCTCGACCCCCGCAAGAAGAGCCGGGCCTATTCCAAGGGCAACCGGCAGAAGGTGGCGCTGGTCGCGGCGCTCGCCTCCGATGTGGAGCTGCTGATCCTCGACGAGCCGACCTCCGGGCTGGACCCGCTGATGGAGGAGATCTTCCGGGAGGTGATCCTCGCGGAGAAGCGACGCGGCGATCGTACGGTCCTGCTCTCCAGCCACATCCTCGCCGAGGTCGAGGCGCTCTGCGACAGGCTCACCATCATCCGGTCCGGCCGTGCCGTCGAGACCGGCACCCTGGCCGGCCTGCGGCACCTGACCCGCACCTCGATCCGGGCCGAGCTGTCCGGGCCGGTCAACGGGCTGGCCGCGATCTCCGGCGTGCACGGGCTGACCGCCGAGGACGGGCGGGTCGCCTTCGACGTCGACGCGGACGCGCTCGAGCCGGCGCTGCAGTCCCTGGTCGCGGCCGGGGTGCGCAGCCTGGTCAGCCAGCCGCCGTCGCTGGAGGAGATCTTCCTGCGCCACTACACGCGCGACGAGGCGGGTGCGCGATGACCGGGACCCTGCGGCTGCTGCGGCTCATCCTGCGGCGCGACCGGCTCGTCCTGCCCGCCTGGGTGCTCGGCCTCGGCCTCCTGCCGTACGTGTACGTCATCGGTTTCGACACCCTTTTCACCACCGAGCAGGAGCGGATCGGGTACGCCCAGATCAGTGCCGCCAACACCGGTTTCGTCGCGCTGTACGGTCCGTTGCACGGCGACAGCATCGGCGAGCTGGTGGTCTGGCGCGGTGGGTTCGTCCCGGTCATGGTCGGTCTCGCCGCCCTGCTCACGGTCATCCGGCACACCCGCGCCGACGAGGAGGCCGGGCGCACCGAGCTGCTCGGGGCCACCGTCGTCGGGCGGTTCGCGCCGCTCGCGGCCGCCCTGTTCGCGACCATGGCGGCAGGGCTGGCGATGGGGGCCGTGGTCGCGGCGACCCTGATCGGGCGCGGGCTGCCGGCCGCCGGATCGGTGGCGCTGGGCACGGTGTTCGCGGTGACCGCGTGGTTCTTCGCCGGAGTGGGCGCGGTCGCGGCGCAGATCAGTGGCAGCGCCCGCGGGGCCCGTACCCTCGCGGTCCTGGTCCTCGGGGTGTCCTCGGTGCTGCGGATGGCCGGGGACGTGTCGGCGCTCGGCGACGGTGGGCTGACCTGGCTCGCCTGGCTGTCCCCGCTCGGCTGGGGGCACCGGATCTTCCCGTTCGGGGCGGACGACTGGTGGCCGGCGCTGCTGGCGGTGTGGTGCACGCTGCTCGCGGTGGCCGGCGCGGGATACCTGCTGACCCGCCGCGACCTGGGCGGTGGCCTGCTCGCCGGGCGGCTCGGACCGGCCACCGCGGCCGCGTCGCTGCGCTCACCCGTCGCGCTGGCCTGGCGGCTGCACCGGGGGCTGCTGTTCGGGTGGACCGCCGGGTTCGCCGCGCTGGGCCTGATCTTCGGCGCGGTCGCGAGCAGTGTGGCGGCGCTGGCCGAGGACTCGGCCGGGGTCGGGGAGATGTTCGCCCGGATCGGCGGGACGGACACGGCGCTGGACGGCTACTTCGCCACCGTCGCGCCGATCTGCGGGCTGGTCGCCGCCTGCTACGCGGTGCAGGCCGCGCTGCGGCTGCGGGACGAGGAGCAGTCCGGTCACGCCGAGGCCGTCCTCAGCACCGACGTCAGCCGGTTCGCCTGGGCCGGCGGCCACCTGATCTTCGCCTTGATCGGGCCGGCGGTCGCACTGCTCGCCGAAGGGCTGCTGGCCGGGCTGCTGCACGGCGACGTCATGCTGCTGGTCGAGGCGTCGGCCGTGCAGATCCCGGCGGTCTGGGTGCTGGCCGGGCTGGCGATGCTGCTGATCGGGGTGCTGCCGCGGCTGGCGTCGCTGGCGTGGGCGGTCCTCGCCGGCTGCCTGGCGCTGATGATGGCCGGGCCGCTGCTGGAGCTGGATCAGTGGGTCCTCGACGTGTCGCCGTTCACCCATGTGCCGCGGCTGCCGGCGGTGGCTTTCACCGCCGTACCGCTGCTGTTCCTGACCCTGACCGCGGTCGCCCTCGGCGGCGCCGGACTGATCGCCCTGCGCCGCCGGGACGTGCCTGCCTGACGTTTCCGGTGTGTGTGGTTCGGGCGCGCACAGCGGCCGAACCACACACACCGGAAGTCAGTGGGTCTGCCGCTTGGGCAGGACCAGCTCCTCGTGGTCCAGTTCGCGGTTGAGCACCCGCAGGCTGTCGTCGTTGAGCCGGCCGGCGTCGCGCCAGCGCAGCAGCTCCTCGCGCTCGGCGTCGATGACGGCCTGGCGGACCATCAGCGCGGCCTCGTACTGCGGGGACTGCGGCAGCTCGGGCGACTCCACCTGCTCCAGCAGGTCGAGTCGCCGCCGGTACCGGTCCAGCCGGATCTCGAGCTGCTTGCGCATGGTCTCGATGGCCTCGTCCTCGACGTTGTCGTGCTGCTCCTCCTGGATGTCGTCGAGGCGGTGCAGCGCGGCGACGACGGCGGCCGACCGGGCCTCGTTGCGCAGCCGCGCCCGGTCCGTCTGGTCCGCGCGCAGACCCAGCCGGCGGACCAGCGGCGCGAAGGTGAGCCCCTGGCCGACCAGTGTCACCAGCACCACCACGAGCGCGCAGAAGACCAGCAGCTCCCGGTTCGGGAAGCCCTGCGGCAGGATGAAGATCGCGGCGAGGGTGATGACGCCGCGGGTGCCGGCCCAGCTCAGCGCGGTCACCTCGCGGCCGGACAGCGCCGACTCCTTGCGGGTGCCGTCCGGGTCGTCGTCGTCCTGCTGACCACCGAGGCGCAGGTGCAACTGGCGCGGCAGGAGCTGGGTGACCACCAGCCAGAGCGGGCGGACCAGCAGCACCACACCGAGGGTGACGGCCAGCGCGATGGTGATCTGCGTCCACGTGTAGTGCCCGAGCGCGCCCATGATGCCGCGGACCTGCTGGCCGATCAGCAGGAAGACGACGCCCTCCAGCAGGAAGTCGATGAGCCGCCAGACCGCGGCGGTCTGCAGCCGGCTGGCGCCGGTGGTGTACCGCGGGGTGTCGTGACCGACCATCAGGCCGGCCACCACGACCGCGAGGACACCGGACAGGTGCCAGTGCTCCGCCACCAGGAAGGCGGCGAGCGGCGTGATGATCGACAGGGCGTTGGCGCTGAGCGGGTCGTGCCGCAGCGGCTTCAGGAACCGCACGATGTAGGCGACCGCCACCCCGATGAGCACGCCACCGGCGGCGGAGATGACGAACCGGCCGACCGCGTTCTCGATCGAGAAGTTGCCGTCCTCCCACGCCACGATCGCGACGGTGAGCAGGGTCAGCGCGGTCGCGTCGTTGAGCAGGCCCTCACCCTGGATCAGGGTGATCAGCTTGCCGGGCAGACCGGCCTTGCGGCCCACGGCCAGCGCCGCCACCGGGTCCGGCGGGGCGACCGCCGCGCCCAGGGCGACACCGGCCGCCAGGGTCGCGCCGGCCACCCAGAGCGAGAAGCCGTAACCGATCATCAGCGCGGTGATCAGCACGAGGACGACCGAGAGGCTGATCACCGTCCGCATGTTGCGTCTGATGTCGAGCAGCGAGGAATCCAGCGCCGCGTTGTAGAGCAGGGGTGGCAGGACGAACATCAGGATGAGGTGCTCGTCCAGTTCCAGGTTCGGGCCCGGCAGGTACGAGTAGGTGATGCCGACCAGGGTCAGCAGGACCGCGGCGGGGAGCCCGGTTTTATCGGTGACCCAGTGGACCACGATGATTACCGCGACCGCTCCCAGGGCGAATAACAGGATCTCCTCGTAGCTCATCTGATCATTGTCGCGGCTGCTCCGAGGCCGCGTGGTTGCGGGCGGGTGAAACAGCCGCGCCCGGCCATCGGGAACGATGACCGGGCGCGGCGACGAGCGGATCAGTAGCGGTAGTGCTCCGGCTTGAACGGGCCCTCGACGTCCACGCCGAGGTACTCCGCCTGCTTCTTGGTGAGGGTGGTCAGCTTGACGCCGAGCGCGTCCAGGTGCAACCGGGCCACCTTCTCGTCCAGGTGCTTCGGCAGGACGTAGACCTGCTTCTCGTACTCACCGGGCTTGGTCCACAGCTCGATCTGGGCCATCACCTGGTTGGTGAACGAGTTCGACATCACGAAGCTCGGGTGACCGGTCGCGTTGCCCAGGTTCATCAGGCGGCCCTCGGAGAGGACGATCACCGAGTGGCCGTCCGGGAAGCGCCACTCGTGCACCTGCGGCTTGATCTCGACCTTCTCGATGCCGGGCACCTTGGCCAGCCCGGCCATGTCGATCTCGTCGTCGAAGTGGCCGACGTTGCCGACGATCGCGTTGTGCTTCATCGCCGACAGGTGCTCGACGGTGATGATGTCGGTGCCGCCGGTGGTGGTGATGAAGATGTCGGCCTCACCGACCACGTCCTCGAGCCGGACGACCTGCATGCCGTCCATCGCGGCCTGCAGCGCGCAGATCGGGTCGATCTCGGTGACCACGACACGGGCGCCCTGGCCGCGCAGCGTCTCCGCGGAGCCCTTGCCGACGTCGCCGTAACCGCAGACCACGGCGAGCTTGCCGCCGAGCATCACGTCGGTGGCCCGGTTCAGGCCGTCGACCAGGGAGTGTCGGATGCCGTACTTGTTGTCGAACTTGCTCTTGGTGACCGCGTCGTTGACGTTGATCGCCGGGAAGAGCAGGGTGCCCTCCTTGGCCAGCTTGTAGAGCCGGGCCACACCGGTGGTGGTCTCCTCGGTGACGCCCTTGATCTCCGCGGCGATCTTGGTGAACCGGTCCTTGGCGGAGGCCAGGCTCTCGCGCAGCGTCTCCAGGATGATCCGGTACTCGTGGACGTCGTTCTCGGTGGCCTGCGGAACCGCGCCGGCGCCCTCGAACTCGACACCCTTGTGCACCAGCAGGGTCGCGTCGCCGCCGTCGTCGAGGATCATGTTCGGGCCCTGGCCGTCACCGAAGTCGAACAGGCGCATGGTGGCCCACCAGTACTCCTCGAGCGTCTCGCCCTTCCAGGCGAACACCGGGACGCCGGCCGGGGCCTCGACCGTGCCGGTCGGGCCGACGACGACAGCTGCGGCCGCCTCGTCCTGCGTGGAGAAGATGTTGCAGGACACCCAGCGGACCTCGGCGCCCAGCGCGACCAGGGTCTCGATCAGCACGGCGGTCTGCACGGTCATGTGCAGCGAGCCGGCGATCCGGGCGCCACGCAGCGGCTTCGAGTCGCCGAACTCGGTGCGCAGCGACATCAGGCCGGGCATCTCGTGCTCGGCGAGACGCAGCTGGTGACGGCCGGCCTCGGCCAGCGACAGGTCGGCGACCGCGAAGTCGAGACCATTGACGGATCGAAGTTTGTCGCTCATGAAAAGAGGGCTCCTCCCTCTCAGGAGGCGCCCTTGCGTCATGGAAACCCGGCCGAGCGTGGCGGATCGCACGGATCCGTTGCAGCGCCTCTCGGCAAGGCCGGGATCCAGCTTAGCCCGTCCGTTTCATGATCACATCCGACGTAGCGTTCCGTCGGTGTCGGTGATGAGAAAGGTGCCGTCACCGAGCGGCGTCAGGTCGTATTGATCGATGGTGGTGATGGCCATCTCGCCGAGGACCTCACCGGTGCGGGCATCGACGCGGTAGTGCCGCCACCACTCCTCCTCGCCCTCGTCGTTCAGCCCGGTGATCACCGCGATCAGGACCTCCGCGTCGAGATAGCCGCCGCTCCACTCGACGTAGACCTCGTCGTCCGGGTCGAACCCGAAATCGGCCACGGTGAGCCGCAGCCGGGTCTCGCCGCCGGGCAGCTCGTGGATCCGCAGGTCCTCCTGGTCGTGGGCGACGGTCATGAACCGCGACTCGTCCGGCGCCACCGAGATCAGGGAGCGGTCGTCCCACCCGAAGTCGTGCGGTTCGCCGGAGGGGCCGGCCAGGTAGATCCGCAGACCGTCCTGCCCCTCGCCCACCTCCAGCAACATCCGGCCGTCACGCAGCGGGAAGTGTTCGCCGCTGTGGCCGGTGGTCGGCAGCTCGTGGCGGGCCCGCGGCTCACCGGTCGCGGCGTCCAGCACGATCCACTCGTCGGCGCGGCCCCGGTCCGCCATCGCGTTCGGCAGGTAGGCCCAGACCAGCGTCTCGTCGTGGGACAGCGCGACGTCGGTGTAGGCGACCCCCGCCTTCGGCCCGCGCTCGCCGAGATCGAAACGCCACTCCTCGCGCCCGTCCGGATCCACCCGCAGGACCGCGCGGTCGGTCGCGTAGATCAGCCGGTCGAGTGACCGGGTGACCGCGTGGCCCTCGCTGCCGGGCTCCCGGTAGGTGCTGCGCGGCGGCACCGGAAACGTCCGGACCAGGGTCATCGCGGCGTCGTAGACCTCGACACCGTTCTCGTTCTTGCGGGAAATCACGCGCACGAGCGGAGCGTAACGCGGGTTCAATGCGTCACGCGAAAGGGGCGAGAACCCATCAAGAACCTTCCATAGGGCCTCAGGAACCCCTCATCCTGTACGGCGTGAAGCACCCGTATCCGATCCGGGAGATCGCCGCGCGGGCCGGCCTCAGTCAGGCCACCGTGGACCGGGTGCTGCACCGGCGCGGAGGGGTTCGGGAGAGCACCGCCCGCGCGGTGCACCAGGCGATCGCCGACCTGGACCGGGAGCAGCCGGGCACCGGCCGGGACCTGGTGATCGACGTGGTGCTGCGGACCTCCCGCCGGTTCGCCGCCGCGGTCCGGGCCGCGCTGGACGCCGAGATCCCCGACCTCGCGCCACTGGCCGTCCGGACCCGGGTGCAGCACACCGACGACCCGGCAGGCGCGCTGGACCGGGTCGACGAGGCCCGCTCGCACGGCCTGATCGTGCTGGCGCCGCCGGATCCGGAGGTCACCGAGGCGGCGGCCCGGCTCACCGTCCCGGTGGTGACCCTCAACCACGACCTGCCGGCCGGCAAACGGATCGCGCACGTCGGGGTGGACGACTTCGGATCCGGGGCGACCGCGGCGTACCTGGTGGACCGGCTGCTCGCGGACCGGGCCGGCGACGTGCTGCTGATCAACGGGCGGGGGCCGCGGGAGGAGGGGTTCCGGTCGGTGCTGCCCGCCCGGCGGCTGCTCACCAGCGGCAGCGCGGACAGCGGGCCGGTCCGGGCGATCCTGGCGGCGAACCCGTCGATCCGCGCCGTCTACTCCGCCGGGACCGGGGGGACCGCCGCGGTGCTGGCGGCCTTCACGGCCGAGCGGCGCAATCACGACGTGTTCGTGGCGCACGGTCTGGACAGCGAGAACGCCGAGCTGTTGCGGGCCGGCCGGATCTCGGCCGTGCTGCACCAGGATCTGCGGGCCGACCTGCGGCACGCCTGCCGGGCGATCCTGCGCTCGCACGGCGCGCTGCCGGGGGCGATCCGCTCCCAGCCGTCGGCGGTGCAGGTGGTGACGCCGTTCAACGTGCCGGTCATCGATGGTTGATGGAGCCTGACCGCGCCGCTGTCCGGGGGCACCCGGCACGGCACCCGCACCATGACGTTGACCTCGGAGTACTCCTGGCTCTACAACCAGTACCCGTTCACGAACGACCCGCGGGCGGACCTGCTGCATCCGGACTGGTGAATCACCGAATGCCAGTGCGTCCCGGCGCGCTCTGGATGTTCGCCCTGCAGGGTGACATCGCCGCGGACGTCCAGGTGACCGGCGACCACTACCTCGACAACACCTACAACGTGATCATGATGGTCGCCGACTGGCCGGTGAAGGACCTCCACTCGATCAGGAACATCGGATTCAAGGACATCAGGATCGACGGTACGGGCACCGGGGCGCTGAGCGCCCGCGCAGGGGGTGCGGCTTCCTTTCGGGTTCCCGCCGAGCGGCTCCGGGTTCGGCCTCACCGACCCCGGCGGCTGGCTCACGCCGTACCTCCCGAACGTCATCACGTGCGACGACCGCCCGCCGGTCGTCGCACCCCCGCCCCCGCCCCCCTGGTAGTCCCGGTGTCACCCGGCCGTGGTGACCACAGAGTGTCGCCACGGCCGCGCCAAGTAATACCGGTATGAGCGATTGGTTCTGGCCGGGATTGCTTGGGTAGCCTGGTCGGCGCTGTGAGGACCGGAAGATGGGAAGTACGTTGAGCCGAACACTGCTGGTCACCGGTGGCGCCGGATTCGTCGGCAGCGCCTTGATCAAGTCGCTGCTGAACGACTTCCCGGACGCGTCCGTGATCTCGCTGGACAACTACTTCACCGGCACGCCGGAGAACCACGTCAACGATCCCCGGGTGACGTACGTCGACGGTTCCACCGCCGACATCGCCAAGATCTGGGCCGGCCGCGGTCTCCCCGCGCCCGAGATGGTCTTCCACCTCGGGGAGTACTCGCGCATCCCGCAGTCCTTCGAGGATCACGACCTGACCTGGGACTTCAACCTCCTCGGCACCAAAGAGGTGGTCAAGTTCACGGCCGGGCACGGGGCGAAGCTGATCTACGCCGGGTCCAGCTCGAAGTTCGGCAACGACGGCGACGACGAGAACCTCAACCCGTACGCGTGGACCAAGGCCAAGAACATCGAGTACATCAAGAACTACTCGAACTGGTTCGGCCTGGACTACGCGATCGCCTACTTCTACAACGTGTACGGGCCCGGCCAGATCGCCGACGGCAAGTACGCCACGGTGATCGGGATCTTCGAGCGGCAGTACCTCGCGGGTGAACGGCTGACCGTCGTCTCGCCCGGCACCCAGACCCGCGACTTCACCCACATCGACGACATCGTCCGCGGCCTGGTGCTGGTCGCCCGCAGCGGCTCCGGCGACGGATACCTGCTCGGCACCGGCTGCGAGTGGCCGCTCGCCAAGGTCGCCGAGATGTTCGGCGCCGGCCACACGCTGATTCCGGCCCGGCGCGGCGAGCGGGTCCGCGGCCAGGCCGACACCACCAAGGCGAACGGGCTCGGCTGGAGCCCGGAAAACCGCCTGGACGACTACATCGCCGGTTTCGTGGCGGCGAATCCTCGCTGATCGTCCCCGTCCCGGGTGGGCCGGAACGGAGTTTCCACGATCCGAGGCATGATCTGCCGCAGGGCGGGCATCCCGGCCCCATGCGGAACGGGATCAGGATCGTCGTCGTCTCCGGCCACGCCACCCTGGTACGTGGTCTGGAGCAGTCACTCCCGGAGGCCACCCGGGGACGGGCAGCCGTGTCCGGGGCGACCGACGGCACAGATGTGGCACGGGTGGTTCGGGAAGCCGTACCGGAGTTGATCCTGGTGGACCTGCGGCCACCGGCCGGCCTGCCGGCGGTCATGGCGGCCCGCGCCGCCGCGCCGCAGGCCCGGATCCTGGTGCTCGCGGGGGAGGACGCCCCGGCCACCGTCGACGTGCTGCGGGCCGGCGCGTCCGGGGTGCTGCCGCGCGGCGAGGAGCTGATCCCGCCGCTGCTCGCCGCTCTGGAAGGCTGGGCGGTGGTGCCCGTGCAGCTGCTCGCCGGGCTGGTCGACCAGAACGGGCGGCAGGCCGTCCACCCGGCGGCGGCCCAGCTCGACGAGAGCGACCGGCGGCTGCTGCGGCTGATCGCCAACGGGTCGTCGACCAGCGAGATCGCCGGGTTGCTGCACGTCTCGGACCGTACGGTCAAACGACTGACCGCGGCCCTGCTACGGAAACTGCACGTCTCCAGCAGGACCGAGGCCGCCGCCGTCGCCGGCATCGCCGGCTTGGTCTGATTTCGGTCAGCCGGTGGCGCGGGGGCGGGAGGTCACCGCGGAGAGCGGGGTCGCGACGTCCTCCAGCGACTTGCCCTCGGCGTCGATGCCGAGGAACGCCTCCACGATGCCGCCGACCGCCATCACGCCGGCGCCGATCAGGAAACCGATGAACAGCTTGTTCGGGTCCTCGCCCTCGCCGATCAGCGCGCCGTAGAAGACCGGGCCGATCGCGCCGAAGCACTGGGCGATCGCGAAGAACACCGCGATGGCCTGCGCCCGGATCTCCAGCGGGAAGATCTCGCTGACCGTCAGGTAGGCCGAGCTGGCGCCCGCCGAGGCGAAGAAGAAGATGACACTCCATGCGATCGTCTGTGTGATCGCGTTGAGCATGCCCTGCTGGAAGAGCACGGCCGTGATCGCCAGCAGCACACCGGACAGCAGATACGTTCCGGAGATCATCTTGCGCCGGCCGATCGTGTCGAACAGCCGGCCGATGGTCAGCGGACCGATCAGGTTCCCGACCGCGAACGCCACCAGGTACAACGGCGCGGCCTTCTCGTCCACCCCGAAGAACTTGGTCAGCACCATGGTGTAGGTGAAGAAGATCGCGTTGTAGAGGAACGACTGCGTGATCATCAGGGTCGCGCCGAGCGTCGACCGGGCCGGATAGACCTTGAACAGCACGCGCAGCAACGACAGGTATCCGTGTGGCTGGGTCGGCCGGATCTCGATCGCCTTCGAGTCGTCCAGCGGCGCCAGGGTCTGCCCGGAAGCCTCCGCGGCCCGCTCGATCCGGGCGATGTTCTCCTCGGCCTCCGCCTCCCGGCCGTGCATGACCAGCCAGCGCGGGCTCTCCGGCAGGTGCCGCCGCAGACCCCAGATCGCCAGGCCGATGACCGGGCCGATCAGGAAGCCGATCCGCCACGCCCAGTTCAGTTCAACGTTGTTGAGCAGGATGTACGTGCCGAGCGTGCCGATGATCGCGCCACCCCAGTAGGTGCCGTTCACGCCGATGTCCACCCGCCCGCGGTACTTCGCCGGCATCATCTCGTCGATCGCCGAGTTGATGGCCGCGTACTCGCCGCCGATACCGGCGCCGGCTATGAATCTCGTCAAGTACAGGAAGACCAGGGCGGCTGGGCCGTTACCCCAGGTCAGGGCCGTGAGCGCGTTGCCGCCGAGGTAGACGGCGAGGGTGACGATGAAGAGGTTCTTGCGGCCCAGCGCGTCGGAGAGCCGGCCGAAGAACAGCGCGCCGAACACCTCACCGAGCAGGTAGACCGTGGCGATCAGGCCGACCTGCGTCGAACTCAGTGCGAGTGTCTCCTCCTGAGCGAGCACGGGACCGACGGCGCTGGCCACGGTGATCTCGAGTCCGTCCAGGACCCAGGCGGTGCCGAGCGCCAGGATGATGCGGGTGTGAAACGGCGACCAGCTGAGCCGGTCGATCCGTGCCGGGATGAGACTGCGGATGGTTCCAGACCCGGAGGCCGGGGCTGGGGACCCGAGGTCATGCGCCATGGACGCTCCTCCATTGCCGTGATGTTGCTCACGGGGGTACCCCAGGAATCTCCCAGGCATTCCACAGAATTCAAGGTCATCGAAGTGTGCGTCGGGACGATGCCGTTTCGACTCGTCCGTTCGGTTGATCTGTGCGCTCACGGTGCGCCCATAGGATTCCTTGGCGGATCTCCCGCATTGATCACACGGGGTTTCACATGCGCATATCCAGGGCCGCGCTGGCGGCCACGGTGCTGGCCGGCGCCACCGCCGTCGGCTTCGCCGTATCCATCGGCACCGCCTCCGCCGACACCGACGAGAAACTTCCCATCAAGTCGTTCGGCGACATCGCCGTCGACTCGGTGCACAAGCGCGTCTTCGTGAGTGACCCGACTTCCGGGAAGATCGTCTCGACGAACTACCAGGGTCATGGAGTCAGCGAAGCGAGCGGGTTCGCCGGTGTGAACGGCCTGTTGCTCTCGGCCGACTCGAGCACTCTCTACGCCGCGGTCAGCCGAACGCACGAGATCGTCGCGCTCGCGGCCGACACGCTGAAGGTGGCGGACCGTTACCCGGTCGGTGACACCGTTGCGATCTCGGATGTCGTCGGCCCGATCAACGGCAAAATCTGGTTCTCTACGGTGATCAACTCGAACGGCAGTATCGGCTCGGTGGATCTGACCACCGACGAGGTCGAGGTTCACGATGCCGTCGCTGACGGCCTCAGGCTCTATTCCTCCCTCGCGATCGCCACAGGTGCGGGTGCGCCGGGCCTGGTCGTGCTGAGCGACATTGCGACCACCAGCGGCGAGTCCGTCGTCTACGACGTTTCGTCCGGTGTCGCGAGCCTCAAGCTTGTGACTAAGGTGCCACACAAGACCAACTACGACGTGGCATTCTCCGGTGATGGCGCCGAACTGATCCAGGCCGACTACTCAGGGTCCAACCGGATCGCGCTTTCTGACGGGACGAGAACTTCCGCCTACCCTGGCCTCGCGCCGGTCGGAGCGGTAGACGTGGCCTCAGACGGCAGGGTCGCGCTCGCGTCCAGGTCGAGCAGTGGACGTGAACAGATCCACGTCTTCCAGCCGGGAGCCACTGACGCTGAGTCGACTTTCACACTGCCGACTGTTTCCGGCAGTTACAACCCACCTTGGGTGGTGAATCGCAGCCTCGCCTGGGAGCCCGGCGGCTCGCGTCTCTTCGCCGTCGGCGACGGCGACGGCGACGAGAACTACTGGCTCTACACGGTGAACGATGCGGACCCGGTCGAGCCTGACCCGACGAAGTCGTCACCCAGCGCGCAGCCCACGCAGAGCAGCGCCGGTCCGCGGGATACGCAGATCCAGCTGAACCTGCCGTACAGCACCACGTGGGCCAAAGGTGTCACGCTGACCGGAACCCTCACCTCGACCAGTGCCATCCCGGTGGGAACCCAGCTGACCGTCAACCGGTCCTCCCCCGGCACAGGTAGCAACGTGGTGATCGGAACGGTGAAGACGGGCGCGTCGGGGTCTTTCTCCATCGTCGACAAGCCGCCGTTCAGCGGCCACATCGACTACCTGGTGCGATTCGCCGGCAACGACCTCCTCAAGCCGGCCGCCGAAGGCCGGGCTGTCATCGTCGAGAAGGCGCAGCCCGCACTCGCGCTCGTAGCCTCTCCGGCCGGCGGTGTCCGGGCCTACGGGTCGACGGTGAACTTCACCGCCACGCTCGGCGCGACCTATTCGAACCGGATCGTCGAGTTCTGGGCCGACCCGGCCGGCAACGACCAGGCCCCTCGCCTGATCAAGCGCGCGGTCGTCTACAGCAACGGCAAGATGCTCGCGTCCGTCCCGGTCACCCGGAACACCGTGGTGACCGTCAAGTTCACCGGGGACGCGGTGCATCTCCCGGTCAGCCGTTCCGTCAGCCTGTGGACCGGGGTCGCCGCGAGCACGACGCTGACCAAGCACTACAAGACCGCGAAGATCGGTGGCGTCTCGTACCAGTATTTCCGGAAGTCGGTGAGCCCGGTCGTCAACCAGACCATGACCGCCGCGCCGAACCGGAAGGTCCGCAGCGTCGTCCAGATCTGGTCGGGCGGCAAGTGGCAGCTGTGGTCGGCCCGGGACACGAAGCTCACCACGGCGGGCAAGGCGTCCTTCACGTTCACCACCGCTGCCAAGGCCGGAAGCATGTTCCGGGTGCGGGCCGAGTACATCATCGGCACCTCCGGCGACAGCCTGAACGCCAACACCCAGGGCGCCTGGAAGTACTTCACCCTCACCAACTGATTCTCGATCGAGCACGGGGGCCGCTCTTCGGAGCGGTCCCTCTCCAGCGCATCCAGTTACCGACGGGGGAACGTGACAATGCGTATCAGGATTGCGGCCGCCACCGTGGCGGCCATGCTCGGGTCGTTTCTGGCCGTGGGCGGCGCCTCGCCGGCCCACGCCGACTCGACCGTGCCCATCGACGCGTACATCGTGAACGACATCGTTCCCGACAGCGCTCGCAAGAGAATGTACTTCCGCGACCGCAACAACATCGTGGCCATCAGCTATGGCGGTGCGCGAGGGGGCCTGTTCGACGCCTTCACCATCAAGGCCGCCGATCCTGGCGGCGGCAATGCGTACCCGGAGGACATCGCCTTGGCGCCCGACGCCTCGGTCCTGTATGTCTCGTTGCCGAGGGTTCGCAAGATCGTCGCCTTGAATCCGGCGACCATGAAGGTCGCCGCCGAATACGACCTCGGTCCCGACATCGAGCCGTACAGCCTGGCGGTCGTCGGTAAGCGCGTGTGGTTCGCCCACCACGACGGCAAGAACGCCGAACTGGGGGTCCTCGACCTGACCGGGGGCACGCCGGTGTCCCGCCTGCTCCCGGACGCCGGCGATTGGCCGAAGACCGACGATTCTGATTACGGTCGGCCCAAGCTGGTGGCCAGTGCCTCCGGCCGGCTGGTCGTGGCGACCAGCGCCGAGTACGCCTCGTTCGATGTCAGCGCCGGAACCCCGGAGGTGCTGTCCCGTCGGCAGGCCACCGATTGGACCCACTCGTCCGACGTGGCGATCATGCCGGACGGCGAACGGTACCTGGTCGCCCCTGAGGGCGCTCCGCTCCGGGAGCGGCGGGTGTCCGACCACTCCGACGTACGGGTTCTGCCCGGGGGTGAGTCCGCAACCCATCTCGCCGTCGCCAAGGACGGGGCCATCGCTGTGAGCGGCTACTTCGAGGACGGTTTCCATGTGCGCACCTTCGCCGCCGGAACCGACACGCCGAGCGTCGAATACAAGATCCCTCCCCTCGGTGTGACCACACTGGCCTGGGAGCCCGGTGGCAGCCAGTTGTTCGTAGTCGGTGACCGGGACGTTTTCGACAGCGAGTTGCCCCGCCTGCACACCATCGACTGGCCTCTGCGGCAGCGCGTCGCGGTGACTCTGAGCGGTCCGTCGACAGCCGAGCGAACGTCCTCCCTGTTCTTCACCGGAACGCTGAAGAGCACGCTGGCGCTGCCGATCGGGACGCCGGTGACCGTCACCCGGTTCGACATCGAGTCGCCGGCCGGAGTGTCGCTCGGCATCCGGAGGACCAGGGAACGCGGGCTCGTGTCGTTCACCGACGCGCCGCCGGCCGGGGGTCCGGTCCGGTACCGGATCGCCTACGCCGGTGACGCCACGCATGCGCCGGCAGAGGCGTGGAAGACGGTCCGGGTCTCGCAGGTGACGCCGGTCCTGACCTTGAACAACAACGGCAAGGTGTTCGAGTACGGCACAGCGACGTTCACCGCTCACCTCGGGACCACGTACAAGAACCGGTACGTGCAGTTCTGGGTCCAACCGGACGGCGGTGATCTGCCCAACCGCCTGCACAGCCACGTCCGGGTCGACAGCCGGGGGAACGCCACGGCCGCGGTGAAGTTGTCCCGTAACTCCGTGGTGCGGGCGCACTTCAGCGGCGACGCCCGGTACGCGCCCCGGACCGTGAAGTCGGTCGTGTCGACGAAGGTGCCCGTCTCGCTGGAGGTGACCAGGAACTACCGGATCGCGAAAATCGGTGGCGTCGACTTCAAGCAGTACCGGAAGAACGTCCAGCCGCTTCTGACGGTGACGATGCCCGCATCCATGTCGCGATCGGCGTATGTGCGTACCGAGTACTACCACCAGGGCAAGTGGCAGACGGCTGCCGAAGCCTCCGCGATGCTGAACGCCGGCGGCCGTACCTGGTACGGCGTGGACACGGCCAAGTACGCCGGGATGCGTCTCCGGGTCCTCGCCGGGTACCGCCCCGGTTACGGCCCGCGTACTTCCGGCGATCAGTACAACTACGCGTCCTACACGCCTTACCAGTACCTCTACATCGACAAGTAACACCGGGCAGGGCACGAACCGCGAGGGTCATGGCGACCCTCGCGGTTCGTTTTCTCCGGTCCGACGGCGAGATGGGTAAACATGTCGATCACGACTGCGGACGGCTGCCCGCAGTGCTCCGAAACGCTAACCGTGCTGCCGCACACCGAGCCGTGGTGCGGGGCCTGCGAGTGGAACCTGGACGCCTTCCCGGCGGATGCGGACCTGAGCTGGTTCTGGCGGCGGATCCTGACGCTGGACCGGCGGGCCGGGTTCCAGGCGCACCGCCGGCTGGCCGTGTCGGAGGCCGGCGAGGAGGGGACGCGCCGGGCGTACCGAACCCTGGTTTTCGTCTCTGGTTTGATCGTGCTCGTTGACCTGGTCGTCGGTGGGTTCGGGGTCGGGCTGCTGATCTGGGGCGACATGCTGTTCCCCAAGCTGGGCGGCCTGCTTCTGGTGATTCTGGCCTGGGTGTTCCGGCCGCGGCTGGGCCGGTTCCGGAGTCTGCTGGACGATCGGACGTACATCGTGGACCCGCGCCACGCGCCCACCCTGCACCGGCTGGTCGCCGAGATCGCGGCCGAGGTCGACGCCCCGGCGCCGGACCGGATCCTGATCGACTACCAGGCGAACGCCGGTGTGGCGGTGGTCGGGTTGCGCCGCACGAGTGTGCTGACGCTGGGTGTGCCGTTGCTGCTGGCGCTGAGCCCGCAGGAGATCGTCGCGCTGATCGGCCATGAGCTGGGTCACCTGAAGTACGAGGACAGCACCCGGGCGCTGCTCACCCAGCCGGCCCGGACCGCGTTCGGACGGTTGTCGGCGATGTTCCGCCCGCGGGCGATGGACATCGGGATGGGCATCCTGTCGCTGTACTACCTACTGATGCAAATGGTACGCGGCCTGCTGTCGCTGGTGTTCGCGTCGGTGCACACCTGGCTGGCGGCGCTGGCCGCGGGCGACCAGCGCCGGGTGGAGTTGCGGGCGGACGCGATGTCGGCCCGCGCGGCCGGCTCGGCGGCGGCACTGTCGGCGATGGACGTGATGGCGATGGCGGATCTGATCGTCGAGCGTATTCAGCCGTGGGTCCCCAAGGGTGAGGCCGGGGTGACGTGGCGCCGGCTGATCGGCGTCTTCCGTGAGCAGCAGGCCGGCGGCCTCCCGGTGCTCCGGCAGCTCACCATCCGGACCGGCGCCTCCCTGCTGGCCAGCCATCCGCCGGCGGGGCGGCGGCATCAGTGGCTGGCGGCGCAGTTGCCGCAACCGGCCGGCATCGAGCTGGACCCGGCGACGGCGGAGCTGCTGAACCGGGAGATCGACCTCTATGCCGAGACGCTGCACCGGCGCATGACCGATCATCCGGCCTTCTGGCAGGGGTGAAGGGGAGAAACGGTGACGTTGCGACGTACCGGGTGCGACTCATCCTTTCGGATGATCAACAAAGCTCACCGATTCGCTTAAGCTGCGCGAGACGCCATCCGTGCATGTCGATGCGCGGTGTCTGTGGCGGATCAGCGGTCTTCACCGAGTACGGGGGAACGTCCACATGCGCACCACGATTGCGGCCGCCACCGCGGCCGCAATGCTGGCCTCGTCCGTGGTCCTGGCCGGCGCCTCGCCGGCCCGTGCCGACCAGGGCATCACCATCGCCGCGAAGTCGGCGAGCGACCTCATCGCCGATGGCGTCAACAAGCGCCTCTTCTTCTACGACAAGAGCAGCGCGCAGATCGTGGCCATCGGCTACAACGGCGCCGCGCTCGGCAAGTACGCCCTGTCCGATGTCTTCGATCTCGCCCTGGCGCCTGACTCGTCGGCTCTCTATGCCGCGCTGCCGAACTCCCACAAGATCGTCGCGCTTAAGCCGTCGACGCTGGAGCTCATCGCCGAGTACGACCTCGGTGGCGACATCACGCCGTACTACGTCGCCGTCGCCGGTGGGAAGGTCTGGTTCGGGCACGCCGAGAGCTCCGGCGGCGGAAAGCTGGCCTCGCTGGAGATCCCCGGGGCCGGGGGCGCTCCGGTGGTCACCCCGGCCGAGGGGGAATGGCTCTTCCGGGCGCCGCAGCTGGAGACCTCCGCGTCCGGCCGGCTGCTGGCCATCGGCCGGGGCGACCATGTCGTCTTCGACGTCTCCGACGGCACCGCGAAGCCGGTGTCGCGGCGGGCGAGCGACGAGAGCCAGCTGACCGACCTGGCCCTGAGCGCGGACGGCCAGCAGTACGTCACGCTGAACGGCAGCATCCTGACCGCTTACCGGGTGTCCGACCAGGCCCAGCTGGGGCAGATGTGGGCACATTCCGGCGTCGGCATCGACCTGTCCGGCAACGGCGTCATCGCCGCCGCGGCCGACCAGTGGTACGGCCCCGACCTGTCCACCTTCACTCCCGGCGCGGGTGCGCTGATCCGTCAGTACGACCTGCCGAACACCGGGAACACCAGCGCCAGCGACGGGTTCACCGCGCAGGCAGTGGCCTGGGAGCCGGGTGGCAGCCGGGTCTTCGGCATCTCGGTCAACTCGTACGACCAGCACACCCTGCGGGTCTACGACCAGCCGCAGCTGAACCAGCCGACGCTCACCCTGGCCGGCCCGGCGACGGCGCCCCGTGCCAAGTCGCTGCTGGTCACCGGCTCGCTGAAGGCGTCGGTGGCGCTGCCGGCCGGCACTCCGGTGACGGTCAGCCGGGTCGACGTCGAGTCGCCCAAGGGCAAGGTGATCGGCACCCGGACGATCAACGCGGACGGGGTGCTGTGGTTCACCGACGTGCCGCCGGCCGGTGGCAAGGTCTACTACAAGGTCGCCTACGCCGGTGACGCCGGGCACGCGCCGGTCGTCGCCTGGAAGACCGTCGACGTCGCCCGGGCCACTCCCGGTCTGACGATCAACAACAACGGCAAGGTGTACGGGTACGGCGCGACCGCGACGTTCACGGCGAAGCTGACCACCGCGTACAAGAACCGGGTGGTGGAGTTCTGGGCCGACCCGTACGGCACCGACCAGGGCCGCCGTCTGCTCAAGCGGGTCACCGTCACCAACGCGGGCCTCGCCACGGTGTCGCTGAAGGTCTCCCGCAACACCGCGGTCCAGGTGGTCTTCGCCGGTGACGCCGTCTTCGCCAACCGCGCCGCCACCTCGGTCGTCTACACCCAGGTGCCGGTCTCGACGACGCTGACCAAGCACTACAAGACCGCGAACATCGGCGGGGTCGGCTACAAGCACTACAAGAAGAACGTCAACCCGCTGATCACGGCTTCGATGCCGTGGTACCCGAACCGGGCGGCCTACCTGCGTGCCGACTTCTGGTACCAGGGCAAGTGGCAGGCCTGGGGCGACATCATGGTCAACCTGAACTCGGCCGGCAAGGCCCAGGTCGACCTGGTGTCCAGCGGCTGGGGCGGTTACAAGTTCCGGGTGCGCGCGGCGTACCGCACCAACGTCTCCGGTGACAACATCAACTACACCTCCTACAGCCCGTACCAGTACTTCTACCTCAGCAAGTAACACCGGGCCGAACGCGCCGCGAGAGGTCGTCCCGACCCTCGCGGCGCGTTCTTTCTCGTGGGGATGCCGGCGGACGCCTGGTCCGGTGCCTCCACACCCGACGGTGGGAAAGTTGCGTAGTGAGCGAGAAGACCTACGCGAAGACGTTCGATGCCGGGGCGGCCGAGTGGCTGCGGTCGGGGGAGCCGAGCGGGGAGTACGTGGAGATCGCCCGTCTGCCCGACGGCGGCGCGGCGATGCGCAACTCGAAGGACCCCGCCACCATCCTGTTCTTCACCAGGGCGGAGTGGGATGCCTTCACCGGCGGCGTCAACGACGGCGAGTTCGATCTCTGACGTCCGATGCGGACGGTGGCTGGGAGCGCCGCGCAGCGCCCCCGCCCACCGCCGGTGCCGATCAGGCCGGGTCGAGAGCCAGCGCGTCGAAGATGAAGTTCGGGCTGAGGAACGTCTCTCCGCTGCTGCCGCTCACCACGGAGATCGACAGGGTGTTCGTGCCGGTCTTCAGGGCGTTCGCCGGGATCGTGTAGGTGTAGGTGGTGTTGATGCCGCGCCAGGTGCCGCGGGTGACGTTGCGGGAGTTCAGGTTGGTGGGCGCCGGGGACGCGCTCGCCGGGGACGCGTAGCTGCCGATCGCAACCGCGGGACGGCCACCGGCGAAACTGGACGTGGTGGCGATGCGTAGTTTGACACCGTTCGCCGGGACCGAGGTGAGGCTGAAGTTCAGGGCGGCCGGCGAGTTGACCGACTTGAACGCGGCCATCGGGAACTTGGCGGCCCCGTTCGCCACGCTGTAGCCGCTCGCCTTCCACGCCGCCATCCGGCTGTCCGACGGGTGCATCGTCTCGATCTTGTCGGCGTTGAGGAAGCCGGCCGGCGTGCCGTCGAACGTGCCGAGCTGGAAGAGCGTTCCGGCCGCCGGGACGTTGCCGGTCATCGCCAAGGACGTGGTCGCGCCGGCGGTCACGATGATCGACTTGGTGGCGCCGACGGCCAGCTCACCGGCGTACAACGTCGCGGTGTAGGTCCCGGGCTTGACGTGCCCGATAACGAACTTGCCGCTCTTCACCTGCCCCCAGTACTGCCCGGTGGGGCCGGCCAGCGCGACGGTGGCCTTCAGGCCGTTCCACGTGCCGGACGCGGTGCCGGAGACGCCTCCACGCTGCGCGTTGGAGAGCATGCCGGGCAGGTACGCCGCCAGGAAGTCCATGCTGCGGGCGGTGGGCGCGGAGCCGTCGGTGAGGGCGAGGGCGTACGGCCCGTGCAGGCCCAGCCGCAGCGCCTCGGTCTGCTGGTGGCCGCTGAACATGTAGTGGGTGATGTTCACGGCGCCGCCGGTGTCGTTGACCTCGATGTCGCGGAAGAACGGGCCGCCCGAGGTCATGTCGGTGTACGCGGGCAGGATGTACGCGCCGTGCCCGTTGCCGCTCGCGCCGAACGGCTGCTGTGCGATGAGTCGCTGCGAGCTGTAGAACTTCGACGCGGTCCGCCCTGACGCGTTCGCGAAGACGTCCGAGCCCTCGACCGTGGTGGTGAACCCGCCGGTCTTGGCGGCGGCCGGTGAGGTGGTCAGCACCGACGGCTTGAGCCGGGCGATGAATCGGGCCTCACCCGGGTTCAGCGCCTTGCTGATGTTCGTCGCCATGTAGACCGTGTTGTCGTTCTTCCTGGCGAAGTAGTACTGGGTCACGCCGATCGACGTGTTCGCCACGCTCACCAGGATTGAGCTGCCGCTGTTGAACGTCTTGCTGGTCACCGTCGCGGACGGCCAGCCGGACTCGAACTGGCCGGCGGCGTACCCGGAGGCGGTCAGCTCGGTGCCGTCGTGTTTCAGCGACGTCATGTTGCCGTTGGCGCCGTTGATCGTGAACGCCAGGCCGGTGCCGGTGTCGAAGCTGACGTTCGCGGCGGCGTTCGCCCAGGGCTGGCCGAAACCGAGGAGACCGGCGCCGACCAGGACCGCCGCGGACGTGAGGCCGGCGGCCAGGGCCTTCCGGCTTCGGCGGGAGGCGGGACGCCGGTGTGAGGGGATGGACATGACAGCTTGTGGCCTTGCCGCGCGGAAAGGTTGCCCGCGGGCTCAGGATTTCTCGCCGACCGTGACCGTCACCTCGGCGGCACCCCGGGCCCGCGCCACGTGGGCGGCCTCCTCCTCGGCCAGCCGCAGCCCGGCCGGGGTCAGGCCGCCGAACGGCGTGACGGTCAGATCGACGCGTTTCCGCCCGGACATCCGGGCCCGCCAGACCGCGGCGATCTCGCCGTCGACCAGCAGCGCCCCGGGATTGCCGAGAATCCGCCAGACCTCCTTCTGCCGGTCCCGGCCGGGCACCAGAAGATCCCGGTCACGGGCCTGCAGCAGCGGATCCATGGGCGGCAGCCAGCGCACGCCATGTGGCTGCGGCGCCGACTCCAGCAGGTCCAGCGACGACGCGGGCAGCCAGGCGCGGCTGCCGTCCACACGTACCTCGGTCAGGTCCGCCGGCCACACCCGCTTGATCACGGCGGTCGTGGTCCCCAGGTATTTCGCCACCTCGGCCGGGCCGGCCGGGCCGAGGAACCGCAGATAGGTCTCGATCAGGTGCTCGATGCCCTCGTTCACGGACGGCGCCGGTGGCGCGTCCGGGAGCGGGCCCAGCATCGCGTCCTTGCCACGGGACAGCACCTCGACGCCACCGGCCAGGCCGGCGTGCTGCCACATGCTTCCGGAGACGTGCCGGGCGCCGCAGCTCTTGCAGTCGTACGTCAACACGGCCGGCACCCGGGCACTCACCCCGGTGCTCGCCTGCCCCCGCGGCATCGGCTCGGTCACCACCGCGCGCAGCGCCTCTGCCGTCGCCGTGAACGCCCGCGCCCCGAGACCGCCCGCGTCCGGCGTCTGCCCGCTCTTGATCCGGGCGGCCGCGTCGTCGTCACCGAGCGGCCAGAGCTGCCGCACCAGGGCCGGCAGGTCGTCGCGGCGGTGCAGGTGCGGGGCGCCGCGGGCCGCCCAGACGGTGATCAGCCGGTCGTCGGCCAGGTCGGCGGTGGTGCGGGCGGCCAGCGCGACCCGGGCCGAATCCGGGGTGTACTCCTGGACGCCCAGGTCGAGAACCGGCAGGTCGGCGGGCCGGTCGTCACCGCGCTCAAACAGCCCCTGCGCGGCGACCCGGAAGGCCATCACACGCTCGCGATCCACCTCGATCATCAGCACCTCACAGCGATCAGGCGTGTTGAGTTGGGGCGTGTATGACGGCCGAACTCCACACGCGGGTTGGTGTGTTGAGTTGGGGCGTGTATGACGGCCGAAACCAACACGCGGGAACGGGTCTAACGGCGACCGTACCGGCGGGAGGCGACGTTGTTGCGACGATCGTCGCGGGGACGGCCCTCCACGTACTCCCAGGTGTCCAGGTGGACCGGACCGTACGGCCCGGCCTGCTCGATCGGCGGCTCGGCCGCCGGGCGATAACCGCATCGCCGCGCCACCGACGTGCTCGCGGTGTTGCCGCGGTCGATGCGCAGCAGCAGCCGCCGCAGCCGCAGCGTGTCGACCGCATAGCCGGTGAGCAGCGACAACGCCGCCGTCGCCAGGCCCTGCCGGCGATAGGGCCGGCCGACCAGATAGCCCAGCTCCGCCTCGCGCGACGCGGAGCCCACATTGAACAGCAGCACCTCGCCGAGCGGCCGCCCGCCGTCCGCGGTGATCGCCAGCTGGATCCGGCTCCCGTTGACCCGGCCCTGGTGGGCGCGCCGCAGGTAGGCCAGGCCGGCCGGCACGTCGAACGGTGAGGGCATCAGCGTCCAGCGGGCGATGTCCGGCTCGTCGAGGATCGCGACCAGGTCGTCGAGGTCCTCCCAGCGCCATTCCCGCAGGACGATGCCGGTCCCCGTCAACCTCAGCGGGTAGGGCAGGGGGCTGACGGTCACGTGTCCAATCGTGCCGGTAGAGCATCCTTTGCGGCTAGTGGCGATCGATATCAGACTCGTCGGATCCCTGATACCGATCTTGGCGGGCGGCCGACTCAGAGCCGCTGGGCGGTGATCTCGAAACCGGCGGTACGCAGACGGTCGACCAGGGCGTCGCCGATCGCGGTCGCCGGGGTCAGCACGCCGCCCCCGGACTCCGGCAGCTTCTCCCGGTCCAGCGCCAGCGCCAGGGCCGACTCGCCGAGCATGATCGCCGTGGCGGCGTACCCCGGATCGCCCTTGGCCTTGACCCGGGAGCGATAGCGCGCTCCGGAGGTGGTGCGGGTGAAGACGTCCACGGTGAAGTGCCCGTTGCGCTGGGTGCTCTCGCTCGGGCCGGTGCCGGGGGCGGGCAGAATCCGGTCCAGGACGAACCGGACCGGCGGCACCGCGAAGCCGATCACCAGGCCGTTCAGCACGGCCTTGGTGGCCAGGGCGAGGACCGGCGCGACCGGCGAGGTGCCGACGCTCATCACCTCGCGGTAGCGGAACGACCTGCCGTACGCCCAGTCACGCAGCGCGTTGCTACGGCGTACCACCCGGGTGTTGTAGGACGCCATCACGAACGGCGCCAGGTGACCGCGCAGACTGGGGTCCACGTCGGAACCGGCCAGCGTGATCATGTCGGGCTGACGGCCCAGGTCGGGTTCGGTCTTGCGGTCCGGGCTGAGCGAGTACGGGCTCGCCCCGATCGCCCGCAGCCGCCGGTCGTTCTTCATCACGTCGACCTGGTGGCGCATGGAGTCGATGGTGCCGCCGCTGACCCCGCCGCGCATGCTGGTAACCACCAGCGTGGTGTCGGTCAGTTCCCCCGCGTCGTCGGCCTGCGCCTGTGCATGCAGGACATGCACTCCGATATCGGACGGGATCGAGTCGAAGCCGCACGAGTGCACGATCCGTGCGCCGGTGCGCCGGGCGGTCTCATGGTTCTCGTCGATGCTGTCCCGGGCGAACAGGACCTCACCGGTCAGGTCGACGTAGTCGGTGCCGCTTTCCGCGCAGGCGCGGGCGAGCGGACGACCATATTTCGCGTACGGGCCGACGGTCGTCACCACGACGCGGGTCCGGCCGGCCATCGTGGTCAGGGCCGCCTCGTCGGACGCGTCGGCGACCACGATGGGCCAGTCCAGACCGAGACGCTCCAGTTTCGCCGCCGACCGCCCCGCCAGCGCGATCCGTGTGCCGGTGGGCGCATGCCCGGCGAGATGCCGTGCCACCAGCGCACCGACGAAACCGGAGGCACCGTAGACGATCACGTCGAACTCGCGCTGTTGATCGCTCATGGCTGCCGATTGTGCACCTTCGGTGGAGGGATGTGTAGCCGTTACGCCACGCCGAGATCAGCCAAATATCCACACAAAGGAAGATCAAAGCGGCTAATTTGTGACCTACAACTCCATTGCCGCGTCTTGAACTTGTCAGTCGAGCGCGGCGAGTCGGCAAGCCCGCTGCGGCGGGCACCGTGGCCGGAACGCCGAGTCCTGCCGCCGGCCACGGATCAACGAACCCATCGGCATGGAGCGGGGGACCCAAGAGTTCCTCGGCGCTACGGCGCCTCGGGGTGAAGCCGCACCACGCGGCCGGGCACCTCTGCCCGAACCCGACAGCTGACCTCGCAGGCGTGGAGGACAGAACTCATGGCTCAGACAAGTAAACAACTGCACCGCGCCCTCGGACTGGCCGCCGCCTGCCTGGCCGGCAGCGTCGCCCTGGCCGGGCCGGCCGCCGCCACCGGATCGGACGGGATCAACTGGGACGCCATCGCCCAGTGCGAGTCCGGCGGGCGGTGGGGCATCAGCACCGGCAACGGGTACTACGGCGGGCTGCAGTTCAGCGGGAGCACGTGGCGCGCGTACGGCGGCGGCAGATACGCCAGCACCGCCAACCGGGCCTCCCGATCCGAACAGATCGCCATCGCCCAGCGGGTGCTGCGCGGGCAGGGTCTCGGCGCCTGGCCGGTCTGCGGGCGGCGCAACGCCTTCAAACCCGCGTCGCGCAGCAAGATGCGCACGGTCTCGGTGAACCGGAGCACCTCCCGGACGTACGTGGTGCGCCCCGGCGACACCCTGGCCGCGATCGCCTCCCGGCTCCGCATGTCGGGTGGCTGGCAGGCGTTGTACCGGGCCAACGCGGGAACCCTGCACAGCCCGCATCACCTGCGGGTGGGAGAGCGGCTGCGATTCTGACGCCTCCCCGGAACGACTCCGGCCGTCCCGCGCGCACGCGGGACGGCCGGAGGATCCTGTGGGCCCGGCGCGACTTGAACGCGCGACCTACCGCTTAGGAGGCGGTTGCTCTATCCACTGAGCTACGAGCCCGACGAACCTGAGGGTACCAGCCGGAATCGGCGGGCCGCCCCGGTCCGTCAGTTGGCGTCGACGCGTTCGCAGCCGGTGACCGTGTCACCGGGGGTACGCAGGCACGCGTCGCCGTTGGCGCCCTGCGCACCGCCGCTCAGCAGGTCCTTCTGGTCGTTGCCGCCGTCCCGGCCGTCCAGTTGGTCGTCGCCCGCGCCGCCGTACAGCCGGTCGGCGCCGGGCCCGCCGTCGAGGCTGTCGTCGCCGCCGTTGCCGACGATCGTGTCGTTGCCGAAGCCGCCGCCCAGCACGTCCGCGCGGGCGGTGCCGTAGAGCGCGTCGTTGCCGTAACCGCCGTAGATGCCCTCGACGTCGGTCCGGATCGTGTCGTGCTCGCCCGCCGCGCCGTCGTCGCGGGACACCCCGTCGGCGTCGGCGGCGATGGCACGGTTGTAGCTGTACTGGACGATGTCGCCGTCGGCGCCGCCGGAGAACACGTCCGCGTCGGTACGGATCTGGTCACCGTAGGGCTCCAGCGGGCTGAAGACGTCGCTGCCGGCCTCGCCGTAGAAGACATCGTTGCCGCCGCCGCCGAGGAAGAGGTCGCCCCCGGCGCCGCCGTGGACGACGTCGTTGCCGAACCCGTCCTGGATGCTGTCGGCTCCCGCGCCACCGGACAGCAGGTCGGCGTCGTAGCTGCCGTCGAGGCTGTCGTTGCCACCCCCGCCCCAGATCCGGTCCCGGCCGCGGTCGCCGCTCAGCCGGTCCCAGGAGGCGCCGCCGGCGATGCTGTCGTCGCCGATCCCGCCGCTCGCCACCATGGGCAGGCCGGAGCTGTTGGTGATCGCGTCGTTGAGGTCGTAGGTGTACGCCTCCACCAAGGCCGGGACGCGGCCGTTGGCGCAGCGGACCCTCGTCGCGTCGCCGGCGACCGCCGTGCAGCCGGCGCCCGCCTTGACGGCGACCCGGTCGTCGATCGTGACGGTGTTGCCGGAGCGGGTGACGACGACGGCGTTCTGCTTGCCGGACGCGGCCCGGAAGAGCACCTGGCTGCCGCTCATCGAGGCGGTGCCGGTGGTGGCGGCCTGGGCCGGCATCGCGAGCAGGCCGCTGCACGCGGTGACGAAGAGAATGACGCCGGCCGAAGCCGGGCGGATGGCACGCGACAAGTGGACCCTCCCCGGGGATCCTGGCGGTGATCGATCACCGCGCGGTACCCGGATGATAGAACGGTACCGTTACGGCGTCACTGCCGGGATCGAGGGAAGTCAGTTCTGCAGGTTCACGTACTCCGGGTGGTCGAGGAGGAAGGCGGCGACCTTGTCCTCGCGCACTGCCTGGAAGAACTCCTTGGTCGACGGGACCAGTTCCTCGCCGAGGTACCGGCCGCCGCTGGAGAACCGGCCGCCGCCGGGCAGCTTGACCGTGGTCATGTCGTCGACGTTGAGGTTCTTGAGGGCCAGCGCCCACTCCAGCACCGAGTGACCGCCACCGGAGAACGTCAGCGAGTCGCCGGCCGCGCTCATCACCTTCATCAGCTTGGACGGGCTGGTGACCACGTCCTTGCTCATCGCCTGCTTGGCCAGGGCCTTGACGAACTGCTGCTGGTGACGCTGCCGGTCGTAGTCGCCGTTGGGCAGCCCGTACCGCTGGCGCACGTAGTCCAGGGCCTCCCACGCCTGCAGGTGGTAGGTGCCCTTCTTGTAGACCTTCTGGACGCCGATGTACGGGTGGTCGCAGCTGTTGTCGGCACATCGGGCCAGCCGGTCCCGGCCGCTGCCGTCCGGCTTCTTGTGTTCGGACTTCACGTCCTGGTCGATCGTCATGGTGACGCCGTCCATCGCCTCGACGATCTTCTGGAAGCCGCCGAAGTTGACGATCGCCCCGGCGTCGAACTCCTTGATCCCGGTGTAGCCGCTGACCGTCTTCGCGAGCAGCTGGAAGCCCTGGGAGGTGCTGTACTTGCCGTCGCCGAGCCGGCTGCCCAGCGACATCGCGGAATTGATCTTCCCGCTGCCGCCGCCGAAGCCGCTCTTGCTGAATTCCGGGATGTCGACGTACAGGTCGCGGGGCATCGAGAACAGATAGACGGTGCTCATGTCGGCGGGGATGTGCGCCAGGATGATCGAGTCGGAGAGCGGCGCGGTGTGGGTGTCCCGCGGGTCGATGCCGACCAGCAGCAGATTGAGCGGGCCCTTGATCTCCGGCTTCTCCTCCGGCGCCTCGGCGGCGTGCGCCGGGTTCGCCTCGAAGATGGTGTCGTCGGTCACCGCGTCGGTGTACTTCGAGACCAGGGACTGGGCGGTCACGACGGTGCCACCGCTGGCGACAACCAGGACAGTTCCGAAGATCGTGCTCAGGCGTGCCCAAAGCGGCGAGCGCCGTTTGACCGATTTCGCCACCGATTCCCCGTTCCGATCATGCTCGAAGGACCTGCATTTTTGCACACCGGAACAGTGATGAGCCTGAGCCGATTCTGTGATCTGCCTGGGACGGCTCACGTTGCGGGGAGGTGACCGGCTCCCTAAGATCCGGCGTCCGGACATACGCGAACAATGAACGGGCAGAAAAACCTGCTCACCGGGCCCTCGCCTTCGCCGTTCCGTTACCATTCCGAGGATCTTTCGTCACCAGCGCTACCTACGCTGCGGCGGATCTACTTCCTTCGGAGGGTCAACCTCGATGCGTTCTTTCATACGCAGCGTGGGTGACGCCGGACGGCCTCTCCCAGTACTGAAGACCCCCTCGGGTCTGCGTGCGCTGGGTGCCGCCGTCCTGGCGACCACGCTCGGACTCAGCCTCACCGGCCCTGCCTCCGCTGCCTCGGACGTCCCGTTCATCAGCGAGATCCACTACGACAACACGGGCACCGACAGCGGCGAGGCCGTTGAGATCGAGGCCCCGGTCGGGTACGACCTGAGTGGCTGGCAGCTGTACCTCTACAACGGCAACGGCGGTGTCACGTACACGCCGACCACCACCTTCAGCGGGGTCGTCACGGCCACCGGCGTGGTCGTGCAGAACGTCGCCGGCCTGCAGAACGGCGCCCCCGACGGGCTCGCGCTGGTCAAGCCGGACGGCACGGTCGCCGAGTTCGTCAGCTACGAGGGCGTCGTCACCGCGACGAACGGCCCGGCCGCCGGGCAGACCAGCGTCGACATCGGAGTGTCGGAGTCGGAGGCCACCGCCACCGGCCAGTCGCTCCAGAAGATCGACGGCGTCTGGAAGGCCGCCGCGGCCAGCACGTTCGGCGCCAGGAACACCGCCGCGCCGGTCGATCCCGAGCCGGAGGAGCCGGGCACCGGCGCCGGCTGCGACACCGCGACCACCCACACGATCGCCCAGGTGCAGGGCACCGGCACGGCCAGCGGCCTGGCCGGCTCGGTCGTCACCGTCGAGGGCGTCGTCACCGCCGATCACCGCACCGGCGGGTACAACGGCATCTACATCCAGACCGCGGGCACCGGCGGGGACCGTACGGTCGCCGCGGGCACCGCGTCCGACGGTGTCTTCGTCTACCTGACCGCGACCGCCGCGAACTTCCCGTCGGTGGCGATCGGCGACGTGGTCCGGGTGACCGGCACGGTCAGCGAGTACAACGCGCAGACCCAGATCACCATCGGCGCCAAGACCGACGTGCGGGTCTGCTCCAGCGGCGCGGCGCTGCCCACCCCGGTCGCGTTCACCCTGCCGCTGAGCGACGAGGCGCGCGAGTCCGCCGAGGGCATGCTGGTCGCCCCGGTCGGCACGTACACCGTCTCGGACGTCTACAACACCAACCGGTACGGCGAGATCATCCTGGCCGCCGGCAGCGACCCGGCCCGGATCCCGACCGACGTGGCCCGGCCCGGCAGCGCCGCCGCCGCCGCGCAGAAGGCCGCCAACAAGGCCGGCCGGATCCTGCTCGACGACGGCCGGACCACCAACCTGGCCACCGCCGCGCTGCCGCCGCCGTACCTCGCCAAGGACGCGCCGGTCCGGGTCGGCGACACCGTCGAGAAGTTCGGCGCCGGCGTGCTGGCGTACGGCTTCAGCGAGTGGCGCCTGCAGCCGGCCACCCCGGTCGACGCGAGCACCCCGGCGGTGTCCCGTACCTCCTTCAAGGCCACCAACCCGCGGACCAGCGCCCCGGCCGAGGTCGGCGGCGACATCAAGGTCGCCAGCTTCAACGTGCTGAACTACTTCGTCCACTTCGGTGGCGAGGCGCGTGGCGCGGCCGACGAGGCGGCCAAGGAGAAGCAGGAAGCGAAGATCGTCGCGGCGATCAGCGCCCTGGACGCCGACGTGGTCGCGCTCATGGAGATCGAGAACTCGGTCAGGTTCGAGGCCACCGAGACCCAGCTGGCGCTCAAGACGCTGGTCGGCGAACTGAACGCGGTCGACGGCGCGGGCACCTGGGACTACGTCCGGTCGCCGGCCGAGCTGCCGGGCGCGGCCCAGCAGGACGTCATCACCAGCGCGATCATCTTCAAGCCGGGTGCGGTGACGCCGAAGGGCGCGTCGAAGTCGATCAACGACGAGACGGTCTGGAGCAACGCCCGCGAGCCGATCGCGCAGACCTTCACCGCCGGCGCCATCGACTTCACCGTGGTCGCGAACCACTTCAAGTCCAAGAGCGCGTCGACCACCCCGACCGGGGACAACGTGGACACCGGCGACGGGCAGGGCGCCTACAACGGCGACCGGATCCGGCAGGCGAAGTCGCTGGCGACCTTCGTCGAGGGCCTCGGCACCGAGAACGCGATCCTGCTCGGTGACTTCAACGCGTACGGCCAGGAGGACCCGCTCCAGGTCCTGTACGACAAGGGCTACACCGACACGCACCCCGCGGACAAGTTCTCCTACGTCTTCGGCGGCGAGTCCGGCTCCCTCGACCACGCCCTGGTCTCCGGCGCGCTGAAGAGCCGCGTCACCGGCGTCGACATCTGGAACATCAACTCGGTCGAGTCGTTCGCCTACGAGTACGACGGCTACGCGCCGTTCTACTCGGCCGACCCGTACCGGGCCAGCGACCACGACCCGGTCGTCGTGGGCCTGAAGACCGGCCTCGCCGGCCCGGTCGACCTGCAGCTGCTGAGCATCAACGACTTCCACGGCCGTCTCGAGTCGCCGTCGACCGTCAACGGCCAGGCCGTCGGCGGCGCCGCGCAGCTCGTCGGCCTGGTCGACCAGCTGCGTGCCGCCAACCCGAACACCGCCTGGGTGTCGGCGGGCGACAACATCGGCGCGTCGACGTTCGTCTCCGCGATCGACAAGGACAACCCGACCATCGACGTGCTGAACGCCGGTGGCCTGGCCGTCTCCGCGGTCGGCAACCACGAGTTCGACCAGGGTCTCGCCGACCTGACCGGCCGGGTCGCCGACCGGGCCGACTTCCCGCTGCTGGGCGCGAACGTCTACAAGGACGGCAAGCGCGTGCTTCCGGCGTACGACGTCCAGAACCTGGGCGGCGTCAAGGTCGGTTACATCGGTGTCGTCACCGAGCAGACCAAGAGCCTGGTCAACCCGGACGGCGTCGTCGGCGTCGAGTTCCACGACCCGGTCGCCGAGGCGAACACCGTGGCCGCGCAGCTCTCCGACGGCAACGCCGCCAACGGTGAGGCCGACGTGCTGGTGCTGCTCGCCCACGAGGGCGCCGCCACCGAGAACATCGCCTCGGCCGAGGCGCTGCAGGCCGACAAGGTGTTCGGCCCGTTCACCCGGGTGAGCGCCGAGATCGACGTGATCCTCAGCGGTCACACCCACCAGCCGTACGCCTTCCAGGTCCCGGTTCCCGGGCAGCCCGGCAAGACCCGCCCGGTGGTCCAGGCCGACGACTACAGCGAGAAGCTGGGCAAGGTCGTCCTGACCTACGACCCGGCCTCCGGTGACGTCACCGCCTCCACCAGCCAGCTGATCGACGTGGTCGGCTACCCGTCGAACACCGCTGTCGCGAACATCGTCGCCGCGGCCAAGACGAACGCCACCGAGCTGGGCAAGGCTCCGCTCGGCAAGATCAGCGGGGACATCCTGCGGGCCTACACCCCGGCCGGCGCGGAGAACCGTGGCGCCGAGTCGGTGCTCGGCAACTTCATCGCCGACGTGCAGCTCGACCAGACCAAGGCAACCGGCCGTGGTGGCGCGCAGATCGCCTTCATGAACCCGGGTGGTCTGCGGGCCGACCTGAAGTACGGCGCCGACGGCACCGTCACCTACTCGCAGGCGTTCGCCGTGCAGCCGTTCTCCAACGACGTGGTGACCCGGACCCTCAAGGGCTCGGCCATCAAGCAGGCGCTGGAGCAGCAGTGGCAGCCGACCGGCGCGGCCCGGCCGTACCTGCACCTGGGTGTCTCGAAGGGCTTCACCTACTCCTTCGACGCCGGCCGGGCCGAGGGCGACCGGATCATCGCGTCGTCGATCAAGCTGAACGGGGTCACCATCGACCCGAACGCCGACTACCGGGTGACGACCAACTCGTTCCTGGCCGGCGGCGGCGACAACTTCGGCGCTCTGGCCAGCAAGGTCAACGTGGTCACCACCGGTGAGAACGACCTCACCATGCTGGTGAACTACTTCGCCCAGAACACCCCGATCACCCCGGACACCGCGCCGCGGGCGATCGCCGGCAAGGCCGACAGCGCCGCGCCGACGGGCACCTACACCGTGAACGCGGCGGCGATCTGGCCCGGCCAGACGGTGACGCTGACCGAGACCGCGCTCGACGACGACGTCAGCGACAACGCGAAGATCACCCGGGTGGTCAACTGGGGCGACGGCAGCGCCGCACAGACCCTGGCGGCCGGCGCGACCACGGCGGCGCACGCCTACGCCGCGGCGGGCAGCTACCCGGTGACGGTCACCCTGACCGACGAGGCCGGCAAC
Source organism: Actinoplanes sp. NPDC019969 (assembly GCF_055562375.1). Taxonomy (NCBI): domain Bacteria; kingdom Bacillati; phylum Actinomycetota; class Actinomycetes; order Micromonosporales; family Micromonosporaceae; genus Actinoplanes; species Actinoplanes sp. NPDC019969. The sequence continues at coordinate 724,378 of NZ_JBVHFK010000002.1, read as the reverse complement.
GCGGCCACGGTCAGCGCGTCCACCGTGGTGGTGGCGGCACAGTCCGGCACGTACCGGCTGGACAGGAACTCGATCTGGCAGTCGCAGACGGTCAGCGTCGGCCTCAGCGGCCTCACCGGCACCACCGAGGTCACGGTGAGCTGGGGCGACGGCACCACGACCAAGGCCTCGGCGAACAACGCGAGCGTGGCGCACGCGTACGTCAAGCCGGGGATCTTCACGGTCAAGGTGACGCCGGCCAACCCGGCGGGCGCCGGCAGGACCGTCACGGTCGGGGCCGTCCTGGTGGTCAAGGACGTGTTCGCGCCGGAGATCCGGCTCGACGAGCCGCGCCACGAGGAGCGGGTGTCGTCCTGGCAGACCCTGACCGGCACGGCGTACGACAAGGGCGCCGGGGTCGCGACGGTGAACGTCGAACTGGTCCAGGAGCGGTCCGGCAAGTGGTACTACTTCGCCGCCGGCAAGTGGACCAAGGCGAACTCGGAGCGGGACGCCGTGGCCAAGGCCGCGACGCTGACCGCCGTCCCGGACGCCAAGGGCGCCTGGAGCCTTGCGCTCACCGGCGTCGAGCGCGGCAAGCTGCAGATCAGCTACTGGGCTGAGGACAAGGCCGGCAACGACGGCAAGGTCCGTACGCACATCGCGCGCATCACCAAGTAGCAGTTCGATCGGAAGGCCCCCGCCCGTCGGCGGGGGCCTTTTCGTGTCTGTCCCCATCAATACAAAGAGCCGTTGCCGTCACCGCCGCCGGCGCGGTGCACCAGACCCTGATCACGCTGACCCCGACCCGGACCGCGGCCGCCGACACCGCGCTGGCAACGGCGCTCGCCGATCTCCCGGACGGGCGGGCCGAGACGACGGGTCTCGCCGCCGGCCGGAAGGCGGCCACCGACCTGCTCGCCGGACGGACCGGTGACGGCCTCGACCCGGCCGCGGTGAACGCGGCGTACCCGGTGCCGGCCACGGTACAAAAAGGACATCGCCGAGGTCGCGGCGTACGGTGCGGTGAACAGCACGGTCCGCACCCCGGCGCAGACCGACACCGCCACCTTCTCCAGCGGCCACAACACCTACTCCGGCTCGGCCGAGCAGGTCCTCACCGTGCTGTTCGGGGCGAAGGCGCGCAGCCCGTACACCCTCCCGAGCCCGTCCGCGCCGGGCGTGACCCGCACCTACACCGACTGGCGGGTGCCCAGCCGGGAGAACGTCGACGCCCGGGTCTGGTCCGGCGTCCACACGCGCAACGCCGACGAAGCGGGCATCGCACTGGGCAAGGACGTCGCCGCGCACACCCTCCGGAACGCCGGGAGGTTGCTGGCCGGATAACTCTTCCGCTACGTGATACGTCCGGCGTGCCCGCGCCCGACATATCACGTCGTGTAGCCGGTAGTTTGATCACCGGCTGATGTGGGAGGACGGATGGGCGTTCGGACGGGTCGATCCTCGTGGATCGTCCTCATCGTCGGACTGGGGATTCTCGTCCTCGGCGTCGTCCTGCTGCTGAACGACACGGCCACCTGCGGCGCCACCGAGATGCGTGCCGGCAACAAGTGCATCACCGTCGGTGACGGCGGCGGGATGGTCCGATCCCTGGAGCCGGCGGGCGACGACCGGTTCACCGGACTGCTTGCGATCGGACTCGGCACCGTGGTGATCGGCGCCGGCGTGTGGCTCACCTTCTTCGCCGACCGCTCGGTGGTCCCGGCCACCGGGGTGGGCGACCGGATCGAACTGGCCCGGCGGCACGGCTGGGGCTTCGTCGACATCGACCACGAACTGCTGGCCGACTGGAGCGACACCCCCGACTTCGGCGAGGGCCAGCCGGCGTACGCGGTGCTGCGTGGCACGTACACCCACCTGGATTTCGTGGTCTTCGATTTCCGGCGGCCGGCCACCGGCGAGCTGAGCACCGCCTGGATCGTCTACCTGCCGGTGCCGTCACGGGCCTTCGTCACGTGGGCGACGGCGCAGGAGCCGCTCTACCGGTATCCGCTCAACATGGTCGGCGTCCGCACCGACGCGATCGCCGACATCGGCGCCCGGGTGCACCGGTCCACCGAGCCGGACAGCGTGTTGCGGCAGGTCCGTGCGCTGGCCGAGATCATCCGCCGGTTCGAGGCCCGGACCTCGATCGACTCCTGATCGCTCAGGGCTGCCGGAACGCCGTCTCGGCCTGCTGCCGCCGCAACCGGTGGACCGCGGCCGCGCCGGTGATCACGGCCCAGGTCGCCACGATCGAGGTGGCGATCCACCAGCCGACCGCGCCCAGCACGACGGCGACGACGGTGATCACGGCGGCGATGATGAAAAGCGGTAACGCCGGGCGAGTAGTCGATGACACGCTGAAGTTTCCGCCGCCCATTCGGGCACAGAAGTCGGGATCGTCGCGCCGGAGTTGCCGTTCGAGAGCCGCGAGCCGCCGGGTGTCCTCTTTGCTGAGCATGTCCGCCACCTTCCGGTCCGCCGAGCCGGTGAAGCATCGATCGAGACTGGGCGATCCCGATCAGAGCCCATTGTTACCTCTGAGTTGCCTCTGTGATACGTCTACGTGTGCCGAATTTTCAGTCCGTTCCGTTCCGGACAACGGGACCTGCGGAAACCCTCGGCATCGGGTACAACGTCCCGGCTTCACGAAGATGACGGGCACTTTCTGGTACGGGCCACACCTCCCCGCCGGGCAAGCACCGCCCCCCGGCCCTCGACGTCGCCGAGTATCACCGCCCGCCCTCCGGCGTGTCGATTTCGGCCGTCCCTGCCGCCCGTGCTCCACACGCTGCCCGCCCGCGCTCTGGCGTGTTGGTTTTGGCCGTCCCTGCCGCCCGTGCTCCACACGCTGCCCGCCCGCCTTCTGGCGTGTTGACTTCGGGTGCTCTGGGCGGCCGAAGTCAACACGCCGGGGGTCAGCTCTTCGGGGTGGTCAGGTTGTAGAGGGTGGTGCCACCGACGGTCTGGGCCGTGTAGTTCGCCGCCACCCACTCGGCGATCCGACCGCTCTCGCTGCTGCCGCCGTTGCCACCGCCGCGCGCGAACCCGCCCCCGCCGATGAAGTAGTGGATCTTCTCGGCGGCGACGTACTGCTGGAACTGCGCCAGCGTCGGGGACGGATCGGTGCCGTTGAAACCGCCGACCGCCATCACCGGCTCCTCGGTGGCGAGCTGGTAACCGGACGCGCTCTGCGACCCGATCGCCGCGGCCACCCAGGTGTACCGGTCGGCGTCCTGTTCGAGCAGCGCCTTCACCTCGTCGCTGACCTGAGCGGCGTTGAGCAGCCCACCCATGCCGCCACCACGTGCGCCGCGCCCGTTCTGTCCATCTTGTCCGAAGCCCTGGCCGCCGTTCCGCCGCCCGCCGCCCTGCGCCCCGCGGTTCTGCCCCCCATCGTTCTGAGTGCCACCGTTCTGAGTGCCGGTGGGGAAGCCGCCACCGGGGAAGCCGCCGCCAGGGAACCCGCCCCGGCCACCGCCCGGCATACCGCCACGACCCCCGGCCACCGACGGCCCCGCGGACGGGATCGATCCGGTGTGCGGTTCGGAGACCGTCTGTACGGCGTACGCCGCAGGCCCCGCCAACCCCGCGACCACCGCAACCGTCCCGGCGACCAGCGCCGTCCGCGCCGCCAGGCGCACCGGCAGCACCAGTGCGACCGCCGCGAGCAGCCCCGCGATCAGGACCGGCAGGCGCAGCCAGGGCAGGAAGTCGGCGCTGCGGCCGAGCAGCGTGTACGACCACCAGCCCGTCACCCCCGCCACCGCCGCGAGGGTGAGCGCCGCGACCACGTTGTCCCGCCGTTTCCACAGCAGCCCGGCGCCCATCCCGACGACCGCGCCGATCGCCGGCGCCAGGGCCACCGTGTAGTACGCGTGGAAGATCCCCTGCATGAAGCTGAAGATCAGACCGGTGGTCAGCAGCCAGCCGCCCCACACGATCAGCGCGGCCCGCTGCACGTCGGCGCGTGCCCGTCGCGCCGTGATCACCAGGCCCGCGACCAGCAGGATCAGCGCGGCCGGCAGCAGCCAGGAGACCTGTCCGCCCTGTTCGGCGTCGAACATCCGGGTCCAGCCGATCTCACCCCACCGGCTCGTGGCGTTGCCGACGCTGCCGGTCTCCTCGCCGTTGAGCCGGCCCAGGCCGTTGTAGCCGAGGGTGAGTTCGAGCAGGCTGTTGTTCTGGGAGCCGCCGATGTAGGGCCGGGCGGAGGCGGGCACCAGGTCGACGACGGCGATGTACCACCCGGCGGACGCGATCATCGCGGCCAGCGCCAGCAGCAGCTGCACGATCCGCTTGCCGAGTTTCGGTGGGCCGGCGATCAGGTACGCCAGCCCGAACGCCGGCACCACCAGCAGCGCCTGCAACTGCTTGGCCAGGAAGGCGAACCCGAGGAGGACACCGGTCCACACCATCCACCTGGTGCCGCCGGTCTCGACGGCCCGCAGCGTCGTGTACGCCCCGGCGACCATCAGCAGCACCAGCAGCGCGTCCGGGTTGTTGAACCGGAACATCAGCACGGCGACCGGGGTCAGCGCCGAGACCAGGCCGGCGAGCAGGCCGGCGGCCGGGCCGAACCCGCGGCGCACGGTGGCGTAGAGCAGGCCGGTGGTGGCGACGCCGAGCAGCGCCTGCGGGACCAGGATGCTCCACGAGCTCAGCCCGAACACCCGGACCGACAGCGCCATGATCCAGAGGGCGGCCGGGGTCTTGTCGACGGTGATCGAGTTCGACGCGTCCGACGAGCCGAAGAAGAACGCCTTCCAGCTCTCCGAACCGGCCTGCACCGCGGCCGAGTAGAACGCGTTGGCCCAGCCGGACGCGCCCAGTCCCCAGATGTAGAGGACCGCGGTGAGCAGTAGGAGGGCGTAGAGGGACGGCCGGATCCAGGGGGCGTCCGAGCGTCCGAACAGGACTCGCGACCAGCCGGACCGCTCCTGCGTGGTGGCCGGTGCCGAGGGTGCGGATTCCACCGGCGACAACAAGGTCATCTGGGTACTCCCGGGAGAGCGGGCGGACTCGTACCCGATGAAGAATCGATCGACGTGCTGTCGCGTCCTTGTGCCCGGACTGTGCGGTCGCTGAGAGTCCGGATCGCCGTCACGGCGATCCGGACCCACCCGCCGTCAGAGCGCCCGGCGCTTCGCCGACGCCGTGGCCAGCCGCTCCAGCACGCTCACCGTGGCATCCCAGCCCATGCAGGCGTCGGTGACCGACTTGCCGTAGGTGAGTTCGCCACCCAGGTCCTGCCGGCCCGGCTCCAGGAAGCTCTCCAGCATGACGCCGCTGATCGCCCGCTGACCGGACTCCATCTGCTGCGCGATGTCCTCGGCCACGATCGGCTGCCGGTTGTGGTCCTTGTTGCTGTTGCCGTGCGAGCAGTCGATCACCAGGCGCTCCGGCAGGCCGGCCTTGCGCAGCAGCGTCAGCGACGCCTCGACATCCCCGGCGCTGTAGTTCGGCTTGCCGCCGCCACCGCGCAGCACCAGGTGGCAGTCCGGGTTGCCGGCGGTGTGCAGGATCGCCGGGGTGCCCGAGTAGTCGATGCCGGGGAAGACGTGCTTCGCCTCGGCGGCCTGGATCGCGTCGACGGCGGTGGAGACACTGCCGTCGGGGCGGTTCTTCATGCCGATCGGCATCGACAGGCCGGACGAGAGCTGGCGGTGCACCTGCGACTCGACGGTCCGGGCGCCGATCGCGCCCCACGCCACCGTGTCGGCGATGTACTGCGGGGTGATCGGGTCGAGGAACTCCACGGCCACCGGCAGGCCCCGGGCGACGACCTCGAGCAGCAGCTTGCGGGCGATCCGCAGGCCGGCGCCGACGTCACCCGAGCCGTCCAGGGCCGGGTCCATGATCAGGCCCTTCCAGCCCACAGTGGACCGCGGCTTCTCGAAGTACACCCGCATCACGATCAGCAGGTCCTTGCTGAGGCGCTCGGCCTCCCGCTGCAACAGGGAAGCGTATTCGCCGGCCGCTTCCGGATCGTGCACCGAGCACGGGCCGACGACCACGATCAGGCGCTGATCTCGGCCGTTGAGAACGTCTTCCACCTGCTTCCGGCCGGCCAGCACGGTGTCGTGCAACTCGGACGTCAGCGGCAGCTCGTGATGCAGCAGCGCGGGGCTCATCAGCGGGACGACCTTCTCGATCCGCTGGTCACGGACGCGCTGTACCTCTGGGGCGGTCATGGTGATCCCTCTCCTTGAGACCGGCCCTGGTCAGAGCCGGTTTGCTCGGTGGCAAACAAAAAGGCAGCGACGTTGTCGCTGCCTTCGCCGGCTCTGGCTGGTGCCTCAGGTCATGGGGTCATGGCCGAGGCACCGGCGTGAGCCGGCCTCGTAAACCAATAAAACGACCACTCGCGAGACATGCCGAAAGCATAACCGGGTCATCGGACCGGATGAAGCATCCGCGACCCCTGTTCAGCTGATGGGACGATAGGGGGTGGCCCGAGCGGCAACATCACGGTGAACACGGTCTGGCCCGGACGGCTCTGCACACCGACCTTCCCGCGGTGCGAGGTGACCACCGCGTGCACGATCGACAGACCCAGCCCGGTGCTGCCGGCGGCCCGCGAACGGGAGCTGTCGCCACGGGCGAACCGCTCGAAGATCCGGCCGGCCAGATCCGGCGGGATGCCCGGCCCGTTGTCGATCACCTGGATCACCGCGGCGTTCGGCACCGCGCCGATCCTGACGGTCACCGTGGAGCCTTCCGGCGTGTGCGTACGCGCGTTGGCCAGCAGATTCGCGACCACCTGATGCAGCCGGGCGCCGTCGCCGATCACGGTCACCGGCTCGTCCGGCAGGTCCAGTTGCCAGTAGTGGCCCGGCCCGGCGGCGTGCGCGTCACTCGTCGCGTCGACGGCCAGCATGGTCAGGTCCACCGAGTCCTGGGCGAGCGGCCGGCCGGCGTCCAGCCGGGCCAGCAGCAGCAGGTCCTCGACGAGTGCGGTCATCCGCTTGGCCTCGGACTCGACCCGGTTCAGCACGTGCGCGATCTCGTCCGGCAGCACCTGGCGGCTGCGGCGGCTCAACTCGGCGTAACCACGGATCGCGGCGAGCGGGGTGCGCAGCTCGTGGCTGGCGTCCGCGACGAACTGGCGTACCTGCATCTCGGAGGCGTGCCGCGCCTCCAGGGCGTTGCCGACGTGGTCGAGCATCCGGTTCAGCGCGGCGCCGACCTGGCCGACCTCGGTGCGCGGATCGGTGTCCTTCTCCGGCACCCGCTGCGCGAGCCGCACCTCACCGGCGTCCAGCTTCAGCTCGGCGACGCGGCTCGCGGTCGCCGCGACACGATCGAGAGGCTTGAGGGTACGGCGAACGATGAGCGCCCCACCCCACCCCGCGATCAGCAGCGATCCGGCGATCACGCACCCGGTGAAGGCCGCAACCTTGATCAACGTCGAATTGGCCTGCTCCATGGACACGCCGACGTAGTAGATGTCACCGTTCTTCCTGGTGACCCGGGCCATACGGTATTCGGGATAGTCGCTGCCGAGGTCCACGTCGGCGTTGTCGCCGTCGGTCGGCACCTCCTTGATGACGGTGGCGATCTCGGCGTCGGTGAGATCGACGACGACGTCCTTGCCCGCGCTTTCGGAGAACTCGATCCGGCCGCCCTCGAACGTGCCGTCGGTCTGCTGTTGCAGCACGATCGCTTTTCCGGGAAGCCGGGGAAGGCCGCTGCCGTTCCCATCCGTCAGCGAGGAAGGTGATTGGCCGGGTTCCGGGGAATTGGACGAGTTCGGTCGTTTCGGGCCACTCGGTGGCTCGAAGAATCCCAGGCGTTTGGTGGCGTCGGCCAGTTCAAGGTCGAGCTGCTTGTGCAGGGACTGGTAAAGGTAGATCTCGGCGGTGCTGCCGACCACCAAGCCCAGCACGGACAGCAGGGCGATCATGATGGCGACCAGCCGGGTGCGTAGCGACCAGCCCGCAGGGCTGTACCAGCGGGCCGACCGGAGAGGAGCAGTGGCGGCAGCGGGCATGATCAGTCGGCCGGCTTGAGGACGTAACCGGCGCCGCGCATCGTGTGGATCATCGGGGCGCGGCCGGCGTCGATCTTCTTGCGCAGGTACGAGATGTACAGCTCGACCACGTTCGCCTGTCCGCCGAAGTCGTAGTTCCAGACCCGGTCCAGGATCTGCGGCTTGCTCAGCACCCGGCGCGGGTTGCGCATCAGGTATCGCAGCAGCTCGAACTCGGTGGCCGTCAGCGTGATCAGATCCCCGCCGCGCCGGACCTCGTGGGAGTCCTCGTCGAGGGTGAGATCGCCGACGATCAGCTGCGATTCGGTGCGCATCGGGGCGTGCCCCATCCGCCGCATCAGGCCGCGCAGCCGGGCCACTACCTCCTCCAGGCTGAACGGCTTGGTCACGTAGTCGTCGCCGCCCGCGGTGAGCCCGGTGATCCGGTCCTCCACCGAGTCCTTGGCGGTGAGGAACAGCACCGGCACCTCGGGCGTCTCGCCACGCAGCCGGCGCAGCACCTCGAGCCCGTCGATGTCGGGCAGCATCATGTCGAGGACGACGGCGTCGGGGCGGAAGTCCCGGGCGGTACGCACGGCGGTCATGCCGTCCCCGGCGCTCCGCACGTCCCAGCCCTCGTACCGCAGCGCCATCGACAGCAACTCGGCCAGGGTCGGTTCGTCGTCGACCACGAGCACCCGCACCGGGGTCCCGTCGGGCCGGCGGAGTTCGGTGCCGGGTTCTGCGTTCGCCATCGTCATGCCCTCACTGTGCTGCGCCACGCTCGGTGCCGGCTTTCCGTTTCCTGTGTGCCGCCTGTGCGTCCGGCACAGCCGGCTCGGATGATCCGCACAGGCTTTGTTCGGCACGGCGGCCGGCGTGCATGAGGATCCTGGCGAGCGGAGTGGCAAAGCAAAACTAAGCCGCGAAAATCCCATACTGGGCAAATGCGGCGACTCGCGGCGGCGTTCTCCGTCCTCGTCCTTCTCCTGTTCCCGCTGGCCCCGTCGGCCAAGGCGGAGCCGGTCGAGCCGCGCCGTCCGGAGAGCACCGGGTCCGTACCCGATCTCTCCGAGCTGCCCGGCGGCGGCCTGAGCCCGATGCTGCTCGCCGCCATCGGCGGCTACCTGCTCACCGGCGGTCTCGCGCTCCTGCTCCTCAAACGCTGACCCCGTCCGGCTGGCTCTCACGGCTGTCTCAGCGCCGCTGAGACAGCCGTGAGAGCCAGCCGAGTTGTTGACGACCTCTTATCGGGGGAACACTCGAAGTCGGGACGATGTTGTGCGAGCGTTGGTCAAAGTCGCGGCGCTAGCGTGAGGAGTTGCACGTGGACCTTCTCGAGGACTACCGCAGGGCCACCTTCTTCTTCGAGTCCGGCGACCCGCTCGGCGCCGCCAAGCTGCTCGAGCCGATAGTCGAGGCCGAGCCGCACAACACCGCGGTCCGGCTGCTGCTGGCCCGGGCCTATTTCAACTCGGCCCAGCTGAACGGTGCGGAGACCCAGCTCAGGGTCCTGATCGACAATGATCCTTCGGATCATTACGCGCACCACGTGCTCGGCCGGACCCTGGAGCGGGCCGGCCGTTTCCGTGAGGCGCTGCCGCATCTGCGGCTGGCGTCCGCGATGAAGACGCAGCCCGACTATCAGGAGGCCTTGCGCCGGGTCGAGACGTGGCTCGGCAAGTCCGGCGCGGCGTAGGGTTCCGATCGTGAAACTGAAGCTGGACCTGCACGACATCTTCAACAAGGGCCACGAGATCGACCGTGCCCTGCGGGGGATCATCGACGAGGCGATCCAGAAGAAGGCGTCCCTCGTCGAGATCATCCCCGGCAAGGGCAGCGGAGCCCTGAAGAAGAAGGTCATCCGCTTCCTCGATCAGAAAGAGATCAAGCAGCTCTACCACCGGGTGGAGAAGGACGGCGACAACTGGGGCCGGCTCTTCGTGCATTTCCGCCATGACGTGTCGACCGGCCGCCGCGGCCGGGGTCGCTGAGGCGAGCCCGGCCGCGCGTCCGGCGTACCCCCTAAAGGGTGTAGGTCTTGGCGACCGCGACCAGCTCGCTGCTGTGCGAGCCGAGCACCCCGACCCCGGACGGCCGGGGCCGGAACCCGGGGACCGTGGGCAGATCGTCGCTGCCGTCCATGGCCCGGAAGGTGACCGGGCCGGCCGCGCGGACCGTCAGTTCGATCTCGACCCCGGTCTCCGGCGGCGCGTGGAAGACGAAACCGAATCCCCACGGGCCCCCGGTGGCCGGGTCGATCGGGACCGCGCGACCGCCGACGGTGGCCGAGGTGACAGGCGTCGCCGTCGCCACGTGCAGGGTGGTGAAACGGGCCGTGCGTTGCGGGTCCAGCAGCAGTCTCATGGTCCGCTGATCGCCGGACCGGGTCTCCGAGACCAGGGTGAGCGCCGGCGCGGGCACTGTCGCGGCGGGCGCCGGACCGGTCCGTAGCCGCTCCGCCCCGAAGGCCGGCAGCGTGTCGGCGACCGTCGCGGGGGAGCCGGTCACGTACTGCGCGGTCCAGTCCTGCGGGGTGGTCTCCTCGCTGAGCCAGCGGGCCGTGCCGGTGTCGGCGTCGAGCGCGTACATCAGATGGGTGAGTGACGGGTGCTCGTCGTCGAACGTGTCGACGGCCAGGCCGGTCACCGTGCACGCGACCGTGGTCACCGCGGCGATCAGGCCGGGCAGCGCGCCCCGGCGGCGGGCCCGCAGCGCTTCCATGCCCCGCGCGCCGCCGGCGACCGGGTGGATCAGGTCGAGCACCGGCAGCAGGGCCAGGCCGAGCAGCACGGTGAGGAACGCGCCCACCCCGGCCATCGGCATGCCCAGCGCGGGGAAGAGCATCAGCACGGTCGGCAGCAGGATCACGACCGGGACCAGGGCGCCGACGGTCAGGACGGCGACGGCGGGCCAGGGGCGGGCGTAGGCGGCGAGCAGGGCGGAGATCGCGACGGCCAGGGCCGGGAGGGCGGCCAGATAGGAGCCGCCGGGGGCGAGGGCGGCCAGTACGATCCCGAGCACGGCCAGCCAGGTCAGCCCGCCGACGGCCAGGGCGGCCGGGCCGATCCGGCGGCGGAGCAGGGCGTACCAGATCAGGACGACCATCGCGGACAGGGCGATGACGGCCAGGCGGTACCACATCGGACGGTACGGGTCGATCGGCAGGCCGCCGTAGCCGGGCCGGATCAGGACCAGCAGTTTCCACAGCCCTTGGGCGAGCAGCGGGGCCACCACGATCGGCAGCACCGCGCACGCGATCGCGGCGACCACCCGGCGGCGAACCAGGACGGCCAGCGCCACCACCGCCACCAGGGCCAGCCCGGCCAGCGGCCAGACCAGCCCGCCGGGGTAGCGGACCAGCAGGCCGGGCACCGGGAAGTAGGTGGCGTCACCGTCGCGGGTGAGGGTGGCCAGGTCGAGCGCGCCGAACTCGCGGGCCAGCGCGAGCACGTTGTCGCCGTGGTGCTGCAGGCTGTCCGGGTCCATCGCCTCCGGGTTGTCGGTCGGCGCGTGATAGACGGCAGCGCCGTCGATGTAGGCGGTGTTCAATCCCTGGAAGGAGGACGTCTCGCGGAACGGCGTGAAGTCGGTGTCGTTGGGCAGCATCCGGTAGATCTCCACCGCGAACGACGTGCCGACCGGGTACGGCGCCTTCGCGTACGTCTCCACCAGCCGCCGGTTGTCCCGCGACGTCTCGAACATGATCGCCGGGCCGCTGCTGCCGCGGGCCTCCAGGTTGAGCACCACCCCGCCGTCGCGGGCCAGCGGGTGCTGGTCGACGAACGCCTTCGCGCCGCACAGGCACGCCTCCTCGGCGTCGGTGAGCACCAGCACGATGTCGTTGCGCGGCCGGTCCCCGCCGGCCAGCGCCCGGGCCGTCTCCAGGATCGCGGCCGTGCCGGCGCCGTCGTCGTTGGCGCCCGGCGCGATCTGTGCCGAGTCGTAGTGCGCGACCAGGAAGACCCGCCCGGTGGAGGCGGTGCCGGGGATCACCGTGACCACGTTGCGGACCCGGGCCAGCCCGGTCCCACCGGCCGACGAGGAGAGACCGGCGCCCTGTACGGACACCGTGTCCTGCACCTCGGGGGAGAGGCCGAGGCCGCGCAGCGTGGTCACCAGGTGATCGCGGACCCGGTCGTTGGCGGCGCTGCCGGCCGGATGCGGGGTGCCGGCGATGGTGCGTACCTGCGCGAACGCCCGGTCCGCGCTGAACTCGCTCGCCGGCGCCGTCGCGGGCCGTGCCGCGGGTGGCAGGGCCGACCGGATCGCGGCCAGCCCGGCCAGCGCCAGAACGGCCAGGACGGCGGCCGCGGCGAGACCGCGGCGCGGCGGCGCGGTGAGACTTGAGTCACGCATGGGGACATCTGATCATTCCGGACGCCCGGCGGGTACCCCGAAGATCCATCAGGGCGTGCAATAGCGTGGTGCGGGTGACTACGCCGTTGGACCCAGCAGCCGTCATCGCCGAGTTCATCGACCGGGTGTCGCCGTACAACCCGCACCCGGACGCGGCGCCGGTGGCCGTCGTCGGCGTGCGCACCGCGCTCGGCGAGGATGTCTTCACTCTCAGCGACCATGTCATCCGTGCCATGTGCCGGGCGATCGAGTCCTACCGTGACCCGGAGGACCGCGGCGACTGCGCCGGTTGCGGTGGCCGGCACCTCGACGAGAACCTGCACTGCCGGGATTGCGGCCAGTTGCACGGCATCCTGGGTCAGGTCATCGCGGAGCACGCGCGTAGGGTCGCCGCTGCTGGCGACGACCCTCAGTGAGTACCGAAGTTGTGCGGCGGGGCTGCTTGGTACACGATTTGCGGGTCACCTATGCGTCGAGTGGGGAATCGGAATGACAGAGCGGTCGCTCGCGCCCCGCATCTACGCGACGGATCAGATGGAACGGTTACGGATCCTGCTCGTCGAGGACGACGAGGGTGACGCCTTCCTGGTCCGTGAGCTGCTCAGCGAGGCCGAGGCGCCGTTCGACCTGACCGTCGCCACCAGCCTGCGCGAGGCCCGCGGCATGCTGACCGGCGTCGAGTGCGTGCTGCTGGACCTGGGCCTGCCGGACGCCGAGGGCATCGACGGCCTGCGCAAGCTGCTGGCGCTGGCCGGCACCGCCGCGGTCTGTGTGCTGACCGGCCGCTCCGACGAGCACCTCGGGGTTCAGGCGGTCGCCGAGGGCGCCCAGGACTACCTGGTCAAGGGTCAGGTCGACGGGGTTCTGCTGATCCGGTCGCTGCGGTACGCGGTCGAGCGGAAACGTGCCGACGAGAACGCCCGCCGGCTGCGCGAGGCCGAGCTGCGGGAGGCGGAGTCGGCCCGCCTGGAACGCGGCCTGCTGCCGAAACCGCTGAAGCGGGACGACTTCGGCATCGAGGTGGAGCCGTTCTACCGCTCCGGCCGGGCGATGGGCCTGCTCGGCGGCGACTTCTACGACGTGGTGCAGGTCGGCGACGACCGGCTGCACGTGATCGTCGGCGACGTCTGCGGGCACGGTGTGGACGAGGCGGCGCTCGGCGTCGAGCTGCGGGTCGCCTGGCGGGCGCTGGTGCTGGCCGGGGTGCCGGAGGACCAGGTGCTGCCGTCGCTGGAGCAGGTGCTGATGTCGGAGCGGAGGGCCCGGGAGGTGTTCGCCACCGTCGCGTCGGCGGTCATCGACCTGCCGCGCAACCGCGCGACGGTACGGGTCGCCGGCCACCCGCCGCCCATCGTGCTGGCCGGGGGTCGTGCCGCGCCGGTCGCCGTGCGTACCGGAATCGTGCTGGGGGTACGTCCCACCCCTACCCCCGCGACGGAGTTGGAGTTCCCCGGCAATGACTGGTCCCTGCTGATGTACACCGACGGCCTGATCGAGGGCCGGACCGGCGCCGGCGACGAGCGGCTCGACGTGGAAGGCCTGTGCCATCTGCTCGACGAGCCGGACGCCCGCGACCGCCCGCTGCCGGAGCTGCCCGGATGGCTCGTCGGACGGGCCGACCGGGACAACGGCGGCCCGCTCGCCGACGACGTGGCGATGCTGCTGATCTCCCGGGGCGGTGGCCGGTGAGCGTCACGAACATGCGCAGCTGGACCCTGCGTGGGCGGATCCTCGCGCTCTGCCTCGCGGCCGGCCTGCTGCTCAGTGCCCTGGGTGTGGTCGCCGCGATCGCGGCGGCGAGCAACAACGGGCACATCGACAACCTGCTGGACCGGGTCGGGCCGATGCGGACCGGCAGCGAGGCGCTGAACACCGCCCTGGTCAACCAGGAGACCGGCATCCGGGGTTACGCGATCACCGGGGAGGACCGCAACCTCGAGCCGTACCGGAAGGGCCGGGCCGCCGCGGACGAGCAGATCGCCCAGATCGAGCGTCTGCTCGACCCGGAGGACGCCGAGATCCGTGCGGCGGTGGAACTGGTGAAGACGCGGGCCGCGACGTGGCGTACGGACGTGGCCGAGCCCTTGATCGAGACGGTCCGCACCCAGGGCCCGGAGGCCGCGCGGGAACGGTTCGACGGGTCCGACACCCGGGACTTCGACCAGTTGCGTCAGGCCGTCCAGGACATGCAGAACCGGATCATCGTGTTGCGCGCCCAGTCGGCGGAGGCGGCCCGGGACTCCAGCCAGACCATGGTGGTCATCGAGATCGCCGCCGCGGTGATCATCCTGATCACCGGCGCGCTCCTGCTGCTCCTGCTGGACCGGCTGGTCAGCCGCCCGATCCTGCACCTGGCCGGGCAGGTCCGGCAGGTCGCCGCCGGTGACTACGAGCGGCACATCGACACCTCGTCGTACGGTTCGCCGGACCTGATCGGGCTGGCCGACGACGTGGACCGGATGCGCCAGCAGATCGCCAGCGAACTCAGCGAGGTACGCCTGGCCCGCCAGCAGGTCGAGTGGATCAACCAGCAGCTGCAGTCGCAGGCGGAGGAGCTGACCCGGTCCAATCGCGACCTGGAGCAGTTCGCCTACGTCGCCTCGCACGACCTCCAGGAGCCGCTGCGCAAGGTGGCCAGCTTCTGCCAGCTGCTGCAACGCCGCTACTCCGGCCAGCTCGACGACCGGGCCGACCAGTACATCGCGTTCGCCGTGGACGGCGCGCAGCGCATGCAGCGGCTGATCAACGACCTGCTCGCCTTCTCCCGGATCGGCCGGCTCACCAGCGGCTTCACCGACGTCGACCTGAACAAGGTGCTCGACGACGTGAAATCGCAGCTGGAGGTGCGGGCCGGCGACGACGCGGAGATCACCTGGGACCGGCTGCCCACGGTGGAGGGCGAGGAGCCGCTGCTCACCACGCTGTTCGCGAACCTGATCGGCAACTCGCTGAAGTTCCGCCGCCCGGACGTGCCGCCGGTCATCCGGGTGTCGGCCACGATCGAGGACCGCGAGTGGAAGATCAACGTCCGGGACAACGGCATCGGCATCGAGGCCGAGTTCGCCGACAAGGTGTTCGTGATCTTCCAGCGGTTGCACGCGCGGGACGCGTACGAGGGCACCGGCATCGGACTGGCGATCGTCAAGAAGATCGTCGAATACCATGGCGGGCGGGTCTGGCTCGACGTCGATGTGCCGGAGGGCGCGTCGATCTGGTTCACCCTCCCGGTGGTGCCGGGCTATTCCGACGCGGAAGAGGTGGTTGGCGCATGAGCGTGGCACGGGAGAACGGCACCCCGATCGAGGTGCTGCTCGTCGAGGACGATCCCGGCGACGTGCTGATGACCCAGGAGGCGTTCGAGGAGCACAAGGTCCGCAACCGGCTCAACGTGGTCTCCGACGGGTCCGAGGCGCTGGCCTACCTGCGGCGCGAGGGGCAGTACGCGGACTCGGTCCGTCCGGACCTGATCCTGCTCGACCTGAACCTGCCGAAGCGCGACGGCCGGGAGGTCCTCGCCGAGATCAAGAAGGACGACGACCTGGGCCGGATCCCGGTGGTCGTGCTCACCACCTCGTCGGCGGACGAGGATATCCTGCGCAGCTACCAGTTGCACGCGAACGCGTACGTCACCAAGCCTGTCGACTTCGAGCGGTTCATCGCCGTGATCCGGCAGATCGACGAGTTCTTCGTCAGCGTCGTGAAGTTGCCGCCGCGTGCTTGATCAGGTCGCTGAGCTGGTCCGCGAGGTCGCCCAGACCATCGTGCTGCCGCGCTTCCGGCACCTGGCCGACGACGAGGTCCAGCAGAAGGCCCCCGGTGACCTGGTCACCATCGCCGACCAGGAGTCCGAGCGGGCGCTCACCCGCGGTCTGACCGCGATCCTGCCCGGCTCGCAGGTGGTCGGCGAGGAGGCGGTCGCGGCCGACCCGAGCGTCCGGGACCGGCTCGGCGCGGGCGGCGCGGTCTGGATCGTCGACCCGGTCGACGGGACGAACAACTTCGCCGCCGGGCGCACCCCGTTCTGCGTGATGGTCGCGCTGATCCGCGACGGCGAGACGACGGCGTCCTGGATCCTCGACGTGGTCGGCGATCATCTGACGGTGGCCGAGGCCGGCTCCGGGACCTACCGCGACGGCGTCCGGGTCAAGACCCGCACCGACGATCCGGGCGCGACCGCGCTGCACGGCGTGATCTCCCACAAGTACTACCCCGAGGACCTGCGGCGACAGGTTCTCGGTCAGGCCGGCGGGCTGGGCGGTTTCACCGCCGGGCGGCACTGCGCGGGGTACGAGTACCCGGCCGTCGCCACCGACGAGCAGCAGTTCGCGATGTTCTGGCGGATCCTGCCGTGGGACCACGTGCCCGGCGCGCTGATCGTCCGCGAGGCCGGCGGGGTGGTCCGGCACCTGGACGGCGCCGAGCACCGGCCGGCCGATCACCAGCGCGGTCTGCTCGTCGCGGCGAACGAGGAGATCTGGCACACAGTTCACCGCACCCTGTTCCCGGCGGGTCCCCCGGAGATCGAGGCGTAACTAGGGTTCGGGGCATGTCCTCGTACCTCGAAGAGATCTTCGGTCTGCACGGCCGGACCGCCGTGGTGACCGGTGGCAGCTCCGGGATCGGCCGGGCGATGGCGGTGGCGCTGGGCCGCGCGGGCGCCCGGGTCGTCCTGGTCGCCCGGCGCGAGGCGCCGATGGCCGAGGTGGTCGCCGAGCTGCGGGAACACGGCGCCGAGGCGCACGCGATCTCCGCTGACCTCGCCGATCGCGAGGCGGTCAAGGCGGTCACGGCCAAGATCCTTACGGAGTACGGGGAACCCGGCATCCTGGTGAACTCCGCCGGGATCAACCTGCGGCCGCCGCTCGGCGAGCTGACCGACGACGTGTGGGACGTGACGCTCGCGGCCAACCTGACCGCGCCGTTCCTGCTCGGGCAGGCGTTCGGCCCGGCGATGGCCCGTCGCGGGTGGGGCCGGATCATCAATGTCGTGTCCCAGCAGGCGTTCCGGGCGTACGGGAACAGTGGCGCCTATGGGGCCGCCAAAGCCGGTCTGGTCGGGCTCACCCGGTCCCAGGCCGAGGCGTGGTCCGCGAGCGGGGTCTGCTGCAACGCGATCGCGCCCGGCGTGGTGCACACCCCGCTCACCGAGGCGGTCTTCGCCGACCCCGCGAAGGTGGCGGCGCACGCCGCCCGGGCCATGATCGGCCGCAACGGGCTGCCTGACGATTTCGCCGGTTGTGTCGTTTTCCTGGCGAGCGCGGCCGGTCAAGCGGTAACGGGACAGACACTTTTTGTCGACGGTGGATACTCGGCGACCTGATCGATCTCCCGGACGGGTGCGTCGCCACGGTAAAGTACCGGCGCTCACGACTTGGAGGTTTCTGTGGCGGCCAGTCTCCCGCGCCGGTTCATCGCCCTGCTCGCGCTGGTCGTCGCGATCGTCGCGACGGCCCTTGCCGCACCCGGATCCCCGGCCTGGGCCGACCCGGAGAACGAGGGCGGCAGCAAGAAGCTGCGGACCGCGCTCGAGGCCGCCGCCAAGGGCTACGACTCGGCGAAGACCAAGCTGGCCAACTCCAAGAAGCGGCAGACCCAGCTCACCGCCGCGATCGCCACCTCGGAAGCGCGAGCGAGAGCCCTCACCGCGCAGGTCAACGAGGTGGCCGTCCGGGCCTACCAGATGGGCCGGGTCAGCACCGCCACCATGCTGCTCAACAGCGCCGACCCGGGCGACTTCATCGAGCGGGTGCAGAGCCTCGACACCCTCGCCCAGATGGACAGCTCCACCCTCCTCGAGTACCGCGAGGAGATCGGCAAGGCGAAACGGGCCAAGCTCGCCGTCGACGCCGAGATCAAGGAACAGCAGCGCCAGGTCAACGTGATGGCCAAGCGGAAGAAGGATGCCGAGATCGCGCTCGCCGAGGTCGGTGGCGGCACGTCCGGCGGCTTCGTCGACGCGAACTCGCCCGCCGCCAAACCGGCCCCGCGCAACTCCGACGGCTCCTGGCCGAAGGAGTCCTGCACGGTCAAGGACCCGACCTCGGACGGCTGCATCACCCCGCGGACCCTGCACGCCTACCAGCAGGCGAAGGCGGCGGGCTTCACCCGCTACACGGTCTGTTACAGCAAGCGGGCCACCGGAGAACACCCCAAGGGCCGGGCCTGCGACCTCTCCTCCGCGACGAGCACGTTCAAGGACGCCGCGGCCACCGGCGGCGACAAGGAGTACGGGGACCGGCTCGCCGCGTACTACGTGAAGAACGCGGACCGGCTCGGCGTGATGTACGTGATCTGGTACCGCCAGATCTGGATGCCGAGCACCGGCTGGTCGTCGTACAGCGCGAGCGGCGGACCGTCAGTGGTGCACACGAACCACGTACATCTGTCCATGCTCTAGGTTCAGGGTCTTCCCAGGCTGATACCGGTAGCATCCCGGCGGTGGAGACCCAGCCGCGCGCCCTGCCTTCGGCCCTGGCCACCGCCCTGGCGTTCGGCGCCAGCGGTGCCGTCCTCGTCCTCGAGATCGTCGCGTTGCGCCTGGTCGGTCCCTACGTCGGCGTGACCCTCCAGGTGAGCAGCTCGGTCATCGGGGTCTCGCTGGCCGCCATCGCCTACGGCGCCTGGGTGGGCGGGCGGCTCGCCGACCGGTTCGACCCGCGCACCCTGCTCGCCCCGGCGCTGATCCTCGGCGCCATCGGCACCGCCGTCACCCTGCCCCTCGTGCGCTGGGGCGGCGAACTGCTGCGCGGCGGGGCCGCCCCGGCCGTGCTCATGCTCGCCGCCCTCGCCGTCTTCCTGCCCGCCCTGGTGCTCTCCACGATCCCGCCGATGGTCGTCAAACTGCAGCTCGCCGACCTGCGGCAGGCCGGCTCGGTGGTGGGCCGGCTGTCCAGCATCGGCACCCTCGGCGCGATCACCGCGACCCTGGCGACCGGGTTCATCTTCGTCGCCGCCATGCCCAGCAGCGTGATCATCCTGACCCTGGCGGTGCTGCTGACCGTCGCCGGCCTCGCGCTCGGCTGGTGGCTGCGCCGCGACGGGACCCGGGCCGAGCTGCCCGGCACACCCCGCATGCGGGCATCGCTCGCCGTGATCGGGCTGGCCGGGGCCGGGCTCGGAGCCGTCGCCCCGACACCCTGCGACGTGGAGACGGCCTACCACTGCGCCAGCGTGACCACTGATCCGGCGCGGGACGGCGGGCGGACCCTGGTGCTCAACTCGGCCCGGCACTCGTACGTCGACCTGGACGACCCCACCCACCTGGAGTTCGAGTACGTCCAGTGGATCGGGGCCGTCACCGACGTGCTGAAACCGGCCGGCACGCCGATCTCGGCCCTGCACCTGGGCGGCGGTGGATTCACCGTTCCGAACTATCTGCGCGCCACCCGCCCCGGCAGCGACCAGCTCGTCCTCGAACTCGACGGCGGCCTGGTCGGCCTCGACGAACGCAGCCTCGGCCTGCGGACCGGCCCCGACCTGCGGGTCCGGGTCGGCGATGCCCGGGTGGGTGTGGCCGAGCGGCCCGCCGCCTCGTACGACCTGGTGGTCGGCGACGCCTTCGGGCACCTGGTGGTGCCGTGGCACCTGGCCACCCGGGAGATGGCCGACGAGGTGGCCCGGGTGCTGCGGCCGGACGGCGTGTACGCCCAGAACGTGATCGACTACCCGCCGAACCGTTTCATCCGCGCCGAACTGGCCACCGTGGCGGCGGCGTTCCCGCACGTCGCGCTGATCGCCCCGCCGGCGGCGCTGGCCGGTGAGGAGGGCTCGAACTTCGTCATCCTGGCGGCGCACCGGGAGCTGCCGCTCGAGGCGATCCGGCCGTTGCTGAGCGCCCTCAAGGAGCCGGCGAGCCTGCTCTCCGGCCAGCCCTTGACCGACTTCATCGGCGACTCTCGCATCCTGACCGACGACTACGCCCCGGTCGACCAGCTCCTCGCGGGCTGAGCCGCCCGCCTTTTCCCGCCCTCGTTCCGCCGTTCCGCGCGGTGAAGGCCCGGTCACGGTTTCGGGCGGGTTTCGGGGTGCGGCATCGGTCGGTCAGTCCGCCGGGCGAGAATCGGCACATGGGGCGTACGGAGCGAAACGGTTACGATGGCGCGCTCCGTCTTGCCGGTCGTTATCGCCTGGTCGAGAAACTCGGCACCGGCGGCATGTCCGTGGTGTGGCGCGGCTACGACGAGATCCTCGGCCGCGACATCGCCGTCAAGGTGCTGTCACCGCGGCTGGCCGAGGACCGTACCTTCCGCGACCGGCTCCGCCAGGAGGCCCTGGCCGCCGCCCGCCTCTGCCACCCGCACATCACCAGCATCCACGACTTCGGCGAGGCCCCGATCGCGGAGCACCTGACCGTCCCGTACGTCGTGATGGAACTCAACGACGGCGAATCCGTCGGCGCCCGCCTCGGCCGGCAGGGTTCCCTCGACTGGCGGGAAGCCGTCATGATCACCGCCGAGATCGCGTCCGCGCTGGCCACCGCCCATGCCCGCGGCCTCGTGCACCGCGACGTCACCCCGGCGAACATCATGCTCACCGGCTCCGGCGCGAAGATCGTCGACTTCGGGATCTCCGCCGTGGTCGGGCAGCGCGACGCCGCCGCCGACGGCAGCCTGCTCGGCACCCCCGCGTACCTCGCGCCGGAACGCCTCGGCGGCGGCTGCGTCCTGCCGGCCACCGACGTCTACGCCCTCGGCCTGCTGCTCTACCGCGCGCTCACCGGCCGCATGCCGTGGCCGGCCGAGAGCACCACCGAGGCGTTGCGCGCCCACCTCTACGCCGAACCCGACCCGGTTCCCGAACTCGACGGCATGCCACCCCTCATCGCCGACCTGTGCCTACGTTGCCTCGCCAAGAACCCCGCCGACCGTCCCGCCGCCGCCGAGGTGGCCCGTGCCCTGGCCGCGACCGTCGGCGTGCGGCCGATCATCCCGCCGCTGCGGCCGGAGGAGAAACGGCAGACGGCGGCGGCCCGGGCGGTGGCGGCGGTCCCGGCGCCGCGAGGGCGCGGCTCGAGCGTGCTGCGGCTGGTGCGGGCCTGTCTCGGCCGGTCCGCTGCGGGCACGGTACGCCTCCGCGCCGGCCTGCGGTTCGGATCCGCCCTGCGGCTCGGCACGGTACGGCCGCTCGGCGCCGGGGTCTTCGTGGGCGGGCGGCCCGTACCCCCGGATCGGTTGATCTCGGCGAACCGCAAGCCCGCCATCGCCGCCCTCGCCACGGTGACCCTGCTCACCGCGAGTGTTCTCAGCTGGTCGGCGCGCCGCGAGGGGCAGGGCTCCGAGCAGGCCCGGGCGACAGCGGCCGGTCCCGGAGCCCAGGCCGCTGCCGCCGGTCCGGAGCGGATCCGGTGCACCGTGCGTTACCAGGTGCGGCGGGACTCCGGTGCCGACTTCGAGGCCCGGCTGAACGTGTCGACGACGGAGACGTCCGGCTGGCGGATGGAGTTCTCGTTTCCCGGCTCGCAGCGTCTCAGCGGCACTCCCGAGGCGGTCACGCAGCACGGCCGTCATGTCGTCGTTGCCGGCCGGGGACGGGCCGGCACGGTCACGCTGCGCGGCGGGTACCGGCAGCGGAACCCGTTGCCGCTGGCCTTCGCCCTGAACGGCAACCCCTGCCGCGCCGAGGTCCTGGGCGTCTCCGTTCTTCCGCCCGATCCCGCGGGCGACTCCCCACGGGACGGGGACGACTCGGTCAACGCGGCGACCGTGGACAAGCCGGAAGTCGAGCGTCCCCGTCCACGCAAGCGCCAGCCGTCCCGCGGTGGCGCGCCGCGGCAGCACCACCCGGCACCCGCCACCAGCGCCGATCCGGAGCCCACCGGGAAACACCGGACCGGCTTCTCGCTCGCCCTGTGAGGCGCGACATCCCATCGATAGGGTCGAGACCATGACAAGACTGGCAGTGGTCACCGGGGGCGGCACCGGGATCGGCAAGGCGACGGCAGGCATGCTCGCGGGCGAGGGCTTCGACGTGATCATCGTCGGCCGCCGTCCCGAGGTGCTCGACGACGCGGTGAAGTGGATCGGGCCGCAGGCCACCGCGGTGACCGCGGACGTCTCGGACCCGGCCCAGGTTCCCGCCGTGGTCGAGGCGGTCGCCGGGCGCCCGCTCGACGTGCTGGTCAACAACGCGGGCGCGTTCGTGGGTGGCGACGAGAGCACCCTCGACGGGGTGGCGGCCCGCTGGCGCGCCAACCTCGACTCGAACGTGCTCACCGCCGTCCTCACCACCACCGCCCTCCTCCCCAGCCTGCGCCGCCCCGGTGGCAAGATCATCCTGACCAGCTCGATCGCCGCGCAGCGCGGTGGCGGCGGCCCGTACTCCGCAGCGAAAGCGGCCCTGCACGGCTACGTCCTCGATCTGGCCACGTCCCTCGGCGCCGACGGCATCACGGCGAACGTGATCTCCCCCGGTTACGTCACCGACAGCGAGTTCTTCGACGGCCGGATGACCCCGGAAGGGCACCGGAAGCGCGTCGACGCGGCCCTGCTCAAACGCGGCGGCACCCCGGACGAGATCGCCGAGGCGGTCCGCTGGCTGGCAGGCCCGGGCGGCGCCTTCGTCACCGGCCAGATCATCAACATCAACGGCGGTTCCGTCCTGGGCCGCTGACCAGCGGTGGCTCTGAGTGGGTCCGCTGACCGGCTGGGCGCCGGGCGGCAAGCCCTCGGCGGACAGGTGTGCCCCGGCCTTCTCTAGCGCGATCTTGAGCCTTTGGGTGGTCTTCTCATGGGCCCAAGCCGAGCGCGCGCTTCACCCGCCACGATGCGCCTTCTCCTTGGCTACTCACGTCCGCAGTCCTCGGCGGTGTCACCTGTGGGTCTCCCCGAAGTAGGTGCACGGGCAGCGATCTTGAGCGGGAGGCACCCGTCGCCCGGAATCCTGTGCGGTGCGCACCGGCCTCCCCGGCTCAAGATCGGTAAGGCCCGCGATCTTGGGTTCGGAACACCGGCTTCCCGTGGTTGGGCGCACAAGTTCGGCCACGACGCCGATCTTGTGCGCCTCGGTCCGATGCCAAGCCCCCAAGATCGGGTACGGCCTCCGCTCCGGGTCCGCGTCCTGTGCATCCCTCTCGCCGCATGCGTGAAGGCTTGACGGGCCGGATCTCAGAAACCGCGACGGAGGCTCGAAACGCGGGCGAATAGTTCATGATCACGGCAGGTCAGGGGCATGCATGCTGAATGCTCATCACGCGCCGCCAGCGAAGCGGCCCTCGTCCGGTCGATTGGCGCGGAACCGCAGCCCCGACCAGCGATCGTCGATCGCGACCTGCCCGCACGGGCGCATGTCGAAGTCGGCGACGATCGGCCAGAGCGAGTCCCGGTTGATGTCGGCCTTGTTCCCCTTCGGGTAGGCGATCCAGAACGCCGCCGGCTTGCCCAGGTCACCGCGGTGTTCCTCCAGTTGCTGCCGTACGCCCGCGGCGTCCTCGGCGAACAGCACCGCCGTGCTGGCAGCGGCCAGGCTTCCGGTCTCCCGAACACCCTCCGGCATCGGGGTGAGCAGCGGCAGCCGCGCCGGTTCGTTGAGCCAGACGGTCGAGTTCGGCTTGATCAGCAGCTTCTCGGCGATCGTTTTCGTCATGCCATCGACATTTCCACCCTCACGCCAACCGGTCGCCGTCTTCGCCGAACGCACCCCCACCCGGGTGCCGTGGAGTCACCGCTGGTCGTGTCGGCCGGGCGATTCCCTGCCGTCCGACGCGGCCGTGGGCCGGGAGACTCCGCCCTGGTCAAGGCGGTCCCGTCATGCCCTCATGTAGTTCACCGGGCCGGCCCTCGGCCGGCCCGGCCTGGTGGTGGCCGGGGCGCGGCCTCCGCCGGCTTGACCCGCCTCCGTACCGGAACCGGTCGGTCCATAACCGGCCGTGCAAGATCCAGGCGTGCCGTAAGCGGCCGCGCCAGCCCAGGACGCGCCAGCCCAGCCTGTGCCAGCTCAAGCCGCGCCAGCCCAGGCCGTGCTAACCCAGGTCGTGCCAGCCCAGGCCGTGCCAGCGCAGGCTGTGCCAATGCAGGCCGTGCCAATGCAGGCTGTGCCGGATCGGGCCGCGCTGGAACCGCACCTGACTTCCGCATCACGCCACCTCCGGCCGATCCCGCTTGGACGCCCCGAAGAATCGCCGATCCGTCCGAAGATCGCTTAGGGCCTGTGGACAACTCCGGACTGTGGATAACTGCGGGACGGGCACCCCGGGCTGATAGACATGCCGGGTGACTGAGACGACACGGATGGCGGCCGGCGAGGCCGAGCGGGCGGCCGTGCGAGAACGAGCCGAGGCGGTGCTCCGCCGCCTCGCCGGTGAGCACGCGGTGCTCCGCGAGGACCAGTGGCGGGCGATCGAGGCGCTCACCGTGGACCGCCGGCGGGTGCTCTGCGTGCAGCGCACGGGATGGGGCAAGTCGGCGGTCTACTTCGTGGCGACCGCGCTGCTGCGTGGCGATGACCGGCCGACCGGCCCGACGGTCATCGTGTCCCCGCTGCTCGCCCTGATGCGCAACCAGGTCGACGCGGCGGCCCGTGCCGGCATCCAGGCCCGCACCATCAACTCGGCGAACCTCGACGAGTGGTCCCTGATCGAGCAGGAGATCCGGGCCGGCGAGGTCGACGTTCTGCTGATCAGCCCGGAGCGGCTCAACAACCCCGATTTCCGGGACAACGTCCTGCCCGGTCTGGCCGGCAGCACCGGCCTGCTGGTGGTCGACGAGGCGCACTGTGTCTCCGACTGGGGTCACGACTTCCGCCCCGACTACCGGCGGTTGCGGACCTTCCTGGCCGGGCTCCCGGCTCGGACTCCGGTGCTCGCCACCACCGCCACCGCGAACGCGCGGGTCACCGCCGACGTCGCCGACCAGCTCGGCGACGCTCTGGTGCTGCGTGGCCCGCTCGAGCGTGACTCGCTGCGCCTGGCCGCGCTGCGCCTGCCGGAGCCCGCACACCGCCTGGCCTGGCTCGCCGACAATCTGGAACGGCTTCCGGGTTCCGGCATCGTCTACACGCTGACCGTCGCCGCGGCTGCCGAGACCGCTGACTTCCTGCGTTCCCGCGGGTTCGAGGTGGCCTCGTACACCGGCCAGGTCGAGGACGCCGAGCGCCGCGCCGCCGAGCAGGCGTTGCTCACCAACAAGATCAAGGCGTTGATCGCCACCTCGGCGCTCGGCATGGGTTTCGACAAGCCCGACCTCGGGTTCGTCGTCCATCTGGGGGCGCCACCGTCGCCGATCGCCTACTACCAGCAGGTCGGCCGAGCCGGCCGGGCCGTGGAGCACGCCGAGGTGGTGCTGCTGCCGGGCCCGGAGGACACCGCGATCTGGCGCTACTTCGCCTCGCTGGCGTTCCCGCCGGAGGACCAGGTGCGGGCCGTGCTGTCCCGGCTCTCCCCGACGCAGCCGATGTCGACGCAAGCCCTGGAGCCGCTCGTCGACCTCCGCCGGACCAGGCTGGAGCTGATGCTCAAGGTCCTCGACGTGGACGGGGCGGTGCGCCGCACCAAGGGCGGTTGGCTGGCGACCGGCGAGCCGTGGACCTACGACGAGGCCCGGTTGCGGCGCGTCGCCGAGGCGCGGGAGGCGGAGCAGAAGACCATGCTCGAGTACGCCGTGACCAGCTCCTGCCGAATGGAGTTCCTCCGCCGCTGCCTGGACGATCCGGAGGCCGCCCCGTGCGGCAGGTGCGACAACTGCGCCGGCCCGCTGTTCGGCCCGGAGGTGTCGAGCGCCGCGCTGGCCGCCGCCGAGGCGTTCCTGGGCCGGCCCGGCACCGAGATCGCGCCGAAGAAGATGTGGCCGACCGGCCTGGCCGCTGTCGGCCTCGATCTGAAGGGCCGCATCGCCCCGGCCGAGCAGATCGAGCCGGGCCGTGCCGTCGGCCGTCTCTCCGACCTCGGCTGGGGGAACCGCTTGCGAGCGGCTGTCGCGCCGGAGTCCCCGGATGCTCCCCTCCCGGCCGACCTGGCCGACGCGGTGATCGAGGTCCTCAAGGCCTGGGCCAGGGGAGACGACGCCTGGAAGCAGCGCCCGGCCGCCGTCGTCGCCGTTTATTCACAGCGTCATCCACAAGTTATCCACAGCCTCGCGGAGCACATCGCCAAGGTCGGCCGGCTGCCCCTGCTCGGTTCCCTGGAGCCCACCGAACCCACGATCTCCACGGATCCGGGCGCCCACCGCGGCAACAGCGCCCAGCGGGTCCGCGCGCTGCACGACGCCTTCACCGTCCCGCCCGCAGTGGCCGCCCAGCTCACCGACCTCGCCGGCCCGGTCCTGCTGATCGACGACCTGGTCGACTCCGGCTGGACGATGACCCTGGCCGGCCGCGCCCTCCGCCGAGCCGGCGCCCCCGGCGTCCTCCCACTGGCCTTGGCGGTCGCCGGGTGAAAGCGCCTGCCGGGTGAAAGCGCCCGCCGGGTGAAAGCCCGATCAGGACTTGCCGAGGATGGCGTTACGGGTGGGCCGGCGGTCGATCTCCATGAACCGGTGGGCACCCGCCAGCTCCTCGAACCCGGATCGGCGGTAGACGTCGTGGGCGTCCTTCGTGGCCAGCAGGAAACGCTGGATGCCCCGCTCGGACAGGTCGGCCAGGATCGTGTCGATCATCCATTTGCCGAGGCCCCGGCCACGGTGGTCGGCGTCCACGAAGACGTCGCAGATCCAGGCGAAGGTGGCGCCGTCGGTGACCGCACGGGCGAACGCCACCTGCTCGTCGCCGGTGAAGACCGAGTAGGGGAGGGAGCCTTCGATCGAGCGGGCCACCAGGTCGTAGGGGCGGTTGGCCGCCCAGTACGACTCGTCGGCCAGCCAGCGGTGCACCCGGCCGAAGTCGACCCGCTTGGGATCGGCGGTCAGGAGGTAACCGTTCCGTACCTGATCTTCCATCAGCACTCCTTCGTGAGCCGGTCGCATCGTGTCACAGCAGCCGATCCGTAGCGGCAGCGAGGCGCTCCAACCACGGACCGTGACCGTCGCCGCCGGGCGCGTCTCCGTCGATCGGCCACTGCCGGATCGCGGCCGGGGTGAGGAGATCCGCCAGCGAGCGGGAGCCGGTGAACCCGGCCGGGAGTGGCGCCTGCGCGCTGAAGGACGGCACCTCGGTCGTGTAGACAGGCGAGGGCTCCAGCGGGGACGGGGCCATCGACGGCTCGGTGCCCAGCGCCACCCGCTGCAGCAGTGGCCGCAGGTGGATGCCGTCCAGCTCGGCCAGCAGCACCGCGTCGTAGAGGTCCTTCATCGCCGACACCCCGTGCGTCTCCTGGTCGGCGGCGAGCCAGTGCAGTTTCCACGCCAGCGACAGCTCCCGGCTCGCTGTCCACAGCCCGACCGGCGGCAGCCCCCCGGCTCGCGGCACCGCTGTGCACACCGGTGGCTCCGGCAGGCGCTCGCCGATCGTGAGGTCGAGTTGCGCGGCGCCGGTCTCCCCGTCCGCCGCCTTCCAGGGGATCTTGATACGGATGCGGCCGCCTTCCGCGCCCGGCTCGTACTCCGCGTAGTCCCAGTCGTGGTCCGAGTCGATCTCGGTGGGGTCGAGGACCAGCCCGTCCGGCGTCCGGGGCTGCCGGGCGATCAGCTCGGGGAACAGCGTCTCCGCGTAGCTCAGTGGATCGTGGGCGGTCTCCTGGGCGGTGGCCCAGTGCAGATCCTCCGGTGGCAGGCGTGGTTTCCACCCACCGGTGTCGAAGTCCTCGAACTCCCAGATCTCGTTGCGGGCCGCCCCGTGCGCCACCTCCGGCCACAGTTGTACGGACGTGAGGCGGTCCACGTACGGAAAAGGGTCCAGATCGTCGTGTTTCCCCCACGGTGGAAGCCAGGTGATCCAGTCCAGGTCGGCGGGTGGGCGGGCCGCGTCGCCGACCCAGGCCGGCATCGTCATGCTGCCGCGCAGCACCAGCACATCGGCCCACGCCGACTCGGCGATCAACGTCAGCACGTGGTCGAGGGCGGCCCGGTGCGCGTGCCCGGTCATGCCGACCACACCAGGCGGTCCGCGGCCGCGCCGAGCCGGGCCAGCCACGGCGCGAGGTCACCGCCGGGCGGGTCGCCCTCGATCTTCCAGTGGGCGATGTTCGCTGGGCGGAGCAGTGGCTCGGCGTCGTCGGCGGCACGCACCATCCGGCGCAGCCGGCGGGACAACGCGATGCCGTCGAGTTCGGCGAGGAGCACGGCGTCGTACACATCCTTCATCGCCGACACCCCGCTCACCGCCTGGTCGACCGTCAGCCAGTGCAGTTTCCAGGCCAGCGACAGCTCCCGGCCTGCCGTCCGCACCGTGACCGGTGGCTGCCCGCCGGCCCGCCGCACGATCGTCTGCACGGCACGGTCCAGCATCACCTCGTCATAGGCGAAATCCATCCGCAGGTCGCCGGTTTCGCCGTTCGCTGTCACCCAGGGGACCATCATCCGGGACTGCGCGATCAGTGGGGACGGCGCGTAGACGTACCCGTTGAGTCTCTCGTAGTAGACGCCTTCGGTGTCGAGGATCACGCCCTCGGGGGTGCGTGGATTCCGGGTGATGAGCGCCCTGATCCGGTCGTGCGTCGACTCGCCGGGGTCGGGGGAGCCGCGCAGGGTACGAGTGGCGCGCTCCGGGTCGGGCTCCTCGAAGGTCCAGATCTCGTGCGGGGTTTCCGCCGCGCAGGGGACGAGATCGCGGCGTTCCAGATGCGGGTACGGATCGAGCAGCTCCACCGGCACCGCGTCGGGCGCCCAGACCACCCAGTCGAGATCGCCGGGCGGCCGGGCCGCGTCCCCCACCCACGACGCCATGGTCATGCTGCCCCGCAGCACCAGGCTCTCCGCCCACGGCGCCTCGGCGACCAGCCCCAGCACATGATCGAGAACCGATCGGTGGGCGCTCACCCGAACCAGCCCGCGTCGAGCCCGGGGTTGTCGTCGACCAGCACATATTCCTGTTCGACCTCGGTCACCTCCCACGCGGACAGCGCGCCCAGCAGCCCGCTCAGGGCGGCCGACGCCTCGGCCTGTCCGGCCCGGTAGCACCGCTGGGTCACGAACCGCTCCTGCACCCCGTCGTCCCGCACCCGCCGCGCGTTCCGCGACAGGTGGGCGTCGTGCCCGGCCGCCGCCGCGCGGACCGGCTCCAGCGGCGTGCCGGCCGGCAGCAGCAGCTTGACGTGATGTTCGAAGTAGAGATCCGGCCGGGCGTCCGCGGCGGTGGCCGGCGCCTCGCGGCCGGACGCGGCGGCCTCCACCTTGAGCCGGGTGACCGAGAACCCGGCGGCGCGCAGGGCGTCGGCGGTCCGGCGGGCGTCGGCCTCGGCGGAGGCGGGGGTGCCGTCGGACAGCCAGCTCAGCATCGGCTGGCTGGCATGGTCGCCCCGGTCCAGCAGGATCCGGGTGTATTTCACCCCGCGCCCGGCGGCCCACGATCGCAGCAGATCGTCGGGCGCGCCGGCGGACACCGTCAGATGGATCTCGTATCGGCTCACGCCCCGCACGTTAACGGCGGGGTATGACACCCCGGTACGCTCGGGGCGGAGTCGTAATCGGCTGAAGGGACCCCATCATGGCCGTGACCAGCACTTTCACCGTGAAGGGCATGACCTGCGCGCACTGCGTCACGTCGGTCACCGAGGAGCTCTCGGCGCTGCCCGGCGTCACCGACGTGGCGGTCGATCTGGCCTCCGGCGGGGTGACGGTGGCGAGCGAGGCGCCGCTCTCCGACGAGGCGGTGCGCACGGCGGTCGACGAGGCCGGCTACGAGCTCGCGGATGCCTGACGAGCAGCCGGGCACCCCGGTCCTGGACGATGAGCCGGCCTTCGGGCTGGCGTCCGGCGATCGGCCGCCGACCGGCGGGTTCCGCTTCGCGGCCATCGGCGCGCTGCTGATCGTCGTGCTTTTCGCGGGGTACGGTCTGGGCCGTCTCAACAGCGGCACCGGCGCGACCAGCCCGGCCGCCGCCCAGCCGGCTCCGTCCGCGAGCGCTTTCGACGAGAGCCAACCGCACGTCCACGGCGCCACCGCCCCGATCGGCGTGGCCGGCAGCGCCCCGGTCGGTGGCCTCTCGCTCAGCGGCAGCGGCCTCACGCTGAGCCCGCTGACCACCGCCTTCGAGGCCGGCAAGCCGCGGAGACTCGAGTTCACGATCAACGGGCCGGGTGGCGCGCCGGTGACCACGTTCGCCGAGGTGCACGACAAGCCACTGCACCTGATCGTGATACGCCGTGACCTCACCGGCTTCCAGCATCTACACCCGGTGATGGCGAGCGACGGCACGTGGAGCATCGACCTCACGCTCGGTGAGCCCGGGCCGTACCGGATGATCGCCGATTTCACCGCCCGGGTCGGCGGCGCCGACGTGGTGACCTCCCTGGGCGCCGACCTGACGGCCGCGGGGGAGTACGCGCCGGTCACGGTTCCCGGTCCGGTGCGGGCGGCGACGGCTGACGGTCTTTCGGTGGGGTACGAGGGAACACCCTCCACCGGGTCCACCCAGCCCCTGCTGATGACCGTCACCGACGCGTCCGGCAAGCCCGCGGCGGTCGAGCCGTACCTGGGCGCCTTCGGTCATCTGGTGGTGCTGCGCCAGGGCGACGTCGGCTATGTCCACGTGCACCCGGAGACCCAACTGGTGGACGGCAGGGTCAAGTTCTGGCTCGCCGCCCCGAGCCCCGGCACCTACCGGATGTTCTTCGACTTCCAGGTCGCCGGGAAGGTGTCCACGGCGGCCTGGACGATCGTCGTCAGCTGATCATCTTCGCCAGCGCCGGCGTCACGCCCCACTGCGTGATCAACTGGTCGTATTCGGCCTTCTGCTCGGCGGTGGGGGCGGCGCCGGTCCGCCGGGCCCGCAGCATCAGGTTGCGCGGGGTGTGCGCCGAGTCGATGAACTCGACCACGTCCACGCGGTAACCGTGCAACCGCAGCAGGGCGGCGCGCAGCGAGTCGGTCAGCACGTCGGCGAACCGTTCCCGCAGGATGGCGTGGCGCGTGACCTCCCCGTACGGCGCAGGGGTGGCATTGCCCTTGAGCTGCGCCGCGATGTCGTGGTGGCAGCACGGGGCGGCCAGCACCCACCGGGCGTCCCAGTCGAGCGCGCGGGCCAGCGCCTGGTCGGTGGCGGTATCGCAGGCGTGCAGCGCGAGCACCAGATCCGGCGCGAACGGCACCTCGGCGTCCTCGATGGTCCCGGCCACGAACGTCACGTCGGCGGAGCAGCCGAGATCGGCGGCGACGGCGTCGTTGCGTACCCGCTGATCCTCGCGGACATCGACCCCGGCGACCCGCACCTCGACGCCGCGCCCGGCCAGATATCGGTAGGCGGCGAAGGTGAGGTACGCGTTTCCGCAGCCCAGGTCGACGACGTGCAGCGGCGACGGCAGCTCCTCGGGCAGCGTCGCGGCGAGCGCCCGCAGGAACGCGTCGATCTGCCGCCGCTTCGCCGCGTTGCCGCCGATCACGTCGAACAACGGGTCGCCCGGGTCGAGCAGCCACTGCTTGGCACGGTCGTGCTCCGGCGCGGCCCCGGTGTTCGCGGCGGCGGCCCGGTGCACCTGGGCGTCGCCCTTCTTGGTGATCCGCACCTGCACGGTCGCCGACTCGGTCTCCACGTGCCAGTTGCCGAACGGCTCGGCCAGCAGCGCGTCGACGGCGGCGGCGGCTTCGGTCCCGTCCACGTTCCGGGTGAACGGCCGCGCCCCGTCGTCGGTGACGATCTGCAGTTTCCGCCCCTGCTTGAGGGTCACCGGCCGCACCTGCGCACGGGTCACCGACGGTGTGTGCCCACGGCGCCGGCCGGCCGCGACGGCCCGGGTCAGGCCGGGCGCGAGCAGTAGTTCCCGCACCTCGGCGAGAACGGATTCGAGCGGTTCTGGCATGGCTCCCCTTCTGCGGGTTACCCCCGGCTGGTTCTCATGGCTGTCTCGGCTCTCGCGAGACAGCCATGAGAACCAGCCGGGTCGGCAGCGCGGCCGATGGCGGCGGTGCGGACCCGGCTGGGTTCGACGTCGATCAGGCGTCGGTGGTGGTGCCCACGCCCGCCTCGGAGCCGCCCGACAGGTCGGCCTCGGCGGTGGTGCTCCGGGTGGTCCGGCGGCGGCGGCGACGCGGAGCGGCGTCGGCCTCGGCGTCATTGCCAGCCGCGGCCGGAGCCTCGGCAGCCGGAGCTTCGGCAGCCGGAGCTTCGGCGGGAGCGGAAGCCTCAGCGGGCTCCTCAGCGGCGGTCGACCCTTCGGAACCCTCGGAGAAGGTCAGCGAGGTCGCCGCGGTCCGGCGGCGGCGCGTCCGGGCCCGGGGAGCGGCCGGAGCCTCCGCAGCGGGCGCGTCGGCGATCTCCGGTGCGGGGACCGCTTCCGACGTGGCGGTCTCGGGCGTGGGCGTACCGGAGCCCTCCTCGACGACCTTGCGGCGACGACGCTGCCGCTTGGGCCGCTCGCCCCCCTCGTCGTCAGCCGCCGGGGCGGTGCCGGAAGCCGGCCTCGAGTCCCCGCCGCGGGAACGGCCGCGGTCCCGGTCCCGATCCCGGCCGCCACGGGTCCGGCCGCCACCACGCCGTCCGACGGTGCCGAGGTCCTCCTCGACCTCCGCGGACAGGCCGGCCCGGCTGCGCGAGGCGGTCGGCAGGGTGCCCGAGATGCCGTCCGGGATGTCCAGGTCGTGATAGAGCGCGGGACTGGTGTGGTACGTCTCCGGGGGCTCCGGCATGGACAGGCCGAGCGACTTGTCGATCAGCACCCAGCGCGGCATGTCCTCCCAGTCCACGAAGGTGACCGCGACACCGGTGGCGCCGGCCCGGCCGGTCCGGCCGATCCGGTGCGTGTAGGTCTCCGGGTCCTCCGGGCAGTCGTAGTTGATCACGTGGGTGACGCCGGAGACGTCCAGGCCACGGGCCGCGACGTCGGTCGCCACCAGCACGTCGATCTTGCCGCTGCGGAACGCCCGCAGCGCCCGCTCGCGCGCGCCCTGGCCCAGGTCGCCGTGGACGGCGGCGACCGCGAACCCGCGGAAGTCGAGGTCCTCGGAGACCCGGTCGGCGGCCCGCTTGGTCCGGGTGAAGATCATCGTGAGGCCGCGGTCCTTGGCCTGCAGGATCCGGGCCACCATCTCCACCTTGTTGAGCGGGTGGGTGCGGTAGACGACCTGCTTGGTCAGCGGCGACGCGGCGCTCTCGGTGGTGTGCCCGGCGTGGATCGTGACCGGGTTGCTCAGGAAGCGGCGGGACAGGGCGACGATCGGATCCGGCATGGTCGCCGAGAACAGCATGGTCTGCCGCTTCTCGGGGATCATCGCGAGGATCTTCTCGACGTCCTCCAGGAAGCCCAGGTCGAGCATCCGGTCGGCCTCGTCGAGCACCAGGGCCTTGATCGAGCCCAGCTTCAGCATCTTCTGCTTGGCCAGGTCGAGCAGACGGCCGGGGGTGCCGACGAGGATCTCGACACCCTTCTTGAGGACCTCGACCTGCGGTTCGTACGCCACTCCGCCGTAGATCGGCAGCACCCGGACGCCCCGGGTGGAACCGGCCGCGGCGAGGTCACGGGCCACCTGCAGGCCCAGCTCACGGGTCGGAACGACGATCAGGGCCTGCGGCTGGCCGTCGGCGCCCTCGGACGGGGCGGTGACGCGCTCGAGCAGGGGCAGGCCGAACCCGAGGGTCTTGCCGGTGCCGGTCGGCGCCTGGCCGATCAGGTCGGTGCCGCGCAGCGCGATCGGCAGCGCGTATTCCTGGATGGCGAACGCGTGGGTGATGCCGGCCTTGGCCAGGGCTTCCACCGTCTCCGCCCGGACGCCCAGCTCAGCGAAGGTGGGGCTGTCGGGACGGACCGGAGCGCGGGTGACGACGGGAATCAGAGCTTGCTCATTGTCGGTCATGAAGTTTTACGGGTGCCCTCTCGTGGTGCGCCCGTCGGATAAGTCTTTGGGCGCGATCTCGTATAGGCGCGGGCCGCACGCTCGAAAGCGGGCCACACGCGGGTCGCCGGGTCGACAGATCGACGGGGCGACACGAGCCACTCTACCCGACCTGGTAGCAGGCGCACCTAAGAGAGAGTTACGGGAGGGTGCCCTGGGATCAGGGCACCCGCGCCGTCGTCGAAACTCAGCGAGTGGTGAAACCGAACGGGCGGTGCGACGCCTCGGCGATCTCCACGTAGGCCACCTTGGCGACCGGGATGATCACCTTGCGGCCCTTCTCGTCAGTGAGCGACAGGACGCCGTCCTTGGCCAGGGCCTCGGTCACCGCCTGCTCGACCTCCGCCGGGGTCTGGGCGCTCTCGAGCACCAGCTCACGCGGCGACTGCTGCACGCCGATCTTGACCTCCACGGGGTCCCTCCTCAAAAGATCCGTATACCCGATCGAAAGGCTATCCGATTTCCGGCGCCATTCCGGCCGTTGAACCGCCCTGCAGCGGGAAGCTGGCGATCCCGCGCCAGATCAGCGCAGCTACGAGCGCTTCGGCTTCAGCTTTGGGCGTACGCCGCCCGTTCGCCAGCCAGAACTGAGCGGCCTGCCCGGCCGCCCCGGCGAGACCCGAGGCGAGCAGCTCGGCCTGGTCCGGCCGCAGCCCCGTGTCGGAGATGATGGTGTCCGTCACAGCGGCGATGCAGCCCTGCTCGACCCGTTCCACCCGCTGGCGGACCTGGGGGTCGTTGCGCAGGTCCGACTCGAAGACGAGCCGGAACGCCTCGCTCTCGTGATCCATGAAGTCGAAGTACGCCCGGACGGCGCCCTTCACACGCTCCTTGTTGTCCGGAGACGCCTGCATGGCCCCGCGCACCTTGGCGATTATCGCGTCGCAGTGCGTGTCCAGGAGGGCCAGATAGAGCTCCAGCTTGCCGGGGAAGTGCTGGTAGAGAACGGGCTTCGAGACGCCCGCCCGCTCCGCGATGTCGTCCATCGCGGCGGCGTGGTAGCCGTGGGCGACGAAGATCTGCTGCGCGGCGGCCAGCAACTGCTTGCGGCGCGCCGAACGGGGCAGGCGGGTGGGTCGTGCGGTCTGTGGCCCGCCGGACGCAGCGGTCATTTCTGTGAACCTCCAGGGGGGTCGGGTCCCCGCGGTCTGTCGTCTCGGATTGCCCGGATCGGCGCATGTCGCGGTCGTGCGGGCAATTGTCGCGACGCTGCAACTTATCGCCACTGCAACGACACGGTAGCCTCAGCGGGGGCGAGCGAGGAGCACGCGGTGGATGAATCAGGGCATTCCGGGGACACCGGGGCCTCAGCGGGTGGCAACGGCGCCGACTCGCATGACCGCACACGGGTGAACGGCTGGACGGGTAACGACAGTCCGTGGGCCAACACGGGAGCGTCATTGGAGCAGGGAGTGGACACGCCGCCGTGGCGGCGCCCGTCGGACGGGCGCGTCTTCGGCCGGCCGCAGGTTCCGGCCGAGCGGCCCTTCGGGGTCACGCCGCCGGCCGATGTGCCCGCACCCCCACCGGGTCCGGAGGTTCCCCCGTCCGAGGGGTGGCCCGCCGACCGGGACAGGCTCGCCGACATCCTCGGCCACCGGCCGCCGCCCGGGGGCGTCCCGATGCCGCCGAGCAGCGCCCCGCCGTACCCGTACGAGGGCGACCTCGACGACTCCTACCCGC
Organism: Actinoplanes sp. NPDC019969; assembly: GCF_055562375.1. NCBI lineage: Bacteria > Bacillati > Actinomycetota > Actinomycetes > Micromonosporales > Micromonosporaceae > Actinoplanes > Actinoplanes sp. NPDC019969. The sequence goes on along the minus strand of NZ_JBVHFK010000002.1, from coordinate 688,533 downwards.
AGCGGGCCGCCGTGCCGATGCCCCGCCCGGACTGGCTCCCCGAGCCGGTCACGCCGCCGGCGCCACCGGTCGTGCCGGAGCCCGTCCGCTCCCGGCACGCCCTGGTCACCGACACCCTGGCACAGGGGCTGCCGCAACTGGACAACCCGCTCGCCGAGTCCTCGGCGTACGATTCGCCGAGCTTTCAGCGCACACCGACCCACGCCCCGCCGACCTTCGAGGATCCCGCCGGCGTCGAGACCGATGCCGACAGCGAGGCGAACGGGGTCCTGCCGCAGCGCGTCCCGGCCCAGCCGGACGTCCCGAGAGTTCCGGAGCCGCCCTCCGTGGAGCCGTCGGCCGAAGCGCCCGCACTGGCGCGCATCGCGACGCACCTGCGTCGCGGTGACGTCGTGCCCGCCCAGGAACGCCAGGAGGGCTTCGACGTCCAGGACATCCTCGCCGCCGTGCGCGAGGTCGACGGCGTGCGGGACGCGTCGCTGCGGGCCACCCCCGCGGGCGCGCACAGCCTGCGCCTCGACCTCGCCGACGGCGCCGACCCGGCCGAGGTGAGCCGCCAGGTCGCCCGCCTCCTGCAGGACCGGATGGGCCTCGACGCGGCCATGCCGGGCGACCCGCCGGCCGCGCTCCGGCCGTCCGGCGCCCCGGTCTCGTCCCCGCGGAACCCGCTGCTGCCCAGCCAGCCGGTCCGGGCGGCCGCCGCGGCCGCGCCGGTCTCCAGCCCGGTCCGCCCGGTGTCGAGCCCCGCCCGGCCCGTGTCCAGTCCGATCCGGCCGGTGTCGAGTCCGGCCGCGCCGGTCTCCAGCCCGGTCCGCCCGGTGTCGAGCCCGGCCCGGCCGGTCTCCAGCCCGGTTCGGCCGGTGTCGAGTCCAGCGGCGCCGGTGTCGAGTCCGGCCGCGCCCGTCTCGAGCCCGCCCGTGCCGGTGTCCAGCCCACCTGCTCCGGCTCCGGCGCCTGCCCCGGCGCCCGTGGCCGCGCCGATCAGCACCCCGGCCGCTCTGGTTCCCGCCGACGCCTCCAAGCCCCGGCCGCTGGACCCGGGCGGCAACCCCGGCCCCCGCGTGATCATCGAGAACGTGCACGTCAACACGTTCGGCGCGGACGCGACCGTGGAGGTTCGGCTGCGCGCCGGCGGGCGGACCGCATCCGGCGTCGCCACCGGCCCCGCCGTCGACGGCTACCTGCTTCGCCTCTGCGCCACCGCCACCGCCGGCGCTGTCGACGACCTGCTCGCCGGCTCCGAGCACCCGGACGGCCCGGCCCGCTGTTTCGTCGAGCACGCCGCGGCGGTCTCGTTCGGCCCGATGCAGGTCGCCGTGGTCGTGCTGCTGCTCTCCTGCGGCGGCGGCTGGGTCGAGCAGCTCGCCGGCTCGGCGGTGGTGACCGGTGACGATCGGCACGCCATGGTGCGCGCCACATTGGCGGCGGTCAACCGCCGGCTCGAGGCACTCTTGGCTTGATGAGGGGTGCGATTCTGGCCGACGACAGCGCGCTGTTGCCGGCGGGTGAGGTTCCGCCACCGTGGCCCGCGCGCCGGGTCACCGTGGCCGGCTCGATGCTGCATGTCCGGGACACGCCCGGCCAGAGTCCCGGCGCCGAGCCCGCGGTCTACGTGCACGGGCTCGGCGGTTCCTCGCAGAATTTCACCGACCTGGCCGGGCTGCTCGCCGACCGGCTCGACGGGCAGGCGGTCGACCTGCCCGGCTTCGGCTACAGCGATCCCAGCCCGCGCTATTCGATCGCCGCTTTCGCCGACACCCTGATCGGCTATCTGGAGCAGGCCGGCCGGGGCCCGGTGCACCTGATCGGCAATTCGCTCGGTGGCTCCATCTCGGTGCGGGTCGCCGCGCTCCGTCCCGACCTCGTCCGGACGCTCACCCTGATCTCCCCGGCGATGCCGTTCCTCGACCCCCGCCGCACCGCGCAGGGTCCGGTCCTGCCGCTGCTGGCCGTGCCGGGCGCCGAGCGCCTGATGGCGTGGGCGCTCACCCGGATCACCGCCGAGCAGATGGCCGAGCAGGTGCTGGCCGCCTGTTTCGGCGACACCACGAAGGTGCATCCGCAGCGCCGCGCCGAGGCGATGGAGGAGATCCAGCTCCGCTACACGGTCGCGCACTACCCCCGGGCCTACCTCGGCACGCTGCGTGGCCTGGTCGGGAGCTTCCTCCGGGCGTACCTTCCAGGGCTCAACTCCCAGTGGCGCCTGGCCGCCCGGATCACGGCGCCCACCCTGGTCATCGGCGGCCTCAACGACCGCCTGGTCGATCCACGGGTGCCGGCCCAGGTCGCCCGCGTCGTCCCGGACGGCCGCCTGCTGATTCTCCCCGGCGTCGGCCACGTCGCCCAGATGGAGGTGCCGCGCCTGGTGGCTCGCGGCATCGTCGGGCTTCTCGACGACCTTTAACCCTTCTTGGTACGGGTCACCGACCCGTCCTCACGTCTCACCGTCCCGTGTGGTTGCACGATGTAACAAGGCGCACAAGATCGGCCCGGGGTAGGTGCGGTGCACGTTTTGGTGCGACTCTGAAGGCCCATGATCTCGCCTGCCCCGTCGCCCGCCCACCGGCGGCCCACATCCTCCGGCGACCGGTGGCGGCAATCCTGGCTGATCGCCCTCGGAGCGACGTTGGTGCTGCTCATCGCCGTCGTGATCGGGCGGCAGTTCGGCAGCGACCCGGGTCCGGCCGGGCAGCCGGCAGCGGCCGCGTCGCCCGCCGCCCGCCCGCCGGAATCCGCCGCCCCGGAGAGTTCCGCGAGCCCGGCGCCGGTCCTGGAATCCGCCACCCCGGCCCCCACGATCTTCCCGGCCGACAACGTGCTGCAGATGCCCGGGAACGTTCCGGTGCAGGGCAGTGGCCAGTTCCAGTACGCGACCACCCGCGGCCCGGTCGCCGGCACCAAGGGCACTGTTCGCCGGTTCAAGGTGGCCGTCGAGAAGGGCAGCGGCGAGGACGTCGCCGCGTTCACCGCGCAGGTCCGGGCGACCCTGGAGGACTCTCGCAGCTGGGTCGGCGCCGGCCGTTTCCGCCTGCAGCTGGTGACCGGCGCGGAGAAGGCGGACTTCACCGTCTACCTCGCCACCCGGGAGACCGCCGGCCGGATGTGCCGGCAGGGCGGCACGAACATCCGGATCGGCGGCGTGCCGTACACCTCGTGCCGGGCCACCGGCAAAGCCATCATCAACCTGGACCGCTGGCGCCGATCCGCCCCCACGTACGTCGAGTCGCGGACCAGCCTCGCCGAGTACCGCCGCTACGTGATCAACCACGAGGTCGGCCACGAGTTCGGCCACCGCCACGAGGGCTGCCCGAAGGCCGGCGGCCCGGCCCCGGTGATGGTGCAGCAGACCCTGACCCTGCGCGGTTGCAAGCCCTACTCCTGGCCCCGCCGCAACAACGCGGACTTCTCCGGTCCCGGCCTCTGACCCGCCACCGGCTGGTTCTCATGGCTGTCTCCACCGCCCGGAGACAGCCATGAGAGCCAGCCGAGGTCTTCGACGGCCGCCTCCGGTGGGGTGGGTGGGGCTGGCGGGGGTGTCGGCACTTCCGGTACGGAAATGCGAAAGTCCTGTGACAGGCGGTGAGTCGTGGCAGGCTTTCGCTTGCTATGGCAAACGCGACAAATGGCCCCGTTGACCCGAACGCCGGCATCGACCGGCGTGGTCGAGGCGAGCGTTCCCGCACACAGGCGACTCCTGCGACGCCGGACACGCCCTCTGTCACGCCGGCCCGGCGTACCCGCACCGTGGCGGCGACCGCCACAGCGAAGCCGTCGGTGACGGCCCCGGCCGAACCCGCCCGCAAGACAGCGCGCAGGTCCGCGCCCGACGGAGAGCCCACGGCCCGCCGGAAGCCGGACACCGGCGAGTCTCCGGTCAAGTCCACGTCGTCCCGTACGGCGACCGGCCGGGCCCCGGCCCGCAAGACCACCACGGTCAAGGCCCCGGCGGAACCGGACACCACGGTGCGGCCGGCCCGCCGCCGGACCGCCGCTACGGCGGAGCCCACCGGGCCCGGTCACCTGGACGCCGGGGAGCTGCCGGGCCGTCGACGGTCCGCCGCCGCGTCCGGTGACCTGGAGGCCGCGGAGCCGCCGGCCCGTCGCCGGACCGCCGCCGCTGCGGAATCCGCCGGGTTCGAGGGCCCGGCGCCGACCGGAGCAGCGCGCTCACGCCGTACCGCCAGGTCCGAAGAAGCTGCTCCGCCCGCCGAAGGCGAGACGGAGAGCGCTGCTCCGCCGCCGGAGATGACCCGCGGCATCCTGGAGCTGGCCGCTGAGCGCCTGGCCGCCTCGAAGCCGCGTCCGGCCGAACCGGAGCCGCCCCGCCCGGCCGCTGACGACCCGATGGCCGACCCCGGAGCGTTCGTGAACCCCCGGGCCGCCGGCGCGCGCCGGTCGAGCCGTTCCGGAGCGTCCGGGCCCGGTTTCCGTGCCGGTCCCGGCACCACCCGGCCCGGCACGGGTGGCCGCCCGCCGCTGACGTCCCGTCCGCCTACCGGCCCGCCGGAAGCCCTGCGGCCGCAGGACGTGGACTCGGATCGCTGGGACGGCCTGGCCGCCCCGAACGGCTTCCTGGGACGGCCCGATCGGGGAGACGAGCCCGCGTTCCTCGACCAGCCCGGCGCGCACCGGGCGCCGGCCGAACGGGAACCGGCCCCCGGCTTCCCGGCTGCCTTGGAAGCACCGCTCCCACCTGCTCCGGGGTGGGAGCAGGGCTCCGGTCCGGAAGCATCGCTCGCGGAGACATCGCCGGAGAGCCGGTACCCGCAGACCAGGAACCGGCCGGGCCTGCCGCCGAGCCTGCGGCTGCCTGTGGAACTCCCGGACAACCTGTGGCCGCCCCGCAACCTGCTGGAGCGCAACCTCGCCGAGAACATCCACGTCCCGGCGGCGGTCCCGCCCCGCCCCGGCGAACCGGCCACCGGTTTCGAGACGCCGCCGGGGGCCGCGGCCCCCGGTTTCGAGAGGCCGCGGGCAGACGCGGCCACCGGTTTCGAGACGCCGCCGGGGGCCGCGGCCCCCGGCTTCGAGAGGCCGCGGGCAGACGCCGCTACCACCTTTGAGGCGCCGCCGGCGGAAGCCGCCACCGAGGAACGCCCCGGCATGGCGGTCCGCGAGACCACCGCGCCCGTCGTGCACGAGCCGATCTACGTACCGGCCGCCGAACGCCCTCACCGGCGTGCCGAGGCCGAACCCGGGATCGAGCCCGAGCACCACGACTTCCTGCCCTCGGTGCTCTCGCGCGGGGACACCGATGCCGAGTACGTCCCGGCGCACTCCCGCACCGACCCGCCGGCCCGTCACGCGGCCCCGGAGAAGCGCGTCCGCTGGCGCCGGCGAGCAGTGCTCGTGGCGTACCTCCTGCTGGTGCTCGCCGTCCTCGTCGCCGGCCACGAGCTGCGCAACGAGGAGCAGCCCGTCGCACCCGGCGGGGAGTCCGCACAACGCGCCGCCGAACCGGCGGAGATCCGCCCCGCACCGAACGTGACCGCCGCCGAGCCGCTGCGGACCGGTGACAGCGAGGCGGTGGCAGCGGCGAAATCAGGCGATTTCGAGTACGCGAACACCCGCGGCCCGATGCTCGGCACCGGCGGCCGGCTGTACCGGTTCCGGGTAGCGGTCGAGGAGATCGTCGAGGGCACGTCGCCGGGCGAGTTCGCCGAGGCGATCGACGACACCCTGGGCGACGACCGGAGCTGGACCAACAAGGGCCGGTTGCGGCTGCGCCGGGTGCCGAAGGCCGCCGACGCGGATTTCACGGTCTATCTGGCCTCGGCGAAGACCTCGGAGCGGATGTGCGCGGGCGGCGGCCTGGACACCGAGGGTTACACCTCGTGCCGGGTCCCGGGCCAGGTCATCATCAACGCCGACCGCTGGGACGGCGCGGTGCCCGACTACGAGGGCGAACTGGACGTCTACCGGCGTTACACGATCAACCACGAGGTCGGTCACGAGCTCGGGCACGGGCACGAGGCCTGCCCCGGCAAGGGTGAGCCGGCGCCGGTGATGCAGCAGCAGACCTTCGGCCTGAAGGGCTGCACAGCGAACGCGTGGCCCTATCTGGACGGCAAGCGTTACGCCGGCAAGCCGATAGCGTGAATTATTCCGCGATCCCGCATGTCGGGCCCGTGGCCAACGTCATGGGTGAGCGTGCGGGAATCGAGCGACAATGGGCGGCGTTCCAACACATCCGAATCCACCGAACCCCGGGGAGTGAACTGTGGCTCTGCCCCCGCTCGTCGAGCCGGCCGCCGAGCTGAGCGTCGACGAGATCCGCCGCTATTCGCGTCACCTGATCATCCCCGATGTCGGGATGGACGGGCAGAAGCGGCTGAAGAACGCGAAGGTCCTCGCCGTCGGCGCGGGCGGCCTCGGCTCGCCGACCCTGCTCTACCTGGCCGCGGCCGGCGTGGGCACGCTCGGCATCATCGACTTCGACACCGTCGACGAGTCCAACCTCCAGCGCCAGATCATCCACGGCGTCTCCGACATCGGCACGCCCAAGGCGGAGTCCGCGGCCCGCAGCATCGCCGAGGTCAACCCGCTGGTGAACGTGGTCATCCACAACACCGCGCTGGACCGGGACAACGTCAAGGAGATCTTCTCCCAGTACGACCTGATCGTCGACGGCACCGACAACTTCGCGACCCGTTACATGGTGAACGACGCCGCGGTGCTGCTCGGCAAGCCGTACGTCTGGGGTTCGATCTACCGCTTCGACGGCCAGGCCTCGGTCTTCTGGGAGGAGCACGGTCCCTGCTACCGCTGCCTCTACCCGGAGCCCCCGCCGCCCGGCATGGTCCCGAGCTGCGCCGAGGGCGGCGTGCTGGGCGTGCTCTGCGCGTCGATCGGCTCGATCCAGGTCAACGAGGCGATCAAGCTGATCACCGGCATCGGTGAGCCGCTGGTCGGCAGCCTGGTCGTCTACGACGCCCTGGAGATGACCCACCGCAAGATCAAGGTGCGCAAGGACCCGAACTGCGCGCTCTGCGGGGAGAACCCGACCGTCACCGACCTGCTCGAGGACTACGAGGACTTCTGCGGCGGGGTCTCGGTCGAGGCGCAGGAGGCGGCGTCCGGCGCCACCATCACCGTCCGCGAGCTCAAGGACTGGCAGGACAGCGGCAAGGACATCTTCCTCGTCGACGTTCGCGAGCCCGCCGAGTGGGAGATCAACCGGATCCCCGGCGCGGTGCTGATCCCCAAGGGCGAGATCCTGTCCGGTGAGGCGCTCGCGAAGTTCCCGCAGGACAAGCAGATCGTCCTGCACTGCAAGTCGGGCGTGCGCTCGGCGGAGGCGCTGGCCGCGATCAAGGCGGCCGGCTTCAAGGATGCCGTCCACGTGCAGGGCGGCATCGTCTCCTGGGTCAACAACATCGACCCGTCCCTCCCGTCGTACTGATCCATGCCCCCAGGGGGGTCACCAACGGGTGACTCCCCTGGGTGGGACGGGCCTGCGGTTCGCCGATCCGGCCGGTACCGTCTTTACCGTGATCGATATAGATGCCGCGATCGGTTACGTGGTCGCCCATGGTGATCCGGTGGAACGGGCGCGGTTGTCGCATCTGCGCACCGGACATCCGGCCCCGCCGGAGGCCATGGTCCGGATCGCCTCCGGGCAGATGGCCGAGGGCGGCTGGCCCGCCTCCGCCGACGGCGCGATCCCGTCGATCGACGCCACCTGTTTCCGGCTCGCCGAGCTCGACGACATCGGCGCTCTCGACGACGCGGTCGGGGTGCGCGCCCTGCACTGGCTGGCCGGCGCGCAGCGCGGCGACGGGACCTGGCAGGAGCACGAGTCGCTCGCCGACCAGGCGCCGCCGTGGGCGCTGCCCGGCGATCCCGAGGCGACCCTCTACCTGACCTCGGTCGCCGGTTTCTGGCTGACCGCGGCAGCGGTCCGGATCGACCCTCACCAGACCCGATCACCGTGGGGCGAGGTGTTGCGGTCGGCTGCCGGGTGGGTGGTCTCCCGACTGCGCCCGGACGGTACGTGGCCCTCGTTCCTGGCGACCGGCTGGCACGCCGCCGGCCTGTTGCACCAGCAGCAGTTCTACTACGAGTCGGCCCGCGTCCAGCAGATCCTCGGCGACCGCCTGCCGGACATGTCGCCGGCCGATGTCGCCTCGATGGCGGCCGCGCTGCGCCGGGTCAACCTGGGCGACGACTGGCTGCTGCAGAGCGCCCGCAAACGGCTGGCCGCGACCCAGCGTGTCGACGGCGGCTGGGACAGCAACGAAGGCCCGCTCTTCGACGTCAACATCACGCTGACGGCGCTGCGGGCCTGTCGCTGAGGATCCTGTTACGCGGCGGCGGAGACGCGGGGACGGCTGGTGCGGATGAAACCGATGTTGCGGTCGGCGACGGCCATCCGGACGTACCAGATCGCTCCGAGCGGCGTCATGACCAAGCTGTTGAACAGCGAGTAGAGCGGCAGCAGGGCGAGCATCATGGTCCGGACCCGCCAGTGGACGATCACGGTCGCGATCGCGTGCATCGTGAAGATTCCCAGCAGCGCCCAGCCGCCGGTCGCCAGGGTGATCCAGCGGAACGGCAGGCCGAGCGTGGTCACCACCGCGCCGTAGAGCCAGAAGAACGGGTGCCGGACCAGCAGGTGCAGGTTCATCACGAACAGCCGGAACTCGCCACCGGACCAGGCCAGACGCTGCCGGTACCAGCTCTTGAAGGTCTCCGGCACGGCGGTGCGAACGGCGAACGGCAGGTGCCCGACCCGGTAGTGGAGAGCCTTCGCCAGCAGGCCGGCCTCGACGTCGTTGCCCTGGAAGAACAGCGAGTGGCGGCGCATCACCTCGCGGTGCGCCTCGGTACGGGCCACGTGGCAGGCGCCGGACACCTGCCACGGCGCGATGAGACGCAGCTTCATCGCACTGCGGTACTCGTAGGACTGCAGGCGGCCGAGCACCGACGCGGTGTTCGTGGGCACCAGCGGCACGGACGCGAAGTCGTACCCGTTGGCCGCGAGCATCCCCACCAGAACGCCGAACGGCTCGTCGGTGACGCTGTCCGCGTCGATGCACACCACGTAGGGAGCGCGCACGATCTTCTCGAGCGCTTCCCGGACCAGCATGTCCCGAGCCGCGCCGGAGGTCGCGCGTTTGCCGTTCGCCCCGATCCCGCCGGCCACGGCGGCGGCCCGGTAGATCCGGAAACCGTGCTCGCCGGCGATGGCGGCGAGATCACGGTAGAACTCGGGGCTCTCGCCGTTCGTCGTGCACAGCAGCACCCGGTCGCCGTACTGGCGCAGGTACTCCACGTTCTCCAGATAGGTGACCGAACCGTAGATCGGGACCAGCACCTCGAAGTCCTCGACCGGCGTGCCGCTGGACGGCTTGCGGCCGCCGAACGCGGCGACCAGCGTCGGGGAACGGTCGATCAGCACCCAGACCACCGGGATCACCAGGAACGACACGACGAAGACGGACCAGGAGACATCGGTCATCGGGCGCCGACCAGGTCCGCGGCGGAGCTGTGGACCAGATCCCAGAGCCGGTCGCGCAGTTCCTCGTCGGACAGCACGGTCACGTCGCCGGTGAGCCGGTCCACCTCGTCCAGCAGGCCGGCCGGGGCGGGGCCGTTGGCGATCACCGCGGAAACACGGGCGTGCCGGGTCGCGGTGAGGTTCTCGATCCCGTCCAGCAGTTCCTCGTGCAGCTTCTCGCCGGAGCGCAGGCCGGTGTAGACGATCTCCGGTGTCACCCGCAGGTCGGCGGCGAACCGGCGGACCAGGTCCTCGATGCCGACCGGGTCGCCCATGTCGAGCACGTACGTCTCGCCGGCCTGTGCCATCTCGCCGGCTTCGATCACGAGGCTGGCCGCCTCCGGGATCGTCATGAAGTAGCGGGTGATCCGCGGGTCGGTGATGGTGACCGGGAGATCGTTGCTGAGCTGCCAGTGCAGGGTCGGCAGGAAGGAGCCGCGGCTGCCGAGGACGTTGCCGAACCGTACCGAGGCCACCCGCATCCGGCCGCCGGACCGGGCCGCCACGACCCGCTCGGCGAGTCGTTTGGTGGCGCCGAGAACGCTGGTGGGTGCGGCCGCCTTGTCGGTGGAGATGTTGACGAACGTGCCGGTCCCGGCCTCCGCGGCGGCGGCGATCACGTTGGCGGTGCCGACGAGGTTGGTCTTGATGCCCTCGGCCGGGTACCGCTCGAGCAGCGGCAGGTGCTTGTGCGCGGCGGCGTGGAAGACGACGTCCGGCCGAATCGTGGCCATCAGCCGGCGCAGCACCTCGCCGTCCCGGATGTCGGCCAGCACCGTACGGTCGTCGTCCAGCAGCCCGTGGCCGTTCAGTTCGACCTGGAGGCTGTGCAGCGCGCCCTCGTCGTGGTCGAGCAGGTAGACCGGGCCGGGGGAGAGCCGGTGCAACTGCCGGACGATCTCACTGCCGATCGACCCGCCGGCGCCGGTGACGAGTACGGAACGGTCTTTCACCGACGCCCGCGCTGCGGCGCTGTAGCTGGGGTCGGTGTCCTTGCCGAGCATCCGGGCAAGAGTGGCCGGATCGGCCAGGAACTTGTGCATCGAGCGATCTCCTTGGTTAACCAAGGACGTCGGTTTCGCCGCTGGCTCCCCGCCGGACATGGGCGACCAACTCGCCCGGCGGTTCAGTGCCTCGCCCACGGCCTCATGCGGGCCGCATGTGAATATCCTTCCTTCGCCATAGATTCCCGGCATCAGCCGATCAGTCGGTATCAGGGGGTTTTGCGGGGACTCTCCAGGAGCGCGGCGAGTCAGTCACTCTCTGTGATGGGCGTTGCGATGTCGGTACGCATGTCAAGAGCCACAGCGCGGTCAAAACCGGAAAAGACCGAATGGCTACGGCCCCGTACCCGGCTGATAGGTCACGCACAGTAATAAGGGCTATTGGGTGAAGACGGGCATCCGACGCATAGTTGTGGCAGGCCCGACGAGGGCCGAAGGCGAGACGAAGATCCGCTGGGCGATAACGATGGTCGCTCCAGTCCGGCGGGGAGTCAGTAGCGAAACCGGCGCCTGCGAAGCAGTTTCTACTTCGGAGGAATGCCGTTATGCGTAAGTCTGTCAAGCGCGCCATCGTCGTCGGCACCGCCCTCGCCCTGACCGGTGGCTTCGCCACCGCCGGCTACGCCGCCTGGCGTGCCTACGGCTACGGCGAGACCACCGCCACGGCCACCACCGCCAAGGCCCTGGAGATCTCGGCCACCGCTTCCGGCCTGTTCCCGACCGGCTCGGTGGACGCCACGCTGAGCATCAAGAACCCGAACCCGTACGCGGTTCGCCTCACCCAGATCAACTCCGGCGCCAACGGCTCGAAGGCCCCGAAGAACGTCTCCGGCGGCCTGGGTCGCGGCTGCACCCCGGCCAGCAGCGACGTTCTCTTCGACTTCAGCGGTCTCGACGTCGTCGTCGCGGCCGGCGAGACGAAGTCCGTCAAGGTCGAGGACGGCGTGACCATGGGCAACGGCTCGCACAATGACTGCCAGGGCGCCACCTTCTCCGGCAACTACTCGGTCTACGGCGAGAGCTACGCCGCCAAGAAGTGATGCAGCGCGGATGCCGGGGAAGCTTCCGAGCCTCCCCGGCATCCGCCTCCCGTCGATCGCGAAAGTCGAGAAGATGGCGCACTCCCGAGCCGCGTTCCTGCCCCTGAGTGCCGGTCTGGTGACCGTCGGGCTCCTGTCGGCGCCGTCCGTCGCGCTGGCCGCGTGGTCGGCTGACGAGGCCGGGCCTGCCGAGGCCACGGCCACACGCTTGCCGGACGGCCCGTCGCCCCGGGTCGTCGCACATGGCGCGTCGGTGCGGGTGGACTGGCCGGCCGCGGATCCGGCGGGCCGCCTGCCGGGCATCGGATACCGGGTGACCCGCGTCGACGCGGCCACCGGCCGGACCACTGACCTGGGCGGGAGCTGCGACGGCCGGGTCAACGCCACCCACTGCGCCGACGCCGCCGTGCCGGACGGCCGCTGGGCCTACCGGGTCCGGGTCGTGCTCGGAAACTGGGTGGGCGGCTGGAGCGAACTCAGCGACACCGTGAAGGTCGAGACCCCGCGCCCGGCCAAACCCACCGCGCCGGAGAAGGCTGCCCCGGAAGCAGCCGCGCCGGAGAAGACCGCCCCGGAGAAGACCGAGCCCGAGAAGGCCGAGTCCGCGCCGGAAAAGACGGTCGAACCCACGCCGGCGCCGCAGGAGATCACCCCGGCGCCGGTCGTCAGCGAAACGTAGGCGTACGTCAGCGGGTGTGGCCGTTGCCCGTGACGATGTACTTGGTGGAGGTCAGCTCGGGCAGGCCCATCGGCCCCCGGGCGTGCAGCTTCTGGGTGCTGATGCCGATCTCCGCCCCGAACCCGAACTCGCCGCCGTCGGTGAACCGGGTCGACGCGTTCACCATCACCGCCGCCGCGTCCACACCGGCCACGAAACGCCTGGTCGCGACGATCGACTCGCTGACGATGGCCTCGGTGTGGCCGGTGCCGTACTGCCGGATGTGGTCGAGCGCGTCGTCGAGGGAATCCACCACGGCGACCGCGATGTCAGGGGACAGGTATTCCGTACCCCAGTCCTCCTCGGTGGCGGGAACCACCGCATCGCTGTAACTCGCCACCCGGGCGTCGCCGTGCACGGTGACGCCCGCGTCGATCAGCGAAGGCAGGATCAGCGGCAGGAACGTGTCAGCGATCTCGGCGTGCACCAGCAGCGATTCGGCGGTGTTGCAGGTCGAGAAGCGCTGGGTCTTCGAGTTGACCGTGACGCTGAGGGCCTTCTCCAGATCGGCGGCCGCGTCCACGTACACATGGCAGTTACCGACACCGGTCTCGATCACCGGCACCGTGGACTGCTCCACCACCGTCTTGATCAGCGAGGCGCCGCCGCGCGGGATCAGCACGTCGACCAGGCCGCGGGCCCGCATCAGCTCCTTCACCGAGTCGCGGGTGGTGGCGTCCAGCAGCTGGATCGTGTTGGCCGGCAGGCCCGCGTCGGCGACGGCCTTGCGCAGCACCGACACGATCGCCGCGTTCGACGAGAAGGCCGATCCGGAACCGCGCAGCAGCGCCGCGTTGCCGCTCTTGAGGCAGATGCCGGCGGCGTCGGCGGTCACGTTCGGCCGGCCCTCGTAGATCATGCCGACCACCCCGAACGGCACCCGCACCTGCCGCAGCTCCAGCCCGTTCGGCAGGGTCGAGCCGCGCACCACGTCACCGATCGGGTCGGGCAGGGCGGCGAGCCGGCGCAGGCCGTCGGCCATCGCGGCGACCCGTTCCGGCGTCAGGACCAGCCGGTCGATCATCGCCTCGGAGGTGCCGTTCTCCCGGGCGTTGGCGACGTCGACACCGTTGGCGTGCACGATGTCGTCGGTCCGCTCGACCAGCCGGTCGGCCATCAGCAGCAGCGCCGCGTCCTTCTCGGCACGGGTGGCCCCGGCGAGATCGATGGCGGCGACCCGGGCGGCTGCCGCCTGCTCCAGCACACTCATGACAAACCCTTCAAGATCAAAACCGGCTTGGGGGTACGGCGAAAAACTCCCGCGTGTGGATTTCGGCCGCCCATCGCACCCGAACCCCACACACGTTCAGAGCAGTACCAGGTCGTCACGGTGGACGACCTCTCGTTCATATCCCGGCCCGAGTTCCGCGGCCAACTCGGGTGTGGACCGCCCCAGCAGCGCCGGCAATTCCACCGCGTCGTAGTTGACCAGGCCGCGCGCGACGGGCGTACCCGATCCGGCATCGACCAGATCCACCGGATCGCCGGCGGCGAAGGACCCGTCGACAGCGGTGATGCCGGCCGGCAGCAGCGATTTGCGCCGGGCCACGACCGCCGCGACCGCGCCCTCGTCGAGGTGCAGCCGCCCGCGTGGCGCGGTGGCGTGCGCCAGCCAGAACAGCCGGGCCGCCGGCCGGGTGGGGGAGGCCTCGAAGAGGGTGCCGACGTCCTCGCCGTCGAGTGCGGCGCCGGCCAGCGGGGCGGCGGTGAGCACGACCGGGATGCCGAACCCGGTGGCGATCCGGGCCGCCTCCACCTTGGTGACCATGCCGCCGGTGCCGACCCCGGACTTGCCGACGGTGCCGATCTCCACCCCGCTGAGATCGCCGTCGTCGCGGACCAGCGAGATCTTGCGGGACGCCGGGTCGGCCGGGTTGCCGGTGTAGAGCGCGTCCACGTCGGAGAGCAGCACCAGCAGGTCGGCGTCGGCGAGCGCGGCGACCAGCGCGGCGAGCCGGTCGTTGTCGCCGAACCGGATCTCCTCGGTGGCGACCGTGTCGTTCTCGTTGACGATCGGCAGCGCGCCGAGGTCGAGCAGTTTGCGCAGCGTGCGATAGGCGTTGCGGTAGTGCGCCCGCCGGGTCACGTCGTCCACGGTGAGCAGCACCTGCCCGACGGTCAGCCCGTGCCGCGCGAAGCCGGACGCGTACCGCCCGATCAGCAGACCTTGCCCCACGCTCGCGGCGGCCTGCTGGGTGGCCAGGTCCCGCGGCCGGCGGCGCAACTGGAGCGGCGCGAGCCCGGCGGCGATCGCGCCGCTGGACACCAGAACCACCTCACGCCCGCCGGCTGCCAGCTTGCCCAGCACGTCGACCAGGGCGTCGACCCGTTGCTCGTCGATGCCGCCCGCCGCGGTGGTCAGCGAGGACGACCCCACCTTGACCACGATCCGGCGCGCACCGGTAACCACTTCCCGCACCCGGCCCATTGTGCTCGGCTGGCCGCTGTCGATCGTTGCCAGATCCCATATCGTGGCGGTTGATGACACCGCAGGAGTACGTGGAAGAGGTCCTGACCCTGGTCGAGAGCATCCCCGCGGGCCGGGTGATGTCGTACGGGTCCATCGCCGACGTCCTGGCCGACCGCTCGGGGCGCAATTCCCCGCGCCAGGTCGGCCGGATCATGTCCCTGCACGGCGGCGGCGTCCCCTGGCACCGGGTGTGCAGCGGCGGCGGCCGCCTCCCACCCGGTCACGAGGCCCGCGCCAAGGCCCTGCTGCTGGCCGAGGGCGTCCCCATGCGCGGCGATCGCGTCCTGATGGCCGAGGCCGGCTGGCTCCCGTGCCTCCGATGATCTGCCGCGCGCCTTCCTGCCGCGCGCCTGCCTGCCGCGTGGCTGCCTGCCGCGTGGCTGCCTGCTTCTTCCAGGCGGTCCGGCTGCTGGGCCTCGCCCGTGTCCGCCCGCTGCTCGACTGCTAGATCTTGAGCCCCGCCACGCCCGCCGCGGCCCGTAGCTGATAGTCGAAGAAGCCTTTCCGGTCGTCCTCCACCACGTTGTTGAGCTGGCCGAACAGCTCGAAACTGATCGCACCGCAGATCTGGAAGAACCCCGCGATGGTGTCGGCGATGACCTGTGCCCCCACGTCGGGGAAGAACGGCCCCGCCACCGCGGCGAGCTCCTCCCCGAAACGTCCGGTGAGCGGTGCTCTCTCCACCACCGCACCGGCTCGGTGTGCCTCCACGAGCACCGAGCCGAGCAGCAGCATGATGCGTGCTGCCGGCTCGACGGTGTCCCGGGGCGCGGTGTAGCCCGGCACCGGACTGCCGTAGATCAGCGCCCACTCGTGCCGGTTGGCCAGCGCCCATTCGCGCGCCGCATGCCCGGCCGCCAGCCACTTCTCGAACGGGCTGCCGGCCTGCGCGGCGGCCTGCTCGGCGGCTTCGCCGACAGCGTCGTACGCGTCGATGATCAGTGCCGTGAGCAGCTCGTCCCGGCTGGCGAAGTAGCGGTAGACGGCGGACGAGACCATCCCCAGATCCCGGGCGACGGCCCGTAGCGACAGGTTCGCCCCGTCGGTGGCCAGATGCTGCCGGGCCACCGACTTGATCTCCTCGGTCATCTCGGCCCGCACCCGGGCCCGCACACCGGCCGCGCCTTTCGTCCGGGTGCCTGGGGTTTCGTTCTCGCTCATGCGGCCAGTGTGCCACAAAAGAGAGCACTGCTCTTGCTTTAGCGCAGCCGTCATGTAATCGTTGTTCTCAACAGAGAGCACTGCTCTCAAATGCGAGCAAGGAGAGCGTCATGCATGTCGTCATCGGTTCCGGCCCCATCGGCTCCACCGTCGCTCGCCTGCTGGCCGACCGCGGCGAGCGCGTCCGCATCGTCACGCGCAGCGGCAGTGGCCCGGAGCACCCGCTGATCGAGCGGGCCACCGCCGACGCCGCCGACGCCCGCCGGCTCACCGAGCTGTCCGCCGGCGCCGAGGTCATCTACAACTGCGCCAACCCGAAGTACACCGAGTGGGCCGACAAGTGGTTCCCGATGAACAACGCGATGATCGCCGCCGCGAAGGCGTCCGGCGCGGTCTACGCCATCACCGGCAACCTCTACGGTTACGGCCCGCAGCCGGGCGGCCTGATGACCGAGCACAGCCCGCTCGCCGCGACCGGCCGCAAGGGCCGCATCCGCAACCGGATGTGGCAGGACGCGCTGGACAGCGGCGTCCGCACGATCGAGGCCCGCGGCGCCGACTACCTGGGCGCCGGCGCGGTCGGCGTCTTCTCCGCGGTCCTGCTCCCGGCGATGAAGGCCGGCCGCACCGCCTGGGCTCCCGGCGACCCGGACGCCCCGCACACCTTCACCTACACCGGCGACATGGCCCGCACCCTGGTCGAGCTGGCCCGCGACGAGCGCGCCTGGGGCAAGGCCTGGCACGTCCCGTCCGCCCCGGCGATCTCCATCCGCGACCTGGCCGACCGCTACACCGCCCTGACCGGCCGGCCTCGCCTGACGATCCGCAAGCTGCCCCGCTTCGTCATGCGCACGGCAGGCCTGGCCGTCCCGATGGCCCGCGAGATGGCCGAGATGGACTACCAGTTCTACGCCCCGTTCATCCTCGACGCCTCGCTGACCGAGCGCACTTTCGGCCTGACCGCCACCGGCCTCGACATCCCCCTCCGCGAAACCGCCGCCGACGCGGACGCCATCGCCGCCCGCACGATGTGAGGGCTGCCGTCAGGGTGCGATGTGCGGGCCGGCGATCAGAGGGGGAGGCCGTCGCGGACGCCATCGCCGCCCGCACGATGTGAGGGCTGCCGTCAGGGCACGACGTTCGGGCCGGCGATCAGAGGAGGAGGCCGACGCCGCCGCGGCGGGGGTCGCCGGCGGCGCCGGCGCGGCCCACGGCGGTGACACCGCCGAAGTAATGGTTGATGTCCGGCCACTCGACGATCTGCCAGCCGGCCGCCGCGAGTTGTGCCAGCTCGCCCGGGGGGCAGCCGGCTTCGGCGTGCACCGTGTCCCCGACCACGTGGAATCGGGGCCGTGCGATCGCGTCCGGCACGCTCAGCCCGTCGACCAGTACGCCGAGCAGCGTGTCGACCAGGGCGGTCCGGATCCGGGAGGCGCCCGCCGACCCGGCCGCCACCGCCAGGCCACCGTCCGGGGCGATCACCACGAGCGGGCACATGTACGACGACATCCGCCGCCCCGGCACCAGTTCCTCGGTGAGCAGTTCTCCCTCACCGAGCATCGAGTTGAGGTTGATGCCGAGGCCGGGCAGCCACACTCCGGCGCCGAGCCCGAGCGTCGTGGTGATCACGCAGGCGTTGCCCTCGGCATCGACCACGGAGACGTTGGTGGTGTCGCCGAGCCGTTGTTGACCGCGGTTGATCAGCGCGTTCGCGACGCCGGGCGCGCGGGCCGGCCGGGACAGGTCGGACGGCAGCGCGGCGATCGTGTCGATGGTCCGGTTGAGGTCGTGCCGGGCGTGCACCCGGTGCCCGGCGAACGTCGCGTGCGCCACCCCGACCGACTCGACCCGGTACGAGGAGAGGTCCACCGGCCCGATCGTCCCGCCCGCCGCCCGTACCGTCTCGACCAGCAGTTTCCCGTACTCCCCGGTGTAGAAGATCTCCGGGCCCTCCGCCGCCAGAGCGTCCATCGCGGTCGCCAGCCCCGGCAGGAAGAGCAGTTCGTCGCCCTGCAACAGCCGACCGCCCGGCTGGTAGAGGGCGGCCCCGTCGCCGTACGCCAGCGCCGGCGCGCACGACTCCAGGGTCCGGGCGTGCGCGTCCGGCAGCAGCACCCCGGTCCGGGCCAGGCCGGCGGCCGGTGCCACCACGTCGCGCCACGGCAGTTTGCCCCACCGCCGGTGCACCTCGCCGAGCCCGGCCGGCACTCCCGGCACGGCGACGCTGGCCCCGCCGATCGAGTAGATCTGTGGCAGCCCGCCGAAGAACACGTCGACGGCCACCATCGGGGACGGTTTGCGGTCGCCGTCCAGCCCGGGCACGGCGACGAAGAAGTCCAGGCAGGTGACCTCGCGGGTGGCCGCCTCGAAGTAGGTGGCGAAACCGCCGCCGCCGAGCCCGGTGTAGACGGTCTCGGACACGCAGCAGGCCAGTACGGCGGCGACTGCCGCGTCGGCGGCGGTACCTCCGGACTGCAGAACGCGCAACCCGGTGCGAGCGGTCGCCGGGTGACTGGCGGCGACGCCGGCAGCAACGCTTTTCATAGCGGCGAGCGTAGGCGGAGCGGCCGGATCATGGTTACGATGCGCGTCGATGACGACCGCCGGTCCCTCTCCCGTGGTACCCCCGTCGAGTGTTCTGCCTCGCGGTGTTTTGGCTGGTTATGCCCTCGGTTCTCTGGTCACCGGCGCGTTCGGCACGGTGCCCGGTTTGCTTCTTCTGCCTTATCTGACCGACACGCTCGGTGTAGCCGCCGGCGTGTCCGGTCTCCTCGTGCTCCTGCCGAAGGCCTGGGACGTGCTGGTCAATCCGGTGGCCGGCCGGATCTCCGACCGCACCGGTTCCCGCCGCCCGTTCCTGCTGGTCGCGGGCCTGTTCCTGGGCGTGCTGTTCGCCGCGATCTTCGCCGCGCCGTTCTCCGGCGGGGCGGCCTCCGGCGCGTACGTCGCACTCGCCTTTCTCGCCGCCGCCACCGCGTTCGCCTTCTTCCAGGTGCCGTACGTCGCGATGCCCGCCGAACTGACCGACGGCTACGCCGAGCGCACCCGCCTGATGACCTGGCGCGTCGCGGTCCTGGCCCTGGCCATCCTGGTGTCCGGCGCGCTCGCCCCGCTGGTGGTCGAGACGACCGGCGGCGGCCGCGAGGGCCACCGGTGGTCCGGGTTGTTCGTCGGCGCACTGATCGTTGTCGGCACGCTTGCCACCTTCTTCGGTACGCGTAAAGCACGGTCCCGCACAGCCGGCGAGTCCGAGCCGTCCCTGCGGGCGCAACTGCGCGTGGCGGCCGGCAACGCCCCGTTCCGCGCCCTGCTGATCTGCTGGGTCGTCCAGGCCGCCGGCATCGGCACCATGCTGGCCGGCGTCAAGTACTTCGCCGATCACGTGCTGGAGCAGAAGTCCGGCGCCACCTTCCTGTTCGCCGCGTTCGTCGGCCCGGCCCTGCTCGTCATGCCGCTGTGGACCGCTGTCGGCAGACGGCACGGCAAGCTCCGCTCTCTCGTCGCCGCCTCCCTGCTGTTCGCCGTGGGCGCGCTGCTCCTGCTCACCGCCCGGGCGCTGCCGCCGGTGGCGGTCTACCTGATCGTCGCCGTGGTCGGCGCCGGTTACGCCGGCCAGCAGGTCTTCGCGCTGGCGATGCTGCCGGACTGCATCGCGTACGATACCGAGCGCACCGGCCGCCGCCAGGCCGGCGTCTTCACCGGCCTGTGGACCGCCGGCGAGACCCTCGGCCTGGCCCTCGGCCCCGGCATCTACGCCCTGCTGCTGCAGATCTTCGGGTACGCCTCGTCGGCCACCGGCGAGTCGGCGGCGCAGAGCGGCACGGCCCGCCTCGGGGTGCTGCTCGGGTTCACCGTGGTCCCGGCGATCCTCGTCGGCACGGCGATCCTGGTGCTCCGGGGCTACCGGGACACCCGGCAGACCGCATCTTGACGACAGTGGTCAATATTGCCGGGTGAGTCCTCAATCGTCTGGTCTACGGGTGCTCGCCGTGCTGGCCGCCGGCGCCGTCCTGCTCTCCTCCTGCGCCCGCACCACGCGCGGCGGCGGCCCGAGCCCGAGCGCGGAGCCGCGAAAGGGACTCGGTGCCGTGCCGGCGACGGAACTCGGATTCGTCCAGCACCCCGGCGCCGTCGAGTGGGCTTCCGCGAGCGACTGGATCCCGCCTGCTGACGGCCTGCTGACGCTGCTTCCGGTCGGCGACTGCGCCCTGGGACTCGGCACCTACCAGAACGGTTACCGGGCGGTCACCGTCAACTGGACCGGGCCGGCCACGTGCGACCGCCTCGACCTGGATCCGGCGCCGGACGGGACCACCCGCGGCGGCGACGGGCCGCCCGAAGCCACGAACGGCTGGCCGGGCGGCGGTATCGGGGCGGACGTGGCGGTGCTGGAGCGCACCGGCGCCGTCCTGGCCGCGAACAGCTCCGGCCTCACCCGGCACCGGCCCGGCGGGCAGGCCGAGCAACTGGCCCGGGGCGACTTCTCCGAGCCCGGCTTCGAGGGGCAGGGCACCCGCAGCTCGATCCGGCACCTGGCCGTGACCGGCCGCGGCGCCGTGGCGCTCGACGCCGGGCGGAGCAATCCAGGCCGTACCGCGCCGGTCCTTCTGATCTCGCGTGACGGCGGCCGGACGCTGCGCCCGGTGAACCTGCCCGAGCCGCCGGCCGGAACGGAAGCGCAGCCGGTGATCGGGGTGCTCGCGGCGTCCGGCGAGACGATCGTCGCCATCGGCTCGGGTCCGCGCCGGGCGGCCACCTGGCGTTCCACCGACAGCGGCCGCACCTGGCAGGTGTCAGCGGTGGCGGATCTGCCGCAGCATCTGTTCCTGACCCGGGTGGTCCGGGCCGGCGAGCGGTGGCTGGCCTTCGGCGGCGTCGACCACGAGACCGGGGAGCAGGACGACACGGTCGTGCTGAGCAGCACGGACGGGCTGCACTGGAAGCGGGGCGTCACCACCGGGATGGGTGTGGGCCGGGTTCAGGACGTGACGGTCACGCCCGGCGGCACTGTCGTCGCCGTCGCCTCGATCGACGACGCGAGCCGGCCCGCCGCCGACCAGCGCCCCGAGTACTGCGGCGTGGTGTGGATCGGTGACGGCGGCAAGCCGTGGAAACGGGGCGAACTCGGATGCGGTGACTCGCCACCACAGGCGGTGACCACCCTCCGCGACGGGCGGGTGCTGATCGCCGGGAACCGGGACCTGTGGCTACGGACCGCCGCCGCCGGTTAGCGTCTCCGGCATGATCGATGCGCTGCCCGAGAACGGTGTTCCCGCCGAGCAGATCCTGGCCGAGCTGCGGCAGTTGCGCGGCGCCGATCTGCCCACTCACGGGGGCCGCCTCTTCGCCTACGTCTACGACCCCGCCCTGGACGGCCTGGACGATCTGGCCCGGGCCGCCCACGCCACGTCCGCGCACGTCAACGGTCTGGACCCGACCGCGTTCCCGTCATTGCTGGCGATGGAGAACGCGCTGGTCGGCGCCGCTGCCAAGCTGCTCGGCGGGAACGAGCGTACGGTCGGCAGCGTCACGAGCGGCGGCACCGAGTCCCTGATCCTGGCCGTCAAAGCGGCCCGCGACGCCCACCCCGAGATCCGCGAGCCTCGCCTGGTCATCCCGTCCACCGCCCATGCGGCGTTCGCGAAGGCGGCTCATTTCCTGCGGGTGCGCCTCGACGTCGTACCCGTGAAGGATTTGCGGGCCGACCCGCAAGCGATGGCCGCGGCGATCACCCCGGACACCGTCCTCCTCGCGGCCTCCGCCCCGAGTTACGCCCACGGCGTCGTCGACCCGATCCCGGAGATCGCCGCGATCGCCGCCGCCCGCGGCGTCCGGTGCCACGTCGACGCCTGCTTCGGCGGCTGGATCCTGCCCTACCTGCGCCGCCTCGGCGCCACCCTGCCCGATTTCGATCTCTCCGTGCCGGGCGTCACCAGCATCTCGGCCGACCTGCACAAGTACGCCTACGCGCCGAAGGGCGTCTCGCTCCTGCTGCACGCGTCCGAGGAGCTGCGCCGCCCGCAGTACTTCGCCTACGCCGACTGGCCCGGCTACACCATGATCAACCCGGTGATCTCGTCCACCCGCTCGGGCGGCCCGATCGCCGCCGCCGTCGCCACGCTCCGCAGCATCGGCGACACCGGTTACCTGGACCTGGCCCGCAAGACCCGCGACGCGGTCACGGTTCTCGCCTCCGCGGTGTCCGAAACTGATGGCGTACGCCTCTTCGCCTCCACCGAGACCAGCGTCGTCTGCCTGGCCTCCGACGGCGTCGACCTCTTCGTCCTCGCCGACGAGCTGGCCGCCCGAGGCTGGCACACCCAACCCCAGATGACGTATGCCGACCTCCCGCCGACCATCCACCTGACAGTCACCGCCGCGGTCCACGAGACCGCCGCCCAGTTCGCCCCCGACCTGGCCGCCGCGGTGGCCGCCGCGAAGGCCCGCGGCCCGATCGAAATACCCCCGCTCCCACCCCTGACCCCCGAGATGATCACCCCCGACCTGATCGCCTCCCTGGCCGGCGACCTGGGCCTGGCCGGCGGCGACTTCACCCAGATGGCCATCGTCAACACCATCCTGAACGCCGCCCCACCCGCCCTCCGCGAGGCCCTGCTGACCGGTTTCCTGAGCTACCTCCAGCGTCCCTGACGCCGCGCCGGATGCCTGTAATCGGACAAGTGCTCTTCCCTGCTCCCCACCTGACCGATACCAGCCAGCAAGTGCTGGCCGGCATCGAGGAGATGCGGCGGAAGCTGCTGAGAACCGCGAGGAGACCCTCGCCTACCAGCGGATGATGACCTACGTGCAGTCGTTGGCCGAGCGGACGATCTCCGCCCTGCATGATGTCGCTGTTGTCGGCCGGATCCGGAGGAGCCGTTATGAGCAGGCCGAAGGCCTGACCCCGCGGCAGGCCCAGGTGGATCTGCGGGATCTGGTCGCGGCGGGACTGCTGGAGCCGGTCGGGCGGACGCGGGCGCGTTACCGCACCGAGGGACCGCGGTCTCCGGAGCGGGTGCTGGAGGTGGTGCGGACGCCGATGACGCTGAGCCAGCCGTACCCCGATGCGTTAGGTTGACCGGATGGCCGGTCTGCCAGGAGTGCTCGGGGAACCCATCCGGTTCGTGCTGAACTGGGGGCGTCGCTACTCCCTGTGGGTGTTCAATTTCGGGCTGGCGTGCTGTGCGATCGAGTTCATCGCGTCCAGCATGGCCCGGCATGACTTCATGCGGCTCGGGGTGATCCCGTTCGCGCACGGGCCGCGCCAGGCGGACCTGATGGTCGTCTCGGGCACGGTCACCGACAAGATGGCGCCGGCGATCAAGCGGCTCTACGACCAGATGCCCGAGCCGAAATACGTGATCTCGTTCGGGTCGTGTTCCAACTGCGGCGGCCCCTACTGGGATTCCTATTCGGTCACCAAGGGCGTCGACCAGATCATTCCGGTGGATGTCTACGTGCCCGGTTGCCCGCCCCGGCCGGAGGCGCTGCTGCACGGCATCCTGCGCCTGCAGGAGAAGATCGCCGCCGAGCAGTCCGGCCCCGGCGGCGTGCACCGCCCGGACCCGCTGGCCCTGACCGCACCCTTGGTGAAGCCGCCGCGGTAAAGGGAACAGCCTGCCTCATCAATCCATGGGCATGAATGCAAAAGGCGGAAGTCCGTCATTGCGTTGCGTCCCGCCACACCCCGCTTGAAGGCTGATGCCGTTCGTGCGAGAAGCCGACCGGGGGTTCACATGGCTCGTATCCGCAGGATTCTCAGCGTGGCCCTGGCGGCCGCGCTCACCCTGACCGTCCCGTCGGTGCTGACGCCGGCGGCGGCCCAGGCCGGTGGGGCGCGAAGTCCCAACGCCGTCGTCACCTGGCACATCCACGCCCAGACCGCCATCTTCGACACCGCCAGGCAGTCGCCGAACGCTGCCGCCCGCAGCTTCGCGATGGTGCAGGGCGCCGTCTACGACGCGGTCAACGCGATCTCCGGCACCCCGTACCGGCCCTATCTGGTCGCACCGAAGGCGAAACGGACCGATTCGGTTCCGGCGGCGGTGGCGGCCGCTGCTCACCACGTACTCCTGCAACTGTTTCCCGCGCAAGCCGACGCTCTCCGTGCGCGGTACGCCGAAGAACTCGCCAAGATCCCCGACGGTCGCGCGAAGCGCGGTGGCATCGCCGTCGGTGAGGCGACCGCCGCCGCCATGATCGCCGACCGCCGGGACGACGGCGCGTTCGACGCCGGCGTGACCTGGCCGGTCGGCACCGCGCCGGGCGAGTACCGGCTGACGCCGCCGAACTACGTGCAGAGTGGCGCCTGGTACGCGTTCCTCGAACCGTTCGTCATCCGCGACCCGAGCCGGTACACCGTCCCCGGCCCGCCCGCCCTGACCAGCGCCGAGTACGCCCGGCAACTCAACGAGGTGCAGACGCTCGGCTCGGCGGGCAGCACGGTCCGCACGCCGCAGCAGACCGAGGCGGCGATCTGGTGGGACGACTTCGACATGGTGGAGTGGGATTTCCGGCGGGTGCTGGCCACGAACCAGCGGCTGAGCAATCTGCGGACGGCTCGTCTGTTCGCACAGACCGACATGGCCACCGTCGACGCGCTGATCTCGTGCTACCAGCAGAAACGCCGGTGGAGCCTGTGGCGGCCGGTGACCGCGATCCCGCTGGCCGACACCGACGGCAACCCGGCGACCGTCGCCGACCCGGCCTGGCAGCCGTTGCGGGTGACCGCCCCGTCGGCGGAGTGGCCGTCCGGTCACGCCTGCTTCACCTCGGCGACGATGGTCAGTTTCCGGACCTTCTTCGGCCGGGACGACCTGCCGTTCCACGCCTACAGCCCGGACTCCGGCACGACCCGCTACTTCACCAGCTTCACGACGGCGCAGCGTGAGGTGCAGCTGGCCCGGATCTGGGCGGGCGTGCACTACCGCGGGGCGACCGTGCTGGGCGACCGGCTGGGCACGGCGGTGGCCGGCGAGGTGCTCCGCAAGTTCTAACCGAGGATCTCCCGGGCGCCCTGACGGAGCAGGGACGCCGCCACCGACGTACCGAGGACGACGGGATCGGACGCCCACTCGTGGGCGTCCAGGACCGTCTTGCCGTCCAGGCTGATCACCCGGGCGCGCAGGCTGACCCGCCCGTCCGGTTCGGTGCGCGCGAAACCGCCGATCGGCGAGCTGCAACTGCCCTGCAGGATGTGCAGCATGGTGCGCTCGGCCTCGGTCTCCCGCGCGGTCGTCGGGTCGCCGAGCGCGGCCGCGATCTCCAGCAGCGGCTCGTCGTCCTGCCGGCACTGCAGCACCAGCGTGCCCGACCCGACCGCGGGCACGAAGGTGTCCACCTCGATCGGATGGGTGATCCGCTCCGGCAGGCCGATCCGGTGCAGGCCGGACACGGCGAGGAGCAGCACGTCGTACTCCCCGGCGTCGAGCTTCGCCAGCCGGGAATTGGCATTCCCGCGGATCGGCACGGCGGTCAGGTGCGGGTGGTGCAGGGCGAGTTGCGCGATCCGGCGTACGGCGGACGTGCCCACCTTCGTCCCCGCCGGCAGGTCCTCGATCCGCCGCCCCGCCGGGTCCACCAGGCAGTCGCGCACGTCGTCGCGTGCCAGGTAGGCGGCGAACACCGTCCCGGCCGGCGCCGGCCGGTCGCCGGGCACGTCCTTGACGCAGTGCACGGCCAGGTCGGCCCGGCCGTCCAGCAGCGCCTGGTCGACCTCTTTGGTGAACGCGCCCTTGCCGCCGAGGTCGGACAGCGCGCCCTGCCAGCGGTCGCCGCTGGTGGACAGCGGCACCACCTCGACGGTGATCTCGGGCCGCCGCTCGGCGAGCATCCGGCGGACCCGTTCGACCTGGGCCAGGGCCATGGGTGAGGAGCGGGTGCCGATACGCACCAAGCGTGAAGCGGACATAGCGGAAAGGGTAGACCCTGGCGTGCCCGCGCTGAGTACCGTGACCGGCATGAGGGCCGACTTCATCATCGACGTACTGACCCGCGAGTTCGGCGAGCTGATGGCGCTCGACCCGGCCGCGTTCCGCCGCAAGTTCCGGAAGATGGCGGCGTCCCCGTTCGCCTTCTACCGGGGCAGCGCCTCGCTGTTCTACGCCGACCTGAGCGGCGACTACCGCGACGACAGCTTCCTCGACGCCCGGACCAGCCGGGTCTGGATCCACGGCGACCTGCACGCGGAGAACTTCGGCACCTACATGAACTCGTCGGGCCGCCTGGTCTTCAACGTCAACGACTTCGACGAGGCGTACGTCGGCCCGTTCAGCTGGGACCTGAAACGGTTCTCGGCGAGTGTCGCGCTGATCGGCTACTCCAAGGCGCTCTCCGACGAGAACATCACCGAGCTGGTGACCACGTTCGCAAGTGCGTACCTGACCGAGCTGCGGGCGATCGCGCACGGCGGCGACGACGCGATCGGCTCGATCACCCTGGAGAACGCGACGGGCGTGCTCCGGCGCGTGCTGCAGGAGGCCCGGCTCAACACCCGGGTCGACCTGCTCCGCCAGCAGACCACGATCGACGACTACGACCGGCGGTTCTCCCTCGGCGACGGCGTGTACGAGGTCGACGAGGCGACCGGCGGCAAGGTGCGGGAGGCGTTCGGCCGTTACCTGTCGACGCTGCCGCACGACGGCGCCCGGCCGGTGGCGCAGCACATCAAGGACATCAAGCTGCGCAAGGGCGTCGGGATCGGGTCAGCCGGCCTCCCGTCGTACAACCTGCTGCTCGAGGGCAACACCGAGGCCCTGGAGAACGACGTCGTCATCTACATGAAGCAGGCCCAGGTCCCGGCCGTCGCCCGGTGGATCGACGACGAGCGGGTCCGCGGCTACTTCAAGCACCAGGGCCACCGGACGGCCGAGTCGCAGCGAGCCCTGCAGGCGCACGCCGACCCGTGGCTGGGATACACCGAGCTGGACGGGGTGGGGCAGCTGGTCGCGGAGGTGTCGCCGTACGCCGCCGACCTGGACTGGTCCGACGTCAACGAGCCGGAGGACCTGTCCGGGGTGGTCGCCGACCTGGGCCGCGCGGTGGCCCGGATGCATGCGGTCGCCGACGACGAGTCCAGCCACGACCTGGTCGACTTCTCCACCGAGGAGGCGATCGTCGCGGTGGTCGACAAGGACGAGGCCGGGTTCGTCGGGCACCTGGTGGAGTTCGCCCACAAGTACGGTGACCAGGCCCGCGAGGACCACCAGGACTTCGTCGACGTGTTCCGCAACGGCCGCCTCCCCGGCCTGTGAGCGGCGGTTACCGCTTCTCGAAGTGGACGTACACCTGCGCGCCCGCCGTCGAGCCGGCCTCCGGGCGGTAGGTGACGCGCAACTGCAGCTTTCCGGTGGCCCGGGCCGGTTGCCAGTCGTACCGTTTCGGCGGCCACTGGCACCGCACCGTCGTCGTGTCGGCCGCCTCACCCCCGGACTGCAAGATCTCGATCTGGAGTGAGCCGCGTCCCGCGCACGCGGTGAACACCCGGAACCGCTGGCCGATCGCGGAGGGCAGTTCCTCCTGGAAGTTCTGGCCGTCACTGACCGGGAAACCCAGCCCGAGACCGGTGTTGCTCTGTTCTTCGGTGAGATGCAGCGCCGCGGTCGGGTTGGCCTCCTCGTCCTGGTCGGTCAGCGGCCGGCCGGTGTCGCTGGTGACCCGGAAGGCGAAAGCGGCCCGGCCTTCGGCATCGCCCGCCTTCTCGATCCGGTACTCCAGCTGCGGATGGTTCTGCGAGACGACGTACCGCTCGCTCATCGGCTCCGGCCGTTCGGCGCAGGCCAGGTCCAGACGGGCCACCTCGGCGGGTGCCCTTTCGAGGCTCTCGCCGCCCGGAAGCCCGTAGACGACCAGGGACATCGAACCGGTTCCGGCACAGGCGCCACGCAGGGTCAGTTCACCGAGGTGGCGTGTGCTCGTCGCCGTCCAGGAGGCCCGCACCTCGGCCTGCTTCTCGACGGCGGCCGGGGAGGGGGCCGGCCCGAGCGCGGCCTTCGCGACGCCGGACAGGTCGGCCGGAGGAGCGGCGGGCATCGGTGACGGCGGCGCCGGTGCCGGCGCGATCCAGGTGACCACGCCGCCGGCCAGGGCGAACACGGCTGCCGAGGCGAGCAGCGCGGTCCGGCGGCGACGGCGGCGGCGTACGGTCGAACGCGCCGCCTCCGCACCCGGCGGGCGAACCGCCTGGATCGCCTCAGGCCGCGCCCGGCCGAAGATCTCTTCCAGCTGGTCAGACATTGGCCACCCCCGAGGCCTCGGCGCCGAGCAGCCCGGCGAGTGTTCCGCGGGCCCGGTGCAGCCACGACTTGACCGTTCCCGGGGCCACCCCTTCCCGTTCGGCGATCTCCGCGATCGTCAGGTCGCCCAGGTAGTGCAGCACCATTGCGCGGCGCTGCGTCGCCGGCAGCTCACCGAGGGCGGCGACCAGCGCCACCCAAACGCCCGTCGGCCCGTCCATCAGCGGTTCGTCGGTCCGCTGCTTGCGCAGGAAGTTGAGGGCGGTCCGGGCCCGCCGCCACCGGCTCACTGCCAGGTTCCAGGCGGTCCGGCGGATCCAGGCGGCCGGGCTGTCGTACCGGGAGACCGTGGACCAGCGGGCCAGCGCCCGGCAGAACGCCTCCTGGACGACGTCCTGGGCCTCCTGGCGGTCGCCGAAGTACGCGTACAACTGCACGGTGAGGCCCGCATAGTGCGCGGCGTAGACCTCATCGAACGACGGTGGGTCGTGGTGCACGGCGGCCGGCGTCTCCGATCGGTGTTCAGCGATGACTGTCACGGCGACTACACGCGTACGCCCGCCGTGCGGTTGCGGACCGGCCCCGGATCATAGGATGTGACGCATGACGCCCGAAGAGGTCGGTGAACGCCTGGTCCACCTGCTGGCGACCGACGACCCCGAGAAGGGCGACGTCACCTTCGGGGTCTCCGGCGGCGGCCCCCGCCACGCCCGCGCCGTCGTCGACGTGCCGGCCGCCCGCTGGTGGTTCGCGGCCGAGGCGGCCCGTGACGCCGGCGCCCTGGGCTGCGACTTCTTCGACTGGCTGTCCGCGGTGGACGAGTTGGACGGCGGCTTCTCGGTGATCGCCCATCTGTGGTCCACCCGCCGCCGGCACGGAGTGCTGCTGCGCGCCCGGATCCCGCGCGCGGATCCCGAGATCGAGTCCCTGGTGGACCTCTATCCGGGCGCCGACTGGCACGAGCGGGAGACATTCGAGATGTTCGGCATCGTCTTCGCCCGGCATCCCGGCCTGCGCCCGCTGCTGTTGCCGCCGGAGTTCGAGGGTCATCCGCTCCGCAAGGAGTTCGTGCTGGCGGCCCGGGTGGCGAAGCCGTGGCCGGGCGCCAAGGAGCCGGGGGAGTCGGAGGGCGGCGCCGCGAAACGTGCCCCGATGCGCCCGCCCGGCGTCCCCGACCCGAAGGAGTGGGGCCCGCTCAAGGAGGAGAAGCCGTGATCGAGCTGCTCATCCGCGTCGGTGCGGTGCTCGCCGCTTTCCTGGTTCTTCCGCTGGTGATCGGCCAGGCGGAGCACAAGGTGATGGCGCACATGCAGGGCCGGGTCGGCCCGATGTACGCGGGCGCCTTCCACGGCTGGGCCCAGCTCGTCGCCGACGGGGTGAAGTTCGTCCAGAAGGAGGACATCACCCCGCGCGACGCCGACCGGACCGTCTTCGCGCTGGCCCCGATCGTCGCCCTCTTCCCGTACCTGATCGTCATCCTGACCATCCCGCTCGGCCCCGGCCTGGTCGCGCAGCGCCTGGACATCGGGTTGTTCCTGGTCCTGGCCGTGCTCGGGATCGGCGTGGTCGCGGTGCTGATGTCCGCCTGGTCGTCGGCCAACAAGTACAGCCTGCTCGGTGGCGTCCGCGGCGCCGCCCAGCTGCTCGGTTACGAGCTTCCGCTGGTTCTGGCCGCGGCGAGCGTCGCGATGGCGGCCGGCACGCTGAGCCTGCCCGGCATCGTCGAGGCGTGGCAGCCGTGGTGGCTGATCTGGCAGGCCCCGGCCGCGTTCGTCTTCTTCATCGCCGGCCTGGCCGAGATCCGCCGCCCACCGTTCGACATGCCGATCGCCGATTCCGAGCTGGTCTTCGGCTACATGACCGAGTACACCGGCCTGCGGTTCGCGTTCTTCCTGCTCGCCGAATATGTGGGCATCGTGGTGATCGCCGCCCTGACCACGGTGCTGTTCCTCGGCGGCTGGCACGGCCCGTTCGAGGAGACGCTCGGCTGGCTGTGGACGCTGCTGAAGATCGGCGCGCTGTCCTTCGTGATCATCTGGCTGCGGGTCACGTACCCCCGCCTGCGTGAGGATCAGCTCCAGCGCCTGTGCTGGCTGATCCTGGTCCCCGTCTCGCTGGCCCAGCTGGTCCTCACCGTCGCCGTGAAGTCACTCGTCTGAAAGGCCGGGGCAAGGTCGCGCCAGCCGGGCCGAACGGGCAGGATGTTCCCTTGTGAGTGAGAACGGTGAGCGCAACGTGCCCGGCAAGGGCCTGCTCGACGGGCTCGCCGTAACGCTGAAGACCCTGACGCGGCGATCCACCACCCAGCAGTACCCGGACGTGCCACCCGATCTGCCCCCGCGGTCCCGGGGCGTGATCGCGCTGTCCGAGGAGAACTGCACGGTCTGCATGCTGTGCGCCCGTGAGTGCCCGGACTGGTGCATCTACATCGACTCGCACAAGGAGGAGGTCGTCGTCCCCGGCGCCGCGCGCGCCCGCCAGCGCAACGTGCTGGACAAGTTCGACATCGACTTCTCCCTCTGCATGTACTGCGGCATCTGCATCGAGGTCTGCCCGTTCGACGCGCTGCACTGGAGCCCCGAGTTCGAGTACGCCGAGACCGACGTCCTCTCGCTGCTGCACGACAAGGACCGGCTGGGCGAGTGGATGCGCACGGTCCCGCCGCCGCCGGTCCACGACGTGCTCGGCGAACCCTCCAAGGAGGAGGCGACGGCGGCGCGCAAGGCGGCAGGCCCGGGTGCGGCGACTGCCGCCAAGACCGCAAGAGCTGCGGCGGTACGCCCGAAGCCCGCGCCGGAGGCCGGCCAGTGACCGTCGCCGACGTGCTCCTGCTGGCGCTCGGCGCCGTCGCGGTCGGTTCCGGCGCCCTCGTCGTCACCAGCTCCCACCTGGTCCGTTCCGGCTTCTACCTGGTCGTCAGCCTGGGCGCGATCGCCGGCCTCTACCTGGTCCTCGGCGCCGAGCTGGTCGCCTGGGTGCAGATCCTGGTCTACGTCGGCGCGGTCGTGGTGCTGCTGCTGTTCGCGGTGATGCTGACCCGTGCCCCGATCGGCCCGTCACCCGACCTGGACCGCCCGGCGCTGCCGGCGGCTCTGATCGGCGGCGGCATCGGCATCGGCCTGGCCGTGCTGTTCGTCGACGCGTTCCGCTGGATGCGCTACCCGTACCCGGAACCCGGCACCGCCGAGCGGGTCGGCGAACAGATCTTCGGCGCCTGGGTGCTGCCGTTCGAGGTGATCTCGATCCTGCTGCTGTCGGCCCTGGTCGGCGCGATCGTCCTGTCCCGTCCGGACATCGGCGCCCGTACGGCCGCGGAAGGGGAATGATGCACGTCGTCATCCCGTACGTCATCGCCGCTCTGCTCTTCGGCCTGGGCGTCTACGGCGTCCTGCGCCGGCGCAACGCGGTCCTGGTGCTGATGGCCGTCGAGCTGATGCTGAACGCCGTCAACCTGATCCTGGTCACCGCGGACGTCTCGCTGCGCTCGGCGCTCACCGGCGTCACGGTCGAGGCCTGGGCCCGCCCCACGGCCGCCCAGCCCGGCACCGGCGGTGTCCTGGCCCTCTTCGTGATCGTGCTGGCCGCCGCCGAGGTGGGCGTCGGGCTGGCGATCATCCTGCAGTACTACCGGATGCGTAAGGCGGTCGTGGTCGACGACGTGCGGCTGGACTCCGACCAGGAACGGGTGGCCGGGTGAACGACGTCTCCGGGCTGCTGCTCCCCGCCGTACCCCTGCTCGCGGGTCTGATCGGTCTCGTCCTGCCCCCGGGTGACGGTGGCGGCGCACGCAGGCGTCTCGCCGCCGGCATCGGTGTCGTGGGCGCCGCCGTCGCGCTGGTCCTCGCGGTGCTGGCCGTCGCCGACCCGATGACCGCCCCGGCGAACGGCCCCGAGCTGGCCACCTTCGGCTCGCTGACCGTCGGGCTCACCGCGTTCGTCGACGCCGCGGCCGCGTACGTGGCCGTCGCCGTCACCGTGGTCGCCCTGTTCGTGCAGATCTACTCGATCGCCTACCTGCACGACGATTCCCGCTACGCGCCGTACGCCGCCCAGGTCAGCCTCTTCACCGGCGCCATGCTGCTGGTCGTCACCAGCGGCGACCTGATCGTCATGCTGATCGGCTGGGAGGTGATGGGCGCCTGCTCCTACCTGCTGATCGGTCACGACCGGCGGCTGCCGGAAGCGCCCGCCGCCGCGGTCAAGGCGTTCCTGGTGACCCGGGTCGGCGACGTCGGCTTCCTGCTCGGCCTGGCCGTCCTGATCGCCGCCGCGGACAGCACCAAGATCGCGGCAGTTCTCACCCACGAGTACTCCCCGGTGACCCTGACCGCGGCCCTGCTGCTGATCCTGGCCGGAGTGGCCGGCAAGAGCGCCCAGTTCCCACTGCACACCTGGCTGCCCGACGCGATGGCCGGCCCGACCCCGATCTCCGCGCTGATCCACGCCGCCACCATGGTCGCGGCCGGCGTCTACGTGGTCTTCCGGCTCTACCCGCTCTACCAGCAGTCCCCGGCCGCGCTGGCGGTGCTCGCGGTGATGGCCGCGGTCACCATCCTGATCGGCGCGCTGTCCGCCACCGCCCAGGACGACCTGAAACGGGTGCTGGCCTGGTCGACCGTCTCGCAGATCGGCTACATGACCGGGGCCCTGGCCGTCGGCTCGCCCGCCGCCGCCCTGTTCCACCTGCTCACCCACGCCGCGTTCAAGGCCCTGCTGTTCCTCGCCGCCGGCGCGGTGATCCACGCGGTCGGCAGCAACCTGCTGTCCCGGATGGGCGGCCTGCGCGAGCACATGCCGGTCACCTTCTGGTCGTTCGTGATCGGCCTCGGCGCGCTGGCCGGCCTGCCGCCCCTCTCCGGTTTCTGGTCCAAGGAGAACGTGCTGACCGCCGCTGCCCACGCCACTGAGGGTGGCGTGCCGGCTCCCGTCTGGTCCGCCTGGCTGGTGTGGCTGGCCGCGCTGCTCTCGGTCGGGATCACCGCCTGGTATGCGACGCGGCTCCTGTTGCGCGCGTTCTTCGGCGCTGCCCGGGTCCCTTCTTGGGAGGTCGGCTTCGATGACGCCGGCTACCAGGAGCCGGAAGTCCCGCACGACCCGCCGGCCCTGATGCGCTGGCCGCTGATCCTGCTGGCGATCCCCGCCGCCCTGCTCGGCCTGGCCGCGTTCGCCCCCGGCTTCCGGACCGCCCTCGAACTCGAGGACCCGCACCTGGGCGTCGCCGTCGCCCTGCCGATGCTGCTGCTCGTCACCGGCGCCGGCACCGCGTTCTGGCTCTGGTGGGCCGTCCCCGGCGCCGACCCCGCCGACGCGCTGGGCCGGGCGAAAGCGTTCCTGGCCGCCGGGTTCCGCCTCGACGACGTCCAGCACCGCCTGATCGTCCACCCGGTCAAGGTTCTGGCGAGGTACGTCACCGCCGGTGACACGCACATCGTCGACGCCGCCGTGATGGGCGCCGGAACCGGCACGTCCCGGGCCGGCGAAGCGCTCAAGGAGGCGCACCGGCTTCCGCTGCCCGCCGCCGCGGTGGCCGTCTGCGCCGCCGCGCTGCTGCTCGGGGCCATCGCCTGGTGGGGAGCCGTCGCATGATTCACGTGGAACAGGCGCTGCTGGTGGCGTTGCTGGCGGTGCCCGCCCTGGGCGCCGCCGTGGTCGCGCTCGTCCCGGCCACCCGCGACCGGCAGGCCCGGATCCTCGCGACCGGTTTCGCCGGCGTCACGTTCGTGCTGTCCCTGGCCCCGCTGGCGTATCAGGGGAACATGCCGCGCGGCTTCGCGCCCTACACCAGCGAGCTGCAACCGTGGATCGACCTCGACGTGCCGTGGGTGCCGGCCCTCGGGCTGGAGTTCCACCTCGGCGTCGACGGGGTGTCCGCGCCGCTGATCGCGCTCACCGGGCTGCTCACGCTGCTCTGCACCGCGTACACGATCAAGAAGGTCCCTTCCGGCGGCGCCGGACGCGCCCTGGCCGCGCTGCTGCTGGTCCTGGAGGTCGGCGTCCTCGGCACCTTCCTGGCCCTGGACCTGGTCCTCTTCTTCCTGTTCTTCGAAGTCGTGCTGCTGCCGATGTACGCGGTGATCGCCGGCTGGGGCGGCCCCGCGCGCCGGGCGGCGGCCCGCAAGTTCGTCCTCTACACCCTGGCCGGCTCGGTCCTGCTGCTGCTCGGCGTCCTGATCGTGGTCGCGAAGGCCGGCACCGGCGACCTGGTCGACCTGACCGGCAACGTCCAGTTGACCGCCACCACCCAGCAGGCGGTGTTCGCCCTGCTGGCCGTCGCGTTCGCGGTGAAGGCCCCGCTCTGGCCGCTGCACACCTGGCTGCCCGACGCGCACACCGAGGCACCGACCGTCGGCTCGGTGATCCTGGCCGGTGTGCTGCTGAAGATGGGCACGTACGGCCTGATCCGGGTCGGTGTCGGCGTCGCCCCGCTCGGCGCGGAGTGGGCCGCCCCCGCCCTGGGCGTCCTCGCCGTGATCGCGATCGTCGCCGGCGCGCTGATCTGCCTGCGCCAGACCGAGTTGAAACGCCTCATCGCCTACTCCAGCGTCGGCCACATGGGTTTCGTGCTGCTCGGCATCGCCACCCTGTCGGTCACCGGAATCCAGGCCGCCCTGGTCGGCAACATCGCCCACGGCCTGATCACCGGCCTGCTGTTCTTCCTGGCCGGCACGATCAAGGACCGCACCGGCACGGGTTCGCTGAACCAGCTCAGCGGCCTCCGCGAGACCGCCCCCCGCCTGGCCGGCCTGTTCGGCTTCGCCGCCATCGCGTCCCTGGGCCTGCCCGGCCTGGCCGGCTTCTGGGGCGAGGCGTTCGCCGTGGTCGCCGCCGTCCAGCGCGGCGGCCCCCTGTGGCTCACCCTGGCCGCGATCGCCGCGGTCGGCGGTGCCCTGACCGCCGCCTACTTCCTGCGTCTGCTGCGCCTGCTCACCCACGGCCCCGCCACTCCCGAGACGCATGCGCTGCCCGCCGCCCTCTCCCGCACGGAATGGCTGGCCTGGGCCCCACTGGTGGTACTGACCCTCGCCATCGGCATCGTCCCCGCCCTGGTCCTGCAGGGCACCTTCGAGCCCCTCACCACCCTGCTGGGAGCCCACCGGTGATCCCCGCCGCCCTGCCCGCTGATCGCAACCCGCCGGGGGCCCGCCCGTGAGAAGCCAGGCTGTCGACCACATCGCGCTGCTGCCGCTCTACGCCGCGGCCGGGACCGCCGTCCTCGCCCTCCTGGCCGACCTGTTCGTGGCCAAGCGCACGGTGACCGCCGCCGCGACCCTGCTGGGCGCTTCGGTCACCGCGGTCTGCGCCCTCGCGGTCGGCCCATGGGGCCCCACCTTCTGTACGACGGGCGGCTGCTCCTGGGTCCCCTCCTGGCCCGCCGCCGTGACCGCCGCCCTCTTCGCCGCCCTGACCGCGGCCGTTCTCGCCCTCTCCCTGCCGGCCCTCCGGCTCGGCACGGCCCCCGCCGGCGAGTTCTGCTTCCTCCTGGCCTGCTCGATGACGGGCGGCGTGACCATCGCTTACGCCGGCGACCTGCTCACCCTGATCGTCGGCCTGGAAACCCTCACCCTGCCCCTCTACATCCTGGTCGGCCTCCGCCGTTACGCCCCACCCCGCGATCCGGCCCCCGCCGCAGCTCCCGGGCCCGCCCCGGCTCCCGCGGCCGCCGCTTCCCCCGCGCCTGGCTCCGGTTTCCTCACACCGCCCTCCGCAGCCATCACACCCGGTCGCGATTCCGTGCCCTCGGCTCCCGGGTCCGTCCCCTCGGCCCCCGGGTCCGTTGCGCCTGATTCCGGGTCCGTCTCGGTGGCTTCCGCTTCCGTTGCGTCGGCTCCTGGGCCTCTCGCGCCGGGCGCCGAGCCGGTCGCCGCCGGTGTCGTCCCCGCGGCCGAGGTCGCGGCCGCCACCCGGGCCGCCTCCGCCTCGGTCACGTTCTTCCTGATCAGCGTCATCTCCACCGCGATCGCCCTGCTCGGTATCGCCCTCAACTACGCCGCGACCGGCACCCTCCACCTGAACCTGCTCGGTCCCGCCCCGACCCCGTTCGCGGCCGTCGCCGGCGTCGGCGCCGCCCTGCTGGTGATCGGCCTCGCCTTCAAGGTCGCCGCGGTCCCGCTGCACGCCTGGGCCCCGGCCACCTACGACGACTCCCCACTCCCGATCGCCGCCTACCTCTCCACCGCCTCCAAGCTCGGCGGCGTCCTGGCCGTGGCCGCCGTCGTATCCCGCCTGGACACCGGCGCCGTACTGTCCGCCCTCGCCGTCCTGACCATGACCGTCGGCAACCTGGTAGCTCTCAGGCAGACCCGCACGGTCCGCCTGCTGGCCTGGTCCTCGATCGCCCAGGCCGGTTACATCCTGGCCGCCCTGGCGATGGGCGCCCCCGGCGTACCCGCCGCCCTCGCCTACGCCACGTTCTTCGTGATCCTCGAACTGATCGCGTTCGGCGTGGTCACCGCCCTGCGCCCACCCGGCGCCGACGGCGGAACCCTCGACGACCTCCGCGGCGCCGCCCGCCGCCATCCCTGGCTGGGCGCGGCCATGGTGCTCGCCCTCTCCGGTCTCGCCGGCCTACCCCCCGGCCTGGCCGGCCTGTTCGCCAAGGTGTCGGTGGTCGGCGCGCTGGTCACCGAAGGCTGGACCTGGCTGGCCGCCATCGTCGTGATCAACGCGGTGATCGCGCTCGCCTACTACATCCGCGTCGCCGCCCTCCTCTACACGCTTCCCGCCCAGCCCGGCATCGCGGTCGCCGACCCGGCCCTGGTCTACGACGCCACCCATCCCCGGATCACGGTCACCCGCCCGGTCGCCGCCACCCTGCTCCTGGCCACCGCCGTAGCCGTCCTCCTCGGCTTCGCCCCCCAACTCCTCTTCAACGCCCTCCTCTAACCGCCCCGCGCTGCGAGATCGCCCACGCTGCGAGATCGCCCCACGCTGCGAGATCGCCCCGCGCTGCGAGATCGCCCCGCGCTGCGAGATCGCCCCGCGCTGCGAGATCGCCCCGCGCTGCGGGAGGGGACCGCGCCGCGGGAGCATGTCCGTGCTGCAGTGAGGGGACCGCGCCACGGGGGAGGGACCGAGCTGCAGGAGAACCACGCGGTGCTGCAGGAGAACCGCACCCGCCGTATCCAGACGCCAGGCGCCCAGCGCGTCAGTCGCCGGAGAAACCCCAGAAGTAGATCTCCACTGGCTCCCCATCCTCGTCGTGCAGAACCGCGCAGCGCCCGACCCACCGCTCGGAGGCGAGCGGCTCAAGCGCCGCCACATGCGCCCGGGTCAGTTTCGCCACTCCGACCCGCTCCAGCGCCTCTTCCGCCCCGACCACATGAACGGTCCCGCACGTGGCCCGCCCCGGAACAGTGACGATCTCTCGCACGTCGAGGATCGAGTGGGTGCCGGACTCCTGCACGATCTCCTCGGCCCACAGCTCGTCCTCGGTGCGTGGCCGGTCCGGGAAGTCGGCGGCCGAGGTCTTGAGCCGGCCTGGCCCCGCCCACCAGTAGTCCCCCTCCTCGAAGGCCCGCACCCGCAGCCCGTCGAGCGCGGCCTGCAGATCGGGCTGAAACGGAACGTGGTAATCCCACCAGGAAGCACCCATGAGTCCTCCTCATCGATCTCGCGAGCAGGCTATCGGGACCCCCCGACATTTCCGGCCGGGCAGGAGAGACCGGTCGCGCGCGCTACGTCTGGCGACAGGGCAAGTCCCCGGTGGGCTGGCCCCTGTCGCGATCGTGACCGAAGAACCACCGAAACGATCGGTCGCCAAGGGCTGGCGGCGTGCGCCCTGCCCCCAATCTTGTGAATCTGGCACCGGAACGGGACGCACAAGATCGGCATCCGACTCGAACTCGTGCACCAGGCTCCGGAAATCCGGTGCTCTCAACCCAAGATCGCAGCCTTCGCCAATCTTGAGCCGGAAGCGCCGATGCGCACCACACAAGATCTATGAAGCGAACGACGGCCACCCGAGTCTTCTGGGGTGCAGAACGGCGAGTAGTCAAGCCCGTCCGGGCGATGCCGTCACGACTACGGCCGAGGCTTCCCGGGCCAGCGCCTGATCTTGTGGAGCCGAGGCCGGAGCCAGGTGCACAAGATCGAATTCCTGCCCCTCCTTGTGCGCTGAGCTGCGGAAATCCGGCACTTCCTGCCCAAGATCGCGAGCCCTATCGATCTTGGGCAGGAATTGCCGGACCGAATTGCACAAGATCGCTGGCCGCGGGTCGATCGTGATGGTCAATGGTGCGTACGGACTCACCCGCTCGAGGCCGGGCGGATACGGACCTGAGCAACCGAGAAGAAGACTCACTCCCGGATGCCGAATGCTCAAGATCGCCACCTCGGTGTCCGGCTCATCGACGGGCATCCGTGAGCAACCGCGAAGAAAACCTCGATGACCCGGCCGCACGTACGGCGTACCCCAAGAAAGCCGTTTCAGCGAAGTCATAGCGTGCACCCGGATGAACACGATGCCTGCCGATGTTCCGTGGAGTGCGGGCCACAAGCCCGCAACCCGAAGGAGTAAAAGTGCACAGCCACCACAACGGCCTCAAAACGGCCGCCCTGCTGGGTCTGCTGACCGGTCTCATCCTGACCGCCGGCTACTGGCTCGGAGGCAGCACGGGCCTCGTTCTCGCGGTGATCATCTCGCTGGTCACCAATGCCGTGAGCTACTTCTATTCCGACAAGATCGCGCTGCGGGCGATGGGCGCCCGCCCGGTGACCGAGGCCGAGCTGCCCGGTCTCTACCGGATCGTCCGTGAGCTGGCGGTGACCGCCGGCCAGCCGATGCCTCGCCTCTACGTCTCTCCGGCGCTGCAGCCGAACGCGTTCGCGACCGGCCGTGACCCCCGGCACGCCGCGGTCGCGGTGACCACCGGCATCCTGAACCTGCTGGAGCCGCGGGAGATGCGCGCGGTGATCGGCCACGAGCTGTCGCACGTCTACAACCGCGACATCCTGATCTCGAGTGTCGCCGCGGGCCTGGCCGGGATCATCACGATGCTGGCGAACCTGGCGTTCTTCCTGCCGTTCGGGTCGGACGACGAGGACAGCGCGAATCCGGCCGGCCTGCTGCTGATGATGATCCTCGGCCCGCTGGCTGCCTCGGTGATCCAGTTGGCGATCAGCCGGAACCGGGAGTTCCAGGCGGACGCCTCCGGCGCGACGCTCACCGGCGATCCTCTGGCGCTGGCGAGTGCTCTGGAGAAGATCTCTTACGGTACGCGGCGCGCGCCCCTGCCCGCCGACGGCCGGCTGACGAGTGCCGCGCACCTGATGATCGCGAACCCGTTCTCCGGCGCCGGCTTGGCCGCGTTGTTCTCCACGCACCCGCCGATGGCCGAGCGGATCCGTCGTCTGCACGAGCAGGCGGCCCTGACCAGGCACGCCGCGTGACCAACATGACAGCGTCTCACGTTTGGAAAGGGGTGGCCGGGCGCCGACGTTAACCTCGGTGCCCGTACCCCCGATCAGCATCCGGAGGCCAGCTCGTGACCGCATTGCGTCAGTACCTTGGCGTGTGGCAGCTCCCGGGCGCGCGGATCCTGCTGATCGTCGGGATTCTCGCCCGGCTCGGCATCGGGATGACCCCGCTCGCACTGCTCCTGCTGGTCGAGCAGGCCACCGGGCGGTACGCGGCAGCCGGTCTGGCCGGTGGCGTCTACGCGCTGGCCGGCGCCGCGCTCAGCCCGATCGCCGGCCGGCTCGCCGACCGGATCGGCGCCTCGCCGATCCTGCTGGCCACGGCCGTGCTGCACCCGCTGGCGCTGGGCGGTCTGCTGCTGGCCAGCCGGGGCGGCGCGGACGCCCTGGAGTGGATCTTCGTGGCGTCGGCGGTGGCCGGCGCCACGTACCCTCCGCTGACCGCGGCGATCCGCCGCGCCTGGACCGACATGACCGCCCCCGGCACCGGGCAGCACCGGCTGCGGTCCGCCGCCGTGGCCGCCGAGACGTCACTGTTCGAGCTGGTCTTCGTGCTCGGCCCGATGCTGGTGGCGGCGTTCATGGTGATCACCGGCGAGCCGGAGTCGGCGTTGATCAGCGCGGCCGTGGCGACGCTGGCCGGCACCGCCTGGATCGCCCGCCTGCCGGTGATGCGGCACCGCGGCGACCATGATCCGGAGACCGCGGCCAAGGGCCTCGGCCCGCTGCGTGCCGGCGGCTTCCCGGCGTTGCTGTTCTGCGTCGGCGCGCTCGGCATCGCGTTCGGGGCGGCCGGGGTGATCGTCCCCGCGTACGCCGCCCAGCACGGCGGTGGCGACTCCCTCGGCGGGGTGCTGCTCGGCGTCTGGGGGATCGGCAGCGCGGTCGGCGGCATCTGGTTCGGCACCCGCCGCCCGGCGATGGCGCTGACCCGGCAGTTCGCCTGGTTGCTGGGTGCGGTGTCGGCGAGTTTCGTGGTGCTGGCGTTCATGCCGAGCCCGATCTGGCTGGGTGCCGCCCTGGTTCTCGGCGGCGCCACCATCGCCCCCGCCCTGACCGTGGAGAACAGTCTGGTCGGCCGGATCACCCCGGCCGGCATGCTGAACGAGGCGTACACCTGGATGGTCACCGTCTCGGTCGGCGGCAGCGCGGCCGGCGGCGCCCTGGCCGGCGTGATCGTCGACCAGCCGGGCGGCCTGCCGTGGTCGTTCGTCTTCGCGGCGGCCGTGCTGCTGGTCGCCGCCGTGGTGGCGGCGTTCCCGGAGGGTTCGATGGCCCGGGCCGACCGGCACGCCGCCGAGCGGCTCAGCTCCGCGCTCGCGGCGGACCCCGCATGATCGCCGCGATTGGATAGCCTGGCGGGAGGCGGGTAGCGAGGGGGCGGCGATGTCCAAAGAGGTCAGCACCATGCGTGCCGCCGACGGTGACCGCCAGCAGATCGCCGACCAGCTGAAATCCGCTCTCGACGAGGGCCGCCTGACCCTCCAGGAGTACGACGAACGTGTCGGCGCCGCCTACGCCGCCCGCACCTACGCCGAGCTGACGGTCCTGGTGAGGGACCTGCCCCGGCCTGGCATGACCAGCGCCGAGGTGGCCGCCCAGGCCCGCCGGGACGCCCGTCGCCTGCCCACCGCCCTGATCGTTCTCTGGACCGTCTGGGGCGCCGTCGCCGCGATCAACGTCGTCGCCTACATCCTGGTCGCCGTCACCGTCGACCTGGTCTATCCGTGGCCGCTCTGGCTGCTGGTGCCGGGCGCCGCGCTCGGCGCGGTGACCGTCGGCACCCAGGCGATCCGCAACCAGAACCGGAAAGATTGAGTCCCGCATGACCGCACCGACCCGCGTCCCCCTGTCCGTGCTCGACCTGGCCACGGTGCGCGAGGGACACGGCAGCGCCGACGCGCTGCGCGGCACCATCGAGATCGCCAGGGCCGCCGACGAGCTGGGCTACCTTCGTTTCTGGGTCGCCGAGCACCACAACATGCCGGCCGTCGCGTCGACCTCGCCGCCCGTCCTGATCGGCGCGATCGCCGCGCATACCCGGGACATCCGGGTCGGTTCCGGCGGCGTGATGCTCCCCAACCACATGCCGTTCGTGGTGGCCGAGCAGTTCGCCCTGCTCGAGGCGCTCTACCCGGGCCGGGTGGACCTGGGGATCGGCCGTGCGCCCGGCACCGACCAGGCCACCGCTGCCGCGCTCCGCGGCGTCTCGCCGTACCTGACCGTCGAGCACTTC
The DNA here is from genome assembly GCF_055562375.1 of Actinoplanes sp. NPDC019969. Taxonomy (NCBI): domain Bacteria; kingdom Bacillati; phylum Actinomycetota; class Actinomycetes; order Micromonosporales; family Micromonosporaceae; genus Actinoplanes; species Actinoplanes sp. NPDC019969. Next base: position 646,757 of record NZ_JBVHFK010000002.1, on the reverse strand, counting down.
CCGGAGCATCTGAAAACACTGCTGGGCCTGCTCGGCGACGCCCGGGTGCCGTCGTCCCGGCTGGCCGCGACCCCGGCTCCGGAGACGTTCCCCGAGGTGTGGATGCTCGGCTCGTCCACCTACGGCGCCCAGATCGCCGCCGCGCTCGGCCTGCCGTTCTGTTACGCGTACCACTTCGCCATGTCCTCCGACGTGGACAGCGCCCTGCACCTGTACCGGGAGGGTTTCCAGCCGTCCCCGCGCTACCCCCGCCCGTGGGTGATGGTCAGTGCCTCGGTGCTGGCCGCCGAGACCACCGAGGAGGCGCAGTTCCTGGCCGGTCCCAGCCGGATCATGGCGCTCAGTCTGCGGACCGGCCGTCTCGGCCCGATGGTGTCCCCGGAGGCGGCCGCCGATCGTGAGCTCACCGACCTGGACCGGTCCGTCCTGGAGTCGCTGCCCGGCACGCAGTACGCGGGCACCGCCGAGGAGGTCGTCGCCGCCCTGGACGCGCTGGTCGAGCGCACCGGCGCGGACGAGCTCATGCTGGCCGGCTCGGTCTACGACCCCGCCACCCGGATCGACAGCCTGGCCCGCATCGCCAAGACCTGGTCGCGATGACCCGGCACCCCTTCGTCTCACGGTCCGCGTCGCCTTGCGCTTGCGAGACCCACTGGTGTACGTCCCCCGCGAACCGATTCCCGGCCGGCGAGGTCCCCGGTAATGCGCTGGACGCCGGCGGGATCGACGTGATCCGCTTCACCGATCTGACCACCTGATCAGTTACCCGGGAGATCCCCTCATGACCAGCGGAATCGTCCTCTCCTTGAACGTCGGCGGAGCCGAGCCGAACCCGGCCAAGGGCGCCAACGAGACCGGCATCGGCAAACGCCCGGTCGACCACGCCGTGACGGTCCGCGCCCCCGGCCCGAAGTTCACCGGCCTGCACAGCGGCGTGGTCGGCGACTTCATCGGCGACATCAAGCACCACGGCGGCGACGATCAGGCCATCTATGCGTACGCCATCGAGGACTACGCCTGGTGGTCCGCGGAGCTTTCCCGCGACCTGCCACCCGCCCTGTTCGGCGAGAACCTCACCACCGAGGGCCTGGACCTCTACAACGCCGTCATCGGCGACCGCTGGCGCGTCGGCGACTCGGTGATTCTGGAGACCACGTTCGGCCGCATCCCGTGCGCCACCTTCCAGCACCGGATGGGCGAGCCCCGCTGGCTCAAACGTTTCGCCGCCTCCAACCGCACCGGCGCCTACCTGCGCATCCTCCAGGGCGGCGAGATCAGCCCCGGCGATTCCATCGAGGTCTTCGAGCGCCCGGAGCACGGCCTGACCCTGGCCGAGGCCTTCGACATCTACATGCACAACCCGGAGAACCTGTCCCGCCTCCTGGTCGCCGACGCCCTCCCGCCTTCGATGCGCGCCGAGATCGAGAAACGTCTTTCCGGCTACCCGAGGAACTGAGCCTCCGGCGCGGAGCCCAGGAACAGGGCATGACCGGCGATGAGGTCACACTCGACTTCCAGCAGCTGAGCCGGGGCGCGGCCGGGGAGGGGAGCCCAGGACCACTCGATGCCGCGACACCACGACACACTCGGCCGTCTTGAGCGCCACGACGTCCCCGGGAACCTCGGCCACCGAGAACTCGAACGCGGCATCGTGGACGGTTCGCATCACCCAGAGGCAGGTCGTTGAACGGAACTTCGTCCCGGTAGAGAACACTCAACCGGCTGAGCCGCCGGCGAAGGTTCGAGGACTGCCCGACGTACGCCGATCCGCTGCCGTCACCGGCGACCCGCACACGGTAGAGACCCGGTACACGTGGCGCCTGGAGACGAGTCACCCGGTCGGCCAGCGGTTGCCAGGGCCCCATGCGAGAGAAATAGCCACGCCACCACCCGTCCCAACGAGAACGGCCCCGGACCGCGTTTCCGCTGATCTCGGGGCCGTTCTATTTGCCTGTGGCGGGTAGAGGATTCGAACCTCTGTAGCTTTCGCGACGGATTTACAGTCCGCTCCCATTGGCCGCTCGGGCAACCCGCCTGGGCAACCACCGCAGTTTCCCGCGGCAGCGGACATAAGAATAGCCGTAGCGCGAACGGCTTCAACAACCGGGTACGGTCGGCATGTCGCGGGCCGGAGTACGCCCGTAGGACAGCATCGACAAGCATCCAGCCGCAGGAGTCTGATCATGGCAGCCAGCCCGTCGTTCGACATCGTGAGCAAGGTCGACCGGCAGGAGGTCGACAACGCGTTCAACCAGGCGGAGAAGGAGCTCGCCACCCGGTTCGACTTCCGGGGGACGGGAACCACGGTGGCCAAGTCGGGTGAGGCGTTCACCATCACCTCGGAGACGGAGGAGCGGGCCACGGCCGCGCTCGACGTCTTCAAGGAGAAGCTGGTGAAGCGCAACATCTCGCTGAAGTCACTGGACGCCGGTGAGCCGCGGCAGTCCGGCAAGACCTACAAGATCGACCTGAAGGTGGTTGAGGGCATCGAGGCCGACAAGGCCAAGGCGATCAGCAAGAAGATCCGGGACGAGGGCCCGAAGGGTGTGCAGGCTCAGATCCAGGGCGACCAGCTTCGGGTCACCGGTAAGAAGCGGGACGACCTGCAGGCTGTGATCGCGCTCCTCAAGCAGGAGGACTTCGGCGTCGCCCTGCAGTTCAACAACTATCGCTGAGAGGGACGGCCGGCTCCGTGGAGAGTCGGCCGCCACGAACGGCGTATCCGGGAAGCGGCACGAGCGCAGACTGGGTGGATGAGCAAGGCGGCGGCTCTGGCAGGGCTGGTGCTGGTGGTGCTGGGCGCCCGGATGGCGATCACCGGTCATGCGCCGTCGGTGATCGCGCGTGCCGTCCGCACGCCGCGAGCGGCGGGCGGTTACCACCTGTTGTTCGGGCTGGCCCTGCTGGTGTTCTCGTTCGGGATGTCGCTGCTGGCTGATGTCGCGGCGACGGTCGCTGCCGTGCTGGCGATGGGCCTGGTCGCGGTGGCCGTGGTGTGTTTCCGGCCGGGTGCGCGGGGCCGTGCCGGGCAGCAGCCACGAGCCGGTGGCCCGTCCGGGATGTGATTCACGGCACCAACGATGCGGCCGGGGGGAGACAAGCGGCTACGAATGGCCCATGGACCTGCTCGATGCCGTTCTCTCGTTCGCCGTGCTGGGCGCGCTGCTGACGATCACTCCGGGGCTGGACACCGCTCTGGTGCTGCGGGCCGCGGTCACGATGGGCCGTGGCCCGGCTTTCGCGACCGCGCTGGGCATCGGCGCCGGCGCTCTGGCCTGGGGTGCGGCGGCCGCGGTGGGCGCGTCCGCGCTGCTGGCCGCGTCGACTGTCGGTTACACGGTGCTGCGGGTGGCCGGCGCGGCCTACATGATCTATCTCGGGGCGCGGATGATCCGGGACGCGTTGCGGCGTGACCGGGGCGCCGCCGAGGCCGAGCCGGCGCCGAGTGCGCCGACGGTGTGGAGCACGTTCGGCCGGGGGCTGCTGACCAACCTGCTCAATCCCAAGGTCGGCGCGTTCTATCTGGCGGTTCTGCCGCAGTTCGTCCCGCCGGGCGCGGATCCGCTGGGCACCGGCCTGCTGCTGGCGCTGGTGCACGACGTCGAGGGTCTGCTCTGGTTCACCGTGATCATTCTGGGGGCGCAGGCCGCGCGTGGTTTCCTGGCGCGGCGCGCCGTGCGGCGTACCGTCGATGCCGGGACCGGCGCGGTCCTGCTCGGTTTCGGTGTGCGACTGGGTCTGGCGAGCGATTAGGGGTCTGTGGTGATCGATCCGGTGGTGGACGCGTCCTGGATCCGGGATCGTCCCGTGGTGCTCGCCGACGTCCGGTGGTACCTGGACGGTCGTTCCGGCCGGGCGGCCTACGAGCGGGGGCACCTGCCGGGCGCGGTTTTCATCGATCTGGACTCCGCTCTGGCCGGGCCGGCGACGCCCGCCGACGGCCGCCATCCGCTGCCGGATCCGGAGGTGTTCGCGGCGGCGATGTCGGCGGCCGGCATTCACGATCAAGATCAGGTTATTGCGTACGATGACGCAGGCGGCGTGGTGGCCGCCCGGCTGGTCTGGTTGCTCCGGGCGATCGGACACGACGCCGCGCTGCTGGACGGTGGCCTGACCGCCTGGTCGGGCGAGCTGAGCACCGAGGCGCCGTCCCGCCCGCCGGCCTCGTTCACCGCCCGCCCGTGGCCTGCCGACCGGCTGGCCTCGCTGGCGGAGGCGGCCGCCGGTCCCTCGATCGTGCTGGACGCCCGTGACCGGTCCCGGTTCCGTGGTGACGCCGAGCCGGTCGACCCGCGCGCCGGTCACATCCCGGGCGCCCGCAACCTGCCGTGCCGGGACAACGTCGGCGCTGACGGCCGGTTCCTGCCGGTGGCCGAGCTGCGTGAGCGGTTCGCCTCGGTCGGGGTGGACGCCTCCGCCGACGTGATCTCGTATTGCGGGTCCGGCGTGACCGCCTGCCACAACCTGATCGCCCTGGAGCACGCCGGCCTGGGTGCGGGCCGCCTTTACCCCGGCTCCTGGTCGCAGTACAGCCACACGGACCGCCCCGCCGCCACCGGCGACTGACTCAGTCCGGCTGCCCGGCGAGGCCGCGCGCCCGTGCCTCGGTGGCCGGGTCGAATCCCTGGTAACCGGTCTGGCTGTGCTGGCGGGCCTGGTCGTCGATCCAGCGCTGATGGGATTCCCAGGCGGCCTGTTTGCTGGTGCCGAGGGCGGTGCCGATCTGCGACCAGGAGGCGCCGGCGCCGCGGGCCGACCGGATCATGGCCTGCCGCCCGTACCCCGCCTTGCGAATGATCACCTCGCTGAGCGCGAGCATCTCCAGGGTCTCCTCGCGGGAGAGGGCCGGCTCGTCGTCGGGCTCCATCGCGGCGAGGGCGTCCCGCATTCGTAGGACGTCGTATCGGTGGGTGGCGGTGGTGAGGGTGTGCTCTCGCTCCAGTTCGTCCGGGTCTCCCATCCGCCGAGTCTTTCGTCAGGTCGCCTTGACGTCAAGCCGTCCTGACGCCATGTCGCGAAAGCTGTTCACTTCTCCTCTTAAATCGGCCACAAAACCGCCAATCTTTCAGGGGTGTGCCCAGGGGTCTGCTCAACCGTTCGGCCAGGTTTTGCCGGAGCGCCGTCGCGACCCGCCGATGAACGCTGCCAGTCGCACAACCGGTGTGGCACCATCATGTAACCCCCACTCCGATGCGATTCATGAACTAGAGGAGCGAGCCATGTCACCGAGGAAGCGGAGCCGCTTTGTCGGCTTGGTTTTCGTGCTCGCGGTCGTCTTCGGTGGTGTGGCCATCGGGGCGGTCACGACCGACGACAGCAGTGCCGCCGTTCAGAGGACCCTCACCCTCGAGTGGACCTGAGGTTCTCCGCCTTAGTTACTGACGGACCGGGGCGGCTCGCTGGCTAGAGAGGGTTCTCGATGTCCGAGCAATCCCGGGCACGGCAAGGCACGGCACAGCGGGCATGGCTGATCACGCTCCCGCTGGGGTTCTTCGCCGTCGTCTGCGCCGCGGGTTTCTGGATCTCGGAACCGGATTGGTACCGGGCCTGGCCACTGGCCCTCATTTTCTTCGCCGCTTACCTTCTCGCCTATCGGGACATCTTCAACATCGTCATCTGGCGGAGCACTTTCTCCGTCGTGGTGACCGATATTCCACTGGTGCTGGCACTCTTCTATCTGCCACCGGTGATGGCGATCCTGGTGGTGAGCAGCGCCAGTCTGGTGCACCACTATCAGGCGAGGTTCCCGGCGACGAAGCTGTCGTTCAACGTCGCCAAGGCGGCCGCCGGGATCAGCGCGGCCTACCTCCTGCTCGCCCTCTTCCCTGACCTCACCGATGCCGGCCCGCGCACCTGGGCGCTCCTCGCCGCCGGCGGCACAGTGAACTTCCTGGTCGAGCTGTTCTGCCTCGCCGGTGTGTTCGCCCTGGTGCAGAGCCTGCGCACCAGCCGGGACGTGATCCGCGCCGGCTTCTCCGCGATCGCCGTCTTCGCGATCAACGCGGTGATCGCCCTGATCTTCCTGGTCGCGCTCGAGGAGACGCCCTGGTCGGCGCTCCTGCTGGCGATCCTGGTCGCCGCCCTGGTGACGGTCCTCCGGTCGTACGCCGAGTTCTTCCGCCGGCACCAGACGCTCGCCGAGGTCTACGAGCTGACCCAGGCGGTCCGGGACGAGAGCGGCCGCAGCGGCCTGCCGGACGTTCTGCTCGGCCGGGTCCGTTCGCTCATGCAGTCGGAGTTCGCCACGCTGTGGCTCAGCCCGCAGGGCAGGCATCCCGAGGTGCTGCTCACGGCCTGGGTCGAGGGCAAGGGCCTGCTGGACATCTCGCCGGTCCCCGAGCAGATCCGGGTGCGGGCGGTGGAGACCGGCGCGGCCGTGGCGGTCGGTGGGAGCTTCGCCGAGACGGGCGATCTGCGGGACGCGCTCCGGGCGGCGAAGGTCAAGGACGTCATCGTCATCCCGTTGCGTTCCGGCCAGGCCACGATCGGGACGCTGCAGGTCGCCAACCGGCTCGGCGACAACCGGACCTTCCGCGACACGGACGTGCAGGTGATGGAGACGATCGCCGCGCACGCCGCGGTCGCCGTCGAGAACTCCCGGCTGGTCGACCGGCTGCGCCACGACGCCTACCACGATCGTCTCACCGGCCTGCCGAACCGGCGCCGGGTGATCGACGCGCTCGCCGAGGCGGTGAAGGTCCGGGTCGAGGACGAGGTCGTCGCGATCATGCTGTTCGACGTCGACGGCCAGCGCAACGTCAACGAGTCGATGGGCCACGCCGCCGGTGACAAGCTGCTCAGCGAGACGGCCGACCGGCTCCGGCGGATCGCCGACTCGGGCGCGCTGGTCGGCCGGATCGGCGGCGACGAGTTCGTGGTGACACTCCGGGCGCCGAGCATCGACGCCACCATCGAGATCGCCACCCGGATGCGCGAGCGCCTGCGCGGCCCGATGGCCGTCGGCTCGCTCACCCTGGACGTGAACACCGCCGTCGGCGTCTCGGTCTACCCCGATCACGGCAGCGACCCGGAGACGTTGTTGCAGCGGGCCGAGCTGGCCGCCAACGCCGCCAAGGTCCTGCCGTACGGCGTCCAGCCCTTCCACCCCGCCCTGGAGTCCCGTGCGGTCCGCCGCCTCGGCATCGCCGCGGATCTGCGCCGCGCTCTCGAGAACGACCAGCTGGAGGTCTACTTCCAGCCCAAGGTGACGCTGGCCGACCGGCACGTGGTGGGTGTGGAGTGCCTGGCCCGCTGGGTGCACCCGGCGCACGGCGAGGTCGCCCCGGAGGATTTCGTGGCGGTGGCCGAGCACACCGGCCAGCTGGCCCGTCTCACCGAGGTGGTGCTGGCCGCCGGCCTGCGGCGCTGCCGGACCTGGTCCGACGCGGAGCGGCCGTTCTCCATCGCGGTGAACCTGTCGGCCCGGATCCTGCTCGACTCCCGGTTCCCCGAGCTGGTCCGGGAGCTGCTGGAGGAGCACGGGGTCGAACCCGGCCTGGTGACCTTCGAGATCTCCGAGCCGGGCATGCTGAGCGACATCGAGCGGGTCCTGCCGTCCCTCTACCGGCTGCGTGACCTGGGTGTGCGGCTGAGCGTGGACGACTTCGGCACCGGCGCCTCCTCACTGGCCTATCTGCGGCAGTGGCCGGTGCACGAGGTGAAGATCGACGACAGCTTCGTGCAGGGAATGGCGACGGACTCCGGCGACCTGGCGATCGTCCGGGCCGTGATCGGGCTGTCCCGTGAGTTCGGCCTCACCGTCGTGGCCGAGGGCGTGGAGAGCGAGCTGACCCTGGAGCTGCTCGAGGAGATGGGCTGCGAGATCGGCCAGGGTTACCTGTTCAGCCGGCCGTTGCCGTTCGAACGGCTGGAAGCCTGGCTGAACGCCCAGACCGAGCCGGAGTCCACTCCGACCGGTGAGGTCCGCCGGCTCCGCGCAGTGATCTGACCAGCCGTTTCAAGCAAAGGGGGGTACTGATTTCACCCCCGCTCCCGGGCCGTGTAGTCTTACTTCTGCAAGCGAGCGAGAGATCGCAAGCAAGCCCCCTTAGCTCAGTCGGCAGAGCGTCTCCATGGTAAGGAGAAGGTCTACGGTTCGATTCCGTAAGGGGGCTCTACCAGGTTCGTTCCGCCTGGAGCTGGACTTGGAGCTCGGCGGTGTAGCTCAGATGGCAGAGCAAGCGGCTCATAATCGCTGTGTCGCCGGTTCAATTCCGGCCACCGCTACTTTCTCCTCTTGTGGATCCCCATCCGGGGCCCCACTTTGCGAAACGGCGGACCGAGCGTCTACGCTGGTTCGTCGTCAGTAAGAACCCCGTTAGCAGGAAGGCACCCCGCCGTGGCCAAGGCGACCGACGTCCGTCCGAAGATCACCCTGGCGTGCACGGAGTGCAAGGACCGGAACTACATCACCAAGAAGAACCGGCGCAACGACCCCGACCGCGTGGAGCTGAAGAAGTTCTGCCCGCGTGACGGGAAGCACACCCTGCACCGCGAGACCCGCTGATCCCAGCACCCAGCTTCGTCACTGCGCCGCCCGGATTCACTCCGGGCGGCGCAGTGCTGTTTCCGCAGTACGCGGAATATTTCTGCACTCGTAGTGCTATATCTTCACCGGGTCCGGCCGGTAGTTTGTGGACATGCCTATGGACCAGTCCTTCGTCGGCCGCAGCTGGCCGCCCACCGAGCCCTACCTGGTCGGCCGCGAGAAGATCCGGGAGTTCGCCCGGGCGATCGGCGCCACCGACCCGGAGTACCACGACCCCGAAGCCGCACGCGCCCTCGGATACGCCGATGTGGTGGCCCCGCCCACCTTCCCGGTCGCGATCACGATGGCGGCCAGCCGTGACGTGGTGGCCGACCCCGCGCTCGGCGTCGACTACAGCCGGGTCGTCCACGGCGACCAGCGTTTCGCGTACCAGCGCCCGGTCGTCGCCGGTGACGCGCTGGTCTGCGTCAACACGGTCGAGGAGATCACCAGCCGGGGCGGGCACGAGTTCCTGACCACCCGCACCGACGTGACCACCGAGGCCGGCGAACCGGTCGTGACCGTCTGGTCGAAACTCGTGGTGCGAGGAGAGGGCTGATGACCGCAGAGCTGGAGCCGCAGACCTTCCGGGTGACCCGGGCCGACCTGGTGCGTTACGCGGGCGCCTCGGGCGATTTCAACCCGATCCACTGGAGCGACCGGACCGCCACCGGCGTCGGGCTGCCCGGTGTCATCGCGCACGGCATGTTCACGATGGCTCTGGTGGGCCGTGCCGTCACCACGTGGGCCGGCGCCCCGGACGCGGTCGTGGAGTTCGGTGTTCGGTTCAGCCGCCCTGTTCCGGTGCCCGACACCGACGAGGGGACCGAGGTCGTGGTGAGCGCCACGATCAAGGAGATCACCGAGGAAGGACACACTCGGCTGAGCCTGACTGCGACGTGCAACGGGGACAAGGTACTGTCCATGGCACAGGCGCTTGTCAGGAAGCGGTAGCCCGGGTTGGGATAACGCCGGGCGTACCCGTACACTGGTGCGCCGTGGGGCTCTGAAGCCGTGAGGCGTCAGGTTCCGCAAAGGGGTGTAGCTCAATTGGCAGAGCAGCGGTCTCCAAAACCGCAGGCTGCAGGTTCAAGTCCTGTCACCCCTGCGCAATCCTCCTCGACGTGCCCGCCCGGTGCGCGGTCCGCACAAACTCCGCGTCCGGTCGAGCCCTGACGGGAGCATCAGGACCACCATGACGGAAGTAGGGCGAAGTGGCCGAGAAGGACCGGCCCGGTGACGACGTCCCGGGCGACGACGCGCTCGGCCACGACGTTGCCGGCGATGAGGTTCCCGATGACAACGCCGACGACGCGCTGACGAGCCGTGACGGTGGCGTCGCGCTCGCCGAGGCGAAGGACGCGGACAGCTCGAAGGCCAAGAAGGCCCGGGGCAAGGGCCCGTTCGGCCGGATCGGCGGCTTCTTCCGCGAGGTGGTCAGCGAGCTGCGCAAGGTCATCTGGCCGACCCGCAAGGAGCTGCTGACCTACACCAGCGTGGTGATCGTTTTCGTGGTGATCATGACGGCCCTGGTGGCCGGCCTGGACTACGCCTTCGGTAAGGCCATCCTCGCCGCCCTGGGCTGATCCACGCGGAGCGTGTCCCCGCCAGTCAGGACCGATAGACATTCTGGAAGTGAGCGAGCGTGCCTGAGTACGACGACGAGACCGCGCAGTACGGTGACGAGCCGTCGTCGCTGGAGACCGACGAGTCGGTAGAGGCGGCCGACTCGCCGGCCGAGGCCGAGGCTGAGGTCGAGGAGATCCAGGCGCCCGAGGTCGAAGAGGACTACGACCCGGTCAAGGAGCTGCGGCAGAAGCTGCGGTACGCGCCCGGCGACTGGTACGTGGTCCACTCGTACGCCGGTTACGAGAACAAGGTCAAGACCAACCTCGAGACCCGGATCACGAGCCTCGACATGGAGGACTTCATCTTCCAGGTCGAGGTCCCGACCCGCGAAGAGGTCGAGGTCAAGAACGGCAAGCGCAACCAGGTGCAGGCCAAGGTCTTCCCCGGCTACATCCTGGTCCGGATGGACCTGACCCCCGAGTCGTACTCGTGCGTGCGCAACACGCCCGGTGTCACCGGCTTCGTGGGCGCCACCGACCGGGTCGACCGCCCGGCCCCGCTCTCCCTCGACGAGGTGCTGAAGTGGCTGGCCCCGGCCGTCCAGGCCGAGGAGAAGAAGGCGAAGCCCGAGGTCAAGGTCCTCGACTTCGAGGTCGGCGACTCGGTCACCGTCACCGACGGCGCGTTCGCCTCGCTGCCGGCGTCGATCAGTGAGATCAACGCCGACCAGCAGAAGCTCAAGGTCCTGGTGTCGATCTTCGGCCGGGAGACTCCGGTCGAGCTGAACTTCAACCAGGTCACCAAGATCTGATCGCCGGATCCCCGGCGAGATCAGTGGGAGGGGCCGCCGTCGTGCGGCCCCGCCAACTACCACAGGAGTAAAGAGAAATGGCACAGCGCAGCAAGGCGTACCGCGCCGCAGCCGAGAAGATCGACGCGAACAAGCTCTACGAGCCCAAGGACGCGATCGCTCTGGCCAAGGACACCAACCCGGTCAAGTTCGACGCCACCGTCGAGGTCTCGATGCGCCTCGGTGTCGACCCGCGTAAGGCCGACCAGATGGTCCGCGGCACCGTCAACCTGCCGCACGGCACCGGTAAGACCGCCCGCGTCATCGTCTTCGCCCAGGGTGCGAAGGCGGAGGAGGCCCTCGCGGCCGGCGCCGACGAGGTCGGCACCGACGAGCTCGTCGCCCGGATCCAGGGTGGCTGGCTGGACTTCGACGCCGCGATCGCGACGCCGGACCAGATGGCCAAGATCGGCCGGATCGCCCGGATCCTCGGCCCGCGTGGCCTCATGCCGAACCCGAAGACCGGCACCGTCACGGTCGACGTGACCAAGGCCGTCAACGAGATCAAGGGCGGCAAGATCACCTTCCGGGTGGACAAGCACTCGAACCTGCACCTGATCATCGGCAAGGCCTCCTTCTCGGCCGAGCAGCTGATCGACAACTACGCCGCGGTGCTGGACGAGGTCCTCCGCTCGAAGCCGTCCGCGGCCAAGGGCAAGTACCTGAAGAAGGTCACCGTCGCCACCACGATGGGCCCCGGCGTCCAGGTGGACCCGAACGTGCAGAAGAACCTGCGCGGCGACGCCAACGCCTGATCCAGCTCGACCGCGAACCCCCGGGGACTCCCCGGGGGTTCGCGGCGTTTCCGGGCCTGCGTCGGGGCCACGTTCTGTGAGAGGCTTCCGGCCGTGCGTTTCGACAAGGTCTGGTTCCGGTACGCCCGCCGCGCCCCCTGGATCCTGCACGACATCGACGCGTCCCTCGATCCGGGCCGGACGTTCGTGCTGCTCGGCCGCAACGGTGCGGGCAAGTCCACCCTGCTCCAGCTGGCCGCCGGGGTGCTGCGCCCGTCCCGCGGCGTGATCCGCGACCGGCCCGCCGTGGTCGGCTGGGTGCCGGAGCGGTTCCCCGCGGCCCAGCCGTTCACCACCCTCGGTTACCTCCGCGCGATGGCCGGGATCCGTGACCTGCCCGCCACCGCCGCCGACCCGTGGATCGACCGTCTGGGCCTGGCCGCCTTCACCGAGACCCCGTTGCCGGAGCTGTCCAAGGGCACCGCCCAGAAGGTCGGTCTCGCCCAGGCGCTGCTGGCCCCACCCGGCCTGCTGGTCCTCGACGAGCCGTGGGAGGGCTTGGACGCCCCCTCCCGCGAACTGATCCCGCAACTGGTCGCCGAGGTCACCGCAGCCGGTGGCACGGTCCTGGTCAGCGACCACCGCGGCGAGATCGCCAACCTTCCCGGCGCCCTGCACTGGACCATCACCGACCACACCCTGCACCAGCCCACCCCGGTCCTCGCATCCGCCTCTCCCACGGCGCCCGCGCGTGCCGCGGCGGGCGGAACGGCTCCGCCACCCTCCTCCCTGGCTCGGGACGGTGGGGGAGAGGTGGGCGGAACGGCTCCGCCGTCCTCCTCCCGGGCATGGGACGGCGAGAGAGCGGTGGGCGGAACGGCCCCGCCGGCCTCCTCCCGGGCGCGGGACGGTGGGGGAGAGGTGGGTGGTGACGAGGTGGTGGTCGAAGTGGCGGTCCGGCGGGACGAGGCGCTCGCGGCGATGGACCGGCTTCGTGCCGAGGGCCACCGCGTTCTGGGGGTACGGGACGAGCACCCCACCGCGACCACCGGCGACCGTTCCGGCGGCACGCGCGAGCACGGCCGGGCCGGGGACTCGGGGTCTGCACCGATCGGAGACGCTCCGGGCGTACCGGAAAAGGAAACCGCGGAGAGGGAGGGGCGATGATCGCGCTCGCCCGGATGAGGCTGGCCGGCTTTCTGCGGGGTGGCCGCGCGCTCGCCCCGCTGATCGCCGTTCTGGCCGTCCTGTCGGTGATCTACGGCGGTGGCCCGTCGACGGCGGCCAGCGCCTACGGCTATTCGGCCGTGTGCCTGTTCCCGATCCTGGCCTGGCTCGCCAAGGTCCTGCTGGACACCGAGCCGGACGGGCAGCGGCACCTGGCTCGGCTCGCCGTCGGCCCGTTCCGGGAGGCCGCCGCCGGCATCCTCGCCGCGACGGTCCTGGCGCTGGCCGTGTCGTTGCTGGCGATGGGCACCCCGTGGCTGTTCCACGGGATCCGCCCGCCGGAACCGGGCAGCGGCGAACCGCCGACCTCGACCGGTGTCCTGCTCGGGCTCCTGGCGCATCTGCTGGCCGTCGCCGCCGCGGTGGCGCTCGGGGCGCTGGCCGGCCGGGCCGTGACCCGCCGGGTGCTGCCGGGTGTCGCGGTCCTGGCCACCGGCTCGATCCTGACGATCGTGTTCGGCCTGCGGGATTCGATCGCGCCCTGGCTGGTGCCGCCGGTGATGGCGACCGCCCGCGAGCTGGCCACGGTGCCGCTCTCCGGGGCCGGCGCGTTCGCCCTGCTCGCCGTGTGGAGTGTGGCCTGGTCCACGGTGGTCCTCGCGCTCTATGCCCGGCTGCGCCGCACCCGATCCTGACGCCACTTCAGCGTGTCGAGTTCGGGCGTACCCCCACACGCGGGGGCCGATTTGGTTTTCGGCGGTAGTGCCGCGTACTGTTCAACACGAAGTTCCACCCATAGACCGCTGGTCGCCGCAACACCCGTCGTCAAGGCGGACGTCGCGGCCGAAGGTCCCGCTGCAAGCGGGCGTCCTGCGCAGGGAGAACGGTTCGTGATCGACAACTGCGCTCATGCGCGTTCTCGAGTCCGCCCCGTGCCCTGTGCCCGGGGCGTTTTGTTTTGCACGGACCCTCTCGACCAGTGGCTCAAGCACTGAGAGAGGAGGGACATGGCGGACAAGCCGGTCCGGGCCGACAAGGCTTCGGCCGTCGCTGAGCTCACGGATCACTTCCGTGCCTCCGCGGCCACCGTGTTGACCGAATACCGCGGCCTCACCGTGAAGGAGCTCACCGAGCTCCGGCGGTCGCTGGGCGGCGAGAACAAGTACGCCGTCGCCAAGAACACGCTCGCGAAGCGTGCTGCTACCGACGCGGGTATCGAGGGTCTCGACGCGCTGTTCACCGGTCCTACCGCGCTCGCCTTCGTGAACGGTGACGTGGTCGAGGCGGCCAAGGGCCTTCGTGCCTTCGCCAAGGCCCACCCCGTTCTCGTCATCAAGGGCGGTGTCTTCGAGGGCAAGGCCATCACGGCGGACGAGGTCAACAAGCTCGCTGACCTCGAGTCCCGTGAGGTTCTGCTGGCCAAGCTGGCCGGCGCCATGAAGGCGAACCTGAGCAAGGCCGCTGCCACCTTCCAGGCGCCCCTCACCAAGACGGTGCGCACGGTCGACGCTCTGCGGGCGCAGCGCGAGCAGGCCGGTTCCGCTGAGGCCTGAGCCTCCGCGTGAACCGTTAAACATCAAAAGTTCTTAGGAAAGGTAGCCACCATGGCGAAGATCAGCACCGAAGACCTGCTCGAGGCCTTCAAGGAAATGACCCTGATCGAGCTCTCCGAGTTCGTGAAGCAGTTCGAGGACGTCTTCGACGTCAAGGCTGCCGCCCCGGTCGCCGTCGCCGCCGCTCCGGGTGCCGCCCCGGCCGAGGCCGAGGCCGAGAAGGACTCCTTCGACGTTGTCCTCGAGGGCGACGGTGGCAAGAAGATCCAGGTCATCAAGGTCGTGCGTGAGCTGACCGGCCTGGGCCTCAAGGAGGCCAAGGACGCCGTCGAGTCCGCCCCGAAGGCGATCCTCGAGGGTGTCAACAAGGAGAAGGCCGAGGCCGCCAAGGCCAAGCTCGAGGGCGAAGGCGCCAAGGTCACCCTCAAGTGATCTGACGCTCCAGAGCGTTATCTGTCGATGGCGGAGATCCGACTCAGGATCTCCGCCATCGCTGTATCCCGGGTGTCCCGGCAGGTCAGGGCGGCGGTACGGACCGGATTGCACAGCGGGCGGCAAAGGCTCTCAAAGGCCGCTATTCATGCGTTAAGGTCCGTTTGGTGCGTCGAGTGGATGACCGCGACCGTCCGACCCGCGGCACAGCCCTTGACTGTGTGTCGGCGGACAGGCACGCTGACATCAGCAAGTTTCCGCGCTTGCGACAGCCGCCCGATGGGTAACAGGGTCATACCCGATGCCCGGTTGGGCCGGCACCGAGGATTGTTGCCGCGTTTCTGAGCGGCCCCGCAGGCCAGAGGCCGGCGGAGGCACGTTCCGCAGGCGACCTCCGGTGTGGGCTGGACAGCGGTTAGCCGAGCGGCTACACTGCTAGTTTGCGCTGCCTTCTGCCTTGCCTTCGACTGAGATATCCATGTGGATAACTCTCTTGGGGGCTCATTGGAGTGCACGCAGACCAGTTGCACCAGCAACTCAGCCGCATAGCAGCACCGGTCCTCGGAAGGACGCATCTTGGCAGCTTCCCGCCCTGCGAAGACCAGCCGTACGTCGAGCGCTTACGCACCCCGCCGGGTCTCTTTCGGCCGGATCACCGAGCAGCTAGAGGTCCCCAACCTCCTCGCCCTCCAGACGGATTCGTTCGACTGGCTGGTCGGCAACGAGGCGTGGCAGGCCCGGACGACGGACGACCCGCATGCCCACTCGGGCCTCGCAGAGATCCTCGAAGAGATCAGTCCCATTGAGGACTTCTCCGGCACCATGTCGCTGTCCTTCTCATCCCCGCGCTTCGACGAGGTCAAGGCCTCGATCGAGGAGTGCAAGGAGAAGGACCTGACCTACTGTGCCCCGCTGTTCGTGACCGCGGAGTTCACCAACAACACCACTGGCGAGATCAAGAGCCAGACCGTGTTCATGGGTGACTTCCCGATGATGACCCCCAAGGGGACGTTCGTCATCAACGGCACCGAGCGGGTCGTGGTGAGTCAGCTCGTCCGTTCGCCGGGCGTGTACTTCACCAAGGAGCCGGACAAGACCTCCGACCGCGACCTCACCAGCGTCAAGGTCATCCCGAGCCGGGGTGCCTGGCTGGAGTTCGACATCGACAAGCGCGACACGGTGGGTGTCCGCATCGACCGCAAGCGCCGGCAGGCCGTCACCGTCCTGCTCAAGGCGATCGGCTGGTCGGCGGACCAGATCCGTGAGCGGTTCGGCTGGTCCGAGCTGCTCATGACGACGCTGGAGAAGGACCACATCGCGGGGCAGGACGAGGCCCTGCTAGACATCTACCGCAAGCTGCGCCCCGGCGAGCCGCCGACGCGCGAGAACGCGCAGACCCTGCTCGACAACCTCTTCTTCAACCCGAAGAGGTACGACGTCGCCAAGGTCGGCCGTTACAAGTTCAACAAGAAGCTCGAGATCGATGTCCCGATCGTTCGGGGCACGCTCTCCGAGGAAGACATCGTCAAGACCGTCGACTACCTCTGCCGGCTGCACGCCGGTGAGGACGGTTACGAAGCGGACGACATCGACCACTTCGGCAACCGGCGTCTGCGGACGGTCGGCGAGCTCATCCAGAACCAGGTCCGCGTCGGCCTGTCCCGGATGGAGCGCGTCGTCCGGGAGCGGATGACGACGCAGGATGTCGAGGCGATCACGCCGCAGACCCTGATCAACATCCGGCCCGTCGTGGCCGCGATCAAGGAGTTCTTCGGCACCTCGCAGCTGTCGCAGTTCATGGACCAGACGAACCCGCTCGCGGGTCTGACCCACCGTCGCCGTCTGTCGGCGCTCGGCCCGGGTGGTCTGAGCCGTGAGCGGGCCGGCTTCGAGGTCCGCGACGTGCACCCGTCCCACTACGGCCGGATGTGCCCGATCGAGACCCCGGAAGGCCCGAACATCGGCCTGATCGGCGCTCTCTCGACGTTCGCGCGGGTCAACCCGTTCGGCTTCATCGAGACGCCGTACCGGAAGGTCGTCGAGGGTGTCGTCAGCGACGAGGTGCACTACCTCACCGCTGACGAGGAGGACCGCTTCATCAAGGCCCAGGCGAACGCCGTGCTGTCCAGCGACGGCACCTTCGCCGAGGACCGCGTCCTGGTCCGCCGTAAGGGCGGTGAGGTCGACTACGTGCCCGGCACGGAGGTCGACTACATGGACGTGTCGCCGCGGCAGATGACCTCGGTCGCCACCGCGATGATCCCGTTCCTCGAGCACGACGACGCCAACCGTGCCCTCATGGGCGCGAACATGCAGCGTCAGGCCGTGCCGCTGGTCAAGGCCGAGTCCCCGCTCGTCGGCACCGGCATGGAGTACCGCGCCGCCGTCGACGCCGGTGACGTGGTCGTCGCCGAGGTCAGCGGTGTCGTCGAGGACCTGTGCGCCGACTACGTGACGGTGCACCAGGACGACGGCCACCGCCGGACCTACCTGCTGCACAAGTTCCGTCGCTCGAACGCCGGCTCCTGCGTCAACCAGAAGCCGGTCGTCTTCGAGGGTGACCGGGTCGAGGCCGGCCAGGTCATCGCCGACGGTCCCTGCACCGACGAGGGCGAGATGGCGCTCGGGCGCAACCTGCTCGTCGCCTTCATGTGCTGGGAGGGCCACAACTACGAGGACGCGATCATCCTGTCGCAGCGCCTCGTGCAGCAGGACGTCCTCACCTCGATCCACATCGAGGAGCACGAGGTCGACGCCCGTGACACCAAGCTCGGCCCGGAAGAGATCACCCGCGACATCCCGAACGTCAGCGAAGAGATGCTGGCGGACCTGGACGAGCGCGGCATCATCCGGATCGGCGCCGAGGTCGTCCCCGGCGACATCCTGGTCGGCAAGGTCACGCCGAAGGGCGAGACCGAGCTGACCCCGGAGGAGCGCCTGCTCCGCGCCATCTTCGGTGAGAAGGCCCGGGAGGTCCGGGACACCTCGCTGAAGGTTCCGCACGGCGAGACCGGCACCGTCATCGGTGTCCGCACGTTCTCCCGCGAGGACGGCGACGAGCTGCCCCCCGGCGTCAACGAGCTGGTCCGGGTCTACGTCGCCCAGAAGCGCAAGATCCAGGACGGTGACAAGCTCGCCGGCCGGCACGGCAACAAGGGTGTCATCTCCAAGATCCTGCCGGTCGAGGACATGCCGTTCCTCGAGGACGGCACGCCGGTCGACATCGTGCTCAACCCGCTCGGTGTGCCCTCGCGTATGAACATCGGCCAGGTTCTGGAGACCCACCTCGGGTGGATCGCCAAGACCGGTTGGTCGGTGGAGGGCGACGACGAGGAGTGGAAGCGTCAGCTCCGCTCGATCGAGGCGCACGAGTCTCCCGCCGACAGCAACGTCGCGACCCCGGTCTTCGACGGTGCCCAGGAAGAGGAGATCAAGGGTCTGCTCGAGTCGACGCTGGTCAACCGCGACGGTAAGCGGCTGGTCAACGGCGACGGCAAGGCGCAGCTGTTCGACGGCCGCTCGGGTGAGCCGCTGCCGGACCCGATCTCGGTCGGCTACGTCTACATCCTGAAGCTGAACCACCTGGTCGACGACAAGATCCACGCTCGGTCGACCGGCCCGTACTCGATGATCACGCAGCAGCCGCTGGGTGGTAAGGCGCAGTTCGGTGGTCAGCGTTTCGGTGAGATGGAGTGCTGGGCCATGCAGGCCTACGGCGCCGCGTACGCGCTGCAGGAGCTGCTCACCATCAAGTCCGACGACGTCCTCGGCCGTGTGAAGGTCTACGAGGCCATCGTCAAGGGCGAGAACATCCCGGAGCCGGGAATCCCGGAGTCGTTCAAGGTGCTTCTCAAGGAGCTCCAGTCGCTGTGCCTGAACGTCGAGGTGCTCTCCAGCGACGGTGTGGCTCTGGAGATGCGTGAGACCGACGACGAGGTCTTCCGGGCCGCGGAGGAACTCGGTATCGACCTGTCGCGTCGCCCGAACGAGGGCGTCAGCAGCGTCGAGGAGATCTGACGGAAGGCGGCCCCGGTCTTCACGGACCGGGGCCGCCACCCGCCGGCCTTGAATTCACCCGAGCAACGAAACACGAGGGATAGTCCAAGTGCTCGACGTCAACTTCTTCGACGAGTTGCGCATCGGCCTGGCGACTGCTGACGACATCCGGCAGTGGTCGCACGGCGAGGTCAAGAAGCCCGAGACGATCAACTACCGCACCCTCAAGCCCGAGAAGGACGGACTCTTCTGCGAGAAGATCTTCGGTCCGCAGCGGGACTGGGAGTGCTACTGCGGTAAGTACAAGCGGGTCCGGTTCAAGGGCATCATCTGTGAGCGCTGTGGCGTCGAGGTGACCCGGTCCAAGGTCCGCCGTGAGCGGATGGGCCACATCGAGCTCGCTGCTTCCGTCACCCACATCTGGTACTTCAAGGGCGTTCCGAGCCGTCTGGGCTACCTGCTCGACCTGGCTCCCAAGGACCTCGAGAAGATCATTTACTTCGCCTCGTACGTGGTCACGAGCGTTGACGCCGAGGCGCGTCACCGCGACATGTCCACCATCGAGAACGAGATCTTCGCCGAGAAGCGGCAGTCCGAGAACAGCCGCGACTCCGAGATCGAGAAGCGCGCCGCGAAGCTGGAGCAGGACCTCGCCGAGCTCGAGGCCGAGGGTGCCAAGGCCGACGTGCGCCGCAAGGTCAAGGAAGCCGGCGAGCGCGAGATGCGCCAGATCCGGGACAAGGCGCAGCGCGAGATCGACCGTCTCGACGAGGTGCTGGACACCTTCCGCAAGCTCGACTCCAAGCAGCTGGTCACCGACGAGCTGCTCTACCGCGAGCTGCGCGACCGCTTCGGTGAGTACTTCACCGGTGGCATGGGCGCCGAGGCCATCAAGGCCCTGCTCCAGAACATGGACCTGGACGCCGAGGCGGAGAACCTCCGGGAGATCATCCGCACCGGCAAGGGCCAGCGGAAGATCCGGGCGCTCAAGCGGCTCAAGGTCGTCGCGGCGTTCCTGAACACCCGTAACTCCCCGCTCGGCATGGTCCTGGACTGCGTTCCGGTCATCCCGCCGGACCTGCGCCCGATGGTGCAGCTCGACGGTGGCCGCTTCGCGACCTCCGACCTGAACGACCTGTACCGCCGGGTCATCAACCGGAACAACCGCCTCAAGCGACTGATCGACCTCGGCGCGCCCGAGATCATCGTCAACAACGAGAAGCGGATGCTGCAGGAGGCCGTCGACGCGCTGTTCGACAACGGCCGCCGTGGCCGTCCGGTCACCGGCCCGGGCAACCGGCCGCTGAAGTCGCTGTCCGACATGCTCAAGGGCAAGCAGGGCCGGTTCCGTCAGAACCTGCTCGGCAAGCGCGTGGACTACTCCGGTCGTTCCGTCATCGTCGTCGGCCCCCGGCTCAAGCTGCACCAGTGCGGCCTGCCGAAGCAGATGGCGCTGGAGCTGTTCAAGCCGTTCGTGATGAAGCGCCTGGTGGACCTCAACCACGCGCAGAACATCAAGTCGGCCAAGCGGATGGTCGAGCGGCAGCGCCCGGTCGTGTGGGACGTCCTCGAAGAGGTCATCTCCGAGCACCCGGTTCTGCTGAACCGTGCGCCGACCCTGCACCGTCTCGGCATCCAGGCCTTCGAGCCGCAGCTGGTCGAGGGCAAGGCCATCCAGATCCACCCGCTCGTGTGTACGGCGTTCAACGCCGACTTCGACGGTGACCAGATGGCGGTCCACGTGCCGCTGTCCGCCGAGGCGCAGGCCGAGGCCCGGATCCTGATGCTGTCCTCGAACAACATCCTCAAGCCGGCCGACGGCAAGCCGGTGACCATGCCCACCCAGGACATGATCATCGGGCTGTACTACCTGACCCACATGACGCCCGGTGCCAAGGGCGAGGGCCGGGTGTTCAGCTCGGACGCCGAGGCGCGGATGGCGTTCGACAACGGCGAGCTGCACCTCCAGGCGCCCATCAAGCTGCGCCTGCGGGACGTCATCGGTGTCGACAACGGCGCCAAGGGCGGCACGTGGGAGGCTCCGGAGGGCTGGACCGAGGGCGAGTCCGTCCTGGTCGAGACCACCCTGGGCCGGGTCATCTTCAACGAGACCCTGCCCCCGGGCTACCGGTACGTGAACTACGAGATCCGCAAGGGTCAGCTCTCCGCGATCGTCAACGACCTCGCCGAGCGTTTCCCCAAGGTCGCCCTGGCCGCGACCCTGGACGCGCTCAAGGAGGCCGGCTTCCACTGGGCCACCTGGTCCGGTGTGACGATCGGTATGGGCGACGTCATCGGTCCCCCGCGCAAGCCGGAGATCCTGGCCCGCTACCAGGTCGAGGCCGACCGGATCGACAAGCAGTACCAGCGTGGTCTGATGACCGCCGAGGAACGTCGCGGCGAACTCATCGAGATCTGGACCAAGGCGACCAACGAGATCTCCAAGGAGATGGAGACCGCGCTGCCGCAGGAGAACCCGCTCTGGGTCATGATCAACTCCGGCGCCCGCGGTAACCTCCTCCAGCTCCGGCAGATCGCCGCGATCCGTGGTCTGGTGGCCAACCCCAAGGGTGAGATCATCCCGCGGCCGATCACCTCGTCGTACCGCGAGGGTCTGACCGTGCTGGAGTACTTCATCTCCACGCACGGCGCCCGTAAGGGTCTGGCCGACACCGCGCTGCGTACCGCCGACTCGGGTTACCTGACCCGTCGTCTGGTGGACGTCTCGCAGGACGTCATCATCCGCGAGGAGGACTGCGGCACCGAGCGCGCCATCCCGATGGCCGTCGGCGAGCGCACCGCGGACGGCACCCTCATCGTGCACACGCACGCGGAGACCGGCGTGCACGCCCGGACGCTGGCCGACAACATCGACGACGCCAACGGCAACCGGGTGGTGTCGCGCGGCGACGACCTCAACTCGATCCTGGTCGACAAGCTGGTCGCCGCGGGGGTCGAGAACGTGCGGGTCCGCAGCGTGCTCACCTGTGAGTCGAAGCTCGGCGTGTGCGCGGCCTGCTACGGCCGCTCGCTGCCGACCGGCAAGTCGGTCGACATCGGCGAGGCCGTCGGCATCATCGCGGCCCAGTCCATCGGTGAGCCCGGCACGCAGCTGACGATGCGTACCTTCCACACCGGTGGTGTCGCGGGTGAGGACATCACCCAGGGTCTGCCCCGTGTCCAGGAGATCTTCGAGGCCCGGGTGCCGAAGGGCAAGGCGCCCATCGCCGACACCCCCGGCCGCATCCGGATCGAGGACGGCGAGCGGTCCCGGAAGATCATCGTGATCCCGGACGACGGCAGCGAGGAGATCGTCTACGACAAGATCTCCAAGCGCGTCAAGCTGCGGGCGCACGACGGCGACCACGTCAACGTCGGCGAGAAGCTCACCGAGGGCACCATCGACCCGCACGAGCTGCTGCGCATCATGGGCCCGCGCGCGGTCCAGGTCCACCTGACCAGTGAGGTCCAGGAGGTCTACCGCTCGCAGGGTGTGCTCATCCACGACAAGCACATCGAGATCATCATCCGCCAGATGCTCAAGCGGGTGACGGTCATCGACTCCGGCGCGACCGAGTTCCTGCCGGGTGTGCTGGTCGACCGGGCGCTCTTCGAGTCGGAGAACCGCCGGCTCGTGGGCGAGGGTGGCGAGCCCGCCGCCGGCCGTCCGGTGCTGATGGGTATCACCAAGGCCTCGCTGGCCACCGACTCGTGGCTCTCCGCGGCCTCCTTCCAGGAGACCACCCGGGTGCTCACCGACGCTGCGATCAACTCGCGCAGCGACTCGCTGGTGGGCCTCAAGGAGAACGTCATCATCGGTAAGCTCATCCCGGCCGGTACCGGTATCTCCAAGTACCGCAACATCCGGGTCGAGCCGACCGAGGAGGCCAAGGCCAAGGTGTACTCGATGACCGGGTACCCCGAGACCGACTACGGCTTCGGGCCGGCCAGCGGGCAGGCTGTGCCGCTGGACGACTTCGACTTCGGGTCGTACCGCTAAGGGTTTCACCGCACAGGGCGGTCGCGCTTCGGCGTGGCCGCCCTGTGGCGTTTGTAAGGTAGGAGCCGTGACCCTTCCCGCCGTGCCCACCCGCCACCCGCTGGACCCGGAGCCGGTGCCCTCGACGAAGGCTCGGGCGGTCTTCGTCCTCGGCCTGGTGGCGCTGCTGACCGGCCCGCTGGTCGGTGGGGTGATCCCGGCCACGCTCGCCCTCCTGCTGGCTCGTCAGTCGGCTCGTCAGGCGTACGCCGCAGGGGGTTTCCTGACCGGCTCGGCCTGGATCCGGCGGGGCCGCGCGCTGGCCTGGGGTGGCATCGTCCTGGCCATCGCCGCGCTGGTGGTGCTGCTGATCGCGGGACTGCTGCATCTGGCCGCGGCGCCCGGCGGGCAGGATTTCGCGCCCGGCACCAACTGACCCGCCGGCGTCCGCGCTGACCGGCGGGGGAGCCGGGCGGGCTGCGGCTGTCCTCGGCGGAGTGACATGCTTCAGTCATGACGCAACCCCCGGGCGCCGCCTACCCGCCGCCGCAGCCGGGCCCGCATTCGCCGGCCGGTGGTTACCCGCCGCCCGGTCAGCACTCCCCGGCCGCGGCCTATCCGCCGCCCGGCCCGGCGGCGTACGCCCCGCCCGGGGCATACGGTTCCCCGGTGCCGCCGCCCGCGCCCGTGCCGTACGGGCCGCCCCAGGGTTTCGCTCCTCAGCCGCCGGCTTCCGGTGGCTGGCAGCCGGAGCGGGTGGACCAGGTGACCGGGACCGAGTTCGGCCTGGTGCATCTCCAGGTGCCGCCGATCACGTCCGGCCCGGCGATCGGCTCGCTGATCGCCGGCATCGCCGCGATCCTGGTCTCCTTCGCCGTCCTCTGTTTCGGCCTCACCGGGGCCGAGGAGGGCTGGGGCGCCCTGGTCGCCGGGGCTTTCACACTGCTCAGCGTTTTGGCTGGTGGGGGAGCGGTGGCCGCCGCGGTGATCGCCCGCCGGCGGATCGCGGGGAGCGCGGAGACCGGCCGGGTCCGGTTCACCGGGCGAGGGCTCACCGTCGGCGGGATGGTGTGCGGGATCGCCGGCGCGACGCTGGCCGTGCTCGGGTTGACACTGGGACTCTTGCTGCAGTTGGCGTGACCGGACGGCCCGGTGTGAGGCAGCACGCACCGGATCCCGGCACCGCGACGTGGGTGCGCTGAGCCACCCGGTACACTGGTATACGGAGATGTCCATCGTGGGAGCCTGGGTTCATTTTGACCTGGGTGCGCAGGGTGGGTAGTCTTTCCCCTCGTGCCCGGGCTCGCCCGGGCAACTCGTGCGTGCACCCGTTTCGGAACGTGCGACGGGTTACAGCACCACGACGGGCAGGGCCAATCAAAGCCCTGCTCACACAGACAACATCCGGAACGCGTGAGCCTTCATGCGTGATGGGACCGTGAGCCGGACGACACGCCCGACCGCGGGTGCGGGACACTCCCCTCGGGGAGCGGACGGCACACAGAGCCAGAAATACTCGGTGCGGCCGTATTACAGGAAGCGGCCGAAGGGAGCGGAGAAACCCGGTGCCCACGATCCAGCAGCTGGTCCGCAAGGGCCGCCAGGCGAAGACGAGCAAGACGAAGACGCCGGCGCTGAAGGGAAGTCCTCAGCGGCGCGGCGTGTGCACGCGCGTGTACACCACTACCCCCAAGAAGCCGAACTCTGCGCTGCGCAAGGTCGCTCGTGTGAAGCTCAGCAGCCAGATCGAGGTGACGGCGTACATCCCGGGCGTCGGCCACAACCTGCAGGAGCACTCCATCGTGCTCGTGCGTGGCGGTCGTGTGAAGGACCTCCCGGGCGTCCGCTACAAGATCGTTCGTGGTTCGCTGGACACCCAGGGTGTCCGGAACCGCAAGCAGGCCCGCAGCCGTTACGGCGCGAAGAAGGAGAAGAGCTGACATGCCGCGTAAGGGACCCGCTCCGCGCCACCCTGTGGTCGCTGACCCGGTGTACAACTCCCCGCTGGTAACGCAGCTGGTCAACAAGATCCTGATCGGCGGCAAGCGTCAGCTCGCCGAGCGCATCGTGTACGGCGCACTGGAAGGTGCCCGCGAGAAGAGCGGCACCGACCCGGTGGTCATCCTCAAGCGCGCGATGGACAACGTGAAGCCGACCCTCGAGGTCCGCAGCCGCCGCGTCGGTGGCGCGACCTACCAGGTTCCGGTCGAGGTCCGCACCCCGCGTCAGACCACCCTCGGTCTGCGCTGGCTGGTCCAGTACTCCAAGGCCCGCCGCGAGAAGACCATGATCGAGCGTCTCCAGAACGAGCTGCTCGACGCCAGCAACGGCCTCGGCGCCGCGGTCAAGCGTCGCGAGGACACTCACAAGATGGCGGAGTCCAACAAGGCCTTCGCGCACTACCGCTGGTAAGACCCTGCTGCGGGCCCGGCATCCGCCGGGCCACGGCAGTCGTACCGGTCCTTAGAGACGACGACGAAGAAAAGTAGGGATGGAAGTGGCCGCCGCAGACGCGCTCGCCAAGGTACGCAACATCGGCATCATGGCGCACATCGACGCTGGTAAGACCACGACGACCGAGCGGATCCTGTTCTACACCGGCATCACGTACAAGATCGGTGAGGTCCACGAGGGCGCCGCCGTCATGGACTGGATGGAGCAGGAGCAGGAGCGCGGTATCACCATCACTTCCGCCGCCACCAAGTGCGAGTGGAAGGGTCACACGATCCAGATCATCGACACGCCCGGCCACGTCGACTTCACGGTCGAGGTCGAGCGGTCGCTGCGTGTGCTCGATGGTGCGGTCGCGGTGTACGACGGTGTGGCCGGCGTTGAGCCCCAGACCGAGAACGTGTGGCGCCAGGCGGACAAGTACAACGTCCCCCGCATGTGCTTCGTCAACAAGCTCGACCGGACCGGTGCCGACTTCTTCCGCTGCGTGCAGATGATGATCGACCGGCTCAACGCCACCCCGCTGGTGCTCCAGATCCCGATCGGGCTCGAGGGCGACCACATCGGTGTCGTCGACCTGATCGAGATGCGCGCCCTCACCTGGCGTGGCGAGACCCAGAAGGGTGAGGACTACGCGGTCGAGGAGATCCCGGCCGACCTCGCCGACTCCGCCGCCGAGTGGCGCGAGAAGCTCATCGAGACCCTCGCCGACGTCGACGACGCGGTGATGGAGAAGTACCTCGAGGGCGAAGAGGTCTCGGTCGAGGAGATCCGGGCCGCCATCCGGCGGGCCACGATCGCCAGCAAGGCCAACCCGGTCCTCTGTGGCTCGGCGTTCAAGAACAAGGGTGTGCAGCCGATGCTGGACGCCGTCGTCGAGTTCCTGCCGTCGCCGCTGGACATCCCGGCCATCGAGGGCACCGCGACCGACGGCGAGACGCCGATGCAGCGGAAGCCGTCGAACGACGAGCCCTTCTCGGCGCTGGCCTTCAAGATCCAGACCGACAAGCACCTCGGCAAGCTGACGTACGTCCGGGTCTACTCCGGAACGCTCGAGACCGGTACCCAGGTGATCAACTCCACCAAGGACCGCAAAGAGCGGATCGGCAAGATCTACCAGATGCACGCGAACAAGCGTGAGGAGCGCACCACCGCGCAGGCCGGCGACATCATCGCCGTCCAGGGTCTGAAGCAGACCACCACCGGTGACACGCTCTCCGACCCGGCGAAGCCGGTCATCCTCGAGTCGATGACCTTCCCGGAGCCGGTCATCCAGGTGGCCATCGAGCCGAAGACCAAGTCGGACCAGGAGAAGCTGGGCACCGCGATCCAGCGTCTGGCCGAGGAGGACCCGACCTTCCGCGTCTTCAACGACGAGGAGACCGGGCAGACCATCATCGCCGGCATGGGCGAGCTCCACCTCGACATCCTCGTGGACCGTATGCGCCGCGAGTTCAACGTCGAGGCGAACATCGGCAAGCCGCAGGTCGCCTACCGCGAGACCATCCGTGGCACCGTCGAGAAGCTCGACTACGTCCACAAGAAGCAGACCGGTGGTTCGGGTCAGTACGCGAAGGTCATCGTCAAGGTCGAGCCGCTCGGCCTCGAGGCTGACGGCCCGACCTACGAGTTCGTGAACGCCGTCACCGGTGGCCGTATCCCCAAGGAGTTCATCCCCTCGGTGGACGCGGGCGCGCAGGACTCCCTGCAGTACGGCGTTCTCGCCGGCTACCCGCTGGTGGGTGTCAAGTTCACGCTGCTGGACGGCCAGTACCACGAGGTCGACTCGTCGGAAATGGCGTTCAAGATCGCCGGCTCGATGGCGATGAAGGAGGCGGCCCGCAAGGCCGACCCCGCTCTCCTCGAGCCGATGATGGCCGTTGAGGTCACCACCCCTGAGGACAACATGGGTGACGTCATCGGCGACCTCAACTCCCGGCGTGGCATGATCCAGTCGATGGAGGAGCGCCACGGCGCCCGCGTCGTCAAGGCTCTCGTTCCGCTCTCGGAGATGTTCGGCTACGTCGGCGACCTGCGGTCGAAGACTGCGGGCCGGGCGAGCTACAGCATGCTGTTCGACTCCTACGCCGAGGTTCCTCAGAACGTGGCGAAGGAGATCATCGCGAAGGCCACCGGCGCCTGATGCGTTGAGGCACGTGCGGCCTGTCGAGGGCCGCACGTGCACTAGCAGTCGACAGAGTCCTGAGCGCCTTATCGGCGTGCCGGGCGAAAAGTAATGACCAGTCCACAGGAGGACACCAGTGGCGAAGGCGAAGTTCGAGCGGACTAAGCCGCACGTCAACATCGGCACCATTGGTCACATCGACCACGGTAAGACGACGCTGACTGCGGCCATCACGAAGGTCCTGCACGACGAGTTCCCCGAGCTGAACCCGTACACCCCGTTCGACGAGATCGACAAGGCGCCGGAGGAGAAGGCTCGTGGTATCACGATCTCCATCGCGCACGTCGAGTACCAGACCGCGGCGCGTCACTACGCGCACGTGGACTGCCCCGGTCACGCGGACTACATCAAGAACATGATCACCGGCGCGGCCCAGATGGACGGCGCGATCCTGGTCGTGGCCGCCACCGACGGCCCGATGCCGCAGACCAAGGAGCACGTGCTCCTGGCCCGCCAGGTCGGCGTTCCGTACATCGTCGTCGCCCTGAACAAGAGCGACATGGTCGAGGACGAGGAGCTCCTGGAGCTCGTCGAGCTCGAGGTCCGCGAGCTGCTCAGCACCTACGAGTTCCCGGGCGACGACCTGCCGGTCGTGCGCGTGTCGGCGCTCAAGGCGCTCGAGGGCGACCCGGAGTGGACCGGCAAGCTCCTGGAGCTGATGAACGCGGTCGACACCGCGATCCCGCAGCCCGAGCGTGAGACCGAGAAGCCGTTCCTCATGCCGATCGAGGACGTCTTCACGATCACCGGCCGTGGCACCGTGGTGACCGGTCGCGCCGAGCGTGGCATCCTCAAGCCGAACGAGGAGGTCGAGATCGTCGGTATCCGCGAGAAGTCGACCAAGACCGTCTGCACCGGCATCGAGATGTTCCGCAAGCTGCTCGACGAGGCCCGCGCGGGTGAGAACGTCGGTCTGCTGCTCCGCGGCATCAAGCGCGAGGACGTCGAGCGCGGCATGGTCGTCGTGAAGCCGGGCACCACGACTCCGCACACGGAGTTCGAGGGCCAGGTCTACATCCTCTCGAAGGAGGAGGGTGGCCGGCACACCCCGTTCTTCCAGAACTACCGGCCGCAGTTCTACTTCCGCACCACGGACGTCACCGGCGTCGTCACGCTGCCCGAGGGCACCGAGATGGTCATGCCCGGCGACTCCACCTCCATGTCCGTGAAGCTGATCCAGCCGATCGCCATGGAGCAGGGCCTGAAGTTCGCGATCCGTGAGGGTGGCCGCACCGTCGGCGCCGGAACGGTCACGAAGATCAACAAGTGATCGGACGTTGTTCACGACACAGTCGTGAACAACGCCTGAAGGTGACCCCGATTAGCAATGCCGGATTTCATCCGGCATACTAGTCAGGTTGCGTCCGCGCGGGGTGGGTGCCTACGTGGGTAGCTAGCGCTGCTCGTATCAGGCACCCACCCTCGCCGGGTGTCCGGGTGTGTTCCTTTGCCGCCCGACACCACAGATCCCCGTGATCGACTGGAGTGCTAGCACTCTGCCTGGGCTTCATCTGCCCGAAGGCGCGACACGCCCGACCGCGGGGGTCGGACAACGCAGGATCAACCCTCCTGCGGGCATGCGGAGGCCACCCGCTTCCGCAGGTAGCGGCATCGAGAGAAGGAAACAGAAGCCACCATGGCGGGACAGAAGATCCGCATCCGGCTCAAGGCCTATGACCACGAGGTCGTCGACTCCTCGGCGCGGAAGATCGTCGAGACGGTGACGCGTACCGGGGCGCAGGTCGCGGGCCCGGTGCCGCTGCCCACGGAGATCAACCGTTTCTGCGTGATCCGTTCGCCGCACAAGTACAAGGACTCGCGCGAGCACTTCGAGATGCGCACGCACAAGCGTCTGATCGACATCATCGACCCGACCCCGAAGACGGTCGACTCGCTCATGCGCCTCGACCTGCCGGCTGGCGTCGACATCGAGATCAAGCTGTAGGGACCGGACAATGGACAGGCAAGTTAAGGGGATCCTGGGCGCCAAGCTCGGCATGACCCAGGTCTGGGACAACAACAAGGTTGTCCCGGTGACCGTGGTGCAGGCCGGCCCGTGCGTCGTGACCCAGGTCCGCACCGATGAGAAGGACGGCTACGCGGCTGTCCAGCTGGCTTACGGCGCGATCGACCCGCGCAAGGTGAACAAGCCGGAGAGCGGCCAGTTCGCCAAGGCCGGCGTTTCGCCGCGCCGTCACGTCGTGGAGCTGCGCACCAACGACGCCGGCGAGTACGAGCTCGGCCAGGAAGTCACCGTCGACACGTTCGCGGTCGGCCAGCCGATCGACGTGACCGGTAAGACCAAGGGCAAGGGCTACGCCGGTGTCATGAAGCGGCACGGCTTCCACGGTCTGCGCGCCAGCCACGGTGTCGAGCGCAAGCACCGCTCGCCCGGCTCCATCGGCGCCTGCGCGACCCCGGGTCGCGTCTTCAAGGGCGTCAAGATGGCCGGCCGCATGGGTGGCAAGCGCTTCACCGTGCAGAACCTGGTGATCCAGGCCGTCGACGCCGAGCGCAACCTGATCCTGGTCCGCGGCGCGGTGCCCGGTCCGAAGGGCGCGCTGATCCTGGTCCGTTCCGCGGCGAAGAAGACCGCGAAGGGTGGTGCCAAGTGAGCTCGGTTGACGTGATCAACGTTGAGGGTGCGAAGGCCGGCTCGGTCGACCTGCCCGCCGGCGTCTTCGACGTCCCGGCGAACATCCCGCTGATGCACCAGGTCGTCGTGGCGCAGCTGGCCGCGGCCCGTCAGGGCACGCACAAGGCCAAGACGCGCGGCGAGGTCGCCGGCGGCGGCAAGAAGCCGTACAAGCAGAAGGGCACCGGCCGGGCTCGTCAGGGCTCGATCCGCGCGCCGCAGTTCACCGGCGGTGGCGTCGTGCACGGTCCCGTGCCGCGCGACTACAGCCAGCGGACCCCCAAGAAGATGAAGGCCGCCGCCCTGCGCAGCGCCCTCTCCGACCGGGCCCGTGACGGCCGCGTGTTCGTGGTCGAGTCCTTCCTCTCCGGCGACAAGCCGTCGACGAAGGCCGCGATCGCGACCCTGCGCAAGGTTGCCCAGACCAACAAGATCCTGGTCGTTCTGGACAGCCAGGACGAGCTGAACTGGGTGTCGCTGCGCAACGAGCCGACCGTTCACCTCATCGAGGCCGGCCAGCTCAACACCTACGACGTGCTGGTCGCCGACGAGGTGGTCTTCACGAAGGTCGCGCTCGACGAGTTCCTCGGCGGGACCACGCAGTCCGAGGAGGGCGACAAGTGAGCACGATCGCCGACCCGCGCGACATCATCGTCGCCCCGGTGGTCTCCGAGAAGAGCTACAGCGTTCTCGACCAGAACTGGTACACGTTCGAGGTGAACCCGGCCGCGAACAAGACCCAGATCAAGATCGCGATCCAGCAGATCTTCAACGTCCGCGTGCTGACCGTGAACACGGCGAACCGCGAGGGCAAGCGCAAGCGCACCAAGACCGGTTGGGGTCAGCGCAAGGCGACCAAGCGCGCGATGGTGAAGCTGGCTGACGGTGACCGTATCGAGGCCTTCGGCGGCCCGGTCAGCTAAGGGGTTTGTGAATCATGGGAATCCGTAAGTACAAGCCGACCACGCCGGGCCGTCGTGGCTCCAGCGTCGCCGACTTCGCCGAGATCACCCGGTCGACGCCGGAGAAGTCTCTGCTGGTTCCGCTGCCCAAGAAGGGCGGCCGCAACGTCCACGGCCGGATCACCACCCGGCACCAGGGCGGTGGCCACAAGCGGCAGTACCGGCTGATCGACTTCAAGCGGAACGACAAGGACGGCGTGCCGGCCAAGGTCGCTCACATCGAGTACGACCCCAACCGCACCTCCCGCATCGCTCTGCTGCACTACGCCGACGGTGAGAAGCGCTACATCCTCGCGCCGAAGGACCTGAAGCAGGGCGACCGCGTCGAGTCGGGCGTGGGCGCGGACATCAAGCCGGGCAACAACCTGCCCCTGCGCAACATCCCGGTCGGTACGACGATCCACGGTGTGGAGCTTCGTCCCGGCGGTGGCGCCAAGCTGGCCCGTTCGGCCGGCGTCGGCATCCAGCTGCTCGGCCGTGAAGGCGCCTACGCCACGCTGCGTATGCCCTCCGGTGAGATCCGGCGCGTCGACATCCGCTGCCGCGCGACGGTCGGCGAGATCGGCAACGCCGAGCAGTCGAACATCAACTGGGGTAAGGCCGGCCGTATGCGGTGGAAGGGCAAGCGCCCCACCGTCCGTGGTGTGGCCATGAACCCTGTCGACCACCCGCACGGTGGTGGTGAGGGTAAGACCTCCGGTGGTCGTCACCCGGTCAACCCGGCTGGTAAGCCGGAGGGCCGTACCCGCCGCAAGGGCCAGGAGAGCGACAAGCTGATCGTTCGCCGCCGCTACGCCACCCGCAAGCGCGGGTAACGGGAGTTAAAAGATGCCTCGCAGCCTGAAGAAGGGCCCGTTCGTCGACGACCACCTGCTCAAGAAGGTGGAAGTCCAGAACGAGAAGAACTCGAAGAACGTCATCAAGACCTGGTCGCGGCGTTCGACCATCATCCCCGACATGCTCGGCCACACGATCGCGGTGCACGACGGGCGCAAGCACGTCCCGGTGTTCATCAGTGAGGCCATGGTCGGTCACAAGCTCGGCGAGTTCGCTCTGACCCGGACGTTCAAGGGTCACGAGAAGGACGACCGCAAGAGCCGTCGTCGCTAGTCAGTCCACGGATAAGAAAGGGGTTACAGCGATGCCAGTAAAGAACGACGCTCCGGCGCTTCCGGGCTCTCGCGCAGTTGCGAAGCACGTCCGCATCTCGCCGAGCAAGGCACGCCGTGTCGTGAACCTCGTCCGCGGTCTGCCCGCGAAGGAGGCGCTCGTCGTCCTGCAGTTCGCGCCGCAGTCCGCCAGCGAAGCGGTGTTCAAGGTGGTCGCCAGCGCGATCGCGAACGCTGAGAACAACGAGCGGCTGGACCCGGACGCGCTCCTCATCAGTGAGGCGTTCGTCGACGAGGGCCCCACGCTGAAGCGGTTCCGGCCGCGGGCGCAGGGCCGGGCGTACCGGATCCGCAAGCGCACGTGTCACATCACCATCGCGGTCGAGGCGGTCCCGACGGCCCGCCCGGCGAAGAAGGCCGCGGCCAAGAAGGCTGCGCCGCAGGCCGAGTCCCAGAGCACGGAGGGTGCCGAGTAATGGGTCAGAAGGTTCACCCCACCGGGTTCCGCCTCGGCATCTCCACCGACTGGCGGAGCCGCTGGTTCGCGGACAAGCTCTACAAGGACTACATCGGCGAGGACGTCAAGATCCGCCGCATGATGTCCAAGGGCCTCGAGCGCGCCGGCATCTCCAAGGTGGACATCGAGCGGACCCGTGACCGGGTTCGGGTCGACATCCACACCGCCCGTCCGGGCATCGTCATCGGCCGTAAGGGCCAGGAGGCGGACCGGATCCGTGGCGAGCTGGAGAAGCTCACCGGCAAGCAGGTCCAGCTGAACATCCTCGAGGTCAAGAGCCCCGAGTCGGACGCGCAGCTGGTTGCTCAGGGCGTCGCCGAGCAGCTGTCCTCCCGGGTCAGCTTCCGCCGCGCGATGCGCAAGGCCATGCAGTCGGCCATGAAGAACCCGATCTGCAAGGGCATCCGGGTGCAGGTCTCCGGCCGTCTCGGCGGCGCGGAGATGAGCCGCACGGAGTTCTACCGTGAGGGTCGCGTTCCGCTGCACACGCTGCGGGCCAACATCGAGTACGGCTTCTTCGAGGCCCGTACCACGTTCGGCCGTATCGGCGTGAAGGTCTGGATCTACAAGGGCGACGCCGTCCCGGGTCGCGAAGCTGTCGCTGAGGCGCCGGCTCGCCCGCGCCGTGACCGCGCCGACCGTCCCGAGCGTCCGCGCCGTGGCCGTTCCGGTTCGTCCGGCACGACCGCGGGTGGCACCGAGGCCGGCCGGGCCGCGCAGGCCCAGGCACGGGGTGGCGACACCCCCGCCGGCGAGAACCTGAACGACGCTGCGGTCGCCGCCGCTCCGGCGCAGGCCGAGACGCAGCAGGAGGGCTGACAAATGCTGATGCCGCGTAAGCCCCCCAAGGGCTTCCGTAAGCCGCATCACCCGGACCGCAGTGGCGCGTCCAAGGGCGGCAACCGGGTCGTCTTCGGTGAGTTCGGTATCCAGGCTCTCGAGCCGGCGTACGTGACGAACCGCCAGATCGAGTCGGCGCGTATCGCGATGACCCGTCACATCAAGCGTGGCGGCAAGGTCTGGATCTCGATCTTCCCGGACCAGGCCCTGACGAAGAAGCCTGCCGAGACCCGTATGGGTTCCGGTAAGGGTTCTCCCGAGTGGTGGGTGGCGAACGTCAAGCCGGGACGCATCCTCTTCGAGATGTCGTTCCCGAACGAGACGGTCGCGCGTGAGGCGATGCGCCGCGCGATCCACAAGCTCCCGATGAAGTGCCGCATCGTGACGCGCGAAGTGGGTGAAAGCTGATGGCAGCGGGCGTTAAGGCAGCCGAGCTGCGCGAGAACTCCGACGAGGAGCTGATCGCGAAGCTGCGGGAGGCCAAGGCGGAGCTGTTCAACCTTCGTGTGCAGCGCGCGACCGGCCAGCTCGACAATCACCGTCGGCTGCAGGTCGTTCGCAAGGACATCGCGAAGATCTACACGATCATGCGTGAGCGTGAGCTTGGGCTCTCGATCGCGCCGGATGAGGTGACGGCATGAGTGAGAACACCACCGCTCCGCGCGCTCAGCGCAAGGTGCGTGACGGTCTCGTGGTCAGCGACAAGATGGACAAGACTGTCGTCGTCGAGGTCGAGGACCGGGTCAAGCACGCCCTGTACGGCAAGGTCATCCGCCGTACGCGGAAGCTGAAGGTGCACGACGAGCAGAACGCGGCCGGCGTTGGCGACCGCGTCTCGATCATGGAGACTCGTCCGCTCTCCGCCACCAAGCGGTGGCGCATCGTGGAGATCCTCGAAAAGGCCAAGTGAGTGCGCTGGGCCGGCTACGGCCGGCCCAGCGGACCATCGTTCCGCCAAGCTTCGGATGCGTGTTCCCGGAGAACTGGCAGACATAGGAGACAGACGTGATCCAGCAGGAGTCGCGACTGCGCGTCGCCGACAACACGGGTGCCCGGGAGATCCTGTGCATCCGGGTGCTCGGTGGCTCCGGTCGCCGTTACGCGAGCATCGGCGACGTCATCGTGGCCACGGTCAAGGACGCCATTCCGGGCGGCGGTGTGAAGAAGGGTGACGTCGTCAAGGCGGTCATCGTTCGTACCGCCAAGGAGCGGCGCCGTCCGGACGGCTCGTACATCCGTTTCGACGAGAACGCCGCCGTCATCATCAAGGACGGCGGGGACCCCCGCGGCACCCGCATCTTCGGCCCGGTCGGGCGCGAGCTGCGCGACAAGCGGTTCATGAAGATCATCAGCCTGGCGCCGGAGGTGCTCTGACCGTGAAGATCAAGAAGGGCGACACGGTCGTCGTCATCGCCGGCAAGGACAAGGGTGCCAAGGGTAAGGTCATCGCGGCCTTCCCGCGGCAGGACAAGGTCCTGGTCGAGGGCGTCAACCGAGTCAAGAAGCACGAGCGTATCCGCACGAACCAGCGCGGATCGAAGACCGGTGGCATCGTCACTCAGGAAGCCCCGATCCACATCTCGAACGTGCAGGTGCTGGACGACCAGGGCAAGCCGACCCGCATCGGCTACCGGATCGACGACAACGGCACCAAGGTCCGGATCGCGCGTACGACCGGTAAGGAACTCTGATGACTGCCGCTACCGAGGCCAAGACGCTGCCGCGTCTCAAGCAGAAGTACCGCTCGGAGGTCGTGCCGGCCATCCGTGAGCAGTTCAACTACGGCAACCCGATGCAGACGCCCGGCCTGGTCAAGGTCGTCGTCAACATGGGTGTCGGCGAGGCTGCCCGCGATGCCAAGCTGATCGACGGCGCGGTCCGCGACCTGACCACCATCACCGGTCAGAAGCCGCTGGTCCGCCGGGCGACCAAGTCCATCGCGCAGTTCAAGCTGCGTGAGGGCATGCCGATCGGCGCGAAGGTCACCCTTCGCGGCGACCGGATGTGGGAGTTCCTGGACCGGCTGCTGTCGATCTCGCTGCCCCGTATCCGCGACTTCCGCGGTCTGGACGGTCGGAAGCTCGACGGCCACGGCAACTACACGTTCGGCCTGACCGAGCAGTCGGTGTTCCACGAGATCGATCAGGACAAGATCGATCGGCCGCGGGGCATGGACATCACCGTGGTCACCACCGCCACGACCGACGACGAGGGCCGGGCGCTGCTGAAGCTCCTGGGCTTCCCGTTCAAGGAGAACTGAGCATGGCGAAGAAGGCCCTGATCATCAAGGCTGCCGCGAAGCCCAAGTTCGCCGTGCGTGCCTACACCCGTTGCCAGAAGTGCGGTCGCCCGCACTCGGTGTACCGCAAGTTCGGCCTGTGCCGCGTTTGCGTGCGGGACATGGCGCACCGCGGTGAGCTGCCCGGCGTGTCCAAGGCCTCCTGGTAACTTCCGTCCTCTGGCCCGCCCTCACCGGCGGGCCATCAGGCGGACCCGAATGTAATGCCGCTTCGCCGTAGGCCTGAGCTCAGCTCGGGAACCCCGGCGAGAAAGGTTGACGAATACCCATGACGATGACGGACCCGATCGCAGACATGCTCACGCGTCTGCGTAACGCCAACCAGGCGTACCACGACAAGGTGACGATGCCCTACTCGAAGATCAAGGCGAACATCGCCGAGGTCCTCAAGGCCGAGGGTTACATCGCTTCGTGGACGTCTGAGGAGCCCGAGGAGGGCGCGGTCGGCAAGCGTCTGGTCGTTGAGCTCAAGTACGGCCAGAACCGCGAGCGCAGCCTCGCCGGCATCAAGCGCGTCTCGAAGCCGGGCCTGCGGGTTTACGCCAAGTCCGACGAGCTGCCGCGCGTGCTCGGCGGCCTCGGTGTCGCGATCATTTCGACGTCCCAGGGACTGCTGACCGACAAGCAGGCCCGCAAGCGGAGCGTTGGCGGGGAAGTCCTCGCCTTCGTCTGGTAACTGGAGACTTAGACATGTCGCGAATCGGACGTAAGTCGATCCCGGTCCCGGCCGGCGTCGACGTCACCATCACGGGGCAGACCGTCAAGGTCAAGGGCCCCAAGGGCGAACTCTCGCACACCGTCGCCGAGCCGATCACGGTCTCGCAGGATGGTGGCGAGCTGGTCGTCAACCGCCCCAACGACGAGCGCAAGGCCAAGGAACTGCACGGCCTCTCTCGTACCCTGGTCGCCAACATGATCATCGGCGTCACCGAGGGCTACAAGAAGACGCTCGAGATCAACGGCACCGGTTACCGCGTGACCGCCAAGGGCAAGGACCTCGAGTTCGCCCTCGGCTTCTCGCACCCGGTTCTGGTCCCGGCTCCCGCAGGCATCACCTTCGCCGTCGAGAAGCCGACCGTTTTCTCGGTCGCCGGAATCGACAAGCAGCTGGTGGGTGAGGTCTCCGCGAACATTCGCAAGATCCGCCCGCCGGAGCCCTACAAGGGCAAGGGTGTCAAGTACCAGGGCGAGGTCATCCGCCGCAAGGCTGGAAAGGCAGGTAAGAAGTGACCGCCACGCTGCTCAAGCGCCGCAACGGCGGCGGCGTCGCCGCCAAGCGTGCCGTCGGCAAGGCGCGTCGGCACTTCCGGGTCCGCAAGAACGTCCGTGGTACGGCCGAGCGTCCCCGCCTGGTCGTCACCCGGTCCGCGCGGCACATCACCGCGCAGATCATCGACGACCTCAAGGGCCACACGCTGGCCTCGGCGTCCACGCTCGACACCTCGATCCGGGGTGGCGAGGGCGACAAGACCGCGCAGGCCGGCAAGGTCGGTGCGCTTCTCGCCGAGCGGGCGAAGGCCGCGGGGATTTCCAAGGTCGTCTTCGACCGGGGTGGCAACAAGTACGCGGGCCGCATCGCCAAGCTCGCGGACGCCGCTCGCGAAGCCGGACTCGAGTTCTAGGAGGGATTGACCAATGCCTGGTCAGCAGCGCCGAGGCGGCGGGTCCGGCGGTAACACCGAGGGTGGCAACCGCAGGGACAACCGTCGCGAGGGCGGTCGCGGCAACGCGCCCGTCGAGAAGACCCCGCACCTCGAGCGGGTCGTCGCGATCAACCGTGTCGCGAAGGTCGTCAAGGGTGGTCGTCGCTTCAGCTTCACCGCCCTGGTGATCGTCGGCGACGGTGACGGCACCGTCGGCATCGGCTACGGAAAGGCCAAGGAGGTGCCCGCGGCGATCGCCAAGGGCGTCGAGGAGGCCAAGAAGCACTTCTTCAAGGTTCCGCGTATCGGCGCCACCATCCCGCACCCGATCACGGGTGAGGCGGCGGCCGGTGTCGTCCTGCTCAAGCCGGCTTCCGCTGGTACCGGTGTCATCGCCGGTGGCCCGGTGCGTGCCGTGCTGGAGTGCGCGGGTATCCACGACATCCTCTCGAAGAGCCTCGGCTCCTCGAACCCGATCAACATCGTGCACGCGACCGTGGCTGCTCTGAAGGGCCTCGAGTCGCCGGAGGCCGTCGCCAAGCGCCGCGGCCTGCCGGTCGAGGACGTGGCGCCGGCGGCCATGCTGGCAGCGCGTGCGGAAGCGGCGGTGCACTGATGGCGCGCTTGAAGGTCACCCAGCTCCGGTCCGGTATCGGCCGTAAGCAGAACCAGCGGGACTCCCTGCGGTCGCTCGGGCTGAAGCGGATCAACGATGTGGTGGTCAAGGAAGACCGTCCCGAGATTCGGGGCATGATCTTCGCGGTGAGCCACCTCGTCAGTGTCGAGGAGGTCGAGTAATGGCGATCAAGGTTCACCACCTGCGCCCGGCGCCCGGTGCCAAGACCGCGAAGACCCGTGTGGGTCGCGGTGAGGGCTCCAAGGGCAAGACCGCCGGTCGCGGTACCAAGGGCACCGGTGCCCGTAAGAACACCCCGGCGTCGTTCGAGGGTGGGCAGATGCCCATCCACATGCGACTGCCGAAGGTGAAGGGTCTGAAGAACCGGCCGCGCAACAAGGTCGTGTTCCAGGTCGTCAACCTGGACAAGCTCGCCGAGCTGTTCCCGAACGGCGGCGAGATCGGCCCGTCCGAGCTGGTCGAGGCCGGCGCGGTCCGTAAGGGCCACCCGGTCAAGGTGCTCGGCTCGGGCGAGCTGGACGGTGTGGCGCTGACCATCTCGGCGCACGCGTTCAGTGACTCGGCCAAGGCGAAGATCGCCGCGGCCGGTGGCTCGGTCACCGAGCTGTAAGACATGAAGCGGTGAGAGGCCGCGGCGCCGGGGAGACCCGGGCCGCGGCCTCTTGTCGTTAAACGGCCCTGTGCGCCGCGTGTGGCCGTGATCGCGCGGTGGACGTTCGGGAGTGCGGCCGCGACGGCAAAGTCCCGTGACGGCCGTCTCAGAGCGTTGCGCTCCGGTGCCGTAGGGTGGGAGCCGAGTGCCGATCGGCGCGCAAGCACCCGGATCAGCCATGAAGCCGGACAGTTGTGTTGTACTGGGACATCGGCCCGTACGATGCCGGTGGTTGCGCTCTCGGCCTTGCTGATACAGTGCTCCGCTGGCGGCCTCTACGGCTGCTCAATGATGTGTGCCCGAAGTTCCGGGATACCGCAACCCAGAGTGTGGCGACCACGCAGGAGGATCAGTTGTTGTCCGCCTTCTCGAGCGCGCTTCGGACGCCTGACCTGCGGAAGAAGCTACTTTTCACGGTAGCGATCGTCGGCATCTACCGTCTCGGTGCCACATTGCCCAGTCCTGGCGTGTCCTACGCCAACGTCAAGGCATGTCTGGCCATTGCCGAGTCGGACACCAGCGGCGTTCTGAACCTGCTGAATCTCTTCTCCGGCGGCGCGCTCCTCCAGCTTTCCGTCTTCGCGCTGGGCATCATGCCGTACATCACGGCGTCGATCATCCTGCAGCTGCTCACCGTGGTCATCCCGCGCCTGGAGCAGCTCCGCAAGGAGGGCCAGTCCGGCCAGGCGAAGATCACCCAGTACACCCGGTACCTGACGCTCGGCCTGGCGGTTCTGCAGGCTTCGGCGTTCGTGGCGCTGGCGCGTACCGGTCAGCTCTTCAACAACATGTGCGACCAGGACGACCCGGCGTACCAGATCATCCCTGAGAACACCGGCATCCCGATGTGGCTGACCCTCACCATCCTCGTGATGACGATGACGGCTGGCACCGGTGTGGTCATGTGGCTCGGTGAGCTGATCACCGACCGCGGCGTCGGCAACGGCATGTCCGTCCTGATCTTCACCTCGATCGCGGCCCGCCTCCCCGGCGAGGGCTGGAGCATCAAGGAGTCGACCAACACCGGCAAGTTCATGCTGGTCATCGGCCTGGTCGTGGTCATCATCGCGCTGGTCGTCTTCATCGAGCAGGCGCAGCGCCGGATCCCGGTGCAGTACGCGAAGCGCATGATCGGCCGGCGGATGTACGGCGGCACCTCGACCTACATCCCGCTGAAGGTGAACCAGGCGGGTGTCGTCCCGGTCATCTTCGCGTCGTCGCTGCTCTACCTGCCGCAGCTGTACCTGCAGTTCTTCGACCAGAACAACCTCAAGGGCTACCAGGTCTGGATCCAGAACCACCTGGCCAACCCGACCCACTGGCTCTACATCACCGTCTACTTCTTCCTGATCATCTTCTTCACGTACTTCTACGTGTCGATCACGTTCAACCCGACCGAGGTCGCGGAGAACATGAAGAAGTACGGTGGTTTCGTCCCGGGTATCCGCCCGGGCAAGCCGACCGCCGACTACCTGGACTTCATCCTCAGCCGGATCACCCTGCCGGGCGCGTTGTACCTTGGCTTGATCTCGGTTCTGCCGAACTTCTTCTTCATCTGGCTCAACCAGGACCAGTACATGAACTTCCCGTTCGGTGGTACTGCTGTGCTGATCATGGTGGGCGTGGGTCTGGAGACGGTGAAGCAGATCGAGAGCCAACTCATGCAGCGGAACTACGAAGGGTTCCTCCGGTAGTGGGTACGCGGGGCCGGGGGGCTCTGACGTTCACGGTGGGCGTGGTTTCTGAGGACCGAAGCGAGGCGATGTAGGTGCGGCTGGTACTGGTGGGCCCTCCGGGGGCCGGCAAGGGGACCCAGGCTGAGTTCATCGCCGCCCATCTCGCCGTACCGAAGATCTCGACCGGTGACATCTTCCGGGCGAACGTGTCGCAGGGGACGCCGCTGGGCGTCGAGGCCAAGCGCTACATGGACGCCGGGCAGCTGGTGCCGGACGAGGTGACCATCAACATGGTCCGGGACCGGCTCGCCGAGCCGGACGCCAGCGACGGCTTCCTGCTGGACGGCTTCCCGCGGACCGTGCCGCAGGCCTCCGCGCTGGACAAGCTGCTGGCCGACCTCGGCACGGCGCTGGACATCGTGATGGAGCTCGTGGTCGACGACGACGAGGTCATCCGCCGTCTCTCCGGGCGCCGGACCTGCCGCGGCTGCGGCAAGATCTGGCACGTCGAGTTCGACCCGACGAGCAAGGAGAACATCTGCGACCGGTGCGGCAGCGAGCTGTTCCAGCGCGATGACGACAAGGCGGAGACGATCGCCAACCGCCTGGTGGAGTACGCGGACAAGACCGCGCCCCTGGTCGACTTCTACGGCGCTCAGGGCAAGCTGGTGGGCATCGACGCGACCGGGCCGGTCGAGGACGTCACCGTGCGCGCCATCGACGCCCTGCGGTCGTACGGCGGCTGATCCCGCCCCTTCCGAAAGACGATGCGCCGCCCCGGGGAGACCCGGGGCGGACGCGTGTAGAGACCGAGAGAGTTAGGCTCACCGCCATGCGCCGCCAAGAGCTGGACATTCAGCTGAAGACGCCCGAGCAGATCGAGAAGATGCGGGCGGCCGGCCTGGTCGTCCACGCGGCTCTGGACGCGATGCGGGCGGCGGTCGCCCCCGGTGTCTCCACCGCCGATCTGGACGCCATCGCCGAGAAGGTGATCCGGGACGCGGGCGCCACGCCGTCGTTCAAGGGCTACCACGGCTTCCCCGCGTCGATCTGCGCCTCGGTCAACGAGCAGGTGGTGCACGGCATCCCGCGGCCCGAGCAGGTGCTGCGCGAGGGCGACCTGATCTCGATCGACTGCGGCGCCGTCCTGGACGGCTGGCACGGCGACTCGGCGATCACCGTGGGCGTCGGCGAGACCGACCCGGCGCTGCTGAAGATGGCCGAGGTCGCGGAGGACGCGATGTGGGCCGGCATCGCGGCGGCGGCCCGGGGCATCGCGAACGGGCGCGGCCGGCTGACCGACATCTCGTTCAACATCGAGAAGTCGATCCGCAAGGCCGGGCGGTACGGGATCGTCGACGGTTACGGCGGCCACGGCATCGGCACCGAGATGCACCAGGACCCGCACGTGCTCAACCACGGCAAGCCGGGCCGCGGCATCCGCCTGGAGGTGGGCCTGGCGCTCGCCATCGAGCCGATGATCACGATGGGCTCGCCGCGGACCGTGGAGCTGAGCGACGGCTGGACCGTGGTGACCCGGGACGGGTCGCGGGCCGCGCACGTCGAACACACGATGGCGCTGCTGGAGGACGGGGTGTGGGTGACCACCGCGGAGGACGGCGGCCGGGCCCGCCTGGGCGATCTGGTGACCGCGCGACAGGGATAGATGGGGATGGCGGTTCCCTGACATCCTGGGACGCATGGGCCACAAGCAGATGCGTGCCGGTGACGATGACCGGCAGAGGATCGTCGACCAGTTGAAGACGGCGCTGGACGAGGGCCGGCTGGATCTGACCGAGTACGACGAGCGGGTCCAGCAGGCCTACGGGGCGAAGACCTACGGGGATCTGGACGGTCTGCTCGACGATCTGCCCGGCACCGTGCCGCTGAAGAAGTCGCAGGTGGTGCCCGCGTCCGGCGGGGAGCCGGTGAAGGCGGTCAAGGACGAGCAGGGCGGCCGCCCGGCGTACCAGGGGCTGGCCTTCGTCTTCGTGATCTGCACCGTCATCTGGGCGGTGAGCGGCGCCGGCTACTTCTGGCCGGGCTGGATGCTGATCCCGCTGGGCTTCGCGGTGATGGCGCACTTGGGGAACCGTGGCAAACGGGGTCACTGAGGCGGATATGGTCGAGATGTCCGCCAGAAACACGCCCGACAGCGGGTTACGCAACCCTCGGTTTGGCGTCGCTGTTACGGGCGCGTAGACTGGCTCGCTGGCGCGTAGCGTCTACTCCCACACGCCCTCAAGCGCTTCGAGGGTGGGGGGAGCCGCGGCTGGTTCGGGTCCTCACAGGCCCGGAAAAGACGTTGCGACAGCCTGCCCCAAGAACCCGATGTCAGGTAGCGGAGGACATGCCGAAAAAAGACGGAGCCATCGAGATCGAAGGCCGAGTGATCGAGCCACTGCCGAACGCCATGTTCCGCGTTGAGCTCGCCAATGGTCACAAGGTCCTGGCACACATCTCCGGGAAGATGCGTCAGCACTACATCCGTATCCTTCCCGAGGACAGGGTCGTCGTCGAGCTTTCGCCGTACGACCTGACCCGTGGGCGCATCGTCTACCGCTACAAGTAAGGCGGGTCTCACGGGGTTTTCCACATCCCGTCTGACTGAGAGTTAAGGCAAACCGTGAAGGTCAAGCCGAGCGTCAAGCGGATCTGCAACAACTGCCGGGTCATCCGGCGGCACGGCCGGGTCATGGTCATCTGCTCGACCGACCCGCGCCACAAGCAGCGCCAGGGCTGAGTCCCGCGCACGGATCCGCACCACTGAACAAGCTCGTCCCGGCCGTGGGTGACCACGGCTGTACCCCCGGTCGGAGGCCGGGGCCCGCCTGGGCAGGTGGGGTGGGATGGGCACAGACCTCCGAGATCACGAACGAGGAGTACGCCCAGTAATGGCTCGTCTCGTCGGCGTCGATCTTCCCCGCGAAAAGCGGTTGGAGATCGCGCTCACTTACATCTACGGCATCGGTCGCACCCGTGCCGTGGAGACATTGACTGCTACCGCGATTGACCTGAACAAGCGCGCCAAGGACTTGACGGAAGAAGAGCTGGTTCAGCTCCGGGACTACATCGAGTCCAACTTCAAGGTTGAGGGCGACCTGCGCCGCGAGGTCGC
This sequence comes from Actinoplanes sp. NPDC019969, assembly GCF_055562375.1. Classification (NCBI taxonomy): domain Bacteria; kingdom Bacillati; phylum Actinomycetota; class Actinomycetes; order Micromonosporales; family Micromonosporaceae; genus Actinoplanes; species Actinoplanes sp. NPDC019969. The sequence continues at coordinate 603,226 of NZ_JBVHFK010000002.1, read as the reverse complement.
CGCGGACATCCGCCGCAAGGTCGAGATCGGCTGCTACGCCGGTATCCGCCACCGCAAGGGTCTGCCCGTCCGGGGCCAGCGGACCCGTACCAACGCTCGTACCCGCAAGGGTCCGAAGCGGACGGTCGCCGGTAAGAAGAAGCCCGGTCGGAAGTAATAGGAGCGCACTGACTTATGCCACCGAAGGCACGCGCTGGGGCCGCTGTAAAGAAGGTCCGGCGCAAGGAACGCAAGAACGTCGCCCACGGGCAGGCGCACATCAAGAGCACCTTCAACAACACCATCGTGTCGATCACCGACCCGACCGGTGCTGTGATCTCCTGGGCCTCCTCCGGCCAGGTCGGTTTCAAGGGCTCCCGCAAGTCGACCCCGTTCGCCGCGCAGCTCGCTGCCGAGGCGGCCGCCCGTCGTGCCATGGAGCACGGCATGCGCAAGGTCGACGTGTTCGTGAAGGGTCCGGGCTCCGGCCGGGAGACCGCCATCCGTTCGCTGCAGGCCGCCGGCCTCGAGGTCGGGCAGATCTCCGACGTCACGCCGCAGCCGCACAACGGCTGCCGCCCGCCGAAGCGTCGCCGGGTCTGAGGGGGATTCAGAGATGGCTCGTTACACCGGTGCGGACTGCAAGCGCTGCCGCCGCGAGAAGATGAAGCTGTTCCTCAAGGGCAGCAAGTGCGATGGGCCGAAGTGCCCGTTCGAGTCGCGTCCCTTCCCGCCCGGCCAGCACGGCCGCGGTCGGACCAAGGAGACCGAGTACCTGCTCCAGCACCGCGAGAAGCAGAAGGCCCGCCGCGTCTACGGCGTGCTGGAGAAGCAGTTCCGCGGTTACTACGAGGAGGCTGTCACCAAGCCCGGCAAGACCGGTGAGGTGCTGCTGCAGATCCTCGAGACCCGCCTGGACAACGTCGTCTACCGGGCCGGCTACGCCGCGTCCCGTGACGCCGCCCGCCAGTTGGTCAAGCACGGTCACTTCCTGGTGAACGGCAAGAAGGTCGACATCCCGTCGTACCGGGTCCGGGAGAAGGACATCATCTCCCTCCGGGAGAAGTCGAAGGAGATGACTCCCTTCGTCGTCGCGCAGGCTCAGGCCGGCTCCCGCCCCGTTCCGGCGTGGCTCGAGCCGATCCCGAGCGAGATGAAGATCCTCGTTCACACGATCCCGGTCCGCGCTGTCATCGACACGCAGGTCCAGGAGCAGCTGATCGTGGAGCTCTACTCCAAGTAACAGCTTTTCGAGAGTGCCGGCCGCTGGCCGGCACTCTCGAGTGGCAAACAGACGGCCATCAAATAGCGGGTGGCCCGACAGAAAGAAGAACAGCGTGCTCATCAGCCAGCGGCCGACCCTCTCGGAGGAGTCGCTCAGCGAGACCCGTTCCCGGTTCACCATCGAACCGCTGGAGCCGGGCTTCGGGTACACCCTCGGTAACTCACTGCGGCGGACCCTGCTGTCGTCCATCCCGGGCGCGGCGGTCACCAGCATCAAGATCGACGGCGTGTTGCACGAGTTCACCACGATCCCCGGTGTCAAGGAGGACGTGGTCGAGCTGGTCATGAACGTCAAGGAACTGACCGTCAGCTCCGAGCACGACGAGCCGGTCAGCATGTACCTGCGCAAGCAGGGCCCGGGCGACGTGACCGCCGGGGACATCCAGCCGCCGGCCGGTGTCTCGGTGCACAACCCCGATCTGAAGCTGGCGACCCTGAACAGCAAGGGCCGGCTGGACATGGAGCTGACCGTCGAGCGCGGTCGTGGCTACGTCACCGCGGCGCAGAACAAGAGCGCCGGCGCCGAGATCGGCCGGATCCCGGTCGACTCGATCTACTCGCCGGTTCTCAAGGTCACCTACCGCGTCGAGGCGACCCGTGTCGAGCAGCGGACCGACTTCGACCGCCTGATCATCGACGTCGAGTCGAAGGCGTCGATCTCTCCGCGGACCGCGCTGGCCTCGGCCGGCTCGACCCTCGTGGAACTCTTCGGCCTGTGCCGTGAGCTCGACGAGACCGCTGAGGGCATCGACATCGGCCCGTCGCCCCAGGACGCGCAGCTCGCTGCCGACCTGGCCCTTCCGATTGAGGAGCTGGACCTCACCGTCCGGTCGTACAACTGCCTCAAGCGTGAAGGCATCAACTCGGTGGGCGAATTGATAGGGCGTACGGAGGCCGACCTTCTGGACATCCGGAACTTCGGCCAGAAGTCGATCGACGAGGTCAAGATGAAGCTCGCCGGAATGGGCCTGGGACTGAAGGACAGCGCCCCGTCCTTCGACCCGGCGCACGTGGTCGACTCGTTCGGCGACGTGGATTACGACACCGACGACTACCGCGAGACCGAGCAGCTCTAACAGCTCGGTTGCGCCACATTTCAAGGAGCAATTGAAATGCCCACGCCCACCAAGGGTGCCCGCCTCGGCGGCAGCCCGGCACACGAGAAGCTCATCCTGGCCAACCTGGCCACCGAGCTCTTCCGGCACGGGAAGATCAAGACCACCGAGTCGAAGGCCCGGCGGCTTCGCCCGCTGGCCGAGCAGCTGGTCACGAAGGCCAAGCGCGGCGACCTGCACGCCCGTCGCCGGGTTCTGGCCACCGTGAAGGACAAGGACGTCGTGTACGCCCTGTTCGAGCAGATTGCTCCGCGGTACTCCAACCGCCCCGGTGGGTACACCCGGATCACCAAGATCGGCCCGCGCAAGGGTGACGCCGCTCCGATGGCCGTCATCGAGCTGGTCGAGGAGCTCGAGGTCGCGGCCACCACCGCCGCGCCGTCGAAGGCGGCCCGCAAGGCCGCCGCCCAGCAGGCCAAGGTCGAGGCGCTCGCGCCCGAGGAGGAGGCCGCGCCGACCAGCGCCGCCACCACCGAGGCCGAGGGCGACCAGGACGCTGAGGCTCCGGTCAGCGCATCCGGCGACAAGCCCGGTGACAAGGCCGAGGGCGAAGACACCGACAAGGCCTGAGCCTTTCGTCGCGTGAGGCCCGGCATCCTTCGGGGTGCCGGGTCTTTCGCTTTCCGCAGGACCAGAAACTCTCTCCGGGACAGGGTGACGTCGTGAATTCCATCCGGCTCCGTCTGGACATCTCCTATGACGGCGCCGCATTCTCCGGGTGGGCGGTGCAGCCGTCCCGCCGTACCGTCGCCGGGGTGTTGATCGAGGCTTTCGCCCGTCTGCTGGGACCGGATGTGGCGCTGGGCCTGACCGTCGCCGGCCGCACCGACGCGGGAGTGCATGCGACCGGCCAGGTGTGCCACGTGGACCTGCCGGCCGAGCGCTGGGCCGAGCTGGAAGGCTCGCTGCTGCGACGGCTCGCCGCGCTGATGCCGCCGGACGCCCGGGTGCGCGCGGTCCGTCCCGTGCCGGAGACCTTCGACGCCCGGTTCTCGGCGACGTTCCGCCGGTACGAGTACCGGGTCGCGGACACCCCGTGGGGCCCGGAGCCGCTGCGCCGCCACGACACCCTCGGCTGGGTGCGCCCGCTCGACCTGGACCGGCTCAACGAGGCCGCGGCGGGGCTGGTGGGGGAGCACGACTTCGCCGCGTTCTGCAAGCGCAAGGAGCACGCCACCACGATCCGGGCGATCACCCGGCTCCAGTGGCGGCGGGAGCCGGACGGGATCTGTGTGGCGACCGTGCAGGCCGACGCGTTCTGCCAGGCGATGGTCCGCAGTCTGGTCGGCGCGATGCTGACCGTCGGTGACGGCCGCCGGACGCCGGAATGGCCGGCCAAGCTGCTCACCCTGCGGGAACGTTCCAGCGACGTGGTCGTGGCGCCGGCGCACGGGCTGACCCTGATCGCGGTGGGTTACCCCGACGAGGCCGAGTACGCCGCCCGCGCCGAAGCCACCCGCCGCCTGCGCGCGTGAACCCGGCGTGTTGATTCAGGGCGCGCAGAGCGGCCGAAATCAACACGCGGGGTTCAGGAGGCGCGGCGGATCAGGACCGCGTCGTGCAGGTGGGTGTCCAGGATGTCGGCGGTTATGCGCTGGACCTGGGGGGAGTCCGGGGGGACGAGTTCGCCGGACGGGCCGGTGATCAGGCAGTACATGACGAAGTGGCCGCGGGTGCGCCACAGGACCGGGGTGCCCGGGCCGGTGACCGCGCCGGACATCTCGGCGAACCCGCCGTCACCGGTCTCCACCAGGTAGCGGAGCTGGTCGCCGACGGCCATCGCGCTCGTCGCGTCCGGCAGGTTCAGCATGCCGGCGGTGATCCGGTAGTCGGTGTACGGGACGGTCAGGGCGGCCCGGACCGCCTGCGAGCACCCGTACCGCGCAAGGGTCTGCCGCAAGGCGCCGGTGGCCGCAAGCCCGCAGTCGGCGGTGAGGGACGCCTGCGCCACCCGGAAACCGGCGGAGCCGTCCGGGAAGACCTCGCCGGCGCTGAGCGGCGCGGTGTCCACCGTCCGTGCCGCGATCCGGGCGTCGACCTCGGCGGAGGCCAGCGTCCGGGCGGGGGTGCGCCGTTCCTCGGCCATGATGAGGACGCCCAGCATGACGAAGATGCCGAGCACGATCAGCGCGGCCAGGCCGCGGGTGAGCAGATGGGCGGTCGGGTAGGGCTCGCGCCGGAGGTGTCGCCGGACCCGGCGCTGCCGGCCGAAGGAGGGAAGGCGCAGCTGGATCGCCGGGGTGGCGCGGTGGGCGGAGCGCGTCGGGGTGGCGTGCCGCATCCGCCCAAGCTAGGCGGGCACACCGGTCGATGAACGCACAACCGGTCCGTCGTCCTTTCCTTGCGTGTGGATTAAGGGCGCGTAGCGAGGCCGACGTTCACACGCTATCGGGGGGCGTGCAGACTTGGCCGGTGAGCGCCGACCACTACTTCACCGCAGAGCCCGACGCGCCGTTCCGCAAGGGCGAGATCGAGTTCACCGTCGCCGGGCGCGACTACCGGCTGGCCGTCGCCTCCGGGGTGTTCTCGGCCGGCCGGCTGGACCCGGGCACCGCCGTGCTGCTGCGCAAGGCCGGGCTGCCGGACGCGGCCACCGAGGGCACGCTGCTGGACATCGGCTGCGGGTACGGCCCGATCGCCTGCGTGCTGGCCAGCGAGGCGCCGCAGACGACGGTCTACGCGATCGACGTCAACTCCCGCGCCCGGGAACTGGCTGCGGAGAACGCCGAGAAGCTCGCCCTGGCCGGCCGGCTGCTGGTGAAGGCGCCCGACGAGGTGCCGGACGGGATCGTCTTCGACCAGATCTGGAGCAACCCGCCCACCCACATCGGCAAGGCCGGGCTGCACGCCCTGCTGGAGCGCTGGCTGCCCCGGCTCGCCCCGGGCGGCACCGCCTGGCTGGTGATCAACCGGCACCTGGGCGGTGACTCGCTGCACGCCTGGCTCGTCGCCGGTGGCTGGACGGTCGAGCGGGTGGCCAGCCAGAAGGGCTTCCGGGTGCTGCGGGTCACGGCGAAACTCGGCTGACTGAGCCCGGCTTTACCGGGAGGATGCCCGCATGGGTTATGTGGACGTCGCCGGCGCCGGATTCGTGCTCCCGGACGGTCGGGAGCTGTTCAGCGACGTGTCGTTCCGGGTCGGTGAGGGCGCGAAGGTGGCACTCGTCGGGCCCAACGGGGCCGGCAAGACCACGCTGATGAAGATGGTGGCGGGCGACATCCCCACCCAGAGCGGCACCATCGCGAAGTCCGGCGGGCTCGGGGTGATGCGGCAGTTCATCGGCATGATCGGCGACGACCGTACCCTCGAAGATCTTGCTTTGTCGCTGGTCACGCCCGTGTTGGGCGCGGCGGGTGAGCGGTTGCGCAAGGCCGTCGCCGCCCTGGACGAGACCGAGAAGAGCCAGATCGCGTACGCCAACGCGCTCACCCACTGGGGCGAGGTCGGCGGGTACGACGCCGAGGTGCTCTTCGACACCGTGACCGTCTCGATCCTGGGCCGGCCCTGGGAGGAGGCTCGATCGCGGATCGTGCGCACGCTGTCCGGCGGCGAGCAGAAACGGTTCGCGCTCGACCTGCTGCTGCGCGGCTCCGACGAGGTGCTGCTGCTCGACGAGCCGGACAACTTCCTCGACGTGCCCGCCAAACGCTGGCTGGAACAGCGGCTGCGCGAGTCGAACAAGTCGGTGCTCTACGTCTCGCACGACCGGGAGCTGCTGGCCGAGACCGCCGACCGGGTGGTCGCGGTGGAGGGTGGCGGCGCCTGGACCCATCCGGGTGGGTTCGCCTCCTGGCACGAGGCCCGCTCCAACCGGCACGAGCGGATGGAGGAGAACCGCCGCCGCTGGGACGAGGAGCACGAGAAACTCAAGGAACTCGTCTTCACGCTGAAGAACAAGGCCGCCTTCAACGACGGCCTGGCCTCGCGGTACCAGGCCGCGCAGACCCGGCTCCGCAAGTTCGAGGAGGCCGGCCCGCCGCCGCTGCCGCCGAAGGACCAGGCGGTCCGGATGAACCTGCGCGGCGGCCGCACCGGCAAGCGCGCGGTCATCTGCGAGGGCCTCGAGCTGGAGAACCTGACGTTCCCGTTCGACCTGGAGATCTGGTACGGGGACCGGGTCGCCGTGCTGGGCGCCAACGGCACCGGCAAGTCGCACTTCCTGCGCCTGCTCGCGGCCGGCGGCAGCGACCCCGACCTGGAGCACAAACCGGTCGACGGCGCGCCGCTCGCGCACGTGGCGCACGAGGGCAAGGCGCGGCTCGGCGCGCGGGTCCGGCCCGGTCACTTCTCGCAGACCCACGACCGCCCCGAGCTGCTGGAGAAGACTCTCGTCGAGATCCTCTGGCGCGGTGACGACCACCGGTCCGGAATGGACCGGGCGGGGGCGATGAAGGCCCTCAACCGGTACGAATTGGCGGCGCAGGGCGACCAGCGGTTCGGCACCCTCTCCGGTGGACAGCAGGCCCGTTTCCTGGTGCTGCTGCTGGAGTTGTCCGGTGCGACCGTTCTGCTGCTCGACGAGCCGACGGACAACCTGGACCTGGCATCCGCGGAAGCGCTGGAAGAGGGCCTGAAGGCGTTCGACGGCACGGTGATCGCTGTCACCCACGACCGCTGGTTCACCAGGTCCTTCGATCGGTTCGTGCTGTTCAGGGGCGACGGCGACGTGGTCGAGGTTCCGGAGCCGGTCTGGGACGTGCGCTAGTTTTCTCTTAACGGACCGGTTATGGTCCGGTTACCACAACCCCACGGGAGTCCGGGCATCGGGCTGAGAGGGGGGCTGACGCCGCCCCCGACCGTCGAACCTGATCCGGGTAATGCCGGCGCAGGGAGGACTGCACCATGGTTATCCCCTTTCCCCGTATCCATGTCATAACCGACGACATCGACGTCGTCCGCGGTGTTGCCGGGCTCGATGACGTGGCAGTGCAGATCAGGGTCAAGACCTCTGCGGCGTACGCCTACGCGCTCGCCGTCGAAGCGGTCGCCCTCTGCCGCCCCGCTGGAACGATGGTCCTGGTCAACGACCGGGCCGGGGTCGCGCTCGCGGCCGGCGCCGACGGCGTGCACGTCGGCGCCGACGATCTGCCGGTCGAGGCGGCCCGCCGGGTCCTCGGTCCGGCCGCCGTGGTCGGGGCCACCTGCCGTACCCCCGAGGCCGCCCGCGCCGCCGTCGCCGACGGCGCCACCTACCTCGGTGTCGGGCCGGCCTTCCCGACGTCCACGAAGGACGGCCTGCCACCACCGCTCGGACCGGACGCGATCGCTGCCGTCGCCGGTGCGGTGCCGGGCACGCCGGTCCTGGCGATCGGCGGCATCACCGCCGGACGGGTGCCGCTGCTCGCGGTGCACGGGGTCGCCGCGGTCGCCGCCTTCACGGCGGACCCCAAGGGGGCTGTCGCCGCTTTCCGGGCGGCCCTCCGATGACCCGCGTCGCTGTTGTCGGTGGCGGGATCATCGGGCTCGCGATCGGCGCGGAGCTGCTGGATCGTGGCGCGGACGTGACCGTCTACGATCCCGCGCCGGGCGGCTTCGACGGCGCCTGGCACGTCGCGGCCGGGATGCTCGCGCCCGGTGGCGAGTCGGCCTACGAATACCCGCACCTGACCCGTCTTCTCGAAGCGGGACATGCGCTGTGGCCGTCGTTCGCGGCCGGCCTCGGCGATGTCGGTCTCGACGACACCGGCACCCTCTCCGTCGCGCTGACCGCCGACGACGTCGCCGATCTCCGCCGCGAGTGGAAACACCAGAAGCTCACCCCGCTGACCGGGTCCCAGCTGCGCGAACGCGAACCGGCACTGTCGCCGCGGGTTCGGGCCGGGGCGTTCGCGGCCACCGAGCATCAGGTCGACCCGCGCAAAGTGGTCACGGCGCTGCGCGGCCTTCTCGCCGATCATCTGGTGTCACGCCGCATAACCGACTTGTCCGAACCGGCCGCCGACGTGGTCGTGGTCGCGGCGGGATGCGGCACCGCCGCCCTCACCGGACTGCCGATCCGTCCCGTCAAAGGCCAGGTGCTCCGCCTGCGCGGCGAACCCGGCCTGCTCACGCACGTGATCGACGGCGCGGCCGACGGCCGGCACGTCTACCTGGTCCCGCGCGCCGACGGCGAGATCGTCGTCGGCGCCACCCAGGAGGAACGCGCCGACGGCACCGCCACCGCCGGGGGCGTGCACGACCTGCTCCGGGCCGCGCTCGACCTGGTCCCCGGCCTGGCCGAGCACGAACTCACCGAGGTCACCGTGGGACACCGGCCCGGCACCCCGGACAACGGGCCGCTGCTCGGGTTCCTGGACGAGCGCACCGTGGTCGCCGCCGGCCACTTCCGCAACGGGATCCTGCTCGCCCCGATCACCGCACGACTCATCGCCGACCTGGTGCTCACCGGTTCGGCCGACCCGCTGCTGGAAGCGTTCGCGCCCGGGAGGTTCGGATGAAGCTGACGATCAACGGCCAGGCCCAGGACCGGGCCGCCACCTGCTCGGTCGCGACCCTGGTCGCCGAGATCATCGCCGCCCAGCGCGGGGTGGCGGTCGCGGTCAACGGGACGGTCGTGCCCCGTTCCGCGTGGGCATCGGTCGATCTGGCCGACGGCGACCGGATCGAAGTTCTCACCGCGGCGCAGGGAGGCTGAGGATGTTCCCGCCATCGTTTCTCCCGGAGAACGGGCTGATCCTCGGCACGGGCGGGGCGAACAGTCTCGCCGCCCTGGAGGAGGCCATCGCCGCGTCCGAGACGACGCTGGTCACCGTGGCGCTGCGCCGGGTCGACGCGGCCGGGCCCGGGCTGCTGCCGATGCTGGACCGGCTCGGCGTGCGGGTGCTGCCGAACACGGCGGGCTGCTACACCGCCGGGGACGCGGTCAAGACGGCGCAGATGGCCCGGGAAGCGTTCGAGACCGATCTGATCAAGCTCGAGGTGATCGGTGACGAGCGGACCCTGATGCCCGACGGGATCGAACTGCTGCGCGCGGCGGAGACGCTGGTCGCGGACGGGTTCACGGTCCTGCCGTACACCTCCGACGATCCGATCCTGGCCCGCCGCCTCGCCGACGCCGGCTGTGCCGCGGTGATGCCGGCCGGCTCGCCGATCGGCTCCGGCCTGGGCATCTCCAACCCGCACCACATCGAGCTGATCGTGCGGAGCGTCGACGTGCCGGTGGTGCTCGACGCCGGGATCGGCACCGCCTCCGACGCGGCCCGCGCCATGGAACTGGGGTGCGACGCGGTCCTCGTCGCCAGCGCCATCACCCGCGCCGACGATCCGGCGGCGATGGCGGCGGCGATGCGGCACGCGGTCACGGCCGGGCGGCTGGCCCGGCAGGCGGGCCGGATCCCGCGGCGGTTCCACGCGGTCGCGTCCACAGCGGACGACGGCATCGCCGAATGGTGACCCCGGGCGGGCTCGTCGTGCTCACCGATCGGCGGTCGGCCTCCGGCCCGCTGGTGGAGGTGGTGCGGCAGGCGGTCCGTGGCGGCGCTGCCTGGGTCGTGCTGCGGGAAAAGGACTTGGGGTACGGGGAACGCGCGGCCCTTGCCGCTTCGCTGCGTTCGGTCGTACCGCCGGGTCGGTTGATCGTCGCGGGTCCGGATCCGCTCGGCGGGGAGGCCGTCCATCTGGCCGGGAATGATCCCCTGCCGGTGGGTGTGCCGCTCGTCGGCCGGTCGTGGCACGGCGCCGAGAGCCTGTCCGGTGTGGACTATGTGACGGTGTCGCCGGTCTATCCGACGTCGTCGAAGCCGGGGTACGGGCCGGCGCTCGGGGTCACGGGGGCCGCCGAGATGCACGCGCCCGTGCCCTGGCTGGCGCTCGGGGGTGTGGACACGCCGGAGCGGGCCGCGGAATGCGCGGCTGCCGGGGCGGCCGGCATCGCGGTGATGGGGGCGGTCATGCGCTCGGCCGATCCGGAGTGGACGGCGCGCGAGCTGGCATCGGGGTTCTCTTCGGCTGGCTCTCATGGCTGTCTCAGCGGCGCTGGGACAGCCACCACGACCAGCCGAGGGGGTTTGCTGTGACGCCGCCGGTAGTGCTCACGATCGCGGGTTCGGACTCCGGCGGTGGCGCCGGCATCCAGGCCGACCTGAAGACGTTCGCCGCCCTCGGTGCGTTCGGGACCTCGGTGATCACGGCGCTCACCGCGCAGAACACGCTCGGCGTGACCGACATCCACCCGGTTCCGGTGGAGCACGTCGCGGCGCAACTGGACGCGGTGCTGTCGGACTTCCGGGTGGCGGCGGTCAAGGTCGGCATGATCTCCGACGCGGCGGTGGCGAAGCTGATCGCCGAACGGTTCGCCGGCCTGCCGAACCTGGTCGTCGACCCGGTGCTGGTCGCGACCGCGGGAAGCCGGCTCGGGGAGGCCGCGGTCGTCGGGGTGCTCACGGCGTACCCCTGTGTCCTCACCCCGAATCGGCACGAAGCCGGCGCCCTCCTGGGACGGCGTGTGGAGACCACCGAGGAGATGGTCTCGGCGGCAGCCGATCTCGCCGCGCTGGGCGCGCGTGCCGTCGTGGTGACCGGCAGCGAGCTGGCCGTCGACGTGCTGCATCACGACGGGGAGACGACGCTGCTGCGCGGGGAGCCGGTGGCGACGGCCAACAACCACGGGTCGGGGTGCACGTTCTCGTCGGCGATCGCGGTGCGCCTGGCCTCCGGCGACTCGGTGCCGGATGCCGTCGCGGCGGCGAAGTCCTATGTGAACCGGGGTCTGCGCGGTGGTAGCGCCTGGCGTCTCGGTGCGGGTCCGGGCCCGCTGGACCACTTCGGCTGGTCCGTCTAGATCTCCCGGCGGCTTGCTCTCGATGGCTTCGTGCTGCCATCTGCCGCCGGTTTTGTACAACTTTGGGGAGGTATGGTCATGCGTCGCAAGGTCTATGTAGAGGGTTCCCGCCCCGACATCCAGGTGCCGTTCAGCGAGGTCGTGCTGACCGGCGACAACCCGCCGGTCCGGCTCTACGACACGTCCGGTCCGGGCAGCGAACCCACCGTCGGTCTGCCGGAGATGCGGAAACCGTGGCGAACCGGGCAGACCCAGCTCGCCGCCGCGCGGGCCGGGATCATCACACCGGAGATGGAGTACGCGGCGATCCGCGAAGGCGTCTCTCCGGAGGTCGTCCGCGACGAGATCGCCGCCGGCCGGGCAGTGCTGCCGGTCAACGTCAACCACCCGGAGTCCGAGCCGATGGTGATCGGTTCCAGGTTCCTGGTGAAGGTCAACGCCAACATCGGCACCTCGGCCGTCACCTCGTCGGTCGCCGAGGAGGTCGAGAAGCTCACCTGGGCCACCCGCTGGGGCGCCGACACCGTGATGGACCTGTCCACCGGGCCGCGGATCCACGAGACCCGGGAGGCGATCGTACGGAACTCGCCCGTCCCGATCGGCACCGTCCCGATCTACCAGGCCCTGGAGAAGGTCAAGGGCGACCCGCTGCAGCTGACCTGGGAACTGTTCCGGGAGACCGTCATCGAGCAGGCGGAGCAGGGCGTCGACTACATGACGATCCACGCCGGGGTGCTGCTCGAATACGTGCCGCTCGCCGCCGAACGCGTCACCGGCATCGTCTCCCGCGGCGGCTCGATCATGGCCGCCTGGTGTCTCGCCGAGCACCGGCAGAACTTCCTCTACACCCACTTCCGGGAACTGTGCGAGATCTTCCGGGAGTACGACATCACGTTCTCCCTCGGCGACGGCCTCCGCCCCGGATCGATCGCCGACGCCAACGACGAGGCCCAGTTCGCGGAGCTGCGTACCCTCGGCGAACTCACCCACATCGCCTGGGAGTACGACGTCCAGGTCATGGTTGAGGGCCCCGGCCACGTACCCATGCACAAGATCAAGGAAAACGTGGACCTGCAGCAGGAGATCTGCGGCGGCGCCCCGTTCTACACGCTCGGGCCGCTGGCCACCGACATCGCGCCCGCCTACGACCACATCACGTCCGCGATCGGCGCCGCGATGATCGGCTGGTTCGGTACGGCGATGCTCTGCTACGTCACCCCCAAGGAACACCTGGGCCTGCCCAACAAGGAGGACGTGAAGGCGGGCATGATCGCGTACAAGATCGCGGCGCACGCGGCCGACCTCGCCAAGGGCCACCCGGGCGCGCAGGAGTGGGACGACGCGCTGTCCCGGGCCCGGTTCGACTTCCGGTGGGAGGACCAGTTCGAGCTGTCGCTGGACCCGGAGACCGCCCGGTCGTACCACGACGAGACCCTGCCGGCGGCCCCCGCGAAGACCGCGCACTTCTGCTCCATGTGCGGCCCGAAGTTCTGCTCCATGCGAATCAGCCACGAGATCCGCGAAGCCGGCATGAAAGCGAAGTCCGCCGAGTTCGTCGACGCGGGCGGCCGGGTCTATCTCCCGGTCACACCGACCGCCTGATTTCGTTCCGTACGGTCACAGCTCGTCGGCGTCGCCGTCGGCGAGCTGGTTGGCCGGTCGCTTCGCCGCGGGCAGGAAGTCGTAGATGGGTTCCGGGCCGGCGATCGGCCGGTTCCGTTCGGCCAGGTCGGCGATCTCGGCCCGGGCGGCGTCGGCGTCCGGCTTGCGGTCCGCTTCGCCTGCGGTCTCCACCCCCGCGGTGGTACGGGTGTCGCGCTCGGTCTCCTCGACCCGGCCCTCCCGCGCGGCCGGATCGGGCTTCCGGGATCGGGGTGTGCGGCGGCCGGTCCGCTTCCTGGCCGGTCGTTGCGGTTTCCCGCTCGGCTGCGCCGTCACCTCCGCCAGTTCGGCGAGTTCCTTCTTGAGATCCTCGATCGACTCCGGCGCGCTGTGATCCGCCGGGCCCTCAGCGGCGCCACCACCGGTATCCGTACCGGTCCCGGTCTCGGCTGCGTCGGTCTTCCGGTGCTTGCCGCCCGCCGCATCGAGCGGCTCGTCCGTTGGATCGGCGGGGCTGTCGGCCGTATCGCTCGGTGCGGCAGTGGACAGTTTCGGAGCAGGGCTCACGAGGACTTCCAGGGGAGCTGCGATCCTGGGCCCGAACGGCGGAAGGTCCGCGACAGTGGTCACCGGCTGATCAGAACCGGCATCCGGCGCAACCGCTGTCGCCTTCGCGCGGGCCCGCTTCGCCACCGCTTTGGCGGGCGCCTTCGCCGGTGTCGCCGAGCCGGCGGCCCTGGTCGTCCGTTTCCGTGCGGGAGCCTTCTTCGCCGTGGCCCCGGTCGTCGCCGGTTCCCCGGGCCCCGCACTGACCTCGATCTCAGGCGCGGCGGGTTGCGCGGGCTCGTCGGCCTTCTCCTCGGTGACATGGACCGGGTCCGGAGACCCGTCACCGGCGGGCCCCGTACGGGTAGCCGAGGCCGTGCCCTCCGGCGTCGACTTCACCGGCCGCCTGGCTTTGGGGGTCGCCGGAGTGACCGCAGAGGCCGGTTCGATCCGATACCGGTAGAGGATGCCCTCGTCCCGAACCACGAAGTCGTCAGCCCCATCCGGCCGAGTCCAGGTGAGGATCATCTGCCCGTACTTCTCAGCCAACTTCACCAACGCCGGAAACGAGTCCACGACGACGACTGGCTTCCCCGGCGGACTGGCCATCGGCTCCACCGGAACGATCAGATGCGGATACCGCCGCTGAATCTGCACCCGCGTCCGCAACGGCACATGCCGAACAGCCATGGTGGCTACGGTCACCGTACCGATCAACCCGATGAGCAGTAGGTACACGGCGTACAGCCGGGCCTGTGGAGCGGTCAGAAGGTGGTACCCGGATATGCCGATCTGCCGGATCTGAACCGTGCTGCCGGTGCTGGACTGGTCGACAACCAGAGCGTCCGGGCCTCCCACGAGGGTGAGCACGAGCGGGGCGAGATTCAACGAGATCTTCGGCGCGAAGACCGTGCCGTCACCGTGCTGGATCTCTGCAGTGATCGCGGCGGTGATCGGACCCATGTCGGTGCCGATCGCGGTCCCGGCCGCGGTTGTGCGCTCCGACCACCCGGTCAGATCGAGCTGAACCGAGTCGCTGTACATCTGGCTGGTGAAACGCTTGCGCTGCATCAGTTGCAGCGTCTTGTGCCATCCGTTCTCCGCGGACAGCCGCGCATTGACCGCGATGTGCCCGGGCTCGCCTCGATACTGCATGTGCAGGTCGACGAGGGTGGCCAGCTTTCGGAAGATCGGATCGGGAGAGTGGACCGTCGTGCCGTCGTATGCCGCGGACGGTTCGACCTCCGCCGAGTAGGAGAAGACCATCGACTCGCCAGGGCGCCCGGTACCCGCGACCGTCTCGGTGACCGGCTTCATCCAGCCGAGAACACCCAGCAGCAGGCCGGCCACCGCCGACACCGCGGTTATCGCAGCGAGCACACGAACAGCGGGATGCAGGCGGCGGATCGTCTTGATAACGACCGCCGCAGTCGCCCACGACCCGCCTCCGCCAGACATGCCCTTCGCTCTCTTCTTCCGGCGACCGCGCGCGATCATGCGGCGCGTCTTCGCTGCGCCCGCGCCGCCGCTGACGAACAAAAAGCTGATCATGCCCAGGCCGGTCGGGCTCAGCAGTGGCCGCAGCCAGCCACCCCCGCCGGGGACGTGCAGTACCGCGCGTCCGATCATCTGCTCGGCGGTGGGCTTGTCGGCGTCTATCGACTGGTTGTTGTCTCCCTTGAGGACATATCCCGTGTGGGCGTCGCCGCCGATGATGCGATGCAGTACCTCGATCTGGCCGTTGGCACCATGGTAAGCAGCGATCTGCCCTGTTTGGTACGTATCGAATTTGATGACGAATACCAGGTCGCCCTGGTGATACACCGGTTGCATGCTGATGCCGTGAGTGACGACATATGAAATGCGATCCGTGGTGACCGCCCAAGCGCCAATGGCCGCCATCACGAGGATGGCGGCCATTGTCAGACGTCGAACCTTGGAAACGATGGTGAACTCCCAGGCGGGCGAATCGCGCCCGCAGCGAGTAACTGACCCTGGCTTCGCCTACGGTTCGAGCATCTCAGGTGCTTTATGCGACCGTGGGCACAACGGCGACGTCGAGCGTCGTCACACCGGTGTAGTTACCGGTCGGGTCAAGGCAGGTCCAGGCGGTGCCGCCGGCGCTCGAGCATGCGTAGAAGAGGCTGTTCTTGTTCGTCGAAGTGCCGCCACCCGACGCGATCTTGACCTTCACCGAGGAGGTGACGGGCAGTGTGACACCGCTGCCACCGTCGATCTTGATGTTTACACCGGTGATCAGGTTGGGGTCGGTGGCGTCGTGGGTGAAGACCGCCTCGGTCAGGCGGGCGCCGACCACGGACTTCGGGGCGGCCAGCGCACCACCAGCGATGATGTTGGTGCTGCCGTCGATGTTCCCGCCGACAAGTGCGGCGGTGACGCCGTTCGCGGTGAAGGCGGTCGAGCCGGCGGCGACAGCGCCTGCGACAGCGACGCCACCAACGAGCTGCATGATGTTACGCATTTATATGTTCTCCCCTGGTCGGTAGCCCAGCCGGCCTCGTGGGCCCTGTGGCTTTGCGTCCCCGGCTTGCGGCGGGTTTGCGTTTGTCGGCCCGAGCGAGTTGCTCGTTTTGGTTACGCCAGGTTGTTCGGTCGGGTAGGGGTGGGCCTAAGCGTCGAGCCCATGATTTTTCGCGGCGATGTCGAGGTTCTCGCACCTGAGACCGAACGAGGTGCTAGTCGGTTGCCGAACGGTTTCCGAGGCTGGTCGCGGCCCGGCGAAACGGGCCGGAACGGGTCGCGGCGACCGTCGAGAGGACGGTCGTCGCGCGTACCAGGAAAGCGGTCTTCCGGGCCGAAGTGTCCGCACCCCTCTCCGGCTCGCCTCCTCCCGGATCGCGTGAGCCGTCGCTGAGGCCGGTGGTGATGGGTGGGAGGCGAGGCTGGGATACGGCCGGCGGGTCCGCGGGGTCGGGGTCAGAGCTTGTAGAAGGTGACGTAGTGGTCGGGGGTGAAGTAGGCGACGCGGGTGCTGCGGTTGACGACGATGCGGTAGGCGTCGCGGGAGGCGCCGCGCGTGCGGGAGTAGACGTCGTACTCCGAGTAGGTCGCGGAAGGGAGCTGGCCCTCGCGGTTGTAGAAGGTGCCGCCGGTGTAGTTGTAGTTGCCGTAGGGCCACGCGTACCAGCCGGCGGAGGTCGGCCAGCCCAGGGACTTCCAGCCGGTGAAAGCCGTGCGGGCGGCGGAGCACCGGCTGATGGTGCAGCTGGAGTGGACGGCGGCCTGGGCGGCGTCGGTGGCGGCCGGCGCGACCACCGCGGGGGCGACGAGAGCGGTGCCGGAGAGGGCGAAGACCAGGGTCAAGCCGGAGAGGAACCGGCCGATGCGGGTGCTCATGATCGGGCTCCGATGCGTCGAGGCGGGGATGTGACCCGGACATCGATCATCGTTGTCGGTGCGTGCGGTCGGCGGTACCTCCCGAACCCATCATTCCATCGGTGTTCGCCGATGCTTGCGTGACGGAAACCGTGCCGCGAGGGGCCGGTCAGGCGCCGCCGAGGCCGTTGACCCAGTCGACGTAGTCCTCCTCGCGGGCGCCGTTCTTGCCGCGGCGCTGGTCCGGCTGAGGGGCGACGGGAGGCGGGGACACCGGCTGCGGATGCGGGAGGGGAGCGCTGACGGCGGTCGGCTCGGGGACGAGCGGGCCACGCGGGGTACGGGCGGCGACCCGCGGATGCTCGGCGGTGTCGATGCCGACGCGAGGACCGGGCTGGGTGGCGGCGAAACCGTTGAACGAGCCGGTGTCGCCGGTCAGGGCGGTGGACGGCGTGGCGGCCTGGGGTTCGGGAGCGGAGCGGCGCGTACGCCATCCGCGCCGCAAGCCGCCGCTCGCGCTCTTGGGGGCCGGCTGCTGTCCGGAGAAGCGGGCATCCGCGGACGAGGCCGACTGGTCGGCGAAGCCGGGCGCGCCCGCGGGAACCCGGTTGCCGGGGTCGGCGGGCTGAGCGGGGATGCCGGGAGCCGAGGGCCGGGCCGCGTCGCCGGAGCCGTTGACCTGGGCGGAGGCCTTCCGGGCGACCGGCGCGGGGATGCCGGGAACGGAAGCCGAGGCAGGGATGCCGGGGGCAGGCGTTCCGGGAACAACGGCTGAGGCCGAGGCAGAGTATCCGGAGGGGGCGCCCGGGGTGGGGGAGCCGAAGGGGGTGCCGCTGCCCGAGGTGAAGGGTGAGGAGGCGGCGGAAGGCCCGGACGGTGTGGCGGTCAGGTCCTGAAGCGGATGCGGCCGGTCGGCGACGGAGAAGACGCCGGTGTCGGACGGGCGTAGCTGGTCCTCGGGGCGCTGGGCGGCGGCGGCCGCCGCCGCGGCGATGGCGGACT
Organism: Actinoplanes sp. NPDC019969; assembly: GCF_055562375.1. Lineage (NCBI taxonomy): Bacteria > Bacillati > Actinomycetota > Actinomycetes > Micromonosporales > Micromonosporaceae > Actinoplanes > Actinoplanes sp. NPDC019969. The sequence goes on along the minus strand of NZ_JBVHFK010000002.1, from coordinate 585,583 downwards.
CGGTCGGCACATCGCGGCGGGGAAGGCCGGTGGTGGGCTCCGCCTTGGCGTCCGAAGAAAGGCCGTCGGCAGAGGAGGCGGCAGCAGCGGGGGAGGAGCTGGTGGCGTGGTCCTCGGGCGCGCCGCGCAGGATGGCGGCCAGGACCGAACCGAGGACGCCGGCGCCGCTGGCGGTCATGGCGGCCCAGTACGGGTGGAGGCCCAGCCCGGAAGCCGAGCCCGGCCCGGCGATCAGGTAGGCCAGGGTCAGCAGCGCCGGGCCGGCCAGGCCGCTGAGCGCCACGGCCGGAGTGGAGAACTGCCGGCCGCGGGCGGTCCAGCCGATGATCAGGCCGGTGATCAGGGCGAGCGCCGGCATCGTCGCGAAGGCGATGTAGTCGGCGGCGGAGGCCGGGACGAAACCGCCCTCCAGCACGCCGAGGCGGACCGTGGCGGGGGTCTTGCCGGGCGTCAGGGACGGCGCGACAGAGATCAGCGCCACAGCCCAGACGGCCAGGCTCACCGCGGTCAGGCTCCAGCGGGCCACCGCCTTGGCGGCCGCGGCGTACCCGGCGAAGATGCCGATCGCCGCGCCGAGGGCGGCGCAGATGCCGATGACGAGGACCGGCTGGACGCCGGTGACCTGGGCGGATCGGGCCGGCTGCATGGTCAGCGGCAGGACGGCGAGGGCGCCGGCTCCGGCGGCCAGGCCCATCGCGAGCGCGCCGCCGCCGCCGACCGGGCGGGGGGACCAGCGGGGGCGCAGGCCGGTGGCGACCACGGCGCCGATCGCCGCGGCGGTCATGGTGATCCACGCTACCCAGGCGAGTTGCGCTGTCCATTGGTCACGCTGGGTGATTTCCAGGGTCTGGTCGAGCCGCACCATGCCGAGCCCGTAGGCGATGCCGAGTTGGCCGGCTCCGACGACCGCGGCGGCCGTGAGGGTAGCGGCCAGCAGCTTCACCCAGCTCCGAAATGCCATGCCGCGCACGTTACGGAATGTTCCGTGTGGTGCGCCAGTCCGGGGTCCGCTTCTTAAGGCACCCTAAAGTCGAGATCATCTATGATAGAGAACCGTCAATGGAAATCCGTCACCTACGGTGATCTGTGGGCGACGTAGGGGCCACTTGCCAGATCGTAGGTCCGAAGTGGACACTGTCGCGCACGGACACCGAGTCCGTCACGTCGCGCCGATTCTTGCCACCGTGTTCATCGAGGTCGGGGAGGCGAACTCCCACATAGTGGTTGGAATCGCGATGCTGTCCGGTGACCGTGACCTCACGGATGGTGGCGTGTGAGGTATTCGTGCACGTCAACCTCGCCGAGGGTGGATGCGCGACAGTCTCGCGCGCGGTTATCACCCGGACAGGTGAGCCTTTTGCGGGAGCTTCCAGACTTCCCAAAGGGTCGGCGTTCTGGTGAAATCGCCGCCGTGCCGGAAACGGCGCGGGTCTTGCTGCGGGCGCCGGACGGGGCCGGACCGCGGCCTTCCATGGGCCGGCTCCTGCCGTGGTACGGAGCGTGGACGACCGCGAAGGAGAAGTCGTGAGCACCCAGGCTGCGCGGCCGACGTCGGGTGGCGGCCTCCGCGGGCTGCGGAACGCACGCTTGCGCGTCAAGATCGCCGGCCTGCTCCTCGTGCCGTTGACCGCGGTGGCCGGCATGGCGTTGATGCGGTCGCTGGAGATCCGGGAGCAGTCCGAGGACGCCACCCGGGTGGCCCGGCTCACCGCACTCGGCGCCGAGCTCTCCGGCCTGGGCCGGCTCGTGCACGACGAGCGGATGGCCGCCCTGGAGTACCTCGCCGACCAGAACGCGCCGGAGACGGCGTACCGGGAGACGAGCAAGGCGGTGGACGCCCGGGTGCGGGACTTCCGCGCCGAACGCGCCGAGATCACCGATACGCCGGCCCGCGTCCGGGACCGGCTCGACCTCATCGACAAGCAGCTCACCGGCCTGGCCCAGACGCGCGCCGAGGTCAGCCGCCGGGCCGGGGCCGGGCTCGCGACCACCTCGCAGAAGTACGGCGACATCCTCGACGGCATCACCGGGTACGAGTCGCTGCTGACCCTGGAGTCCGGCCGTGGCCCGCTCGCCGACGGCCTCCGCGCGCTCGCCGGGTTCTCCCGGGTCGAGTCGGCGGTCGCCGATCAGGCCGCGGTGGCGTACGTGACCCGCGCCACCAGCGACCGTGGCCCTGACCGGCAGCGGCAGCTGATCGCCGCGCAGGAGGCCCGCGCCGGCGCGTTCGCCGAGTTCCGGGCCATCGCCGGCGCCGACCAGGTGGCGTCCGCCGACGCGGTGCTCGCCGACGAGGCGGTGGCCCGCGCCGACCGGTTGTCCGCCGGGCTGACCGGCGCCCAGCCGGCCGGTCTGGCCGAGCTGTCCGACGCGTTCGGCGACGTGCTGGTGCTGGTCCGCGGCGCCGAACTGGAGCTGGAGAAACAGGTCGGCGCGCTCGCCGAGGACGGCCGTTCGGAGACCGACCGGCTGGCCGCCGTCGAGTTCATCGGCGTGCTGCTGATCGTGTTCGCGGCGGTGGCGATCGGCGTGCTGCTGGGCCGGGCGCTGCTGCTCGCGGTGCGCCGCCTGCGCGACGGCGCCCTCGCCGTCGCCAACCGGGACCTTCCGGCCGCGGTGGACCTGCTGCACGACGTCGGGAACCTGGACGAGGGCGGCGTGGACCGGATCGTCGCGCAGACCCGCGACCCGATCCCGGTCACCGACCGGGACGAGTTCGGCCAGGTCGCCGAGGCGTTCAACATGGTCCACCGGGAGGCCGTCCGGATGGCGGCCGAGCAGGCGGCCCTGCGGACCAGCCTCTCCACCATGTTCCTCAGCCTGGCCCGGCGCAGTCAGTCGCTGGTCGACCGGATGATCGGCGAGCTGGACCAGATCGAGCGCGTCGAGGAGGACCCGAAGCGGCTGGCCCGCCTCTTCGAGCTGGACCACCTCGCCACCCGGATGCGCCGCAACGACGAGAACCTGCTGGTCCTGGCCGGCGCCGAGGTCGGCACCCCACGCCGTGAGGACGCCCTGCTGGTCGACGCGCTGCGTGCCGCCCAGTCCGAGGTGGAGCTGTACCACCGGATCGAGTTCGGCACGGTCGACACCGACGTGCTGATCGGCTCGGCGGCGGTCAACGACGTGGTCCGGCTGATCGCCGAGCTGCTCGACAACGCCACCCGGTTCTCCCCGCCGGACACCGTGGTGGTGGCGCACGGCAGCGTCGCCGGCGACCTCGCCGTCGTCCGGATCGAGGACCGTGGCCTGGGCATCTCCGCCGAGCAGATGGAGATGCTGAACAAGCGGCTGGCGGCGCCGGCCGAAGTGGACGCGGGCACGTTCCGGCTGATGGGCTTCGCGGTGATCGGGCGGCTGGCGGCCCGGCACGGCATCCGGGTCGAGCTGCGATCTGCGCCCGAGGGCGGCACCGTCGTCGAGGTGACGCTGCCGGCCGGGATCGTGGTGCTGCCCGGCCGGGTCACCGCCCCGCCGTCCCGGGCGGCCAGCTGGACCCGTCCCGGCCCGCCGCCGGCGGGAACGCCGCGCAACCCCGACGTGCGGCCACCGGTACGGGTCGCGCCGCAACCCGCTCCGCCGCCGATCCGGCCGTTGCAGCCGGTCGGACCACTGTCCGATCTGGATCTGGCACCGACTCCGGACCGGCCGCCGCTGCCGGCCCGCGTGCCGCGCACCCCGGAGGCACCGACCCCCGACCGGCCGCCGCTGCCGACCCGGATCCCCGGTACAGCGGACGCCTTCGCCGTGGATTCCGCGCCGCTGCTGTCACCCGTACCCCCAGCAGTGGAAAGGCCGCCGGCCCCGACGCCGGCGCAAGCCGCGGCAGCCCCCGTGGCCCCGGAGACGGCCGCGGAGAAGATCCGCTGGGAGATGCAGCACAGTTGGTTCGAGGGTGAGGCGGAGGCCGATCCGAGGACCGGCATGCCGACCGCCGGGTACGCGCCACCGCCGACCCCGGTGACCGTTTCGGCGCAGCCCGCCCCGGAGCCGCCCCGTCCCGTCCCGGCGCCCCGGCCGTCCGGCGACGACCGCTGGCGCACGTCGGCCGACGAGGGCTGGCAGCGCGCGATGGCGGCGGCCGACCCGAGGGACGCCGGCCAGACGAACTCCGGGCTCCCGAAGCGGATCCCGCAGGCCCAACTCGTCCCCGGCGGGGTGCAGACGACGCCGCGGGCACAACAACGTCGTACTCCGGATGAGGTTCGCGGGCTGCTTTCCGCGTACCACAGAGGAGTGCAACGGGGGCGGACGGACGGCGTTGCCGAGACCGCCGCCCCGGCAGGACAGGCTCCGAAGGAGAAGGATCAGTGACCAGGCCCCCCACCATGCAGGACATGGGCTGGCTGCTCAGCAACTTCGCGGACAGCGTCGCCGGTATCGCGCACGTGGTCGCGGTCTCCGCGGACGGGCTGCTGCTGGCGTCGTCCCGCGATCTGCCGCCGGATCGTGCCGACCAGCTCGCCGCGATCACCTGCGGCGTGGTCAGTCTCACCGAAGGCGCGTCCCGGATGTTCAACGCCGGTGTCGTGCAGCAGACCATCATCGAAATGGACAGCGGTTATCTTTTCCTGATGTCCATCAGCGACGGTTCGTCGATGGCGGTCCTGGCGGCGCGCAGTTGCGACGTCGGCCAGGTCGGCTACGAGATGGCCCTGCTGGTGGAACGCGTCGGCGCGGCACTGTCGCCGGCGCCACGCGAGGCCGTCAGCCACTAGTCGCCGGGGTTCGCCCCGGCGGAGACGAGGTGACCGCGACATGACACAGCCGCACGATCCCCGGGGCAACCTGGTGCGGCCGTACGCGGTCACCCGCGGCCGGACCGAACCGATCCGGGAGATCCCGATCGAGGCGGTCCTGCTCGCCAGCCCGGCGGCCGTGCAGGAAGCGCGTTTCGCCGGGCACGACAAGTACCGCATCGCCGCGCTGTGCGAGCCGAAGGCAGTCTCGCTCGCCGAGATCGCGGCGTTGTCCCGGCTGCCCCTCGGGGTGGCCCGGGTGCTCGTCGCCGACATGGTGGCCGACGGGTTGCTTCAGCTGCACAGTGCCGCTCCCCGGACCGGGTTCACGGAGCGGATGGACCTGCTGGGAAGGGTGTTGGGTGGACTTCGCAACCTCTGAGCGGACGCGGGCGCACCCCGCTGAGATCACCTCCGCGAAGATCGTCGTCGCGGGTGGTTTCGGCGTGGGCAAGACGACCCTCGTCGGTGCGGTCTCCGAGATCGAGCCGCTCACCACCGAGGCGGTGATGACCGTGGCGGGGGCCGGCATCGACGACGCCTCGAAGGTGCCGGGCAAGGAGAGCACCACCGTCGCGATGGACTTCGGCCGGATCACGATGGCCGAGGATCTGATCCTCTACCTGTTCGGGACGCCGGGGCAGACCCGGTTCTGGTTCATGTGGGACGAGCTGATCCGGGGCGCGGTCGGCGCGGCGGTGCTGGTCGACACCCGGCGGCTCAGTGACGCGTTCGCGCCGCTGGACTACTTCGAGAACCGGCACCTGCCGTACCTGGTCGCGGTCAACTGCTTCGACAGCGCGCCACGGTACGAGCCGGAGGAGGTCCGGGAGGCGCTCGCCATCCCGGCCCGGGTGCCGCTGCTGATGTGCGACGCCCGCCACCGCGACTCGGTGAAGGCCGTGCTGATCGGGGTGGTCGAGCACGCGATGGCGACCCTGGTGGCCGAGCACGAGCAGGCCGCGCCGGTCTAGACCGGAATGCGGTAACCCCGCTTCACCACGGTCTGAACGATGTTGGGGATGGCCAGGCCCGCCCGCAGGCGGGCCACCGCCATCTCCACCGCGTGCTCGTCGGCGCCGCGGGGCAGCGCCTGCAGCAGGGCGGCGCGGGACAGGACCCGGCCCGGAGCGTTCGCCAGGGCCCGCAGCACCGCCATCGGGGCGGGCGCCAGCGGGCGCAGCACCCCGTCCACCTCCGCGGCGTGACCGCGGAGGGTCAGCGCATGCCCGGAGACCTTGAGGGTCACGGCCCGCTTCGGGAGTTCTTCCACGATGGTACGGACCAGCGCGCTCAACCGGGCCCGTCCCGGCGTCACCACCGGCACCCCGTGCCGGCGCAGCGGAGCCGAGGTGACCGGCCCCACGCAGGCGGCCATGACGTCCTCGCGGAGCGCGTCCAGCAGCGCGTCGGCGCCGGTGCCGGCGGCCCGGATCAGCGCCTGGACGGCGGCGGCCGAGGTGAACGTGACGGTGTCGACCAGCCGGGCGATGACCAGGTCGACCAGCCGGTGCAGCGGCGCCGGGTCGGTGGGCGGCGCCCAGCGGTAGACCGGCAGCTCGATGACCCGGGCGCCGGCCGACTCCAGCACCTCGGTGTACTCCGGCTGGCTCTCCCCGTGCAACTGCATCGCGACGGTCCGGCCGGCCAGGCCGCGGGCGGTGAGGTGCTCGATCACCTCGTCGAAGCCCTCACCGTCGGGTGACCACTGGGCGGACAGGCCGGCGGCGTGGACGGCGGCGCGCGCCTTCGGGCCGCGGGCCACCAGATGGCTGCGGGACAGGACCGCGCGCAGCGGCTCGGCCAGACCCCAGCCCTCCGCCGCCTCCAGCCAGCCGCGCATGCCGATGCCGGTGTTGACCAGCACGATGTCGGGGGGAGTGTCGAGGCAGGCCCGGGTCGCGGCACGCAACTCGGCGTCGTCGGAGATCGGGACGATGCGCAGGGCGGGGGCCAGCACCACCCGGGCGCCGCGCGCTTCCAGCAGGGTGGCCAGCTCGTCGTTGCGGCGGTCGGCGGTCACGCCGACGGTGTAACCGGAGAGCGCGGCGGCCGGCTCCGCGAGGGCAGCCGGGGTCAGCAGCGCCCGGCGGGCGCCCGTGGGCCGCTCCGTCATCCGAGGCCCGGGCCGGGGAACGGCCCTGGGACGAGAAGTCGCGGCGTGGCCGAACGGTCCACCGAAGGGCACGCTCGAAGCCCGCCGTCCTCAGCGTCGACCCGCTCCCATGTCACGCCTGCGTTCTTCGCCGTGCCTCCGTCCGGGGCACGCCGCGACTCCTCCTCGCCGGGCCGGGAACCCCGGCCGGCGAACATCGTCAGGTCCGTCCTCAACCCTGACGATGGTCTCTCCATGGTGCGCCCGCCGAGACGGCGTCGGCCGATGCCGGGCCGCTTCGTCAGGGGAACCGCACCGTTGGCCATGGATCGAAGCCTGCCGTGGGGTAATTTCGGTGAAGCGTCCCGTTTGTTTCAAGCCTGCTAAGCCGCGCTAGGGTGGGTGGCGGCACCCGCTTCGGGCATGTCCCGGGCCGGGGGTATGCTTGCCGTGCAAGGGGTTCCATCAGGGCTGAGTGTCTGCAACCAGGATGCTCGCCGGTTCGCTGGTGCCCTGAACGATGCTCCTGTTTTGACCACGCGCCGCGCATCCGGGTATTGTTGCCTGCTGTTGTGCGACTGTTGCGAGTGGTCCCTGTGCGGGGTCGCTTGACGCATCTTCTTCGATGCACACACGCGCGCCCCCAGACCGACGACGAGACAAGGTAATTCTGTGCGTACGTACAGCCCGAAGCCGGGTGAGATCGAGCGTCAGTGGCACATTATCGACGCTTCTGACGTCGTTCTGGGCCGCCTGGCCACTCACACCGCGAACCTCCTGCGTGGCAAGCACAAGCCCACGTTCGCCCCGCACGTCGACACCGGCGACTTCGTGGTGATCATCAACGCCGGCAAGGTCGCCCTGACCGGCAACAAGCGGCAGACCAAGGTCGCCTACCGGCACTCGGGTTACCCGGGTGGTCTGAAGCAGGTCGGCTACGAGGAGCTGCTCACCAAGCGCCCCGAGAAGGCGATCGAGCTGGCCGTCAAGGGCATGCTCCCGCACAACAAGCTCGCGCGGCAGATCATCAAGAAGCTGAAGGTCTACCCGGGCGCTGAGCACCCGCACGCCGCTCAGCAGCCCCAGCCGTTCGAAATCAAGCAGATCGCGCAGTGAGCGCGGGAGAAGGCAGCATGTCCGACATTACCGAGCCCGAGGTCGTCGAGACCGTCGAGTCCGTCGAGACCGTCGAAGAGCCTGCTGAGACGGTCGTCGTCGTCGAGGCGACCGCCCCGGCCCCGACCCGCGTTCTGCGCCCCGGCGACCGCCCGGTCCAGACCGTCGGCCGCCGCAAGGAGGCCATCGTCCGGGTGCGTCTCGTGCCCGGCAACGGCAAGATCACCTGCAACGGCCGTGACCTGGAGAACTACTTCCCCAGCAAGGTCAACCAGCAGCTCATCCGCGAGCCGCTGGTGACCGCCGAGCGGGCCGAGCAGTTCGACGTCATCGCGAACCTGCGTGGCGGCGGCATCACCGGCCAGGCCGGTGCGCTCCGTCTCGCCATCGCGCGTGCGCTCATCGCCGTCGAGCCCGACGACCGTCCGGCGCTGAAGAAGGCCGGCTTCCTGACCCGTGACGCCCGCGTCAAGGAGAGCAAGAAGTACGGTCTCAAGAAGGCCCGCAAGGCGCCGCAGTACTCGAAGCGCTGATTCTGCGCGTCGTCTGAATCGACGGCCGAGCACATCCCTCCGCTGGGGATCTGCTCGGCCGTCGATGTTTCACCCCCGCACCATCCCCAACTAGCCGTTCCGGTACTCCTGGACCAGCCGATCGCTGAGGCAGGCTGGAGACCACGTTTACCGGCGAAAGGAAGCCGCCATGGGGCGACTCTTCGGCACGGACGGCGTTCGCGGCCTCGCGAACGGCGATCTGCTCACCCCTGAACTGGCCCTCTCGGTCGCAGTCGCGGCCGCGCGGGTGCTCGTCGAGACCGACAGCAGCCACCAGCCGCTCGCGATCGTGGGGCGTGACCCGCGGGCCAGCGGCGAGATGCTGGAAGCAGCGGTCGTCGCGGGCCTCACCAGTGCCGGGGCCAACGTGGTCCGCGTCGGTGTGCTCCCCACGCCGGCGGTCGCGTACCTCGTCGGGCAGACCCGTGCCGACCTGGGTGTGATGCTGTCGGCGTCGCACAACCCCATGCCCGACAACGGCATCAAGCTGTTCGCGGCCGGCGGCACGAAACTCCCCGACGAGCTCGAGGAGGCCATCGAGAAGGCGATCGAGGACGGGCACGGGCTGATCGGCCGGCCCACCGGCGCCGGGATCGGCCGGGTCAACGACCTGCTCGACGGCGCGGAGTACTACATCCGGCACCTGGTCGAGTCGATCCCGCACCGCCTCGACGGCATCAAGGTCGTGGTGGACTGCGCGAACGGCGCGGCCAGCGAGGTCGGCCCGGTGGCGTACAAGGAGGCCGGCGCCGAGGTCATCGCCATCCACGCCGACCCGGACGGCCTCAACATCAACGAGGAGTGCGGCTCCACGCACCTCGACAAGGTCATCGAGGCCGTGCTGCGCGAGGGCGCCGACCTGGGCCTGGCCCACGACGGCGACGCCGACCGCTGCCTGGCCGTCACCGCCTCCGGCGAGGTCGTCGACGGTGACCAGATCATGGCCATCCTGGCGCTGGCCATGCGCGACAACGGCACCCTCACCGACGACACCCTGGTCGCCACCGTGATGAGCAACCTGGGCCTGCGGATCGCGATGAAGCAGTCCGGCATCAAGCTGCTGGAGACCAAGGTCGGCGACCGGTACGTGCTGGAGGAGCTGTCCAGCGGCGGCCTCGCCCTCGGTGGCGAGCAGAGCGGCCACATCGTGATGCCGGCCTTCGCCACCACCGGCGACGGCGTGCTGACCGGCCTGCACCTGATGGCGCAGATCGCGGCGAGCGGCAAGTCGCTCGCCGACCTCGCCGCGGTCGTGCACAAGCTGCCGCAGGTGCTGATCAACGTGAAGGTGGGCGACCGGGACGCCGGCGCCGCCGCGCCGACCGTGCAGGCCGCCGTCGCGCTGGCGGAGAACGAGCTCGGCGAGACCGGCCGGGTGCTGCTGCGCCCCTCCGGCACCGAGCCGCTGGTCCGGGTGATGGTCGAGGCCGCCACCGAGGAGCAGGCGCGCGAGGTCGCCGAGCGGATCGCCGACGAGGTCCGGTCGGCCAGCCCGGCCTGATGAGTTCCTGACGTGTGGGCCGGTCCGCCACGGAGCGGCCCACACGTCATTGGATGAAGACGTTGTAGCAGTTGGCGGTGGCGATCTCGCCCTCGGCGGTCTGCTCGGCGACCTCCTTGCCGTTGACCAGGGCGCGGCAGGTGACGGAGCCGGACGTGAAACCGGTGCGCAGCGCGACCACCGAGACCAGGGTGGGGCTCTTCATCTTCGTGGTGACCTTCCACGGCAGATCCGCGCCGCCGACCCGCTTCGGGGTGCCGTTGAGCTTGTCCAGGTAGAGGATCTCGACGCGGCCGTCGCCGGTCACCTCGTAGGTCACGGTGACCTCCGGTCCCTCGCCCAGGCCCGGGATGTTCGTCGGCAGGCCGGTGGGCAGGCCGGGCAGGTCCGGCCAGTCCGGGACGGCGTCGGTGGGCACGGCCGGCACGGTCGGGTTGAGCAGTGGCTCGGTGAACTCCTGCGCGGCCTCGGTGGTGCGGTCCACCAGGATCTTCCCGACCACCACCACGCCGCCGCAGAGCAGCAGCGAGATGGCGAGCACCAGGGCGACCAGGGGCATGGCGCTCTTGCGCGGCACACGCGGCGGCGGGGGATATCCCGGCGGCCCCGGCTGCGGATGCCCCGGCGGGCCGCTCACCGGTGGGAACTCCGAGGTCGGTGGGTATCCCGGATCGTTCATCTCTTTCCTCCCGATGGGATCCCCGTCAGGGCTCCCCGACCGACGGTACGCCCGCGTCGCACCCCCGGATCACTCACCCGTACGGATGACCACCGCTGGGCGGAGTGTTCATGGACCGCTGGATATTACGAGCGTGTGCCCTGCCGGGGCGGTTGGAGTAGCGTTCCAATCACTTTGAATGCTCATAAGGCCGCTTCTCGCGCATGACGTGTGAGCGAAAGTCGGTTAGGCTGCCCCGCATGTGTGGGATCGTGGGTTATGTAGGAAACCGCCCGGCGCTGAGCATCGTCATCGACGGGCTCCGCCGCCTCGAGTACCGCGGATACGACTCCGCGGGCGTCGCCATCATCGACAACGCGCTCGTCCAGACCGAGAAGAAGGCGGGCAAGCTCGCCAACCTGGAGAAGGCGCTCGCCGAGCGGACCGGCGACGGCATCGAGACCGGCACCACCGGCATCGGGCACACCCGCTGGGCCACCCACGGCGGGCCGACCGACCGCAACGCCCACCCGCACCTGTCGGCCGACGGCCGGGTCGCCGTCATCCACAACGGCATCATCGAGAACTTCGCCAAGCTGCGCGCCGAGATCGAGGCGACCGGCGTCGAGTTCCGCAGCGACACCGACACCGAATGCGCGGCCCACCTGCTCGCCGCCGAGATGCGCGCGCTGCGCGACGCCGGCGCCGTATCCGGCCCGGCCCTGCTGGCCGAGGCCATGCGCCGGGTGGCGAACCGTCTGGAGGGCGCGTTCACCCTGCTCGCCGTCGACGTGGACGTGCCGGACGCGGTCGCCGCCGCCCGCCGCAACTCGCCGCTCGTGGTCGGCCGCGGCAACGGGGAGAACTTCCTCGCCAGCGACGTCTCCGCGTTCATCGAGCACACCCGCGAGGCGATCGAGCTCGGCCAGGATCAGATCGTGCTGATCACTCCGGACGCCATCGAGATCACCGGGTTCGACGGCACGCCCGCGACCGGCAACGAGTACCACGTCGACTGGGACCTGTCCGCCGCCGAGAAGGGCGGCTACGAGTACTTCATGCTCAAGGAGATCGCCGAGCAGCCGCAGGCCATCGCGGACACCCTGCTCGGCCGGCTCAGCGAGCGCGGCGAGATCATCCTGGACGAGGTCCGGCTCACCGACCAGGACCTGCGCGACGTGGACAAGGTGTTCATCGTGGCCTGCGGCACGTCGTACCACGCCGGCATGGTCGCCAAGTACGCCATCGAGCACTGGGTCCGGATCCCCTGCGAGGTCGAGCTGGCCAGCGAGTTCCGGTACCGCGACCCGATCCTGGACCGCTCCACGCTGGTGATCGTGATCAGCCAGTCCGGCGAGACCATGGACACCCTGATGGCGCTGCGGCACGCCAAGGAGCAGAAGGCCCGGGTGCTCGCCATCTGCAACTCCAACGGCTCCACCATCCCGCGCGAGTCCGACGCCGTCCTCTACACCCACGGCGGTCCCGAGATCGCCGTCGCCTCCACCAAGGCGTTCCTGACCCAGCTGGTCGCCTGCTACCTGATCGGCCTGCACCTGGCCCAGATCCGCGGCGTGATGTACGCCGACGAGGTCGCCGCCGTGGTCGAGAAGCTCCGCGCCACCCCCGACAGCCTGCGCACCCTGCTGGGCCGGATGGAGGAGGTCCGGGCCCTGGGCCGCGACCTGAAGACCGCCTCGACCGTGCTGTTCATCGGGCGGCACGTCGGTTTCCCGGTGGCCCTGGAGGGCGCGCTCAAGCTCAAGGAGCTCGCCTACATGCACGCCGAGGGCTTCGCCGCCGGCGAGCTCAAGCACGGCCCGATCTCGCTGATCGAGGACGGCACCGCGGTGGTCTGCATCGTCCCGTCGCCGGCCGGGCGCGGCGTCATGCGCGACAAGGTCGTCTCCAACATCCAGGAGGTACGGGCCCGCGGCGCCCGCACCATCGTGATCGCCGAAGAGGGCGACGAGGACGTCCGGCAGTTCGCCGACCACCTGATCCCGGTGCCGCACACCCCCACGCTGCTCGCCCCGCTGATGACCACGGTCCCGCTGCAGATCCTCGCCTGCGAGATCGCCGCGGCCCGCGGGTACGACGTGGACCAGCCCCGCAACCTGGCCAAGTCGGTCACCGTCGAATGATCACGCCGTGAGCCGCCGGAGGATCGCTCCGGCGGCTCACGCCGTCAGGGTCGCTCGCCCAGAGTGATCCGGGCCAGCGAGTCCAGCGCCGGCCGGCCCGGGTCCCAGTAACCGAGGTGACCCGCGTCGCCCTGGCTGGCGAACACCCGGGCGCCGAACCCGGGACGGCTCGGGTTCGCGCCGAACCACAGGTCGTCCCGGCCCGTCCAGACCGTCAGCGGGGCGCCCAGCAGGTTCTTCGGGGCGGTGGCCGCGTACTGGATCGGGTCGGTCGCCGACGTCGTCGACCAGACCCGGTCGGCGGGCACGCTCAACCGGGACGCCGCGTCCACACCGACACCCGGCGAACCCACGAAGACCAGGCCGTCCGCCTCCACCGGGCCGGTCGCCGCGGTCCGCCCGGCCACCAGCGAGCCGTAACTGTGCCCCAGCAGCGTCTGCCGGGCCGGTGCGCCGTCATGACTGGCCCGCAACCCCTCCTGGAACCGGCGCAGGCCCTCCGCCGCCTCGTCGGCCTGCCGCGCCGACGACGCCTCCGGCACGAAGTCCGGCGCGTCGTAGTCCAGCCACAGCACCGCGCTCGCCGTCCGGCCCGGGTCCAGCTCACCGGCCCGGACCGCGACCCGCTCGGCCCGGCTCAGCTCGCCGCCCAGCGACTTCAGATCCGAGGTCATGCCGGGAACGTGGGTGAGGACATGGCCGGCCCGGTCCGGGTCACCGAGCGCGACCACGGCCCGGCCCTCGGCGTCGAGGCCCAGCTTCAGCAGGTACGCCCGGGGACCGTCGTCGCTCTCCAGCCGCGCGCTCAGCCGGGCCAGGCCGGTGCGCAGGTCACGGTCCCGCCCCGGGTCGGCGCCGGCCGGCTGCTGCCCGGCGAGCAACAGCCGGTTGGCGATGTCCCGGTCGGCGGCGGGGATGCCGTCGGCGCCGGCGAACGCGGCCGGGTTCGTGGCGAGCAGCCAGGCACGTTCGCCCGGGGACCAGCGGTCCCACCACTGGCGTACCTCGGCGGGAGCAGCAGTGCAGGGCGGTGTCGCGATGCCCGCCGGGATCGGTGGCGTGCCGGTCAGGGTGCTGAGCCGGGCGGCTGCGGCGCTGTCGGCGTCGGCGGCGATGCCGAGCGCGGTGCTGAGATCGGCGGCCACCGCGCGGATGCTGTCGTGCTGGTCCGGGCGGCCACGGACGGTGCCTGAGTCGTCGATCGTCAGACCCGCGCGCCCGGCCGCGGTGCGGGCCCGGTCGAGCAGCGCCCGGGCCCTGCCGAGAGCCGCGGCGAACTCGCACAGCGCCTGATCGGCCCGCCAGCAGAGGACCCGGAACAAGGTCAGCCGGCGCAGCAGCACGCCGATCCGGGTCGCGGCCGCCTCGGCTGCCGCGCCGGACCAGGAGGCGCGCAGCCGGGTCACCAACGGGCCGAACTCGGTGCACAACGTGCCTGCCAGGGCGGCCCAGCGGCGCCAGGCCAGCGCGGCGGCCTGCCAGCGGGCCGGGTCGGTGGCACGAAGCCGGGCGTACGTCACGGCGGCGCTCATCGGGCCGCCCCGAGCCGGGCCGCCCGGACCTGAGCCGCGGCGCTCATCAGGCCGCCCGCAGGCGGGTCGCGGCGCGGGAGTCGGCCTGCTCGTACGTGTCCGCCACGGCTCTCAGCCGCACCGCGGTCTCGGCGAGATCGGCGCCGATCGCCGCCACTGAACGCGCGGCCGCGTCGGATGCCGTGGACGCGGCGCCGGTGGCGGCCCAGGGCGGGGACGGGTCGATCTCCGGGGTGGCGGCGGCCAGGTCACGCACCCGGGCGGCCAGTCCCGTCACGGCGGCGGCGGTGGCCCGCAGGTCCGCGGCGTCGACCTCGAAATCGGAATTCATCTGACAAACCTCCAGCGGGGACGACGGATGCGCCGAGGCTAGAGGCGGGACGGCCGGGTTCCGGCGGGCCTGTGGACGCCTGTCCACAGGCGTTTGCGGTACGGCAGGGGCCGCGGGAGGCTCGGGGGCGCGGCGGTGGGCGTACCCGCGAAAGGGGTTGACCTTGATGGGATCAACCCGAGGTCGCGGTCCGGGACGGCGTTAGGGTGGCCGTTGTGATCGTGTCTGTCGGCATCGACGTCGTCCTGGTGGACCGGTTCGGCCGCGCGCTGGAACGGACGCCGTTGCTCGCGGACCGGCTGTTCACCGAGGCCGAGCGGCTGACCGGTTCCGGCAACCCGCGTTCCGCCGAGTCGCTGGCGGCCCGGTTCGCGGCGAAGGAGGCGGTGGCCAAGGCGCTCGGCGTGCCGGTCGGCCTGCGCTGGCACGACTGCGAGATCGTCACCGATCCGGACGGGCGCCCGTGGTTGACCGTCTCCGGTACGGTCGCCGCCGCGGCGACCGAGCGGGGCATCGCCCGATGGCATCTGTCGCTGTCGCACGACGGCGGGATCGCGTCCGCGATGGTGGTCGCCGAGGCGGGCGTCTAACTCTCGACAGGAGAATTCATGCGGCGGGCGTGGCGGGTCAGCGATGTGCGGTCGGCTGAGAAGAGCCTGATGGCGGGCCTGCCCGAGGGCACCCTGATGCAACGGGCGGCAGCCGGCTTGGCCCGGCGCTGCGCGCTGCTGCTGGACGAGGCCGGCGGTGTGTACGGCGCCCGGGTCCTGCTGCTGGTCGGCAGCGGCGACAACGGTGGTGACGCGCTCTTCGCCGGCGCCCTGCTGGCCCGCCGCGGCGCCCAGGTCCGCGCGCTGCTGCTCACCCCGGAGCGGGTGCACCTGGCCGGGCTGGCCGCGCTGCGGGCGGCGGGCGGCTTCACCACCCGGGATCTGCCGGCCCGCTCCGATCTGGTGGTGGACGGCATCGTCGGGATCGGCGCGAGCGGCGGGCTGCGGTCCGAGGCGGCGGCGATCGTGCGGCAGCTGCGGGACTTGCGCGGGCGTGCCGGCGGACCCGCGCTGGTGGTGGCCGTCGACGTGCCGAGCGGCGTCGCGGTGGACACCGGCGACGTGCCGGGCGAGGCGGTGACCGCCGATGTCACGGTGACGTTCGGGTGCCTCAAACCGGCCCACGTGCTCGGCCCGGCCGCGGTCCGCTGCGGCGCCGTCGACCTGGTCGACATCGGCCTCGGCCCGGCGCTGGTCACCGACCCGGCGGTCCGGGTGCCGGACGCCGCCGACATCGCCGCGTGGTGGCCACGGCCCGGCGCGACCTCCGACAAGTACACCCGTGGCGTGGTCGGCCTGGCCACCGGCTCGGCGACCTACCCGGGCGCGGCGCTGCTCTCCACCTCGGGCGCGCTGGCCGGCCCGGCCGGCATGGTGCGGTACGCGGGCAGTGCCCACGCCGAGGTGGTCCGTGCCCACCCGTCGGTGGTGGTCGCCGGCAAGGTGGCCGACGCCGGCCGGGTGCAGGCCTGGGTGTGCGGGTCCGGGCTCGGGTCGGGCGCGGCGGCGCGGACCGAGCTGCGCAGTGTGCTGGCCACCCCGCTGCCGGTGCTGCTCGACGCCGACGCGATCAACCTGCTGGTCGGCGGGGAGCACGCCGAGGACCTGCGGCGGGACGCCCCGCTGGTGCTGACCCCGCACGACGGCGAGTTCAAGCGGCTGGCCGGGGAGACGCCCGGCGCGGACCGGGCCGGGGCGGCAGCCCGGCTGGCCGCCTGGACCAACGCGGTGGTGCTGCTCAAGGGCGACCGGACGGTGGTGGCCACCCCGGCGGGTGAGATCTGGGCCAATCCGACGGGCAGCCCGGCGCTGGCCACCGCGGGCAGCGGGGACGTGCTGGCCGGGCTGCTCGGGTCGTTGCTGGCGGCCGGGTTGCCGGCGGTGCGGGCGGCGATCGCCGCCGCCTATGTGCACGGGCTGGCCGGGCGATGGGCGGCGCGGCACGGGCCGGTCACGGCGCCGGACGTGGCGTCCGCCTTGCGGCCGGTGCTGGCCGATCTGCTGGGCTGACCGCCGGGAAATGTCATACGCCTCAGTAGGGTGGAGGTATGTGGCAGGCCGAAGTCCGCGTCGATCTGGACGCCATCCGGGACAACGTCGCGATGCTGCGCGCTCGCACCTCCGCGTCCGCCGAGGTGCTGGTCGCGGTGAAAGCGGACGGCTACGGGCACGGCATGGCGCCGGCCGCCCGGGCCGCGCTGGCCGGGGGCGCCACCTGGCTCGGCGTCGCCACCCTCGACGAGGCGCTCACCCTGCGCCGGTCCGGGGTTCAGGCGCCGGTCCTGGCCTGGCTGCTGAGCCCCGGCCTGCCGCTGCACGAGGGTGTGGCCGCCGGCGTCGACCTGAGCGCCGGCACCCCGGAGCTGATCGACGAGCTGGTCACCGCGGCCCGGCAGGCGGACCGGCCGGCCCGGGTGCATCTCAAGCTGGACACCGGCCTGGCCCGCGGTGGCGCGCCGGCCGCCGGCTGGCCGGCCCTGCTGGAGGCCGCGGCGAAAGCGGAGGCCGGCGGCGACCTCGAGGTGGTCGGCGTGTGGAGCCACCTGGCCTGCGCCGACGAGCCGGGCCACGAGTCGGTCGACCGGCAGCTTGCTGCGTTCCACGAGGGTCTCACCCTGGCCGCGGGTTACGGCATCACCCCGCGGCTGCGGCACATCGCCAACTCGGCCGCCCTGCTGACCCGGCCGGACGCGCACTTCGACCTGGTCCGGGCCGGGATCGCGGCATATGGGCTGTCCCCGATCGCGGGGGAGACCTATGGGCTGCGGCCGGCCATGACGGCCCGGGCCCGGGTGATGATGACCAAGCGGGTTCCGGCGGGGCAGGGCGTGTCCTACGGGCTCACCTACACGACGGCGCGCGAGACGACGCTGGCCGTGGTGCCGCTGGGTTACGGCGACGGGGTGCCGCGGCACGCCTCCAGCGCCGGGCCGGTGCGCATCGGCGGGGTCACGGCGCGGATCGCCGGGCGGGTCTGCATGGATCAGGTGGTGGTCGACGTGGGTGACGAGCCGGTGGCCGCGGGGGATGTCGCGGTGCTGTTCGGGCCCGGTGACGACGGGGAGCCGACCGCCGACGACTGGGCGGCCGCGACCGGCACGATCAACTACGAGATCGTCACGAGGTTCGGCAGCGGCCGGGTGCCCCGGCACTACGTCGGAGAGGTGGCCGGGTGAAGCGGCGGTCGAGGGTCGCCAAGGGCGCGGGCATATTCGGGGCCGCGGTGGGTGTCGCCGCGGCCGGTCTGGCGACCGCGTTCGCCGTGGAGCGGGCGCTGGTGCGCCGCTCGGTCAACGCGCCCGGCGACCCCTATGTCGAGGAGCCGTTCGGTGACCAGCCCTTCGACCGGGAGCTGACGGTCACCGCCGCCGACGGCACCGATCTGCATGTGGAGATCATCGAGCCGGAGGGCGCGAGCGACGACCCGACGATCGTCTTCGTCCACGGGTTCGCCCTGGACATGGGCACCTTCTACTTCCAGCGCAAGGTGCTGGCCGAGCGGGGCACGCACCGGATGGTCTTCTACGACCAGCCGGGGCACGGCAGGTCGAGCAAGCTGAAGTCCGGGTCCTACGACCTGGCGGCTCTCGGCCGGTCGCTGGCCGCGGTGCTGGAGGAGACCGTGCCCGGCAAGCGGATCATCCTGGTCGGCCACTCGATGGGCGGCATGACGATCATGGCGTTCGCCGAGCAGTTCCCGGCCTGGTTCGGCAACCGGGTGATCGGCGTGGTGCTGATGTCGACCTCGGCCGGCCTGTTCGACAAGGCGAAGCTCGGCATCACCAACGTGGTGGCCCGGGCGAGCGCCCCGTTCATCCCGCTGTGGAGCAAGGCGGCCCAGCTCGGCGGCGGCACCATCGACCGGGCCCGGGTGGCCTCCTCCGACCTGGCCTGGCTGCTCACCCGGCGCTACGGGTTCGGCGAGCCCAAGCCGAGCCCGTCGCTCGTCACGTTCGTGGAGAGCATGAATTCGAAGACCTCGGCCGAGACGCTCACGAAATACCTGCAGACGCTCTACACCCACAACCGCCTGCCGGCGCTGTCCGCGCTGCGCGGCGTCCCGGTGCTGGTCGTCGTCGGTGACCGGGACTATCTGACCCCCGTCACCCACTCCGAGGAGATCATCGAGAATCTGCCCGAGGCCGAGCTGCTGAAGGTCGAGAGCAGCGGCCACGTGGTGATGCTGGAGAAAGCCGACCAGGTCAACGCCGCACTGATCCCCTTCCTGGAGAAACTGACGTGAAACTGGACACCGTCGAGGAGACGCGGGCCTTCGGTCGGCGGCTGGCCGGGGTGCTGCGCGCCGGCGACCTGGTGCTGCTCACCGGGCCCCTCGGCGCCGGCAAGACCGCGCTGGTGCAGGGCATCGGCGCCGGCCTCGGCGTGCAGGGGCCGATCACCTCGCCGACGTTCGTGATCGCCCGGCTGCACCGGGGCCCGGTGCCGCTGGTGCACGCCGACGCGTACCGGCTGGGCGACCGTCCCGACCCGCGCGCCGAGATCGACGACCTGGACCTGGACGCCTCCGCCGACGACGCGGTCACCGTGATCGAGTGGGGCGCCGGGATGGTCGAGCAGTTGAACGACGAATACCTGCAGATCCGCATCGACCGGCGGGACGACGACATCCGCGTCGTCGAACTCGTCCCGCACGGCGGCGACTGGGCACACCGACTGGAGACCATGTGAACCTGACCGAGCTGCTTCCCCCCGAGTGGCGTGGCGCGCTGACCCCCTTCCTCGACGAGGCCGCGACCACCGCGCTGGGCGCCTGGGTGGCCGAGGAGTACGCGACCCAGACCATCTACCCGCCGGTCGAGGACCTGTTCGCGGCGTACCGTCTGTGCTCGCCGGCGGACACCCGCATCCTCCTTCTCGGCCAGGACCCCTATCACGGCCCGGGCCAGGCGCACGGGCTCAGCTTCAGCGTGCGTGACGGGGTGCGCCGCCCGCCGTCGCTGAGCAACATCTTCAAGGAGCTCAACGAGGACCTGAACGTGCCGAAACCGGCCGGCGGCGACCTCACCGGCTGGGCGAAGCAGGGTGTGCTGCTGCTCAACGCGGTGCTCACGGTGCGGGCGGGCAAGGCCGGCTCGCACGGCGGCAAGGGCTGGGAGGCGTTCACCGACGCCACCATCAAGGCCCTCAACGAGCGGGACGAGCGAATCGTCTTCATGCTCTGGGGCAGCTACGCGAAGAAGAAGGCGGCGCTGGTCACCAACCCGGTGCATGCGGTGCTGGAGGCCGGTCACCCGAGCCCGCTGAACCGGGTCGGGTTCCTCGGCAGCCGCCCGTTCAGCGCGGCCAACAAGGCTCTCGCGGACGGTGGCCGTCAGGTCATCGACTGGGACCCCCGGGCCACCGTCTAGGGTTTTCGGTTGTGCTGGTTTTAGCTCTGGACACCGCGACCCCCGCGTCGACGGCCGCGCTCGTCGAGGTGACGGCGGACGGCCTGGCCGGCGTGGTGGAGCGGCGGACCGTCGACCCCCGCGCCCACGGGGAGAAACTCGCCCCGGAGATCGCCGCGGCCCTCGCCGACGCCGGGTTCCGCCCGCGGGATCTCACCGCGATCGTGGCCGGGGTCGGCCCGGGGCCGTTCACCGGCCTGCGGGTCGGCCTGGCCACGGCGGCGAGCATGGGGCAGGCCCTCGGCATCCCGACGTACGGGGTGTGCTCGCTCGACGCCCTGGGCCGGGCCGCGGGTCCGGGGCGGGTGCTGATCGCGACCGACGCGCGCCGCCGCGAGGTGTATTTCGCGACCTACGCCGACGGGGAGCGGGTCACCGGGCCGGAGGTGGCCAAGCCGGCCGATGTGGCGGGCCTGGTGCAGGGCGCGGTCGGCGCGTCGCTCCCGGCCGGCGTCCTCCTTCCGGGGGGTACGTCGGTGGCCGGTCTCGTGGACCGCGCGGCGGGCGAGGGCGCTCTGAAATACGGGGATCTGTTCGGCGTGCCGGTCGAGGAGCACCTGCTCTACCCGCCGGGCGCGGCGCTCGTCGCGATCGCTGCCGACCGGATCCGCGCGGGCACACCGAGCGAGATCCTGACCCCGCTCTATCTGCGGCGGCCGGACGCGGTCGAGCCGACGGCGCGCAAACCGGTGCTGACATGACGGCGAGCATCGAGCGGTTCCGGTGGTGGCACATCGAGGACGTGCTGCCGATCGAGGAGGACCTCTTCGGCCCGGAGAAGTGGTCCGCCGCGATGTTCTGGAACGAGCTCGCCACCCGCCAGTTCTACCTGGTGGCGCTGGACGGCGAGGATGTCGTCGGCTACGCCGGCCTGTCCGTGGTGGACGAGCACGAGTCGTGGGTGCAGAACATCGCGGTCCGCCGGGACGCCCAGCGCCGCGGTCTCGGCCGGGGCCTGCTGGAGGCGCTGCTGGCCGAGGCGGCCCGGCGTGGCTCCCGCAAGACGCTGCTCGAGGTGGCCGTCGACAACGCCCCCGCGCAGAAGCTGTACGCGACCTACGGTTTCGAGCCGGTCGGGATCCGGCGCGGCTACTACCAACCCAGTAACACCGACGCCCTGGTGATGATGCGAGATGCGTGACGAGCCCCTGGTCCTCGGGATCGAGACCTCCTGCGACGAGACCGGCGTCGGCATCGTCCGCGGCCACACCCTGCTCGCCGACGCGCTGGCGTCGAGTGTGGACCAGCACGCCCGCTTCGGCGGGGTGGTGCCCGAGGTGGCCAGCCGCGCCCACCTGGAGGCGCTGGTCCCGACGATGCAGCGGGCTCTGGACGACGCCGGGGTGACGCTGGCCGACGTCGACGCGATCGCCGTGACCAGCGGTCCCGGCCTGGCCGGCGCGCTGCTGGTGGGCGTCGCGGCGGCGAAGGGGTACGCGCTGGCCGCCGAGAAGCCGATCTACGGGGTGAACCATCTGGCCGCGCACGTGGCGGTGGACACCCTGGAGCACGGCCCGCTGCCGGAGCCGGCGATCGCGATGCTGGTCTCCGGCGGCCACTCGTCGTTGCTGCTGGTCGACGACCTGACGGCGGGGGTGACCCCGCTCGGCGCGACGATCGACGACGCGGCCGGGGAGGCGTTCGACAAGGTGGCCCGGCTGCTCGGCCTGGGTTTCCCGGGCGGCCCGATCATCGACCGGTCGGCCCGGGACGGCGATCCGGCGTCGATCGCGTTCCCGCGTGGGCTGACCGCGCCGAAAGATCTGGCGGCGCACCGGTTCGACTTCTCGTTCTCCGGGTTGAAGACGGCGGTGGCCCGCTGGGTGGAGAGCCGGGAGCGGGCCGGCGAGCCGGTTCCGGTGGCGGACGTGTCGGCGAGCTTCCAGGAGGCGGTGTGTGACGTGCTCACCGCGAAGGCGATCGACGCGTGCCGGTCGAACGGGGTGAACACGCTGGTCATCGGCGGTGGGGTGGCGGCGAATTCGCGGCTGCGGGTGCTGGCGGAGGAGCGTGCGGCGAAATACGGGATCGCGGTACGCGTACCCCGCCCGCAGTTGTGCACCGACAACGGCGCGATGGTCGCCGCGCTCGGTTCGCATCTGGTCGCCGCCGGGATCGCCCCGAGTCGTCTGGATCTGCCGGCGGATTCCGCCATGGGTTTGACCGCGGTGAGTGTGCCGGGGTAGGAAGCGTGCATGATCGCGCGGATGTGGGAGGTGCGGGCCTCGCGCAGTGGCTTCGACGAGCTGCTGGCCTGGGTCTGCGACACGGCGGTGCCCGCCCTGGAGGTACTGCCACAACATGTGTCGAGTGACGTCTATTCGTCCACCGATCATCGCATCGTCGTCATCACCAAATGGCGCAACTCCCCGGAGAACCTGCGTACCCCGCCGGAGAACCTGGTAGCACGCGCTCCGCACGTCTGGGATTTCCACCCCGTCGATCGATGACCATGTGCAGTCCGCCCAGCCCGGCCTTACCGTCGGAGCCTGATGCGAAGACTGCCAGTGACCGACCCCGGCACGCCCGACTCCCGGTCCGCCACCCGATATCTGCTCTGGCTGATCCGGCGTTCCCGCCTGACGGTCGCCGCCGCGGCCCTGCTCGCGATCACCTGGATGTGGTGCCAGGCACTGGTGCCGGCGGCGGTCGGCTGGGCCGTCGACGCCGCGGTGGCCCGCGACACCGGTGAGCTGATCGGCTGGGCGCTGCTGTTGCTCGGGCTCGGCGTGGTGCAGGCGTTCACCGGCATCTCCCGGCACCGGTTCGCGGTGTCGAACTGGCTGGGCGCGGCGTTCCGGACGGTGCAGGTGATCGTCCGGCAGGCGAACCGGCTCGGCTCCACGCTGCCCCGGCGGCTGGACACCGGCGAGGTGGTGGCGATCGGCACCTCGGACATCACCCACATCGGCGGCGCCGTCGACATCACCTCGCGGGGCGTGGGCGCGCTGATCGCGGTGGTCACCGTGACGGCGCTGCTGCTGCACACGTCGGTGCCGCTGGGGCTGGTGGTGCTGCTGGGCGTGCCGCTGATGATGGTGATCGTCGGGGTGCTGATCCCGCCGCTGCACCGCAGGCAGCGGGTCTACCGCGAGTTGCAGGGCCGGCTCACCGGGCGCGCCGCGGACCTGGTCGGCGGTCTGCGGGTGCTGCGCGGGGTGGGCGGGGAGGCGACCATGTCGGCCCGTTACCGGGCCGAGTCGCGGGCGCTCGGCGCCGCCGGGGTGCGTACCGCGCGGGTGGAGTCGTTGCTGGAGGCGGCACAGACGCTGCTGCCCGGGGTGTTCCTGGTGCTGGTCACGTGGCTGGGCGCGCGGTTCGCGGCGGACGGGCGGATCTCGGTGGGGCAGCTGGTGGCGTTCTACGCGTACGCCGCCTTCCTGGTCGCGCCGCTGCGCCAGCTGACCGAGGCGATCGACAAGATGACCCGCGGCCACGTCTCGGCCCGGCGGGTGGTGGCGATGCTGCGGGAACGCGGCGATCTGCCGGACCCACCGGAGCCGGCGCGACTCGCGGTGGGCGAGCTTGCGGACACCGAGTCGGGCGTACGCGTCCCGCCCGGCCTGCTCACCGCCATCGCCGCCGGCGCTCCCGGCGACGCGGCCCGGATCGCCGACCGTCTGGGCCGGTACGCCGAGGGCGGCACCCTGGACGGGGTCCCGCTGTCGGCCGCCACCCTGTCCGAGGTACGCGCCCGGATCCTGGTCGCCGACAACGAGGCCCAGCTGTTCACCGGGCGCCTGCGGGCCGACCTGGACCCGTACGGCAGCGGCGCCCTGCCGCAGGCCCTGGCCGCCGCCTGCGCCACCGACATCGTGGCCGCCCTGCCGGACGGCGCGGACACCGTGATGCCGGACCGCGGCCGGTCCTTCTCCGGCGGCCAGCAGCAGCGGCTGCGCCTGGCCCGGGCTCTGATCGCCGACCCGGACGTGCTGATCCTGGTGGAGCCGACGAACGCGGTGGACGCCTACACGGAGGCGAAGATCGCCGGTCGGCTGAAAGCGGCCCGGGCCGGCCGGACCACGGTGATCTGCACCTCCAGCCCGCTGCTGCTGAGCCATGCCGACCGGGTCTGTTTCGTGGAGCACGGCCGGCTGGTGGCGGCCGGCCCGCACCTGGACCTGTTGCGTGACCAGCCCGGGTACGCGCGGCTGGTGCTCCGCGAGGAGAAGCCGTGACCCGTCTCGCGGTGGCGACCACCGCCCAGGCCCGCCGGTATGCCCGCGATCTGCTCCGCGACTATCCCGGCATGTTCCGGGCCACGGTCGGGCTGCACGTGGCCGCCGCCCTGGCCGGGCTGGCCGGGCCGCGGCTGCTCGGTGATCTGGTGCAGGGCATCTACGACCGGGTTCCGGTGCGGGAGCTGGACGATCTGGCGCTGGCCATCGCCGGGTTCGTGGTGGTGCAGGCGGTGCTGATCCGGTACGCGCACATGGCGTCGGCCCGGCTGGGGGAGGGGGTGCTGGCGCGCCTGCGGGAGGAGTTCGTCGCCCGGGTGCTGGCGCTGCCGCTGTCCACGGTGGAGTCGGCCGGGACCGGTGACCTGCTGACCCGGACCACCCGGGACGTCGACGCGCTGTCCAAGTGCGTCCGGTTCGCGGTGCCGGAGACGGTTATCTCGCTGATCACCCTGGTCCTGGTGATCGGGGCGCTGCTGCTGGTCAGCCCGGTCTTCGCGGCGCCGCTGCTGATCGGGGCGCCGATCATCGCGGTCGGCACCCGGTGGTACCTGCGGCACGCCCCGGCCGGGTACCTGCGGCAGAACGCGGCGTACGCGGACGTGACCGAGGGGCTGACCGAGACGGTGGAGGGCGCCCGGACGGTGGAGGCGCTGGGCCGGCAGCGGCAGCGGGTCGCGCGTACCGACACCGACCTGCGGCGCTCCTGGCGGGCCGAACGGTTCACCCTGCACCTGCGGACCGTGTGGTGGCCGCTCATCGAGATCAGTTACGTGCTGCCGATGGTCCTCACCCTGCTCGCCGGCGGCTGGCTCTACCTGCGCGGCTCGGTGTCGCTGGGCGAGCTGACCGCGGCGGTGATCTATGTGCAGCAGCTGGTCGACCCGCTGGACCGGCTGGTCGGCTGGCTCGACGAGCTGGAGGTCGGCGGGGCGGCGCTGGCCCGGCTGCTGGGGGTCGCGGCCGGCCCGCCACCGGCGGCCACGCTGAGCCCGGAACCGGCCGGGAACCGGATGCGGGTGTGCGGGGTGCGGTTCGCCTACGAGCCGGGCCGGGAGGTGCTGCACGGCATCGACCTGGTGCTGGAGCCGGGCGAGCGGCTCGCCGTGGTCGGCGTCTCCGGGGCCGGCAAGTCCACCCTGGGCCGCCTGCTCGCCGGGGTGCACCAGCCCACCTCGGGCAGCATCACGGTGGGTGGGGTGCCGCTGGCCGCGCTGCCACCCGACCGGCTGCGCGCCGAGGTGGCTCTGGTGACCCAGGAACACCACGTCTTCATCGGTACGCTCCGCGACAACCTCGCCATGGTCCGGGCGAACGCGCAGGAGGGGGAGATCCGTGCCGCGCTCACCGCCGTACAGGCCCTGACCTGGGCCGACGAGCTGCCGAACGGCCTGGACACGGTGGTCGGCGCGGGGGGTCATCCGCTGTCCCCGGCGCAGGCGCAGCAGGTGGCGCTGGCCCGGGTGGTGATCGCCGACCCGCACACGCTGGTGCTCGACGAGGCGACCGCGATGCTGGACCCGCGGGCGGCCCGGGACCTGGAACGGTCCCTGGCGGCGGTGGTCAGCGGCCGGACCGTGGTGGCGATCGCGCACCGGCTGTTCTCGGCCCACGACGCGGACCGGGTGGCGGTGGTCGAGGCCGGCCGGATCGTCGAACTCGGCCCGCACGACGAGCTGGTGGCGGCCGATGGGGTCTACGCCGCCCTGTGGGACTCGTGGCAGGGCGGCGCGATGAAAAAGGCGCGCCCGGAGGGCGCGCCTTTTCCGTAGAGCTACCGGGTGATCAGAAGCCCGGGCCGTGCTGGTGGCCGTGCCCGTGACCGTGGCTGTGGCCGTGCCCGCCGGCGGTGGCCGGAGCCGGCTCGGCCGGCTTCTCCACGACCAGGCTCTCGGTGGTCAGCAGGAGCGCGGCGATCGAGACGGCGTTGGAGACCGCGTTGCGGGTCACCTTGACCGGGTCGATGATGCCGGCCGCGGCCAGGTCGACGTACTCGTCGGTGGCGGCGTTGAGGCCGTGGCCCCAGCCCAGCTCGTTGACCTTGCCCACCACGACGTAGCCGTCGTGGCCGGCGTTCTGCGCGATCCAGCGCAGCGGCTCGACCAGCGCCTTACGGACGATGGCGACGCCGAGCGCCTCCTCGCCGGTGAGGCCGAGGCCGCCCTCGAGGTCCTTGGCGACCTGCGCGAGCGCGGCGCCGCCACCGGGGACGGTGCCTTCCTCGACGGCCGCCTTGGTCGCCGCGATGGCGTCCTCGATGCGGTGCTTGCGCTCCTTCATCTCGACCTCGGTGGCCGCGCCGACCTTGATCACCGCGATGCCGCCGGAGAGCTTCGCCAGCCGCTCCTGGAGCTTCTCGCGGTCCCAGTCGGAGTCGGACGCCTCGATCTCCTTGCGGATCTGCGAGACCCGGTCGGAGACCTCGGAGGAGTTGCCGCCACCGTCGACGATGGTGGTGTTCTCCTTGTCGACCACGATGCGCCGGGCGCTGCCCAGCGACTCGATGCCGACCTGGTCCAGCTTGTAACCGAGCTCGGGGGCGATCAGCTCGCCACCGGTCGCGATCGCGAGGTCCTGCAGGATCGCCTTGCGGCGGTCACCGAAACCGGGCGCCTTCACCGCGGCGACCTTGATGGTCTTGCGCAGCGAGTTGACCACGAGGGTGGAGAGCGCCTGGCCCTCGACGTCCTCGGCGACGATCAGCAGCGGCTTGCCGGTCTGCAGCACCTTCTCCAGCAGCGGGAGCAGCTCCTCGATGCTGGAGATCTTCTGGGTGGTGATGAGGATGTGCGCGTCCTCGAGCACCGCCTCCTGCGACTCCGCGTCGGTCACGAAGTTCGGGGAGATGAAGCCCTTGTCGAACTGCAGGCCCTCGGTGACGTCGAGCTCGGTGTGCAGCGCCGAGCCCTCCTCGACGGTGATGACACCGTCGCGGCCGACCCGGTCGAACGCGTCGGCGATCAGCTCGCCGATGGTCGCGTCCTGCGCCGAGATGGTGGCCACGTTGGCGATCGCCTTGTGGTCGGCGACCTCGACGGCCTTCGCCAGCAGCGCCTTGGACACGGCCTCGGCGGCGAAGTCCATGCCCCGCTTGAGGCCGATCGGGTTGGCGCCGGCGGTCACGTTGCGCAGGCCCTCACGGACCAGCGCCTGCGCGAGCACGGTCGCCGTGGTGGTCCCGTCGCCGGCGACGTCGTTGGTCTTGGTCGCCACCTCCTTGACCAGCTGGGCGCCGAGGTTCTCGTACGGGTCGGTGAGCTCGATCTCCTTGGCGATGGTCACGCCGTCGTTGGTGATCGTCGGCGCACCGAACTTCTTGTCCAGGACGACGTTGCGACCGCGCGGCCCGAGGGTGACCTTGACCGTGTCGGCGAGGGTGTTGACGCCGTGCTCCAGGAGGTGCCGGGCGTTGTCGGAGAAGCTGAGGATCTTCGCCATGTATTGGTCCCTTCACGCACCGGCGCCCTGCCCCGAGAATCGGAACAGGGCGCCTGCACAGACGGTTAGGTCTTACTTCTCGATGACCGCGAGGACGTCGCGGGCGGAGAGCACCAGGTACTCCTCGCCGGCGTACTTGACCTCGGTGCCGCCGTACTTCGAGTAGAGAACGACGTCGCCGACCTTGACATCGAGCGGGACGCGGTTGCCCTTGTCGTCGATCCGGCCGGGACCGACGGCGAGGACGGTGCCCTCCTGGGGCTTCTCCTTGGCGGTGTCGGGGATCACGATGCCGGAAGCGGTCGTGGTCTCAGCCTCGTTCGCCTGGACCACGATGCGGTCCTCGAGCGGCTTGATCGCAACCTTGGTCGCGGTAGTCACGGGCATACCCTCCTGGGTATCAGGTTTCGCCGGCCGTGAAACAGGCCGGTCAATGCCTCATGCCACCGGGCGGGGCCGTCGTCGCGGGTGCCGGTCCGCCTGGTGCCTAACCGCACGGACGGGCCGAACGGCTGGCACCCTCATGGTGAGAGTGCTAACCGCGAGACTATGCCGGAACTAGCACTCCGTCAACCAGAGTGCCAACTCGTCACGCCAGGGAGAATGCCTGCCATGACCCCCGAGTTGTTGCGTTTGCTGCTTACCCCTGAGGGGTCGAAAGCCCTGGCCGCAGCGGTCGAGGTGACCGGCGGTGAGCCACTCGCCGCGGCCTCGGCCGTGCGGGCCCGGGGCTTCGGCGCGGAACTCGCCGCGGCCGCCTTGACCCAGGCTAGTTTGCGCGAGCGTGCCGCGATGAAGTTCGGCCCGGACGCCGCCCGGATGTTCTTCACCAGGGCGGGCCTGGAGCAGGCGACACGCGGCCCGGTCGCGGACCGGCGGGCCGCCCGGCTGGCCGCCGCCGGCGTCCGCACCCTCGCCGACCTCGGCTGTGGGCTGGGATCGGACGCTCTGGCCGCGGCCCGGCACGGGATCGCGGTGCACGCCGTGGACGCCGACCCGCTGACCGCCGCGCTGGCCGCGGCGAACGCCGAGGCCGCCGGGCTGGCCGGCCTGATCACCGTGGAGTGCGCCGACGCCACATCGGTGCCGGTGGAGCGGTACGACGCGGTCTTCGCCGACCCGGCGCGGCGCCAGGCGGGCCGCGGCCGGGTGTTCGACCCGAAGTCCTACTCCCCGCCGTGGGACTTCATCGCCGCCCTGCCCGGCCGGGTGCCGCGCACGGTGCTGAAGCTCGCGCCCGGCATCGACCACGCGCTGCTGCCGCCCGGCGCCGAAGGCGAGTGGGTCAGTGTCGGCGGCGACCTGGTGGAGGCCGCCTTCTGGTGCGGTCCGCTGGCGGACGCCGAGCGTCGGGCCACCCTGATCGGCCCCGACGCCGGCCTGGTCGGGACCGGTGACCGCACCGCTCCGGTCGGCCCGGTCGGCGCGTGGATCTACGACCCGGACCCGGCTGTGGTCCGCTCGCACCTGGTGGCGGAGTTCGCCGAGACGGTCGGCGGGCGGCTGGGCGACCCGGAGATCGCCTACGTCTACACCGACGACCCGGTGGACACCCCGTTCGCCCGCCGGCTGGCGGTCACCGACATGCTCCCGTTCTCCCTCAAGAGGCTGCGGGCGCTGCTGCGCGAGCGGGGCATCGGCGTGCTGGAGATCCGCAAGCGGGGCTCCGCGCTGGTGCCCGATCAGCTGCGCAAGGATCTGAAATTGTCCGGGCCGAACGCGGCGGGCCTGGTGCTGACCCGGGTGGACGGCGCGCCGGTGGTGCTGCTGACGGAGATGGCGCGGTAGTAGCGTGCGCGCATGGCCAAGAAAGCGGCGGGCACGCCGGCGACCGTCCTGCTGACCGCCGAGCGGGTGCCGCACACGCTCCACCCGTACGACGTCTCGCCGGACGCCCCGAACTACGGCGCCCTGGTCGCGCAGGCCCTCGGGGTGGCGCCGGAGCGGATGTTCAAGACGCTGGTGGCCGAGGTCGACGGCAGCCTGGTGGTCGCGGTGGTGCCGGTGACCGGCGACCTGGACCTGAAGGCGCTCGCCGCGGCGGCCGGCGGCAAGCGGGCCGCCCTGGCCGACCGGGCGTCCGCTGAGCGCAGCAGCGGTTACGTGCGCGGCGGGATCAGCCCGCTGGGTCAGCGCAAGCGCCTGCCCACGGTGATCGACGACACCGCCGGGAGCCTGGACCTGATGTACGTCTCCGCGGGCCGCCGCGGCCTCCAGGTGTCGCTCGTCCCGGCCGATCTGATTCGGCTGACCGGCGCCACCACCGCCCCGATCCGCACCTAATGTGACTTCAGGGGACCCGGGATAGATCGGCGTTACCGCTTGTGTTCTGCGCCACGGCGCGAATACGTTCGCGCCCCGGATGTACCTCCCCCCGAAAGGAACCGTAGGGATGCGTAAGGGAATCTGCGCCCTTGCCGCGGCCGGCCTGCTGGCCACCGGAGGTGTGGCCGCCTGCACCCGGCAGCATGGCGGCTCCGGCGGCGGTCCGAAGGCCCAGGTCGGCGTGATCCTGCCGGACACCCGGAGTTCGGCCCGCTGGGAGTCCGCCGACCTGAAGTACCTCACCGAGGCGTTCGCCGCGGTCGGCGTCACTGCCGAGATCAAGAACGCGCAGGGCGACAAGGCGCTCTTCCAGACCATCGCCGACGGGATGATCCAGAGCGGCGTCAAGGTCCTGATGATCGTCAACCTGGACTCCGGTACCGGCAAGAACGTGCTGGACAACGCCAGGAAGGCCGGGATCCGGACGATCGACTACGACCGGCTCACCCTCGACGGCGGCGCCGACTACTACGTCACCTTCGACAACGTCGAGGTCGGCCGGCTGCAGGGCCAGGGCCTGGTCGACTGCCTCACCGCCGCGCGCGTCAGCAAGCCGGTGGTGTCGTACCTCAACGGCTCGCCCACCGACAACAACGCCACCCAGTTCAAGGCCGGCTACCACTCGGTGCTGCAGCCGAAGTTCGACTCCGGCGAGTACCTGCAGGGTCCGGACCAGGACGTTCCGGAGTGGGACAACGCACAGGGTGGCACGATCTTCGAACAGCAGCTCACCCGCGACAATCGGATCGCCGGCG
The DNA here is from genome assembly GCF_055562375.1 of Actinoplanes sp. NPDC019969. Taxonomy (NCBI): domain Bacteria; kingdom Bacillati; phylum Actinomycetota; class Actinomycetes; order Micromonosporales; family Micromonosporaceae; genus Actinoplanes; species Actinoplanes sp. NPDC019969. Next base: position 554,759 of record NZ_JBVHFK010000002.1, on the reverse strand, counting down.
TGATCGCGGCCAACGACGGTGTCGCCAACGCCGTCATCGAGGTGCTGAAGAAGAACAAGCTGAACGGCGCGGTGCCGGTGACCGGCCAGGACGCCACCGTCCAGGGGCTGCAGAACATCCTGGCCGGGGACCAGTGCATGACCGTCTACAAGGCGATCGAGAAGGAGGCCGCCGCGGCCGCCGAGCTGGCCGCCGCTCTGGTCGCCGGGCAGACACCGACGGCCACCGGCCTGGTCACCGACCCGCAGACGAACCAGCCGGTCAAGTCGGTGCTGCTGCAGCCGGTGCCGATCACCCGGGAGAACATGAGGACGGTCGTCGACGACGGATACGTCACCGCGGCGGAACTCTGCACGGGCGTCTTCGAGAAGGCCTGCGCCGACGTGGGGATCAGCTGACCCGCGCACCGAACGAAGGAGAGACAGTGGCTGTGGAACCGCTCCTCGAGCTGCGCGGGATCGACAAGAGCTTCGGGCCCGTACGGGTTCTGCACGACGTCGCGCTGAGCGTCTACCCCGGTGAGGTGACCGCTCTGGTCGGCGACAACGGCGCCGGCAAGTCGACGCTGGTCAAGTGCATCAGCGGCATCTACCCGATCGACTCCGGGACGGTGACCTTCGAGGGCCGGGAGGTGTCCGTGCACAGCCCGCGGGACGCCGCCGAGCTCGGCATCGAGGTCGTCTACCAGGACCTGGCGCTCTGCGACAACCTGGACATCGTCCAGAACATGTTCCTGGGCCGGGAGATCCGGCGCGGCATCGCCCTGGACGAGCCGGCCATGGAACGGCTGGCCGGGGAGACCCTGGCCAGCCTCTCGGTCCGCAGCGTCAACTCGCTGCGCCAGCTGGTGTCCAGCCTGTCCGGCGGCGAGCGGCAGACCGTGGCGATCGCCAAGGCGGTCCTGTGGAACAGCCGGATCGTCATCCTGGACGAGCCGACCGCCGCGCTGGGGATGGCACAGACCTCACACGTGCTGGAGCTGGTCCGCCGGCTGGCCGACAACGGGCTCAGTGTGGTGCTCATCTCACACAACATGAACGACGTCTTCGCCGTCGCCGACCGGATCGCCGCGCTCTATCTGGGCCGGACCGCCGCCCAGGTCCGGGCGAGCGACGTCACCCACGCCCAGGTCGTCGAGTTGATCACCAGTGGGCGCAGTGGGAATCTGGGCCTTCCGCCCGAGGCGCCCACCGACTACGCCGACCTTCTGCCCGGAGCTCCCCGATGACCAGCATGACCACGTTCGACACGCCAGGCGGTGTGACGGCCAGGCCGACCGTCGCCGGTCACCTCCGGGACTATCTGGCCCGGATCCGTGGCGGGGACCTCGGCGCGCTGCCGGCGGTGCTGGGTCTCGTACTCCTCACCCTGATCTTCGGCAGCGCCGAGCCGGAGACCTTCTTCAGCGCCGGCAACTTCGCCAACCTGTTCAACCAGGCCGCCGGCGTCACCATGATCGCGATGGGCCTGGTCTTCGTCCTGCTGCTCGGCGAGATCGACCTGTCCGCCGGGTACGCCGCCGGCGTCTGCGGCGCGGTGCTGGCGATCCTGCTCACCGAGTACGGCTACCCGCAGCCGGTCGCCCTGATCGCCGCGCTGGCCGCCGGTGTCGTGATCGGACTGGCGCTCGGCTTCCTGGTCGCCAAGATCGGCATCCCGTCGTTCGTGGTCACCCTGGCGGCCTTCCTCGCCTTCCAGGGCGTCCTGCTGAACCTGCTCGGCGAGAGCCAGATCGTCTCCATCCCGGACGGCTGGATCAAGTCGCTGAACAAGGACAGCCTCCCGGTCAGCTGGAGCTGGATCCTGGCCGGAGCCGCCACCGCCGGGTACGCCGTGGCCCAGCTGCTGCGCTACCGCGGGCGGACCCGGTACGGCCTGGTCACCGAACCGATCGGGATCGTGCTGTTCCGGATCGCCGGGCTCGCCGCGCTGATCCTGACCGCGACCGCCGTGCTCACCCAGGAACGGGCCATCAACCCGGACGTCACCTCGCTCAAGGGCGTCCCGATCGCGGTGCCGGTGATCGGCGGTTTCCTGGTGCTGTGGACGTTCGTGCTCGGCCGTACCTCGTACGGCCGGCACGTCTATGCCGTCGGGGGCAATCCGGAGGCCGCCCGCCGGGCCGGCATCCCCGTCGACCGGATCCGCATCTCGGTCTTCGTGGTCTGCTCGTTCATGACCGCGGCCGGCGGCGTCATGCTGGTCAGCCGGGCCGGCTCGGTCGACCCCGGCACCGGCGGCAGCAGCACCCTGCTCAACGCCGTCGGGGCCGCGGTGATCGGCGGCATCAGCCTCTTCGGCGGCAAGGGAAAGGTGATCCACGCCGTGATCGGTGGCGCGGTGATCGCGGTCATCGACAATGGCATGTACCTGATGGACTTCTCGTCCGGCACCCGCTACATCTTCACGGGTGTGATCCTGCTTGTCGCCGCCGGTGTCGACGCGCTGGCCCGGCGCCGCGCCGCCGCGACCGGCAACAGGTAACCATGGTCGAGTCACGGGGACGGGGAACGAAACGCTGATGCGAGCGAGCCCGAGCCAGGAAGAGGTGCGCCGGCACAACCTGGGAACCCTCCTGCGGTATGTGCACGTCCACGGCGCCACCTCCCGGGCCGAGCTCACCACCCGCCTGGGCTTGAACCGCAGCACCATCGGCGCGCTGACCTCCGACCTGATCGGCGCCGGCCTGGTCACCGAGGCGGCGCCGCGCGAGACCGGCCGGGCCGGCCGCCCGTCGCTGGTGGTCCGCCCCGAGTCCGGCCGGGTGTACGCCTACGCCCTCAGCATCGAGGTCGACCGGATCCGCGCCGCCCGGGTCGGTCTGGGCGGCCGCATCCTCGAGCAGTACGAGACCGCCCGCCCACCCGGCATGAGCGCCGCCGAGGCGATCCGCCCGCTGGCCCATTTCGTCTCCACGATGCGGTCCGGGGTGCCCGACGACGGCCGCTGCGTGGGCAGTGGCGTCGCGGTGTCCGGGATGGCCCGCGGCGAGGACGGCATGGTCCGGCTCGCCCCGGTCGCCGGCTGGCTGGAGGAGCCGCTCGGTGAGGCGCTCCGCTCCGGCCTCGGCGAACACGGGCAGATCAGCGTCGGCAACCACGCCGACGTGTGCGCGCTCGCCGAACACTCGCGCGGGGCGGCGGGCGGCTCCGACAACGTCATCTACCTCTACGGGGACGTCGGGATCGGGGCCGGGATCGTGGCCGGCGGGCGGCGGGTGATCGGTCACGGCGGGTACGGTGGCGAGGTCGGGCACATGGTCGTCAACCCGTACGGCCAGCCCTGCAGTTGCGGGTCCCGGGGCTGCTGGGAGACCGAGGTCGGCGAGCACGCGCTGCTGCGCCTGTCCGGCCGCGCCGACCGCAGCGGCCGGGACGCGGTGCTTGCCGTGGTGGACGCCGCGATGCGCGGGGACAGCCAGGCCCAGCACGCGTTGCGGCAGGTCGGCGACTGGATCGGCTTCGGCGTCGGCAACCTGGTCAACATCTTCAACCCGGAAGTGATCATTTTCGGCGGCACGCTGCGGGACGTCTACCTCGGTGCGGCGGCACAGATCCGCAGCCGGCTCAACGCGATCGGCCTGCCGGCGTTCCGGGAGCACGTCCGGTTGCGTACCCCCGAACTCGGCGCCGACGCCGCCCTGATCGGCGCCGCCGAGCTCGCCTTCGAACATCTCCTCGACGATCCGCTGGTCATCTGACAGGTACTTCACCCGGAAACGGGCGAGTATCGCGGAAGATCTATGCTGCCCGCCATGCTCCCGCGTCAACCGGTTCTGGACCCGGCAGCCGCGTACCCCCGGATCGCCGCCCTGCGCACCGCCCTGGACTCCGGGGACTGGCCCGCCTGCCGGGAGATCCTGGACGCCGCCGAACCGGTGGAACGCACCTGCCTCACCACGGTCGCCGCCGACGCCGACGGCGTCGCGGACTTCCTCCGCGGCGTGCTGCGCGGCGATCCGGCCGACGGCGCCGCGGGCGCGCTTCTGGGCCGAAACCTCGGGGGTACGCCGGAAGCCGAGCGGATCCTCGTCGACGCCGCCGCCCGCAGCCCGTACGACCCGGCGATCTGGACGGCCCGCCTCGGCACCGCCCACCACCTCGGCCTCGGCCCGTCCGAAACCCGCCGCCGCTATCACCGGCTCGCCGCGATCGACCCGCACCACCTGCCCGGCCAGTCCGCCTACCTGCGCCACCTCGGCGCCCGTGACCCCGGCGCGGCCCACGCGTTCGCCCGTACGGCAGCCGCCGAGGCCACGCCAGGCGCCCTCAACCCGGTCCTGATCGCCGAGCACCACCTCGACCGGCACCTCTCCGGCGACCGCCGCCACCTCACCGCCGCTCGCGTCCGCGCCGAGATCACCGAGGCCGCCGACCGCTCGGTCCGGCACCCGGAGTTCCGCCGCACCCACGGCTGGGTTCAGGCGACCAGCACGTTCGCCATGGCGTTCGCCCTGCTCGGCGACCGGACGGCCGCGGCCTCGTTGTTCGCCTCGCTCGGGGATTTCGATTCGGCGTGGCCCTGGGAGCGCCTCGGCAACCCGGCCACGGTGATCAGCAGGTATCGCAAGCGGGCGTCGGGAGGCGAGCAGTGATCACGCGGCACGAGGTCGACGGGGTGCCGGCACTGCTGGCGCCGGCGGACGGCCCGATGCACGCCGGCCTGGTCTTCCGGGTCGGCACGGCGGACGAGACCCTGCCGCTGCGCGGCATCACCCGGCTGGTCCGGCATCTGGTCACCGAGGGCAGCGGCACGCTCGGGCCCGAGCACACGTCCTTCCACTTCAGCGGTACGGCCACCGAGATCGCCGGCTTCCTCACCGGGGTGTGCGCCGCCCTGCGTAACCCGCCGGCCGACCGGATCGCCGCCGCCCGGGAGCGGATGGCCGCCGCCCGGGACCGCGACCCGCTGCCGATGTGGCGGTACGGCGCCCGCGGCTACGGCGTCGCCAGCTACCCCGAGTGGGCGCTGCCCGGCCTCACCGCCGAGCAGGTCCAGGAGTGGATCACCACGTACTTCACCAGGGAGAACGCCGCTCTCTGGGTGGCCGGGGAACTCCCCGACAGCCTGCGCCTGGACCTTCCGTCCGGTGGTCTCCGCCCCGACCCTCCGTCCGATGGCCTGCGGCTGGACCTTCCGTCCGGCAGCCGCCGGCCCGCGCCCGAGGCCGTCACCGTGCTTCCGGCCACCCCGGCCTGCTTCCCCGGTGACGGCGCGCCCGGCTGGGACACCGTGGTCCGCCGGGAGGCCGCCGCCGCGGTCTTCGCCAACGTCCTGGAACGCCGGATCCTCAACGACCTGCGCGACGGCGACGGCGTCGTGACGTCGGCCCGCACCGAGTACGAGCCCCGCGCCGACGGCACCGCCCGCATCCTGGCCGTCCTCGAAACCACCCCGGACCAGCGGGAAGCCGCGCTCGGCGGGCTGATCGACGTGCTGGCCGCGATGCGGGCCGGCCGGATCGACACCGACGAGGTCGACGCCGTGGTCAAACTGACCTGCGACGGGCTGCGTACCGCGGAGGCCCGCGGCGCCCGGCTCCCCGGCCAGGCGTTCAACCTGCTCTCCGGCCGCGAGGTGCAGACCCTCGACGACGCGCTCACCGAGGTCGGCGCGGTCACCGCCGCCGAGGTGGCCGAGGTCGCGGCCGCCGCCTACAACGCCGGCCTGCTGATGACCCCGGGCCGGGTCCGCGCCGACTGGGCCGGGTACCTGCCCGCCCCGGAGATGTCCGACGCGGTGCTGCCCGGCCGGGTCCATCGCGGCCGTGGTGACCGCCGGCTGCGCCTGATCAGCGGCGACCAGGGCATCAGCGTGATCGAGGGGGACGTGGTCGGCACCGTCCGCTACGACTCCTGCGCCGCCCTGCTCGCCTGGCCGGACGGCGCCCGGCAACTGATCGGCCAGGACGCGGTGATGGCCCGGGTCGAACCCACCCTCTACCGGGACGCGGAACGGGCGGTACGCGACGTCGACGCGTGGATCCCGGCCCGGCTCCGGATCGAGATGCCACCCCGCGCGCGGGACCGGATCCCCCAGCCCCGGCCCGCCGCCACCGGCACCCCGCGCGAGGGCTGGCGGCCGCTGCTGACCCTGCTGCTGGCCGGCACGTTCGCGGTGTTCGTGGTGGCCGGCGGCCTGTGGGTGCTGGCCGAGATGATCGCCGAGAGCGCCCGGCACGGTTCCGGCGCCCTCACCGACCTCGGCGAATACGCCCTGGTCGCGGCGGCCAGCATCCTCTTCGGCACCTTCGCCGGCCGGCTGGCCGTCGACGCGGCCGCGGAGCTGCGCGCCCGCCGCCGCTCCCGGCGTGCGCCAGGTCACGACTGACATCGGCGCACCGCATCGAGGTCGGCGATCCATGCCGCACGCCGTGCCCCCACTGATCGATGTGGTGTTTCTCGTCGCCGTCGCCGTCGCCGTCGCCGTCGCCGTCGCCGTCGCCTACCCAGCCCGCCCGCTCCTGCCGCGGTTTCGCCGGCCGTCGTTGGGGCTGGTTGTGAGCTGGCGGTAGCGGGCTTGGGCGACGGCTGGGGTTGGTGGGCTGTCGTTGGGGCTGGTGGGCTACCGGTTGCGGACCTGTCGGCCGTCGTTGGGGCTGGTTATCCGCTGCCGGTAGCCGGTCTGGGCGACGGCTGGTGGTGGGCTACCGGTTGCGGACCTGTCGGCCGTCGTTGGGGCTCGTTATCCGCTGCCAGTAGCCGGTCTGGGCGACGGCTGGTGGTGGGCTACCGGTTGCGGACCTGTCGGCCGTCGTTGGGGCTCGTTATCCGCCGCCGGTAGCGGGTCTGGGCGACGGCTGGGGTGGGTGGGCCGTCGTTGAGGGCGGTTTTGAACCGGGGGTAGCGGGTCTGGGCGACGGCTTCTTACGGAACGAGGAACAAACGGGCGCTGGGGTGTGCGGGCGTACGTGGGTGGGTGGACGGCGAGGCAGGATGGTGCGGTGAAGCCATCGATACGGGCCGGGCTCGCCGGTGTGGGGGCGGCCGCGGCCGCACTGGGTGTCGCCGAGCTGGTCGCGGCGGGGACCGGGGAGCGGTCGTCGCCCCTGGTCGCGGTCGGTGGGGTGGTCGTCGATCACGTGCCGGCGCCGGTGAAGGACTTCGGCATCGCGGTGTTCGGCGTGTACGACAAGACGGCGTTGCTGGTGGGGACGGTCGTGTTGCTGGCGGCGTACGCCTACGGGGTCGGGCTGCTCGCCCGGCGGCGGTGGGCGTGGGCGGCCGGGGGGATCGCGCTGTTCGGGCTGGTGGGGGCCGGCGCGGCGCTGACCCGGCCGGGAGCGGGACCGGCGGCGGTGGTTCCGTCGCTGATGGGGGCGGCTGTGGCGGTGCTGGTGCTGCGGCATCTCTCACGCCTGGCGCAGACGGCCGCGCCGGACCCGGTACCAGTAGCGGTCACGACCGAACCGGTTTCCGGGACGGCGGCGGGCGCAGCGGGAGCGGCGGGATCGGCTTCCGGGCCGGCGGGATCGGTGTCCGCGACGCCGCCTGGCGCAGCGGGAGCGGCCGGAGCGGCGCGAGCGGCTGGCGCTGCTGGATCGGCGGGAGCTGTGGGAGCGGCTGGCGCTGCTGGATCGGCGGGAGCTGTGGGAGCGGCTGGCGCTGCTGGATCGGCGGGAGCGGTGTCCGGGGCGGCCGGGCCGGGGGAACGGGATGCGAATGCCGGGGTGGGTCGAACGGCCTCTTTCGGCGAGCGGGGCGGGAGTGGCCCGTACCAAATTCAGGAAAGCCGTCGCCGCTTCCTCCGTGATCTTGGCATCGTTGCTGGTGTGGCCGCCCTCGCGGGGGTTGGCGGCAGGCTGCTGACCTCACGCCGCGCGGTGACGGCGGCTCGGGAGAGCGTCGCGTTGCCGGTGGCCGTGGAGACCGCGCCGGTGCTGCCGGCGGGGGTGCAGGTGCCGGAGGCGGTGCCGTTCGTCACGCCGAACCGTGATTTCTACCGGATCGACACCGCCCTGGTCACCCCGCAGGTGGACCCGGCGACGTGGGAGCTGCGGATTCACGGGATGGTCCGGAACCCGATCACGATCACCTGGGAAGAGCTGCTGAGACGGCCGATGATCGAGCGGCACGTGACGATCGCCTGCGTGTCGAACGAGGTCGGTGGCGACCTGATCGGCACCGCGCGCTGGCTGGGCACACCGATCAAGGCGCTGCTCGACGAGGCGGATCCGCTGCCCGGCGCCGACCAGGTGGTGCAGCGTTCGGTGGACGGCTGGACCTGCGGTACGCCGACGGCGGTGCTCCGGGACGGGCGGGACGCGCTGCTCGCGATCGGGATGAACGGTGAACCGCTGCCGGTCCCGCACGGGTTCCCCGTACGGATGATCGTTCCCGGACTCTACGGGTACGTGTCCGCCTGCAAATGGATCACCGAGATCGAATTGACTCGATTCGTGGACTTCGACGCCTACTGGGTGCCGCGCGGCTGGTCGGCGCAAGCCCGGGTCAAGACGCAGTCACGAATCGACAGCCCGCGCGCCGGCGCCGTCAAACCCGCCGGGCCGGTGGTGGTCGCCGGCGTCGCATGGGCGACACATCGGGGCATCGCCAAGGTCGAGGTGCAGGTCGACGAGGGTCCGTGGCAGGAAGCCCGGCTGGCCCCGGCGGCGTCCGCCGACACCTGGCGCCAGTGGAGCCTGACCTGGACGGCTTCCACCGGTCAGCACACCTTGCGGGTACGGGCGACCGATCTCGATGGGGTGACCCAGACCCCCGACGAGGCGCCGCCCGCCCCCGACGGCGCGACGGGATGGCATCAGGTGAACATCGAGATCGCGTAGCGGAAAGCCGCACTTTCGGTCCGACTCGAAAAAGCAAGTCGCTCATACGGTGGCTTGCATGTCCACCAATGCGGTTGAAGAACCGCTGAACCACGCGACACGGCCCTCCATGGAGGACCGTGCCGGAAGCCGTCTGGTGATGCCGCGTGCCGGGCGGCGTCAGGCCGCCGGTGCCTGCCGTTGCGCGGGCACCGCCGTCTTGTGGGGCCGGCCGAGGCGCGCCTCGAGCCGGAGCAGGTCGACCCGTCCGTGACGATCGGCAAGGTCTTCCCAGCCGACCGCGAGCAGCCGCAGCCGCTCCGATTCGCTGAAACCTCCCCAGACACCGTACGGCTCGCGAACCGCGAGGGCGTGCGCGGCGCACTCCGCCCGGACCGGGCACGCGCCGCACATGGTCTTGGCCTTCGCCTCGCGGCGACTGCGGGACGACCCGCGCTCGCCGTCGGGGTGGAAGAACTGCGCACTGTCCCGGCCCCGGCAGAGACCCAGTCGCTGCCAATCCCAGAGATCGGCAATGGGACCGGGCAGTCTGCGAACGTTCGACATCAACACCCTCCTCCCGCGCGGCACCGCGGAGCGTTCGTCGTGAGGGGCCTGGGTCAGGCCTTTCGCGGGTGTACCCAGGCAACCCCAGGCTCACACGCAACATGTCGATGTCTTCGCGACCGGTATGGCAAAGCGGTGGCAAGTCATACCTTTCTTTCCCGTTTTTTCCATCTAAAGCGCGTAATGCTGCGGCCCTCGCGTGATCTCCTCTGAGAGAGAAGGAGGATCACTGTGCGTACCGTCCTCGTGTGCGTCCGAACCCCGCTGGCGGCCCAGACCGTCGCGTCCACCGCGGCCCGGCTCGGCATGACCGGCGTCGTCCGGACCGCGGTCAGCGAGACCGAGGCCATGATCCGACTGGCGGAACGGCCGGCCGAAGTGGTCCTGGCCGACACCGCTGTGACCCGGCCTGACAGCGTCGGGTTCACCCGGCGCGTCCTGGCCCGCGCCCCCCAGGCACAAGTGGTGCTCTTCGGCGCGGAAGACCCGCGAGTCGCGGCGGCGGCAGTCGCCGCCGGCGCCCGTGGTGTCATCCGCGGCGTCGAACACGACCTCGTCAGCGTCGTGGCGAAGGCGCTGCTCCTGCTGCTGCTCCCGGTGCGCCCCCAGGGCATGCCGATAAACGGCGCCAACGCGCAACCGGCCACCGTCGCCGGCGGCGTCCGCAACAACAACTCCCCGGCGACCCGTGGCCAGTACCACAACGGGCCCGGCGGCCTCGGCGTATCCAACGCCGCCGCCGTCCCCGCCATGATCGGGCCCAACGCGCCGATGGTCCCCGCACAGCGCGGCGACGCGCCCATCGATCCGGCCACCGGCCGCCCGATGGTCGCCTGGCCCGGCAACGAAGCCGGCGTCGGCATGGGCGAGGCGGCACCGGCCGGCCGCCGCCTCACCCTCACCGAACGCGAACTCCAGGTCCTGCGCGGCATGGCCGACGGCAAGAGCAACGCCGAGATCGGCAGGGAGTTGTTCGTGTCCGAGGACACCGTGAAGACGCACGCTCGACGGTTGTTCCGGAAACTCGGGGCCCGCGACCGCGCTCATGCGGTGGCGGCGGGATTCCGGGCCGGGCTGGTCGCCTGATACGAGGTGGGCTGGCCGGCTGCTTCCTGACTGGTCAGCCCACCCCGGAGCCTTCCCCCCGGTTGTTCACGCCCGCAATCTCTCGATCGGGGCGAGCCCGTGCACGACGGTCATCAATGACTGACCACCGAGGTCACCCGGCAGCCGCCAATCTTGTGCGCTTCGTTCCGGCACCAAGTGCACAAGATCACCCGGCCAGTCGGGGCCGTACTCGACTCACGCATGGGCGAGGTCGCCGGCTCGGCTCACCCAGGATAGGCAGCGGTTTTACCCCGTAGTCTTCAAGAGTGCGCGTGGCCACGGAGCGGTCAGCAAAATGCCGCCTGGCTCGACACCGGTTACAAGGCATTTTGCCGCGGAGCGAAGCGAAGCCAGCTCAGAAGCGCGAGAAATACGGATGCCCGAGCCCACGGGTGAGCAAGCCAGCACGCCTGTCCCGGGGGTGAGCCAACCGCGCCACCTCTTCCCCCGCGTGAGGCCGCCCGCCGCTCAGCTGTCGTCGTCGTTGCCCTCGGTGAGGGTGTCGTGGACGCCGTCGGCGTAGCCGCGGGCGTACTCCCACGTGACGTAGTGGTCGGGGTCCGGGTCGTAGGCCGGCTCGTGCACCCGCGGCCGTCCGCTGCTCAGCAGATGGCGCAGGTTGCCCCGGAGCAGGTCCCAGTCGAAGTAGTGCGGCTCGTGGCAGTCCTCGCACTCGATCACCAGCCCGCGGATTCCCGTCGGACTGAGCAGCGCCTGGTAGATCTCCAGGTCGGAGAGGTCTTCCAGGACATCCTGCCGCTCGTCCTCGGTCAGCGGTTCGGACTCGGCGTCCTCGTTGAGGTCGTCGAGTCCGGCGGCCGGGTCGGTCGGGTCGCCGTTGAACGGGTCGATCGGCTCATCTTGCACCCTCATACCGTACTCACCTCGAGCGTGGGTGTGCTGGCCCGCACGTTCTGTCCGCCAGCCGGGTGGCCGCTGTGGGATGGGTAGGATGATGAACTCCGCCTCTTCTCTAGGGATGATTTGTGGAAACTGACAGCGCCCGCACCGTTCCTCTCGGTCTCACCTTCGACGACGTGCTGCTGCAGCCCGGTGAGTCGGATGTGGTGCCGAGCCGGGTCAATACGGTCACGCGCCTGACACGCAACGTCGAGCTCTCCATTCCGCTGCTGTCGGCGGGGATGGACACGGTCACCGAGGCGCGGATGGCGATCGCCATGGCGCGGCAGGGTGGCATCGGCGTTCTGCACCGCAATCTCTCGGTCGAGGACCAGGCGAGCCAGGTGGACCTGGTGAAGCGTTCCGAGTCGGGCATGATCACCAACCCGATCACCTGTGGGCCGGACGACACGCTGCGGCAGGTGGACGCGCTCTGCGGGCGTTACCGGATCTCCGGCGCCCCGGTGGTGGACGCGCAGGGTGTGCTGGTCGGCATCGTGACCAACCGGGACATGCGGTTCGTCAGTGACTTCGACGCCAAGGTCCGCGACGTGATGACCAAGGCGCCGCTGATCACCGCCCCGGTCGGGGTGTCGAAGGACGAGGCGCTGGCGCTGCTGAGCCGGCACAAGGTGGAGAAGCTGCCGCTGGTCGACGAGGGCGGTCACCTGCGCGGCCTGATCACGGTGAAGGACTTCACGAAGTCGGAGCAGTACCCGAACGCGGCGAAGGACCCGCAGGGCCGGCTCCGGGTGGCCGCCGCGGTCGGTGTCGGCGACGACTCGTACAAGCGCGCCCGTGCTCTGGTCGACGCCGGGGTGGACGTGGTGATCGTGGATACCGCGCACGGCCATCAGCGGGCGGTGCTGGAGATGGTGGCGCGTCTGAAGAAGGACGTCACGATCGACATCGTGGGCGGCAACGTGGCGACCTACGCGGGCGCGAAGGCGCTGGTCGAGGCCGGCGCCGACGCGGTGAAGGTGGGTGTCGGCCCGGGCGCGATCTGCACCACCCGGATCGTCGCGGGCGTGGGCGTGCCGCAGATAACCGCGATCATGGAGGCGTCCCGGGCCTGTGCTCCGGCCGGTGTCCCGGTGATCGGTGACGGCGGCATCCAGTACAGCGGCGACATCGCGAAGGCGATCGTGGCCGGCGCGAGCACCGTGATGCTGGGCAGCCTGCTGGCGGGTTCGGAGGAGAGCCCCGGCGAGCTGATCTTCGTGAACGGCAAGCAGTTCAAGTCGTACCGGGGGATGGGTTCGCTGGGCGCCATGCAGTCCCGTGGTCAGGCGAAGTCGTACTCGAAGGACCGTTACTTCCAGCAGGATGTGAACGAGGACAAGCTGGTCCCCGAGGGCGTCGAGGGTCAGGTGCCCTATCGTGGTCCTCTGTCCAGGGTGGCGCACCAGCTCATCGGCGGGCTGCGCGCGGCCATGGGCTACGTGGGCGCGGAGACCATCCCCGACCTGCAGGAGCGGGGACAGCTCATCCGGATCACGGCGGCCGGGCTCAAGGAGAGCCACCCGCACGACATCCAGATGACCGTCGAGGCTCCTAACTACCACTCCCGCTAAAGGAAACCGGACAGTCATGCGTGACGTAGTGGAGATCGGCCTCGGCAAGACCGCCCAGCGCGGTTACCACCTGGATGACATCGCCATCGTTCCGAGCCGTCGCACCCGGGACGTGGACGACGTGTCGACCGAGTGGAAGCTCGACGCGTACCCGTTCAAGATCCCCTGCGTCGCGCACCCGTCGGACGCCACCCAGAGCCCCGAGTCGGTGATCGCCCTGGGCCGCCTCGGTGGCCTGGGCGTGCTCAACGCCGAGGGTCTCTGGACGCGGTACGAGGACCCCAGCAAGATCCTGGAGGAGCTGGCCTCGCTCGACGAGGACGCCGACGCGACCCGGCGCCTGCAGGAGGTCTACGCCGAGCCGATCAAGCCGGACCTGATCGCCGAGCGGGTGCGGCAGATCCGCGCGTCCGGTGTCACCACCGCGGTCCGGGTGTCGCCGCAGCACACCCTGGCGCTCGCCCCGGTGGTGCTGGACGCGGGCGTCGACCTGCTGGTGATCCAGGGCACGCTGGTCTCGGCCGAGCACGTGTCGACGACCGACGAGCCGCTGAACCTCAAGGAGTTCATCGCCGACCTGGACCTGCCGGTCATCGTGGGCGGCTGCACCGACTACAAGACGGCCCTGCACCTGATGCGGACCGGCGCGGCCGGTGTGATCGTCGGGGTCGGCGCCGACGAGTGGTCGACCACCGACACGGTCCTCGGGATCCGGGTGCCGATGGCCACCGCGATCGCCGACGCCGCGGCGGCCCGCCGGGACTACCTGGACGAGACCGGCGGGCGGTACGTGCACCTGATCGCCGACGGCGGCCTGGCCACCTCCGGTGACATCGCCAAGGCGATCGCCTGCGGCGCGGACGCGGTGATGCTCGGTGAGCCGCTGTCGCTGGCCGCGGGCGCTCCGGCCGGTGGCGCGTGGTGGCACTCGGCGGCGTCGCACCCGGCGCTGCCGCGGGGCGGCTTCTGCATCGCCGGCGAGCCGGACGGGACGCTCGAAGAGGTTCTGTACGGGCCGGCCAACAGCCCGAACGGCCAGCTGAACCTCTTCGGTGGCCTGAAGCGCGCGATGGCCAAGTGCGGTTACCGCGACGTCAAGGAGTTCCAGAAGGTCGCCTTGGTCCTCGACCGGGCCTGAGTGACTTCCCCGCCCGCCCCGGCCAGTGCCGGGGTGGGCGGGGCTTTTTGTACGGCGTACCGAGGTCAGGGTTTCGGGGGTTTGGTGGTGCCGTTGAGCCAGGCCTCGAAGAAGCTGCCGAGGTCCTTGCCGGCGGCGGTCTCGGCGGCCTGGATGAACTGGGCGGTCGTCACGTTGCCGTCGCGATGGTCGGCGGTCCAGGACTTGACCAGCTTGAAGAAGGCGTCGTCGCCGATGGTCTCGCGGAGCGCGTGCACGGTCATGCCGCCGCGCTGGTAGACGGCGGCGCCGAAGAGGCGTTCCGGGGTGGGGTCGCCGGGTGTCTCGGACCAGTTGAAGCTGGCGTAGGCGTCCTCGAAGAGCTCCTGCGCGGTCTCGTCGCCGGATTTCTCGGACCAGAGCCACTCGGCGTAGGTCGCGAAGCCCTCGTTGAGCCAGATGTCCTGCCAGCGGTCGAGGGCGAGGCTGTCGCCGAACCACTGGTGGGCGAGTTCGTGGGCGACGACGCCGGTGTTCTCGCCGCCGAGGAAGAACGAGTTGCCGTAGACCGGGCGGGACTGTGTCTCCAGCGCGTAGCGGATCTGCTCCTCGTCGACGACCACGCCGCCGTTGGCCGTGAAGGGGTACGGCCCGAACTGCGTCTCCAGGAAGTCGGTGATCTCGCCGGTGCGGGCCAGGGAGCGCGCGGCCGGGCCGTTGGCGCCCATCGACTCGGGGACCGCGGTGATCATCGGCCGGCCGGCGTGCGTGCCGGTGGTGATCCGGTACTGCCCGATCACGACGGTGGCCAGGTAACTCGCCATCGGCGACTCCTCGGCCCAGCGCCACGTGGTCTTGCCGGCCGCGGTCTCGCGCTTGCCGGGGACGCCGTTGCTGAGCACCTCGAGACCGTCCGGGACGGTCATCGCGAGCCGGAACGTCGCCTTGTCGGACGGGTGGTCGTTGACCGGGAACCAGGTGCTCGCCGACTCCGGCTGGCCCAGCGCGATGGCGCCCGCGCCGGACTTGAGCCAGCCGCTGACGCCCAGAGTGTCGTTGTTCAGCGGCATGGGAACCCCGCGGTAGGTCACCACGACGGTGAAGGCCCGGCCGGACGGGATGCCGGTGGCCGGGGTGATCACCAGTTCGGCGCCTTCCCTGGCGGCGGTCGCGGCGGCGCCGTCGACGGTGACCGCGGAGACGGTGAGCGCGGCCAGGTCCAGGTTGAACCGGGACAGCGCCTGGGTGGCGGTCGCGGTGATGGTGGCGGTGCCGTCCAGCTCGCCGGACGGCGGGTCGTAGCGCAGCGCCAGGTCGTAGCCGGCGACGTCGTAGCCGCCGTTGCCGTACTTCGGGAAATAGGGATCCCCCGCGCCGTCGGCGCCGGGGCCGAAGCTGGCAGTCGGAGCGGGTTTCTCGTCGGTGCCCGTGGTGCAGCCGGACAGCACCAGCAGCAGGATCAGCCCGTAGCCCCGTCGCTTCATGCCACCGAGGTTACGTCTAAACCCTGTCGACCAGTTTGGGGTGCGACCTCAGATAGGCGACATGTGCGCCCTTCGCCAGCGCCCGGACGAAGCCCACACCCTCCGGTTTGAGCTGTTCGCCGAGGTAGCCGCCGCCGCTGCCGACCCCGGCGCCGGGCAGGGTGACGGTGGTGATCCGGTTCGGGGCGAGGTTGCGGAGGGCGTAGGCGTACTCGAACGGCGTACGGCCGCCGATGTAGACCAGCGAGCCGCCCAGCGACGTGATCATCGGGCCGAGCCGGTTCCGGTCGGTGAGGCCGACGTCGAGCGCCCGGTCCAGGATCGCCCGGACCATCTGCCGCTGGTGGCGCTGGCGGTCGTAGTCACCGTTCGGCAGGCCGTACCGCTGCCTCGCGTAGTCGATCGCCTGCCAGCCGACCAGCTTGCGTTTTCCGGGCTGGTAGATGGCCTGCGGCCCGACGTAGTCGCCGCCGGACAACGTTCGCATCGAACCGTCCGGCCGGCGGTGCTTGGACGTCACCTTCTGGTCGATCACCATCTCGATGCCGCCGAGTTTGTTGACCAGTCCGTCGAGGCCGCCGAAATTGAGGATCGCGCCGGCCTGGAAGGTCTTGATCCCGGTGTACCCGCTGAGCGTGCGCGTGAGCAGTTCGTAGCCCTGCTCGACGCTTTTCCGGTTGGATCCGGGGATCCGCGAGCCACGGCTCATCGCTTCGGTGATCTTGTGCTTGCCGCCGGGGAAACCCGATTTCTTGTACGCCGGGATCTGCACCCGGAGATCGCGGGGAAGCGAATAGAGGTATGCCGACTTCAGATCGGCTTCCACGTGCAACAGCATGATCGTGTCGGCGTGCGGCTCCCAGCCCGGGACGCTCACCCGGGTGTCCACGCCGATCAGCACCAGGTCGAGCGGCCCCCTGATGTCCGCGCCGGGCGCTGGTGTGCTGCTCGGGGCGGGTGCGGCAGCGCTCGCCGAGGCGGTCGCGGAGACGGTGGTGGCCGGCGCCGCCGCCGTCGGCGCGGGCGACGATCTCCGGTTGACCGCGATGGCGACGCCCACTCCGGCGATCAGGGCCAGGACGGCGCCGGCCACGATCGCCCAGGTGATCTTGCTGCTTCGCATAGCCGAACAGTAAATGACGTGCCGAAGGTGCTCAACGTCGATGCGGACTCGATCGATGAAAGGGCCTATTGCGAAATATAAGATCACCGGTACGCTGTCGCGGCGATTCCCCGGTCCGCGGTGGATCGCGGCACGGGGAGGCTGTCCGAGAATGAAATCCACTCACCGGCGCATCGTCGTGGGGGCCGCTGCCGCCGCGCTGCTGGCCGGCGCGAGCATCGCTTCGATCGCCAGCGCCTCGGTGACCGGGCCCACGTCCGCCGGCGCCGAGTCCGAGGTGCGCCTGCTGGTCGGCCTGCGGCCCGGCGTGCAGGCCGACGTCGCCCTGCCGAGCCTCAGCCGGCTGGGGCTGCCCGGCGCCGACGGCAAGAACGACCCGGTCGGCCGCCGCCTGCTCGGCCAGATCCGGGCCAAGTCGGTCCAGGTGCCGTCGAGCCGCGCCGCGGCCGTGACCACGGCCCTCAAGCTCGACCCGAACGTGGCGTACGTGCAGGCCGACCCGGTGGTCAAGAAGCTCGACGTGACGCCGAACGACCCGGTCTTCACCGCCGGCAAGCAGCCCGAGCTGGCCCAGATCAAGGTGCCGTCCGCCTGGGACGTCACGACCGGCGCGGGTGTCACGGTCGCGGTCCTGGACACCGGCGTGAACGCATACGGCGACCTGTCGCTGGCCGGCAAGGTGCTGCCCGGGTACGACTTCGTCAACGACGACGACAGCGCGTCCGACGACGAGGGCCACGGCACCATGGTGTCCTCGCTGATCGCGGCCACCCCGGACAACGGCGTCGGCATGGCCGGTGTCTGCGGCGGCTGCCACATCCTGCCGGTCAAGGTCCTCGACGACCAGGGCAGCGGCAGCCACTCCGAGATCGCGCAGGGCATCCTCTACGCCACCCAGCGCGGCGCGAAGATCATCAACATGTCGCTCGGCGGGTACGGCGCCTCCCCGGTGCTGCAGAACGCGGTCGCCTGGGCGAACGCCAAGGGCGTGCTGGTCGTGGCGGCGGCGGGCAACAACGGCAACAACCGGATGGTCTACCCGGCGGCGTACCCCGACGTGCTCGCGGTCGGCGCCACCGACACCCGGACCGGCGGGACCACCCGTGCCGACTTCGCCAGCTACGGCACCTGGGTCGACGTGGCCGCGCCGGGCATCACGGCGGCGATGACCCGCTACGGCAAGTACTGCGTCGACGGCGACCGCTCCTGCTGGGTCACCGTCCGGGACAAGTACGGCAACATCGTCTACGACGACTACGAGGTGCAGGGCACGTCCTTCGCGGCGCCCCTGGTCGCCGGCGTGGCCGCGCTGGTCGCGTCGAAGAGCCCGGGGTACACCGGCTGGAGCCTGCAGCGCGCGCTCGTCGCGTCGGCCCGCAAGGACGCCTCCTGGACCCAGTACGGGTCGATCAACGCCGCGATCGCGCTGACCGCCGGAACCGACACCACCGCGCCGACCGTGACCGGGGTCAACCCGGCCGAGTGGGCCCGGGTCCGCGGCAACGTGGCGGTCACCCCGGCCGGTCTCGCCGACAACTGGTCCGGCGTCCGTTCCGTCGAGATCATCGCGGACGGCAAGTGGCACAGCTGGGACTTCACCGCCCCGTTCGCGCCGGTCCTCAACACGGCAGGCCGCAACGGCACGATCAACGTGCAGCTGCGGATCACCGACAAGGCCGGCAACCAGCGGCTGACCGGCGTGCGCAAGCTGTGGGCCGACAACATCGCGCCGACCGCGTCGATCATCAGCGCGCCCGCCAACGGCGCCAAGGTGAGCGGCGTCGTGACGACCTCGGTGAAGGCCGCCGACGCGTCCGGGATCAGCCAGGTCCAGCTGCTGGTGAACGGCGGCGTGGTGGCGACCGACACCACCGCGGGCTATCTGCTCAGCTTCAACACCGCCAACCGGGCCAAGACCCTCAAGGTCCAGGTCCGGGTGTACGACCGCGCCGGCAACGTGACGTACACACCGATCCGCACCTACACCCGATCCTGAGCGGTCCGGGGTACTCGCCCGCCGGTAAACTCGCCGGGTGAGTACCCCGCGTCCCGTTCTCGTCGTCGACTTCGGCGCCCAGTACGCTCAGTTGATCGCCCGCCGGGTCCGCGAGGCCCGTGTCTACTCCGAGATCGTCCCGCACTCGATGCCGGTGGCCGAGATGCTGGCGAAGAACCCCGCCGCGGTCATCCTGTCCGGTGGCCCCTCCAGTGTGTACGAGCCGGGTGCGCCCACGCTCGACGCCGGCCTCTTCGACAGCGATGTGCCGGTCTTCGGCATCTGCTACGGCTTCCAGGCGATGGCCCAGGCCCTCGGCGGCACCGTCGCCCACACCGGCTCCCGGGAGTACGGGCGGACCCTCCTCTCGGTTGAAGGCGGCACGCTGCTCCGGGAGCTGCCGGCCGACCTGCCGGTGTGGATGAGCCACGGCGACAGCGTCGCGGTCGCCCCTTCCGGCTTCGCGGTCACCGCCTCCACGCCGGGCGCCCCGGTCGCCGCCTTCGAGGACCTGACCTCCAAGCGGGCCGGTGTGCAGTTCCACCCCGAGGTGGCGCACACCGAGCAGGGCCAGGAGATGCTCAAGCGCTTCCTGTACGACATCGCCGGCATCGAACCGACCTGGACTCCCAGCAACATCATCGAGGAGCAGGTCGCCCTGATCCGGCAGCAGGTCGGCGACAAGCAGGTCATCTGCGGGCTCTCCGGCGGCGTCGACTCCGCGGTCGCCGCGGCTCTCGTCCACAAGGCGATCGGCGACCAGCTGACCTGCATCTTCGTCGACCACGGCCTGCTGCGGTCGGGCGAGGCCGAGCAGGTCGAGAAGGACTACGTTGCGGCGACCGGTATCCGGCTCGTCGTGAAGAACGTCGAGGAGCAGTTCCTCGGGCATCTGTCCGGTGTGACCGACCCGGAGCAGAAGCGCAAGATCATCGGCCGGGAGTTCATCCGGACCTTCGAGGAGGCCGCCCGCGAGCTCGACGCCGAGCGCCACATCGAGTTCCTGGTCCAGGGCACGCTCTACCCGGACGTGGTGGAGTCGGGTGGCGGCACCGGCACCGCCAACATCAAGTCGCACCACAACGTCGGCGGCCTCCCCGACGACCTGCAGTTCGCCCTGATCGAGCCGCTGCGCACGCTGTTCAAGGACGAGGTGCGGGCGCTCGGGGTCGAGCTGGGCCTGCCGGAGGAGATGGTGCAGCGGCACCCGTTCCCCGGCCCCGGCCTGGCGATCCGGATCATCGGCGCGATCGACCGGGAGCGTCTCGACATCCTGCGCGCGGCCGACCTGATCGCCCGCGAGGAGCTGGCCGCCTCCGGGCTGGACCGGGAGGTCTGGCAGTTCCCGGTGGTGCTGCTGGCCGACGTGCGCAGCGTCGGCGTGCAGGGCGACGGGCGGACCTACGGGCATCCGGTGGTGCTGCGGCCGGTCTCCTCCGAGGACGCCATGACCGCCGACTGGTCGCGTCTGCCGTACGACCTGATCGCCAAGATCTCGAACCGGATCACCAACGAGGTTCGCGAGATCAACCGGGTGGTGCTGGACGTCACGAGCAAGCCGCCGGGCACCATCGAGTGGGAGTGACGGTCAGTAGTGGATCAATCGCCCAGGGCGGTGTAACCCGCCCTGAGCTGCGATTACTCGCCGTTATCCCACTGTCAGGAATTTGACAGATGTTCTTGGGAGTTAACATAAAGCGGGCAGAATGCCGCCCGTGACCCCCGCACTCGAACCGCTCCGCAGGATCGCCGCCTACGCCGTCGCCCGCGACGGCGAAGGCCGCGTCCTCCTGGTCCGGGCCTCGTCCAAGTCCGGCACGCCCGGCGTCTGGTCGCTGCCCGGCGGCGCCGTCGATCACGGCGAAGACCCCAACCACACCGTCGTCCGCGAGACCGCGGCGGAGACCGGGCTCTCCGTCGCCGTCTCCGGGCTCCAGGACGTGCTGGCCGACATGCGCTCGATGCCGCACCGCGGCGTCACCATCCACACCGACCGGCTGATCTACACCGTGTCGGTGCGCGGCGGCACCCTCATCGACCGGGTCGGCCACAACACCGACCTGGCCCGATGGCACACCCTGGCGGAAGCGGAGCGGCTCAAGCTCCGGCCGTTCACCGCGGCCGCGCTCGGGCTCTCCGCCGCCTCCGCCGACCTGCGGCCCGAGGAGGCGCCGGTCTTCCCCTCGTTCTACGCCTACGAGGGGCCGGACGGGCTGCACCGGGCGCAACGGTTCGCGGCGTACGCGATCGCCACCGACCCGTACGACAACCTCCTGCTCACCCGGATCGCCGAGGGCTACCCGGGCGCCGGCTGCTGGCACCTGCCCGGCGGCGGCACCGACTACGGCGAGCAGCCCGGCGCCGCCCTGCTCCGCGAGCTTGTCGAGGAGACCGGGCAGGCCGGCCGCCTGATCGAGCTGCTCGGCGTGGCCAGCCACCGGGACGCCGCCTCGCTCGGCCCGGAGGGCTACCCGATCGACTGGCACGGCGTCCGGGCGTTCTACCGCGTCGTCGTCGACCAGCCGACCGAGGTCACCATCCACGACGTCGGCGGCTCCACCTCGGAAGCCCGGTGGATGCCGCTCAAGCAGGTCGCCGAACTGGCCGGGGACCAGCTCACCGAGGTGACAGCGGAGGCGTTGCGCGCGGCGCGGCTAATCTGATCCGGTGAAGATCCTCAGACGGGCGGCGGCGTACGGGGTCTGCCGCTCCGCCACCGGCGACGTGCTGCTCACCCGCGGATCAGACGCCAGTGCCTTCCCCGGCGTCTGGTCCCTGCCCGGTGGCGGCATCGACCACGGCGAGCACCCGGACGACACCGTCGTCCGGGAGTTCACCGAGGAGACCGGGCTGGACGTGCGGATCGCCGGCGTCCGGACCGTTCTGGCCGACCTGGCCCGCCTGCCGGACGGCTCGATCGAGCACACCGACCGGATCGTGTACGACGTCGAGGTGACCGGCGGCACGCTGCGGCCCGAGACCGCCGGCACGACCGACCTCGCCGCCTGGGTCAGCCCCGCCGAGGCGGCGGCACGGCCGATGCTGCCGTTCACCGCCGGTGTCCTCGGCGTCACCGTCGAGCCCGCCGACCCGGGCGCGGTGCCTGCCGGCTTCACCGTCGAGCCCGGCGAGCCGGAGCGCTCCGGGCGGGTGCAGCGGTTCGGGGCGTACGCGCTGGCCACCGACCCCGCCGGGCGGATCCTGCTGACCCGGATCGCCGCCGGATACCCGGGCGGGGGACTCTGGCACCTGGCCGGCGGCGGCACCGACTTCGGGGAGACCCCGGAGCGGGCGCTGGCCCGCGAGCTGTACGAGGAGACCTCCCAGCGCGGCCGGATCACCGGGCTCGCCGGGGTCTCGCACCGCTACGACCCCGCCGCCCTGGGCCCCGAGGGGGTGCCCCTCGACTGGCACGTGATCCGCGTGGTCTACCAGGTCAGCGTGGACGAACCGGTCGCAGCGGCGGTCACCGAAGCCGCTGGCGGATCGACCGCCGAAGCCGCCTGGTTCACCCCTGAGCAGGCCCGCAACCTCCCGCTCACCGAACTGGCCCGGGATGTACTCGTCCGCACGGGCTAAAATCGTCGTAAGGAAGGTTGAGGGCGTGTCCTCCGGGAGGCGCGGGGAATGCGACAGGTGTCTCCCGTCGTTGCACCCCAGGACTGTTCGCCCTCTCGCCAAGGCCGTCCGGCTGTGCGATGGTGTAACCCGCAATTTCGCCGGGCACATATGTGACCGACGGAACAACCGAACTCCCTGGAGGAAGCACGTGCCGAGTACCCCTTGGCGCCGGCGTCGCACGACGGATAGTCCCCGTCCCGCCGGACGTCGTTGGGCAGGCCGGCTGCGCCGCGGCGGGACTCTCGCGCGGCAAGCCCTGTTGGTTCGGGTGGGCCGCCGCTCCGCCGAGACCGGACGGGCCGCGACCGCGACCCGGGCCGAGGTTCTTCACGTCGGATCCGAGCCGGTGCGGACGATCACCATTCCCGCGCCGGGGGTTCCTGTGGACGTGTCCGTCGCCGAGTCCGACCCGGCGCCGGCTTCCATCCCCCTGCTTCCCGGTGAGCGCACCATGTCCCGCCGTGCGAGCTTCGCACTCGTCAACGCCTGCACCCTCGCCAGCCTCGCCCTCGGCCTGATGGCGATCTTCCTGGCCATGGACGGTCAGGTCCGGATCGCCGCCGCGTTCCTGGTCGCCTGCGTCGTCTTCGACGGCCTGGACGGCGCGCTCGCCCGCAAGCTGGGCGTCGCCAGCCCGTTCGGCGCGCAGATGGACTCGCTCGCCGACATGTGCTCGTTCGGCCTCGCCGCGCCCGTGGTGGTCTACGCCTCCCTCGCC
Organism: Actinoplanes sp. NPDC019969; assembly: GCF_055562375.1. Classification (NCBI taxonomy): domain Bacteria; kingdom Bacillati; phylum Actinomycetota; class Actinomycetes; order Micromonosporales; family Micromonosporaceae; genus Actinoplanes; species Actinoplanes sp. NPDC019969. Next base: position 531,788 of record NZ_JBVHFK010000002.1, on the reverse strand, counting down.
GACGAGGTGCCCCCGGCCGCCGCCGCCGTCGCCACCGCCCTGGTGGCCGGTTGCGCCGCGATCCGGCTGGCCCGCTTCAACGTCTCACCGAAGGACGGCCGCTTCTTCTGCGGCGTCCCCACCACGATGGCCGCCGCCGTCCTGGCCCTCACCGTGCTGATCGGCCTGCCGCTGCCCGGCATGGTCCTGCTGGCCGGCGTGACGCTCCTCGCTTTCGCGATGGTCTCCAGCTTCCCCTACGCGAAGCTGGCCCGCCTGATGAAGCTCCCGCCCTGGCTGTGGCTCCTGCCGATCGTCGGCGCCCTGATCGAGCCCCGCATGACCTTCGTCATGATCGTCGCGACGTACCTGGTCAGCGGCCCGGTCCTCTGGATGCGCGCCAAGCGCGCCTGACCCACCGACTTCGACGGCGAAGGCCGCTTCCCACCCGGGAGGCGGCCTTCGCCGCGCTTGCGGTCAGATCCGGCTGGTGGTGAGGGCTGTCTCACGCGGGCCCTCATCACCAGCCGAGCACGTTCAGCTCTTCCAGCGGGCGATGACCGTGGAACCGCCGACGACGCGTTCCCCGACGGAGACCAGGGCCTCGGCCCCGTCGGCGGGAAGGTAGACGTCGGTGCGGGAGCCGAAACGGATCAGGCCGTAGCGCTCACCCTTGGCCAGCAGGGTGCCGACGGGGGCGCGCTGCACGATCCGGCGGGCGATCAGGCCGGTGCGCTGGGCGACGACCACGGTGCCGTGGGCGGTGTCCAGAACCGTGTAGGCGGCCACGTTGTGCTCAGCGGCAGCGGTCGCGGCGTTGGCGTAGCCGCCTTCCTCGACGAAGTAGTCGGCGACCCGGCCGGCCACCGGCGCCCGGTTCACGTGCACGTCGAAGACCGACAGGAACACCGCGATCCGCAGGAACTCGCCGGGGCCGAACCGCTCGTCCCGCAGCCGCTCCACCGAGAGAACCTTGCCGTCGGCGGCGGAGGCGATGGCCGACGGGTCGGTCGGGACGTCCCGCTCCGGGTCACGGAAGAAAGCGGCGACCGGGGCGGCGGCGACCGCGGGGAGCAGCCACAGCTTCGACTTCGGGCGGGCGCGGCGGGCCAGCGCGGCCAGACCGAGCGCGATGCCGGCGGCGGCGACACCGTTCGAGTCGATGTGCATGGTCCGGGTCAGCGGGACGCTGGACGTCCGGTACGCGGGGGCGACAGCGGACGCCGTCGACACCTCGGCCGGGCTGAAGCGCAGCTTGTGCACCCGCAGCGGCGGCTGGTTGCGGACCACCAGGTCGGAGCCGACACCGAAGAGGGCGCCCTGGCGGAAGAGTTCAGCGGCGGCGCCGGCGGTGCGGCCCGGGCCGGCGGGCACGGCCACCGAGAGGACGGCGCCGTCGGCGAGGTACTTGCCGAGGCGGTCGATCAGCGTACGGGTCTCCTCGGCGGTGCCGGTCAGCGGCTCGCCGACGATCACCACGTCGGCGGGCTGGGCCTCGTCGAGGGACTCCAGCACCTTCACCCGGTCGGCGACCCAGCTGCCCAGGCCGGTGATGTGGCCGCGGAGCAGGTCGGTGCTGCTGTTGTCGCTGGGAACGAGCGTGATGGTGTCGCCGGGCAGCAGCGCCTCGACGGCGGCGGCCACCACGGGCGAGGCGTGGTCGGCGCCGACCAGCAGAGCGGACGTTGCCGCGTTCTGCCGGGCGAACTCGGCGGTCAGGGCGCGGGCGGCCCGGGCGCCCACGCCGGGGACGGGCGCGACGGAAACGGTCGGAAACGCGGTCATCCAGCGAGCATATTGCCCCGCCCACCAGAGAGTCCTGCGTGGGCGGGGCACAGCGGCTCAGTCCCGGGCGGGCCGCTCGGTCGTACCCGAGACAGAACGGTCGGTCTCGCCGTCGGCGGACCGGCCGGCCGCGTGCGGGAAAGAACGGTCGGTCTCGCCGTGGGGCGAACGTTCGGTCGCGCTGTTGGCGAGACGGTCGGCCGCGGGCTGGGGAGAACGGTCGGTCGTGCTCTGGGTGGGGCGGTCGGGCACGGTCTGGGTAGGGCGGTCGTGCGCGGTTCGGGTGGGGTGGTTGCCTGCCGGGTGTTCGCGGTCGAACTTGTCGGCCGGGTCGTCCAGCAGCTCACGGACGATCGCGGCGTGCATCTCCGCGGGCAGGTCGCCGGGGGTCTCGGTGGTCGCGGTGGCCGGGACCGGCGCCGGGGCGGGCGTCTCCCGCCGGCCGGACCGGATGGCGCCGAACAGGCCGATCACCCCGAAGAAGATCAGTCCGCCGGCCACGATCCAGCCGACCGCCGGCAGTTCGAGGGTGATCACCTGGGAGATCGCCCACCAGAGCGCGACGGTCAGGAAGATCAGCCCGAAGCTGAGGGACACCCCGTCCATCCGGTGCGGTTTCATCGGATCACCTCCAGGTTGCCGGCGTCGACGCGGATGTCGAGGGCGAGTTTGCCGTCGTTGACGCCCTGCGTGCCGTTGTCGGTGACCTCGTGGTGGGAGCTGTCGTTGAACTCCTCGCCGAAGAGGACCATCCGGCCGCCGTCGACCCCGGCGGTGACTGTCGCGTCGACGTCGTCCGGGAGCAGGACACGCAGCTGGCCGAGCTCCATGGTGACGCCGATGCTCTGGGTCTGCTTGTCGAAGTCGACGGCACGCAGGTCGAGGGTGACGTTGCCGATGTCGAAGTCGTACTGGTCGGCGACGGCGGCGAGCGTGGTCGGGCGGTAGACGCTGGGCGTCCAGTTGTCGCCGACGCGCTCCGCCCCGGAGGAGACGGCCAGCGCGAGGCTGAGCACCAGGGCCAGCGCGATGAGACCGCGGGCCCGGCCGAACCAGGTGCCGACGATCAGGCCGAGCGCGGTGGTGACCAGGGCCGCCGCGAAGTAGGCGGAGATGTCCACGTCCACACCGCTCATGTCGACCAGCCCGACCAGGCCGGTCACCATGATGACGGCGAAGAACGTCAGCCGGCCCAGGATCGAGCGCTCCTTCGGCGGCTTCGGCGCCTTGGGCGGTTTCGGCGGGGCGGGCGGCGGCGGGGTGGGACCGGCGAACGGGCCGTGCGGCGCGAACGGCGGGCGGAACCCACCGGCCGGCGGCGCGGGCGGTGGCGGCGGGGTGTACGCGGGCTGGGTGTATGCGGGCGGGGCGTACGCGGGCGGCGTGTACGGCGGCGGTGGGTACGCGGCCGGCGGCGCGGGCGTGTTCACCGGTTCAGCGGCCGGTGCGGCCGGGGCCGGCGCGGTGAACGCCACGGTCGGCTCGTCGGTCGCCGGAGCCGGCGGCGGGGCCGGTGGTGGGGGCGCTGCCGGGGCACCCGGAAACGAGGGGGCGCCACCCCGTTTGATCAGCAGGAACGCGCCGAGGATCACGGCTGCCGCGAGCATGCTGGCACGGGCGCCGGAGTTGACGATGAACGCGAAGGTGATCAGCGCGGCGGCGCCGAGCAGCACCACCGACAGCGGCGCCATCCCGGACTGGCCCTTGCCGAGCAGCGACTCGACCGGGGAGGCGGTGTCGCCCTCGGACGGGATGATCAGCCAGCCGATCAGATAGAGCAGGACGCCGGTGCCGCCGAGGACGCCGAGCACGGCGAGCAGCACCCGCCAGAGCACCGGGTCGGTATTGGTGGCCCTGCCCAGGGCGCCGCAGACACCGGCCACGTAACGGCCGTGGCGGGGCCGGACCAGCTGCTGGCGGGCCCAGGCCGCGGAGGCGGCGGAGACCCACGGCGGCACGTTGGACCCCTGCGGGAAACCGGGACCCGGGCCGGCAGCGGGGCCCGGGCCGAAACCAGGGCCGGGGCCGGCGGTGGTGGACGTGGAAGGTGCCGGCTCGTCCTGCGGACCGGCACCCGGCGTGGAAGGCCCGCGGGGTTCGGCAGCTTCGTCGTTCATGCTTCGATCCTGCTCGCGCCCGCACCCCACGCGCTTCCGGAACCGACCCTGAGGCCACCCTGAGATATCGACCCCGGGTACCCGGGAACACCCCCGTGGCCCTGGCCCGCCCGACGTGTGACGATCGGTGGGTGACCACCGCTGCCGCGCCGCAACCGCGCCGTCTCTACCGGCCGCGCGACCATCGCATCGTCGCCGGGGTCGCCGCCGGCCTGGCCCGTCACCTCGGCATGCCGGTGCTGGCCATCCGCATCACGCTCGTCGTGCTGCTCGGCTTCAACGCTCTCGGCCTGCTGCTCTACGCCGCCTACTGGGCGGTCCTCCCGCAGGAGGCGCGCGGCGACGAGGAGCCGGCCCGCCGGGATTTCGGCGCCCTGCTGCCGTTCGCCGCGATCGGCATGGGCGTGGTGCTGCTGCAGGCCCTGGTCTTCGAGGACCAGGTGGCCACCACGGCCGGCTGGATGATCGCGGTGATCGCGGTCGGCGCCGGTGTGATCTGGCACCAGTCCGACCCGAGCCGCCGCGAGCTGCGCTCGGAGAACCTGGCGTCCACCCCGTGGTTCGCGGCCATCGTCTCGGAGACCGACCGGCGGTCCTTCCTGTTCCGGTTCATCGGGGGCGGGGTGCTGGTCGCGGTCGGCATCATCGGCGTGGTCGCGGTCTATGCCAACGGTTCGCTCACCGCCGTGGTCAACGGCGTGATTTTCGCGTTCGTCGGCCTGCTCGGCGTGGGTGTGGTGGTCGCGCCGCTGGTCTGGCGCACGTTCGGGCAGTTGCGGGCCGAGCGCGAGGGCCGGATCCGGGAGCAGGAGCGGGCCGAGCTGGCCGCCATGATCCACGATCAGGTGCTGCACACGCTGGCCCTGATCCAGCGCAACTCCGCCGACATCAAGGAGGTGCAGCGTCTGGCCCGGGGGCAGGAGCGCAGCCTCCGCAACTGGCTCTACCGGCCGGCCGGCTCGCCGACGGAGCGGTTCGCCGCGGCGCTGGAGCAGGCCGCGGCCGAGGTGGAGGACACCTTCGCGATCACCGTGGAGACCGTCGTGGTGGGGGACACCTCCTGCGACGAGCGGGTGGCGGCGCTGGTCGCGGCAGCGCGGGAGGCGCTGGTCAACGCGGCCCGGCATGCGGGGGTGCAGACGGTTTCGCTCTACGCCGAGGTGGAGGAGGATGAGCTGAGCGTCTTCGTCCGGGATCGGGGCGCGGGCTTCGAGCTCGGCGGCGTGGCGGACAGCCGGCACGGGGTCCGCGGGTCGATCATCGGGCGGATGCAACGGCATGGTGGGCGGGCGGAGATCCGCAGCGCCCTCGGAGACGGTACGGAGGTGCGGCTCATGCTTCCCATGGCGCGGGAGAGCGTGACCGCCGGTAAGGAGTCTGTGCGATGACCGAGCCCGCGATCGAGCCGGAGGCCCGCAGGCTGACCGTCTTCCTGGTCGACGACCACGCGATGTTCCGCGCCGGGGTGCGTGCCGAGCTGGGCGCCCACGTCGACGTGGTGGGGGAGGCGAGTTCGGTGGCGGAGGCGGTCAGCCGGATCGCCGCGGTGCAGCCCGACGTGGTCCTGCTGGACGTGCACATGCCGGACGGCGGCGGCCGGGCCGTGCTGGAGCAGGTCCGCCGCACCCATCCGCAGGTCCGTTTCCTGGCGCTGTCGGTGTCGGATGCCGCGGAGGACGTGATCGGCCTGATCCGGGCCGGCGCCCGGGGTTATGTGACGAAGACGATCTCGCCGGACGAGCTGGCCGCGGCGGTGCGCCGGGTGGCCGACGGGGACGCGGTCTTCAGCCCGCGGCTGGCCGGTTTCGTGCTGGACGCGTTCGCCTCCCGGGCCGATGTGCCGGTGGCCGATCCGGAGCTGGACCAGCTCACCAACCGGGAGCGGGAGGTGCTGCGGCTGCTCGCCCGGGGCTACGCGTACAAGGAGATCGCGAAAGAGCTGTACATCTCCATCAAGACCGTGGAGACCCACGTTTCGAACGTTCTGCGCAAATTGCAGATGAGTAACCGTTACGAACTGTCACGATGGGCGGCCGATCGGCGTCTCGTCTGACCCGCCCGAAGGAGCCCCCGCAGCCATGCTTCGGCTAGGCTGCGCTCCGTGCCGGACCCGGAGCCCCTCGGAGTATCCGCAGTTCAGGAGGATTTAATCCGCCTAAAGGGATGCTCAAGGGATCTTCTCGGGATGTTTACGGTGAATATCGGCTTGATAACGGGGCTCCGGGTTCTCGTGCCTCTGTGTCACAGTGGCAGCGACTCACACACCCCTCGTGAGCGCCCCTGAAGGAGGCACTCCCATGTTTGGGAAACGCCCATGGAAGATGGCGGCCTGTGCGGCCGCCATCTCCTTGTTGGTTGCCGGCTGTGGCGACGGTGACGCGGACGACGCGAGCGCGAACGCGAACACCATCACGATCGGGATCGCCGAGCCGGCCGCCCTCCTGCCGACCAACGTCGGCGACGCCACGGGCTCTCAGGTGCTGAAGTCGCTGTTCTACCCGCTGGTGGACATCAACTCGCAGAACCAGCCGGTCGAGGTCGCGGCCGAGGCGATCCGCCCGGACAAGACCAACAAGGTGTGGACGATCAAGCTCAAGCCGGGCTTCACGTTCCACAACGGCGAGAAGGTCACCGCGCAGAGCTACGTCGACGCGTGGAACTTCGGCGCCTACGGGCCGAACGCGCAGAACAGCGGCTACTTCTTCGCGCGGATCGCCGGCTATGCCGAGATGAACCCCGAGGACCCGGACGGCAAGGGCCCGCAGAAGGCGCCCAAGCCGAAGGTCAGCAAGCTGTCCGGCCTCAAGGTGCTCAACGAGCTGACCTTCCAGGTCACGCTCTCCGCGCCGTTCTCCGGCTGGAAGACGGTGATGGCCTACTCGGTCTTCTACCCGCTGCCGAAGGCCGCGTTCGCCAAGGACGGCTCGATCGCCAAGGGCTTCGAAGAGAAGATCATCGGTAACGGCCCGTTCAAGATCAAGGGCCAGTGGGAGCACGACGACAAGATCGTCGTGGAGAAGGTGGCCGACTTCAAGGGCCAGGTGCCGAAGATCGACGGCATCACCTGGAAGGTCTACCAGGACCCGGTCGCTCAGTACGCCGACCTGGTCTCGAACAACATCGACGTGCAGACCGAGATCCCGATCGAGTCGCTGTCCAAGGCCTCGTCCGACCTGGGCGAGCGTTATCAGACCAGCAGCAACTCGACGATCGACTTCCTCGGCTTCCCGCTGTACCAGCCGGAGTACAAGAACCCCGACGTCCGCCGGGCCATCTCGATGGCGATCAACCGGGAGGAGATCGCCAACCAGATCTTCCTCGGCGCGCGGCTGGTGTCGAAGTCGTTCGTGTCGCCGGTGGTGGCCGGTTACCGGGAGAACAGCTGCGGCACGTCGTGCGACTACAACCCGACCAAGGCCAAGGAGCTCTACGCCGCGGCCAAGGGTCCCGCCGAGATCAAGATCACTTACAACGTCGACGGTGGCCACCAGGCCTGGGTCGACGCGGCCTGCAACCAGATCCGGGCCATCCTCGGTGTGACCTGCACCGGCGTGCAGGAGGCGAAGTTCGCGGTGCTGCAGGCGAAGGCGCGGGCCCGCGAGCCGCTCGGCCTGATGCGTATGGGCTGGGTCATGGACTACCCGCTGATGGAGAACTACCTCGGCCCGATCTACGGCATCGACGGCTCCTCCAACTTCTACGGCTACGAGAACCCGGAGTTCGACGCGCTGGTGGCCGAGGGCTCGGAGGCCACGACCCAGGCCGCGGCGGAGAAGAAGTGGCAGGAGGCCGAGGACATGCTGGCCGAGGACATGCCGGTCATCCCGCTGTTCTCCCGGATGAACGTCTTCGGGTACTCGGAACACGTGCAGAACGTGGAGATGGACCTCTTCTCCAACGTGAACCTGTACGACATCGAGACGGTCGCCTGATCTGACCGCTTGATCGGTGGTGGCGTCACGGAGCGTATGCGACCGTGGCGCCACCGGCGTGTGGAAGAAGAGGCAAGAACCGGATGTTCCGCTATGTCGTGCGGCGCCTGCTGCAGATGATCCTGACGTTCTTCGGGGCCACCTTCGTGGTGTTCGCGCTGATGTTCGCCTACCAGGACGACCCCGTTCAGGCGCTGGCCGGCGAGAAACCGGTCAGTGCCAGCCTGCGTGCGGCACTCACTGAGCGTTACCACTTGGACGAGGGTTTCCTCGGCCAGTACTGGTACTACATGAAGGGCCTGCTCACCGGCGATCTGGGCCAGTCCATGACCGGCCGGGAGATCTCGGCCATGCTGTCGGACGCCTGGCCGGCGACCCTCCGGTTGTCGCTGATGGCGATCGTCATCGCGGCGGTGATCGCGATCGTGGCCGGCGTCTACTCCGGCATCCGCCGCGGCGGCTACTTCGACAACGGTGTGCTGGCGGCGACCCTGCTGCTGCTGGCCATGCCGATCGTGGTGCTCGCGCCGACCGCGCAGCTGATCTTCGGCATGGAGCTGGGCTGGTTCCCGGCGACCGCCTCCCGGAACGCCTCCTTCTACGCGATGCTGCTGCCGGCCATCGTGCTGGCCACCACGGTGGTCGCCACCGAGCTTCGCGTCACCCGTACGTCGGTGGTGGAGAACCTGCGGTCGGACTATGTGCGGACCGCCCGGGCCAAGGGCCTGTCCCCGCGCCGGGTGACCTGGGTGCACGTGCTGCGCAACTCGCTGATCCCGGTGATCACGCTGATCGGTGTCGACCTGGGCACCCTGATGTCCGGCGCGCTGATCACCGAGCAGGTGTTCAACATCCCGGGGGTCGGCCTCAACCTGGCCCGCGGGATCCGCACCGAGGACGGCCCGATGGTGGTCGGCTTCGTCAGCATCCTGGTGATCATCTTCCTGGTCGTGAACCTCGTTGTCGACCTGCTGTACGCCGCCCTCGACCCCAGGATCCGTTATGAATGAGACGCGGAGCCTCGCCGGCGACGCCTGGACCGACCTGCGCCGCAACAAGATCTTCTGGGCCGCGGCGGTCCTGGTCGCGCTGGTGCTGATGATGGCGGCGGTCCCGTCGCTGTTCACCTCGGCCGACCCTGCCTCCTGCACCCTGGCCAACCAGCACAAGGGCCCGGCCGGCGGGGCCATCTTCGGGTACGACTTCCAGGGCTGTGACGTCTTCGCCCAGACCGTTCACGGCACCCGCAACTCGATCCAGGTGGGGATCCTGTCCACCCTGCTGGCCGGTGTCCTCGGGATCGCGTTCGGGCTGGCGGCCGGCTACTTCGGCGGCCCCGTCGACTCGGTCCTGTCCCGGCTCACCGACATCTGGCTGGGTGTCCCGTTCCTGCTCGGCGCGATCGTCCTGTCCGGCCGGCTGTCCGCGGGGGAGAAGAACAACGGCGTCATGGCGGTGACGATCACCCTCGGCGTGCTGACCTGGACGTCGTCGGCCCGGGTCATGCGGTCCTCGGTGATCGCGGCGAAGAGTCAGGACTACGTGGCGGCGGCCCGGATGCTCGGGGCGGGCCCGGGGCGGCTGATGCTCCGGCACATCCTGCCGAACTCGATCGCCTCCGTCATCGTGGTGCTGACCCTGCTGCTGGGCGCGAACATCGCCGCCGAGGCCACCCTGTCCTACCTGGGCGTGGGCCTCAAGGGCGGCGCGCTGAGCTGGGGCCTGCAGATCGCCGACGCGCAGCGTTACGCCCGGCTGGCGGCCGCGCCGCTGATCTGGCCGTCCGCCTTCCTCGCCGCCACGGTGCTGGCCTTCATCATGCTCGGCGACGCCATCCGCGACGCCTTCGACCCGAAGCTGCGGTGATCTCATGACCGACGACGAGGCCCAGGCCGTGGTGATCTCATGACCGACGACGAGGCCCAGGCCGCGGTGATCTCATGACCGACGACGAAGCCCAGGCTGCGGGGAACGAATGACCGACATCAAGGCGCAGATGGACGTACTGCCCGGGATGGACCCGCGGGCGCCGCTGCTGCAGGTCAGCGACCTGCACGTGGAATTTCACACCCGCGACGGGGTGGCCAAGGCGGTCAACGGGGCGAACTTCTGGCTGAGCCCCGGCGAGACCCTGGCGATCCTCGGCGAGTCGGGTTGCGGCAAGTCGGTGACCGCCAGCGCGATCATGGGCATCGTGGAGAAGCCCGGCCGCGTCACCAAGGGCGAGATCCGCTACCGCGGCGTCGACCTGCAGCAGTTGCGCGAGGCGGAACGGCGCCGGGTCCGGGCCAACCGGATCGCGATGGTCTTCCAGGACGCGCTGTCCGCGCTGAACCCGGTCTACACCGTCGGTTTCCAGCTCGCCGAACTGTTCCGGGTGCACCGCGGCATGTCCCGCGCGGACGCCAAGAACCGGGCCGTGGACCTGCTCGATCAGGTCCGGATCCCGGGGGCGCGGAGCCGGGTCGACGACTACCCGCACCAGTTCTCCGGCGGTATGCGGCAGCGCGTCATGATCGCCATGGCGCTGGCGCTCGACCCCGAGGTGCTGATCGCCGACGAGCCGACCACCGCGCTCGACGTGACGGTGCAGGCGCAGATCATGGGCCTGCTCGCGGAGCTGCAGCGGCAGCGCAACATGGGCCTCATCCTGATCACGCACGACATGGGCGTGGTCGCCGACGTCGCCGACCGGATCTCGGTCATGTACGCCGGCCGGGTCATCGAGGAGGCGCCGGTCCATGACATCTACGCCCGCCCCGGTCACCCGTACACCCGCGCCCTGCTCGAATCGATCCCGCGGCTCGACCTGAAGGGCCAGCAGCTCAGCGTGATCCGCGGCCTGCCGCCGGCGTTGACCGACATCCCGCAGGGGTGCGCGTTCAACCCGCGCTGCCGGTACGCCAAGGACCCGTGCCGCCAGGATCCGCCGCCGCCGGCCTATGCGATCGCGCCGCGCCGTACCGCTCGCTGTCACTTCTTCCGGGAGGTCCTCGGTGACTGACGTCGTCCTCGAGACCCGCGGCCTGGTCAAGCACTTCAAGCAGGTGCGGGCGGTCGACGGGGTGGACGTGCGCCTGCGGCGCGGCGAGACCCTCGGCGTGGTGGGCGAGTCCGGCTGCGGCAAGTCGACACTGGCGAAGCTGCTGGTCGGGCTGGAGAAGCCGACGGCCGGTTCGGTCATGGTGCGCGGGCAGGACATGGCCCGGCTCAAGGGCGGTGATCTGCGCCGGGCCCGCCGCAACATCCAGATGGTGATGCAGGACCCGTACACCTCGCTCAACCCGCGGATGACGGTCGGCGACATCATCGGCGAGCCGTTCGAGATCCACCCGGACGTGGTGGCGAAGGGCAAGCGGCACCAGGCAGTGCAGGACCTGCTCGACACGGTGGGCCTCAACCCGGACCACGTGAACCGGTACCCGCATCAGTTCTCGGGTGGCCAGCGGCAGCGCATCGGCATCGCCCGGGCGCTCGCGCTGCGGCCGGAGATCATCGTGTGCGACGAGCCGGTGTCGGCGCTGGACGTGTCGATCCAGGCCCAGGTGATCAACCTGCTGGAGCGGCTGCAGGACGACTTCGGGCTGTCGTACATCTTCATCGCGCATGATCTGTCGGTGGTGCGGCACATCTCCGACCGGGTCGCCGTGATGTACCTCGGCAAGATCGTCGAGCAGGGTCACGACGTGGCGATCTACGATCAGCCGACCCACCCGTACACCCAGGCGCTTCTCTCCGCGGTGCCCGTGCCGGACCCGCGCCTGCGGGGCCACCGCAACCAGATCGTCCTGGAGGGCGAGGTCCCGTCACCGTCGGATCCGCCGTCCGGCTGCCGTTTCCGCACCCGCTGCTGGAAGGCACAGCACGTCTGCGCCGAGCAGGAGCCGGTGCTGCAGATCCGGGAGCGTTCGCCGCACCCCAGCGCCTGCCACTTCGCCGAGATCAGCCGCGTTCATTGAAAGACGCGCGACGGGCATGGTTTCCCTGCCCGTCGCGGTGCGTCTCTCTTCTTTCCGGTACGGGCCACCCGCGGCCGTGACGGCGCGGACAACGGCAGGCGCACCCGCAAGGAGGAGAAGGTCAGAGCGGTCCGCGGCCGGAGCGCAGCAGCAGCAGCGCGACCTGGGTGCCGTCCGGGCCGAGCGCCTCACGGAAGTGCTCGATGATCTCCCGCTCCCGGGCCAGCACCAGGCGGGTCCCGCCGCTGGCCATCCGGGTCTTGCCGACTTCCTGGGAGAGCGCGGCCCGCTCCAGCCAGAGATCGATGATCGTCTTGTCGATCTCGTTGATCCGCTCACGGATCGCACGGATCTTGGCGGCGGCCTCTTCCTCGCCCGCGCCGGTGGTCTGGTCCATCACGTCGACGGTCATTTCCTGCTCCTCGGGTGCTGGAGTTCCGGCCGGCCCGGCCCGGAAAGCATCAAGCCCCGAGCTGGCCGGCCCGGGGCTTGATGTAGGTCTGGAGATCAGGAGCGACCTACGGCTGCCGGGCGTCCGGTGCCATAGGAAAAAAATCGCGCCTGCTGGATCACGAGCCGAGTATGCCCCCGGCCCGGACGGTCCCGCAAGGAAACCGCCCGAGTGTTGGGACAGGAACAGGGGCTTGATCAGGGGATGGTCGTCAGCCGATCGGCCGGGCCGGGCGCGATCGGGCCGGTCGCCAGGTACGCGACGAGCGCGTCCACGTCGAAGCCGGGCGCGGTGACCCGCCCGTCGCCCAGTGTCAGATTGCTGAACCCGTCGCCGCCGTTGGCCAGGAAGTCGTTGGTGGTGACGAGATAGGTGGCGGCCGGGTCGATCGGCGTGCCGTTGAGCGCCAGGCCGGTGACCTTGGAACCGGGGGCCGCCGACGCGCTCCAGGTGTAGGTCAGGCCGGCCGACACCTGCAGGATCCGCTGGGCGGTCTGCCCGGCGAACCCGACGAACTGCTGCTCCAGGACGTCCTTGAGCTCGGCGCCGCTGAAGCTCTGGGTGACGACCAGGTTGTTGAACGGCTGGACGGTGAAGGCCTCCCCGTACGTCACCTGGCCGTAGGGCTCGCCGCCGCTGGACTGGTCGGCGTCCAGGTCGGCGCGGATGCCACCCGGGTTCATCAGCGCGATCTGGGCGCCGGCGGACCGCGTGTAGGCGAGTTGCGCGTCGGCGATCACGTCACCGAGCGGGCTCTCGCCGGCCGCGTTGTTCGCCCGGACGATGTCCGCGCTGATGCTGCCGACCAGCCGGTTCGCGATCGGGGCGACAGCGGTGCGGTACTTGTCGGCGACCTTCTTCGCTGCCGCGTCGACGGTGTCCGGGTTGCGCAGGTAGGCGCCGGAGGCGTCCTTGAGCCAGCCGCCGTTGCCGTCCGGCACCCCGTTCTCGACGATCACGTTCCGCGCGCTGATCCCGGTGAACCGGCCGGTTCGGCGGTCCAGCGTGTAGTCGATGTCGGTGACCAGCTGCCCGTTGGTGCCGGCGCTGGTGACGACGGTCTTCGTGCCCGCGCGGTTGGGCAGCGCGCACGAGTAGAAGCGGTGGGTGTGCCCGGAGATCACGGCGCCGATCGCCGGGTCCAGGCCGGCGACGATTCCGACGACCGGGCCGGTGAAGTTCACACAGTCCGAGACGCCGGGCGTGGGCGTGGCCGAACCCTGCGAGCCGCCCTCGTGCAGCAGCAGGACCTGCGCCTTCACCCCGTACGACGTCAGCACCCGGCTCCACTTGTTGGCGGTCTCCACCTCGTCGGTGAAGGTCACGTCCTTGATGCCGGCCGGGTTGACGATCCGCGGCGTGCCCTCCAGGGTCATGCCGATGAACCCGATCGGGACGCCGCCGACGTACCGGACACTGACCGGCGGCAGGATCGGTTTGCCGGTCTTCTTGTCGATGGTGTTCGCCGCCAGATAGGTGAAGCGGGCGCCCCGGTACGGGTCGCCGTCCTGGCATCCGTCGACCGGGTGGCAGCCGCCGCGCTGGATCCGCAGCAGCTCGGCCACGCCCTCGTCGAACTCGTGGTTGCCGACCGAGCTGACCTGCAACCCGATCTGGTTCATCAGCTCAATCGTCGGCTCGTCGTGGAACGCCGCGCTGACCAGCGGAGTTCCGCCGATCAGGTCGCCGGCCCCGGCCGTGATCGTCGCCGGGCTCTCCGCGCGCAGCCTCTTCAGCACCGTGGCCAGGTACTCCACGCCGCCGGCCGGAGTGCTGACGCCACTGGCGTTGACCACCGCGCCGCTGCCGGTCGGTGGGTCGATCGCCCCGTGGAAGTCGTTGTAGCTGAGGATCTGGCCCTTCACCACCGCCCCGGTTGGTTTCCCGTAGGAGACGGTGACCGGGGCGAACCCGGCCGCCTCGGACCGGGTGCCAGGGATCGCCGTGAGCACGCCGGCCGCGGCCAGAAGGGCCGCCGGGGCGGCAAGGTGACGCCGCATCTTCATGGGTCCCCCGATCGGAGAGATTTTTTCGTCGACCCGGACAGCCTGGTGGACCGGTCGATGCATCGCCACCACTTCGGGGTGACAGATTCATTGCTCAACCTTGATGTGTACGGGTGTCGGGCGGCGGATTCGTGTCGGTGGGGCGGCATACACTGGCTCCCGCGATGCGACCTTCCTCAGAACCTTCCGACGCCCTGTTCGCCCTGCCCCCGGTGCGGACTCCGGCGGCGCCACGGCCGGCCCCGAGCCGGCTCGATCCGGCGGCCCTGCTCACCGGCCTCAACGGCCCCCAGCGGGACGCGGTGACCCATGCCGGGTCGCCGCTGCTCATCGTGGCCGGCGCGGGTTCCGGCAAGACCCGGGTGCTCACCCACCGGATCGCCTACCTGCTGGCCGAGCGCGGCGTGCACCCCGGCGAGATCATGGCGATCACCTTCACCAACAAGGCCGCCGGTGAGATGAAGGAGCGGGTCGCCGCCCTGGTCGGCCCGCGCGCCCGGCTGATGTGGGTGTCGACGTTCCACTCGGCGTGCGTGCGGATCCTGCGGGCCGAGCACGAGCACGCCGGGCTGAAGAGCACCTTCTCCATCTACGACGCCGACGACTCGCGCCGCCTGATGACGCTGGTCGCCCGCGAGCTCGACCTGGACCCGAAGCGGTACACCGCCCGGAGCCTGGCCGCCCAGGTGTCGAACCTGAAGAACGAGCTGGTCGAGCCGGACGAGTTCGCGAAGGGCGCGAAGGGGCCGAACGAGCGGGCCGTCGCCGAGGCCTACACGCTGTACCAGCGCCGGCTTCGTGAGGCGCACGCGCTGGACTTCGACGACATCATCATGACCGTGGTGCACCTGTTCCAGTCGCATCCGCACCTCGCCGAGGCGTACCGCCGCCGGTTCCGGCACGTCATGGTCGACGAGTACCAGGACACCAACCACGCGCAGTACACGCTGATCCGCGAGCTGGTCGGCGTCGACGTCGAGGACCCGTCCGAGCTGTGCGTCGTCGGTGACGCCGACCAGTCGATCTACGCGTTCCGGGGCGCGACGATCCGCAACATCCTGGAGTTCGAGCGGGACTACCCGCAGGCCCGCACGATCCTGCTGGAGCAGAACTACCGCTCCACCCAGACCATCCTGACCGCCGCCAACGCGGTGATCGACCGGAACACCTCCCGCAAGCCCAAGCGGCTGTGGAGCGACCAGGGGCAGGGCGAGCAGATCGTCGGCTACGTCGCCGACACCGAGCACGCCGAGGCCGACTGGGTGGCCCGGGAGATCGACCGGCTCACCGACAACCACGACGTGCGGCCCGGTGACGTCGCGGTGTTCTACCGGACGAACGCGCAGTCCCGGGTGTTCGAGGAGGTGTTCATCCGGGTCGGCCTGCCCTACAAGGTGGTCGGCGGGGTGCGCTTCTACGAGCGCAAGGAGGTCCGTGACGCGCTGGGCTACCTGCGCGCGATCGTGAACGACGACGACACCGTCAGCCTCCGCCGGGTGCTGAACACGCCGAAACGCGGCATCGGCGACCGGGCCGAGGCGTGTGTCGAGGCGCTGTCGTCCCGCGACCGGATCTCGTTCGGCCAGGCGCTGCGCCGGGCCAAGGACGCGCCCGGCATCTCCACCCGCGCGCTCAACAGCATCACCGACTTCGTGCGGCTTCTCGACGACCTGCGGGTGCTGGCGCTGTCCGCCCCGCCGGAGGAGGTCCTGGAGGCGGTCCTGCAGCGGTCCGGCCTGCTCGGCGAGCTGGAGGAGAGCCTCGACCCGCAGGACCAGGGCCGCGTGGAGAACCTGCAGGAGCTGGTGAGCGTCGCCCGGGAGTACACCGAGCGCGTCGAATCCCTCGCCTCGGAGGACGAGGAGCAGGTCGCGACGCTGGCCGGGTTCCTGGAGCAGGTGGCCCTGGTCGCCGACGCCGACCAGCTGCCCGACGACGACCCGGAGAACCAGGGCGTCGTCACCCTGATGACCCTGCACACCGCCAAGGGCCTGGAGTTCCCGGTGGTGTTCCTGACCGGCCTGGAGGACGGCGTGTTCCCGCACATGCGGGCGCTCGGCGACAACACCGAGCTGGAGGAGGAACGCCGCCTGGCCTACGTCGGCATCACCCGGGCCCGGCAGCGGCTCTACCTGTCCCGCGCGGTGACCCGGTCCGCCTGGGGCCAGCCGCAGTACAACCCGCCGTCCCGGTTCACCGACGAGCTGCCGGCCGAGCTGGTGCGCTGGGAGCGGACCGGTGGGTCGTACACCTCATGGTCCGGCACCGGTGGCGGGGTCGGCGGCCGTGGTGGTGGCGACCGTCAGCGTGGTGGTGGCTTCTCCGGCGGCACACCGAAGGCGCAGCGGATCGCCGAACGGCTCGGCATCGACGCCAGCAGGCTGTCCACGGCGAGCGAGCTGAAACAGGCGCCGAAGGTGGATCCCGGCGACCGGGTCAACCACCAGCGGTACGGTCTGGGCCGGGTGCTGGCCGTGGAGGGGCAGGGCCCGGGCGCGCGGGCGCAGATCGACTTCGGCGACCAGGTGATGTGGCTGGTCCTCCGGCACGCCCCGATCGACAAACTGTAAAACCACCGACAGCGTGTGGATTTCGGCCGTTACACGCGCCGCATATCCACACGCTGGGGTTTCTGCGGCGGGACGATGTCCCGCCGCAGTTATCGGTTTTACCGGAAGCCGCGGATCAGACCAGGTTCCAGGTGAAGGACTGAGCCCGCGAGGAGCTGCAGGTGGCCTGGTACAGGTCGGCGCCCCGCGTGTTGTTCGGGATGGCCATGCACTTGCCGCTGGTGGCGTTCTTCAGCTGGTAGTAGTCGACGCCACCGGACTTGAAACCGAAGATCGGCAGCCACCGCTCGCCGGCGGTGGTGTTGCACGTCTGGGTCTTGATCGGCGAGGTGTCGCTGGTGACCGCGATGCACTTGCTGCCGTTGCGGTACTTGATCTTCCAGTAGTTGTTGGCCTTGGTCCAGATCCAGTTACGGTTGCTGCCACCCTCGCACAGGTTCTGCTCGACGGCGACGGCGGCCGAGGAGTAGCCGGCGGGGTGAATGCAGTAATCGTTGTTGTAGGGCTGCATCTTGTACGGGCCCTCGGCGGCGGACGCGGGACCAGCGAAGCCGGCCAGCACACCGGCGGTGACCGCGATGACAGCGGCCAGGTTGATAGCAATCTTGCGGAACAAGTGTGACCCCGATGTTGAGCGAAATGTTGGGGGCACATTAACCGACGTCCCGCGGAGAGAGCCAAACGACGTCGATGTCACGCGATAACAGTGATGGATGTCCCACACGTCAGGAGCAGCCGGGGATCTCCACACCGTGGGCGCGCAGCCACGCCGTCGGCTCGACCGGGTTCTTGAAGTGCCCCTGGTGCACCTCGAAGTGCAGGTGCGGGCCGGTCGAATGCCCGGTCGAGCCCTCCGCGCCGATCCGCTCGCCGGCCCGAACGCGTCGCCCGACCGCGACGTCGATCGCCGACAGGTGACCGTAGTGGGTGAGCCAGCCGTCGCCGTGGTCGATCAGGACCGCGTTGCCGTAACCGCCGTGCGGGCCGGCCGCCACCACCACACCGGCGCCGGCAGCGACGATCGGCGTGCCGTGCGGGGCGGCCAGGTCGACGCCGGCGTGCAGGCGGCCCCAGCGCGGGCCGAAGCACGACGTGGTGCGGGCGGCCGGGTTCGGGTTGACCCAGGTGACCTCGGGGGTCGGGCGCTTCTTCAGGCGTACCGGGGCGGCGGCCGGGCTCCCGCCGGACTCCAGCTCCGGCAACGGCTCCGGGAACTTCGCGGGCGCGTCGTCGCCGGGCGGCGGGACGATCGGCAGCGCGGCGGTGGCGTGCGCGGCGGTCGGCAGGCCGGAGCCGCCGTGACCGGCCGGGGCGGCCGAGGCCGCCACACCGGCGACGCCGACACCGGCGGCCAGGGTGGCGCTCAGCGCGGTGACCGACAGCGCGGAACGGCTGCGGGTGGCGAAGAGCGCGGGGAACGCCGGGGCGCGGTGCCGGTGCAGATTCTCCTGGCGGTGCCGGCCGCCTCGACCGGATGACGAATGCTGCCCCACGCGGTTGTTCCTCCCCGACGGCCGTGACGTTCGCTTGTCACATGCCTGTCGGTCCGGGAGCCGGGAGCGCTGAGAGGGTGAAGCCGAGTTCTACCGACCTGCAACCGGGGAGGTTTCGAGTGTCCCGGTCAGGAAACAGGAGACGTCAGGAGGCCTGGCCGGCAGGGAGACCGTAGAAGGTCTCCATCTGAAGCTTGACGTCGACACCGCGCTGCAGCAGGAACGTGATCGGGTCCGTCGGGGTGCCGTTGACGTGGACCTCGAGGTGCAGGTGCGTGCCGTACGAGTAACCGGTGTTGCCCACCTCGCCGATCACCTGGCCGGCCTGCACCTTCGCGCCCTTGTCCACCAGCGTGCGCCGGGAGTGGGCGTAGATGATCTCGGTGCCGTCGTCCTGCTTGATCGTGATCGAGTTGCCGTACCCGCCGTTGTAGCCGACCTGGGTCACGGTGCCGCTGTGGATCGCCTTGTAGGGCGTGCCGTCCGGGGCTGCCAGGTCGATGCCGGCGTGCAGCTGACCGAAGCGGACCCCGTAGCCGGAGGTGAACTCGTACTCGTCGAGGGGGAGCATGTAGACGTCGTGGGCGGCCTGCTCGGCGGTCAGCTCGGTGCTGGCCTGCCGGTTCTCGCCACGGGAGGCGGCTTTCGAGCCCTCGCGATCCTCCAGGGCCTGGGTGGCGACCTGCGATTTCTGCGACATCCCCTGGAGGATCTCGGGGTCGACGGCCTT
The DNA here is from genome assembly GCF_055562375.1 of Actinoplanes sp. NPDC019969. Lineage (NCBI taxonomy): Bacteria > Bacillati > Actinomycetota > Actinomycetes > Micromonosporales > Micromonosporaceae > Actinoplanes > Actinoplanes sp. NPDC019969. The sequence goes on along the minus strand of NZ_JBVHFK010000002.1, from coordinate 512,766 downwards.
CTGATCCGGGAGGTTCGAGGCGGCGCCGAGAGCGACGACGCCGGCGCCGATGAACGCGGAGGTGACGACGACCGCGTAGCGGCTGCGCGGAGGGGTGGGAACGCGACGCCGGCCGCGATAGCGATCGGGCTCAGACGACAAGCGCTGACGCACGAAGGACCCTCCGTCGATGGCATTACGGCGGCGCGGCGCGCTCAGATCCCGGGAAAAGGGGTTGAACGTCGGTCCGGCCGGGCTGTCGCTGTGGGGGAACCTGTGTGACAGCCGTGGCCACGGTAACGAAACGGCGACCGGGTCACAAGTCGCAGCGCCAATTTCGTGACAGTTCCTGGTCTGCATTGATCAGCTATTGTCCGAATTGATTACGTTTCCCGAACCCCGTTGCGGCAACAGTGCGTAATGGGAGCCGAAACGGAAAGTAATGTGACCCAGAGAACTATTCGCTTCGCTCATCGGCCGTGGTCAGCGGCTACCCCGGCCCGGCGCGGCAGGTTACCGTTCGTTCAGGTGACCACGGCGGTCGTCCCGCGTGACGGCTGGGCGCCGGGGTCGGAGAGCCCGAAGGGGTCAGCATGCAAGCACGCATCAGGGTCGTCGTCGCCAAGCCCGGGCTGGACGGGCACGACCGCGGGGCCAAGGTGATCGCGCGCGCCCTGCGCGACGCCGGCATGGAGGTGATCTACACCGGGCTGCACCAGACGCCGGAGCAGATCGTGGAGACCGCCATTCAGGAGGACGCCGACGGCATCGGCCTGTCGGTGCTGTCCGGCGCGCACATGACGCTGTTCCGGAGAGTGCTGGAACTGTTGGCGGAGCGTGACGCGTCCGACATCGTGGTATTCGGCGGCGGCATCATTCCGGACGACGACATCACGGAATTGCAATCACTCGGGGTAGCCGCACTATTCACTCCCGGTACCTCACTCGAATCCATCGTCGAATGGGTCCGCGCCAATGTGGCGGCGCCGGTCGCCTGAGGCGAGATCCCGGCTGGTTCTCACGGCTGTCTCGCCGGCGCTGAGACAGCCGTGAGAACCAGCCGGAAGCGAGGGGAGAGGCCGGACGCACCCCTCACACGTCCGGCCTCTCTATGCGCGATGCCCCGCCGCCACCCCTCGACCGACAGGGCATCGGCCGCTTCCTCGCGGTGCGCCTCAGCGCTCCGACACCACACTCAACGACCCCTCCCCGGGGCGGTTACGCGCGCCCGCGTGACTTTTTCGCGCGCGCCGGCAGGACGCCGCCGGTCGATCTCGCCAGGAACTCCGGGCACATTGGTCCCGACCGTCCCGGAGCTGCGATTTCGTCCCTCTGGTGTGTGGTCTTGCACACCCTGTACCCGCGCGGGCACGGGGCCCTATTCGGTCGCTAGTCTGCGGATGAGGGTCATTCGTCAGGTTGCGGATGGCCCGACGATCCTCACGCTGGCGGCGCGCCGCGCTGCCCCGCGCACACAGGTCGGGACGCAATGGTGCGGCTTGCCGGCGCTTGGCGTCGCGAGCGAAAGGAGACACGTGGACCTGTTCGAGTATCAGGGGCGCGACCTGTTCGAACGGCACGGGCTGCCCGTGCTGGGCGGCGGTGTCGCCGAGACCCCGCAGGAGGCCCGGGCGATCGCTGAGCGCCTCGGTGGCAAGGTCGTCGTCAAGGCGCAGGTGAAGGTCGGTGGCCGCGGCAAGGCCGGCGGCGTGAAGCTGGCCGACGGCGCGGACGAGGCCGAGGCCCGCGCGACCGACATCCTGGGCATGGACATCAAGGGCCACACGGTCCACAAGGTGATGCTGGCCGAGACGGCCGACATCGTGGAGGAGTACTACTTCTCCTACCTGCTGGACCGGGCCAACCGCACGTTCCTCTGCATCGCCAGCGTCGCCGGCGGCATGGAGATCGAGACGGTCGCCGAGGAGGACCCGGAGCGGGTCGCCAAGATCGCGATCGACGCGAGCAAGGGCGTGGACGAGGCGAAGGCGCGCGAGATCGTGACCGCCGCCAAGTTCCCGGCCGAGGTCGCCGACCAGGTCGTCGACATCGCGGTGAAGCTGTGGCAGGCGTTCGTCGCCGAGGACGCCACGCTGGTCGAGGTCAACCCGCTCGCCAAGGTCGGCGACGGCCGGGTGCTGGCGCTGGACGCCAAGGTCACGCTGGACGAGAACGCCGGCTTCCGGCACCCCGACCACGAGGCGCTCGAGGACAAGTCCGCGGTCGACCCGCTGGAGCAGGCCGCCAAGGCGAAGAACCTCAACTACGTCAAGCTCGACGGTGAGGTCGGCATCATCGGTAACGGCGCCGGCCTGGTCATGTCGACCCTGGACGTGGTGGCGTACGCGGGCGAGAAGCACGGCGGCGTCAAGCCGGCCAACTTCCTCGACATCGGCGGTGGCGCGAGCGCCCAGGTGATGGCGAACGGCCTGGAGATCGTCCTCGGCGACCCGGCCGTGAAGTCGGTCTTCGTGAACGTCTTCGGCGGCATCACCGCCTGCGACGCGGTGGCCAACGGCATCATCCAGGCTCTGGCCCTGCTGACCGAGCGCGGCGAGACCGTCACCAAGCCGCTCGTGGTCCGCCTCGACGGCAACAACGCCGAGGCCGGCCGTGCCATCCTCGATGGCGCCAACAACCCGCTGGTCACGCGGGTCGACACGATGGACGGAGCGGCAGAGAAGGCCGCCGAGCTCGCGGCTGCGGGGAAGTGAACTAAATGGCGATCTGGCTCACCAAGGACTCCAAGGTCATCGTCCAGGGCATCACCGGTGGTGAGGGCTCCAAGCACACCAAGCGGATGCTCGCCGCGGGCACCCAGGTGGTAGGCGGTGTCAACCCGCGCAAGGCCGGCACCAAGGTGGACTTCGACGGCACCGAGCTGCCCGTCTTCGCCACCGTCGCCGAGGCGATCGCCGCGACCGGCGCCGACGTGTCGGTCATCTTCGTGCCGCCGGCGTTCACCAAGGCCGCGGTCGTCGAGGCGATCGACGCCGAGATCCCGCTCGCCGTGGTGATCACCGAGGGCGTGCCGGTGCAGGACTCGGCGGCGTTCTGGGCGTACAACGTCGCCAAGGGCGAGAAGACCCGGATCATCGGGCCGAACTGCCCCGGCATCGCGTCGCCCGGCGCCTCCAACGCCGGCATCATCCCGGCCGACATCACCCCGCAGGGCCGGATCGGCCTGGTCAGCAAGAGCGGCACGCTGACCTACCAGCTGATGTACGAGCTGCGCGAGTTCGGCTTCTCCACGGCGGTCGGCATCGGCGGTGACCCGATCATCGGCACCACCCACATCGACGCGCTGAAGGCGTTCCAGGAGGACCCGGACACCGACGCGATCGTCATGATCGGTGAGATCGGTGGCGACGCCGAGGAGCGGGCGGCCGAGTTCATCAAGGCCAACGTCACCAAGCCGGTCGTCGGCTACATCGCCGGCTTCACCGCGCCGCCCGGGAAGACGATGGGCCACGCCGGCGCCATCATCTCCGGTTCGGCCGGCACCGCCGACGCCAAGAAGGTCGCCCTCGAGGCAGCCGGCGTCAAGGTCGGCAAGACGCCGTCCGAGACCGCCCAGCTCATGCGCGACATCCTGAGCTGATCCCAGCAGTGCGAACGGCGCGCCGTCGGTCGGGTGAGGACCCGATCGGCGGCGCGCCGCCGTTTCTGCCTCGCCGCAGTGGCCACGGCATGGAAAAGTAGGCGCGATGTCCAGCACAACCGACCGGCCCGGCGGCTCGGAGGACCCGTTCGCGGTCGCCGAGGCGCTTCAGTCCGTGGTGCGGGACACCGCCGCCATCGACCGGGACCGGCCGGCGCCCGAGCCCGCCGAGCCGGTCGAGCGGCCCACCGAGGCGATCGACACCGGCGGCGACCGGCAGCACGACACGGTGGTCGTCGACGACGCGATGCTGGGCCGCCGGGAGACCGTCCGGGTACCGATCCAGCGCCGCCCGCCCCGCGGCCGGCGTGCCCCGCTGCTGGTGGCGGTACTCTTCGCCACCCTCTGGGCGGCCCTGCTCGGCTATCTGCCGGTGGCCGTGGTGATCGGGCTGGCCCGCACCCTGGAGGGATCCGGAGGCCTGGCCGGGGCCGCGCACGCCGGGCTGGCCGGCTGGCTGCTCGGGCACGGGGTGCCGATCGGCACCTCGATCGGCCCGCTCGCGCTGACTCCGCTGCTGCTCACGGCGTTCATGCTCTGGCGGCTGAACCGGGCGGGCCTGCACGTCACCCGCGCGATCGGGGCCCGGCACAGCGGGTCGGCCGGGCGCGCGCTGCTCGTCGCGGTGCTGGTCGCGGGGGCGTACGCGCTGGTCGGCGCCCTGGCCGCGTACCTCGTCGACGGCCGTGGCACCGACGTGACGATCGGGCGGACCGCCGCGCACTTCCTGATCCTCGGCTTCGCCGGGGCGCTGATCGGCGCCCTGCGCGGCACCGGCGCCGTCGCCACCCTGGCCCGGCGGATGCCGCAGGCGATGCGCCACGGCATCCGGGCCGGCCTGGTCGCGGCCTTCCTGATCCTCGGCGCCGGCGCGGTGGCCGGTGGCCTGGCCGTCGCGCTCGGCGGCGCGCAGGCCGCCGACATCATCGCCGGCTACCAGACCGGTGTCGCCGGCCAGGCCGGGATCACCCTGGTCAGCATCGGGTACGCGGTGAACGTCGCGATCTGGGCCACCGCCTTCCTGCTCGGCCCGGGTTTCGCGCTGGGCGCCGGCACGACGGTCCGGATGACCGAGGTGACGGTCGGCGCGACGCCGATGGTGCCGCTGGTCGCCGGCCTGCCGGAGGGCCCGATGGGTGCGACCGGCACCCTGCTGCTGGCCCTGCCGGTGATCGCCGGCGCGGTCGCGGGCTGGGCGCTCACCCAGCGGCTGCGGTTCGGCCGGGACAGCGCCTGGCGCGCGGGTGGCCCCGGAACGGCGGTGACCGAGCCGTCCTGGTCGCTGGTGCTGGCCTCGGGCCTGTTCGCCGGTCCGGTCGCCGGTCTGGCGATGGGGCTGCTGGCCTGGCTGTCCGGCGGCTCGCTCGGCTCCGGCCGGCTGTCCCGGATCGGCCCGGACCCGGTGCAGACCGGGGTGATGGCCGCGATCGTGGTGGCCGTGGCGGTCGGCGCCGGGGCGGCCGCGACGAGGGCGTTCACCAAACGCCCCGGCAAGGGACGGGCAACCGCGCGGCGATAGGGTGCACAGGTGACTGCCCCCGCGCCCGCCCGCCTGGTCGTCCTCATCTCCGGTTCGGGCAGCAACCTGCAGGCTCTTCTCGAAGCGACAGCCGACCCGGCGTACGGCGCCGTGGTGGTGGCCGTCGGCGCCGACCGGGACGGGATCGCCGGCCTGGAGCACGCCGCGGCCGCCGGTGTTCCCACGTTCGTGGATTCGGTGAAGGCCTACCCGACCCGTGACGACTGGGACGCCGCGCTCACCGCGCACGTCGCCGAGCACCGCCCCGACCTGGTGATCTCGGCCGGTTTCCTGAAGCTCGCCGGCAAGCAGTTCCTGGACGCGTTCGGCGACCGGTACATCAACACCCACAACGCGCTGCTGCCCGCCTTCCCCGGGATCCACGGGCCGCGGGACGCGCTGGCCTACGGGGTGAAGGTGGCCGGGGCGACGCTCTTCTTCGTGGACGCCGGTGTGGACACCGGCCCGATCATCGCGCAGACCGTGGTCCCCGTGCTCGACGACGACACGGAGGAGACGCTCACCGAGCGCATCAAGGTGGCCGAGCGGGCCCAGCTGGTCGACTGTGTCGGCCGCCTGGTCCGTGAGGGCTGGACCATCCAGGACAGAAAGGTACGGATTCCGTGACCACTGACGAGGGTCGTCGTCCGATCAAGCGGGCGCTGCTGAGCGTCTGGTACAAGGACGGCATCGTCGAGCTGGCGCAGGCGCTGCACGCCGCCGGCGCGGAGATCGTGTCCACCGGTTCGACCGCGTCGACCGTGGAGAAGGCCGGTGTGCCGGTGACCCGGGTGGAGGAGCTGACCGGTTTCCCGGAGATCCTCAGTGACCGGGTCAAGACGCTGCACCCGAAGGTGCACGCCGGCCTGCTGGCCGACCTGCGGCTGGAGGGCCACGTCGCGGAGCTCGCCGGTCTCGGCATCGAGCCGTTCGATCTGCTGGTCAGCAACCTGTACCCGTTCACCGAGACGGTGGCCTCCGGCGCGGGCGTCGAGGACTGCATCGCGAAGATCGACATCGGTGGCCCGGCGATGGTCCGGTCCGCGGCGAAGAACCACGCCTCGGTCGCCGTCGTCACGTCCGCCGCGGCGTACCCGCTGGTCGCTGAGGCCGCCGCCGCCGGCGGTTTCACGCTGAAGCAGCGCAAGGCGCTGGCCGCCCAGGCTTTCGCGGACATCGCGGAGTACGACGTGGCCGTCGCCCGCTGGACCGCCGCCACCCTGGTCGACGAGGCGGAGTGGCCGGCGTTCGACGGGCTGGCGCTGCGCCGGGAGAACACCCTGCGGTACGGCGAGAACCCGCACCAGAAGGCCGCGCTCTACCTCGACCCGGCCGCGCCGGCCGGCCTGGCCCAGGCCGAGCAGCTGCACGGCAAGGAGATGTCCTACAACAACTACGTCGACGCGGACGCGGCCTGGCGCAGCGCCAACGACTTCACCGAGCCGTGCGTGGCGATCATCAAGCACGCCAACCCGTGCGGCATCGCGATCGGCGCGGACGTGGCCGAGGCGCACCGCAAGGCGCACGCCTGTGACCCGGTCTCGGCGTTCGGTGGCGTCGTCGCGGTCAACCGTGAGGTCACCGTCGAGCTGGCCCGCCAGCTGGGCGAGATCTTCACCGAGGTGATCGTGGCGCCGTCCTTCGAGGCCGGGGCCCTGGAGCTGTTCCGGGAGAAGAAGAACCTGCGGGTGCTGGTCGCCCCGGCCTGGAACCCGCCGGCCGCGGAGATCAAGCAGGTCGGTGGCGGGCTGCTGGTGCAGACCGCGGACCGGATCGACGCCGACGGCGACGACCCGGCGAACTGGACCCTGGCGACCGGCACGCCGGCCTCGACGGAGCAGCTGGCCGACCTGGCCTTCGCGTGGCGGGCGATCCGCGGCGTGAAGAGCAACGCGATCCTGCTGGCCAGTGACGGCGCCACGGTGGGCGTCGGGATGGGCCAGGTCAACCGGGTCGATGCGGCGAAGCTGGCGGTGGACCGGGCCGGCACCGAGCGGGTCGCGGGCAGCGTGGCCGCCTCGGACGCGTTCTTCCCGTTCCCGGACGGCCTCGAGGTGCTGATCGCGGCGGGTGTGACGGCCGTGGTCCAGCCGGGCGGCTCGATCCGGGACAACCTGGTGATCGAAGCCGCGGAGAAGGCCGGTGTCACCGTCTACCTGACCGGGACGCGGCACTTCTACCACTGATCGTGAGCTGATCCGACGGGCCGGGGCGTGCGCGCCCCGGCCTTTTCAGCGTTGTGCCAGCAGGACGGCGGCGACCACTGTCGCGATGACGAAGGCCGCGACCGGCACGGCGAGGGTGATCAGCCTGACCCGCTCGCCCAAAGACTCCTTGAGGGCGTCGTTGAACAGCACGAACGGCGCGACGAGCGACGGCACCAGCCCGCCGAGGAAGCCGTTGCGCATGCCGGTGACGACGGCGCTGCCGCCGGGCCCGCTGACCGCGTCGGCGAGCCAGTAGTTCGCCTCGCCGGGGTAGACCGGCAGGATGCTGGGTACCACGAGGAACAGGATGCCGATGCAGACGGCGGTCCGGGTCCGGGCGGCGGTCTGCGTGGTGAACAGCACGATCAGCCAGACCAGCAGGAACGGTGCGAAGAACAGCACCCAGCCGCTGACCGCCATGACCCCGGAGTGCCCGCCGCTGATCAGGCGGGCCAGGCCGGCGTAGGCGGTGACGGTGAACTTGCCGGCCGCGAAGAGGCCGATCAGCAGCGCGATCAGCAGGAACGTGGCCCACTTGCGGTGGCGTTCCCACCAGACATTGTCGATCACCGCTGAATGCTAAGTGGCGACCGCCACTGCCTGCTTTTCGGTGCGCCGCTTCGTCCCGGCCTGGGATGGTAGTGGGTGGTCCGTCTGACGGGGCCGCCCGGCGATCTTCGGCGGGCGGGCAGTACGCTCGTACTGCTAAGCGTGTGTTTCGGGAGAGGAGCGCCGGCCGATGGCGAAAATCAAGGTCAAGAACCCGGTCGTGGAGATCGACGGCGACGAGATGACCCGGATCATCTGGAAGCAGATCCGTGAGCAGCTGATCCTGCCGTACCTCGACGTGAACCTCGAGTACTACGACCTGTCGATCCAGTACCGGGACGAGACCGACGACCAGGTCACCATCGACTCGGCCAACGCCATCAAGCGGCACGGTGTGGGCGTCAAGTGCGCCACCATCACGCCGGACGAGGCGCGGGTGGAGGAGTTCGGCCTGAAGAAGATGTGGCGGTCGCCGAACGGCACGATCCGCAACATCCTCGGCGGCGTCGTCTTCCGTGAGCCGATCATCATGAGCAACGTGCCCCGCCTGGTACCGAGCTGGACCAAGCCGATCATCATCGGCCGTCACGCCCACGGCGACCAGTACAAGGCGACCGACTTCGTCGCGCCCAGCGCCGGCAAGATGACCGTCACCTTCACCCCGGCTGACGGTTCCGAGCCGATGGAGTTCGTGGTCTCGGACTTCCCGGCCGGTGGCGTCGGCATGGCGATGTACAACTACGACGAGTCGATCCGGGACTTCGCCCGGGCCTCGTTCCGGTACGGCCTGGCCCGCAACTACCCGGTCTACCTCTCCACCAAGAACACCATCCTGAAGGCGTACGACGGCCGCTTCAAGGACCTGTTCGCGGAGATCTTCGAGACCGAGTTCGCCGACCAGTTCAAGGAGGCCGGCCTCACCTACGAGCACCGGCTGATCGACGACATGGTCGCCGCCGCCCTGAAGTGGGAGGGTGGCTACGTCTGGGCCTGCAAGAACTACGACGGTGACGTGCAGTCCGACACCGTGGCCCAGGGCTTCGGCTCGCTCGGCCTGATGACCAGCGTGCTGATGACCCCGGACGGCAAGACCGTCGAGGCCGAGGCCGCGCACGGCACTGTCACCCGGCACTACCGGCAGTGGCAGAAGGGCGAGAAGACCTCGACCAACCCGATCGCCTCGATCTTCGCCTGGACCGGCGGCCTCAAGCACCGCGGGAAGCTGGACGGCACCCCCGAGGTGACCGAGTTCGCCGAGAAGCTCGAGCGCGTCTGCATCGAGACCGTCGAGGGTGGTCAGATGACCAAGGACCTCGCGCTGCTGATCGGCCGGGACGCCCCGTGGCTTTCCACCGACGAGTTCATGAACGCTCTCGACGAGAACCTGGCCCGCAAGCTGGCCTGATCCGGCGGGACTTTCGACCCTGCAACCGCTCCTCTCCTGTCGGCGACGATGAAGCCGACAGGAGAGGAGCGGCTGTGACTGAGATCGATGTCCTGGTGGGCAACGCGGGTAAGGCACTGACCGAGTACGCGGACTTCACCCAGGAGCAGGTCGACCACATCGTCGGCAAGGCTTCGGTGGCCGCGCTGGACAAGCACGGCGAACTGGCCCGCCTGGCGGTCGAGGAGACCGGCCGGGGTGTCTTCGAGGACAAGGCCGTCAAGAACATCTTCGCCTGCGAGCACGTCACCAACAGCATGGCCGGGATGAAGACGGTCGGTGTCATCCACCGCGACGACGTCAACGGCATCACCGAGATCGCCGACCCGGTCGGTGTGGTCTGCGCGGTCACCCCGGTCACCAACCCGACCTCGACCACCATCTTCAAGGCGCTGCTCGGCCTGAAGACCCGGAACCCGATCGTCTTCGCCTTCCACCCGAGCGCCCAGCGGTGCAGCGCGGAGGCGGCGCAGGTGGTCCGGGACGCGGCGATTGCGGCCGGCGCCCCGGAGAACTGCATCCAGTGGGTCGAGGAGCCGTCGCTCGAGGCGACCGCCGCCCTGATGAACCACCCCGGCGTCGCGACCGTCCTGGCCACCGGCGGGAACGCGATGGTCCGGGCCGCGTACTCGACCGGCAAGCCGGCCCTCGGGGTCGGCGCCGGGAACGTCCCGGCGTACGTGCACCCGTCCGCCGACGTGGTCCGCGCCGCACACGACATCGTGCTGTCGAAGACCTTCGACAACGGCATGATCTGCGCCTCCGAGCAGGCCGTCGTCCTGGACCGGTCGATCGCCGCGCGCGCCCTCCGGGAGTTCGTCCGGCTGCACGCCTACGTGGCGCGGCCGGAGGAGAAGGAACTGCTGGAGAAGTTGATCTTCCCGGACGGCAGGAAGCTGAACCCCGCGGTGGTCGGCCGGTCGGCGGTGTGGATCGCCGGTCAGGCCGGGTTCGCGGTGCCCGATGACACCTCGATCCTGCTCGCCGAGATCACCGAGGTCGGCCCGGCCGAGCCGTTGAGCCGGGAGAAGCTCTGCCCGGTCCTGGCCGTGCTCACCGCCGAGGACGAGGAGCAGGGCATCCGGTACGCCGAGCAGATGGTCGAGTTCCACGGTCTCGGCCACAGCGCCGTGGTGCACGCCAAGGACGCCGCGTTCTCCGAGCGGTTCGGCAAGCGGATGAAGGCGGTCCGGATCATCTGGAACGCGCCGGCCTCACAGGGCGGCATCGGCGACATCTACAACGGCTTCCGTCCGTCGCTCACCCTCGGCTGCGGCAGTTACGGCCACACCTCGGTCTCCGACAACGTCTCCGCCCTCAACCTGCTCAACATCAAGCGCATCGGCCGTAGGACGAACAACATGCAGTGGTTCAAGGTGCCGGCGAAGATGTACTTCGAGCCGCACGCCATCCGGTACTTCCGGGACATGCCCGACGTCCGCCGGGTCACCGTCGTCACCGACCACACCATGACCAAGCTCGGTTACGTCGACCGGATCAGCAACGTGCTGCGCGAGCGCCCCGAGCCGGTGACCATCCAGATCATCGACACCGTCGAGCCGGAGCCCAGCATCGACACGGTCCGCGGCGGCGCGGCGCTGATGCGCTCGTTCCGGCCGGACACCATCATCGCCCTCGGCGGCGGCTCGCCGATGGACGCGGCCAAGGTGATGTGGCTGCTCTACGAGCACCCGGACGTGGACTTCGCCGACATGAAGGAGAAGTTCTTCGACGTCCGCAAGCGGGCCTTCAAGTTCCCGACGCTGGGCGCCCTGGCGAAGCTGGTCTGCGTGCCGACCACGTCCGGCACCGGCGCCGAGGTCACCCCGTTCGCGGTGATCACCGACACCGCCACCGGGCAGAAGTACCCGCTGGCCGACTACGCGCTCACCCCGAGCGTGGCGATCATCGACCCGCACCTGACCCGGGACCTGCCGCCGGTGGTGACCGCGGACAGCGGCTTCGACGCGCTGACCCACGCCACCGAGGCGTACGTGTCGGTCTACGCCAGCGACTTCACCGACGGGCTGGCCCTGCACGCGATCAAGCTGATCTTCGAGAACCTGGAGCGGGCGGTCACGTCCGGCCCGGACGACCCGATCGCCCGGGAGAAGATGCACAACGCCGGGACGATCGCCGGCATGTCGTTCGGCAACGCGTTCCTCGGCATCGTCCACGCCATGGCCCACACACTGGGCGCCAGCTTCCACGTGGCGCACGGCCGGACCAACGCGATCCTGCTGCCGCACGTGATCCGGCACAACGGCACGGTGCCGTCGAAGCTGAACAGCTGGCCCAAGTACGAGCGGTACATCGCCCCGGAGCGGTTCCAGGAGATCGCCCGGCACCTGGGCCTGCCGGCGGACACCCCGCAGCAGGGCGTGGAGTCGTACGCCCGGGCCGTGGAAAGGCTCCGCGAGGCCGTCGGGATCCCGGCGTCGTTCAAGGGCGCCGGCGTGGACGAGGACGCGTTCCTCACCGCGCTCCCGCAGCAGGCGATGAACGCGTACCTGGACCAGTGCGCGCCGGCGAACCCGCGGATGCCGATGCTGGCGGACCTCGAGCGGATCATGAAGACCGCGTACTACGGGTCGTAACTCCGGATCCACGCGGTTCGTTGGAACAGTGGGGAGGCCTTGTCCCGGGCCTCCCCACTGTTCCTATGCGTGTTGGGTTCGGGCGTGCATGACGGCCGAACTCAACACGCCAGGTCTGCGCTTTCCGCGTGTTGGGTTCGGGCGTGCATGACGGCCGAACTCAACACACCGGAAGGTCAGATGTCGCGCAGGCGCTGGGCCGCGGCCTCCGGGACGATGTCGTTGACGAAGGCGCCCATCGCCGACTCCGACCCCGCCAGGAACTTCAGCTTGTCCGCCGCGCGCCGGATGCTGAACAGCTGCAGGTGCAGATAGCCCAGGTCACGGCCCTCGCCGACGACCGCCTGGTGCCAGGCCGAGATGTACGGCATCGGCTTGCCGAACAGTCCGTCGAAGCGGCGCAGGACGTCCAGGTAGAGCGGGCCGAACGCGTCCCGCTCGGCGCCGGTGAGCGCGGGCAGGTCGGGAACCTGCCGGTGCGGGGCCAGGTGCACCTCGAACGGCCAGCGCGCCGCGGCCGGCACGTACGCCGTCCAGTGCTCGTTGGCGGCGACCACCCGCACCTTCGCCTCCTGCTCGGCGGCGAGGACGTCGGCGTACAGGTTGCGCCCGGTCTTCTCCCGGTGCCGCTCGGCGGCCCGCAGGTAGGCGGCGGTCTTCGGGGTGACGGTGGGGTAGGCGTAGATCTGGCCGTGCGGGTGGTGCAGGGTCACGCCGATCTCGACGCCCCGGTTCTCGAACGGGAAGACCTGCGCCACCCCGGGCATCCGGGAGATCTCCGCGGTGCGGTCGGCGAGGGCGTCGACGACGGTCCGGACGCGGGTGGCCGGCAGCGACCCGAAGGCGGCGTCGTGATCGCTGGTGAAGCAGACGACCTCGCACCGGCCGAGCCCCGGGCGCACCGGCACCATGCCGGTGACCTGGGTGATCTCGTCGGGCACGATCCGGTCGCTGAAGGACGGGAACTGGTTCTCGAAGACCACGACGTCGTAGTCCGGCGCGGGGATCTCGCTGGCGAACCGCTCGCTCGTCGGGCAGAGCGGGCAGGCGTCCGACGGCGGCAGGAACGTGCGGGTGTTGCGGTGCGCGGCGACCGCGATCCACTCGTCGGTCAGCGGGTCGTAGCGCAACTGCGACGCCGGCGGAGGCGGCGGCAACTGCCGGGTGTCCGGGTAGCCGGCGCGGCCGCTGGCCGGGGATTCGTCGAAGTAGATCAGCTCACGGCCGTCGGAGAGACGGACGCTCGAGCGGGTCGGGGTCACTGGGGGTTCACCACCACGAGTTCAGGGACGGAGTCGATGAGGATCTGGCGAGCGCCCTCGTCCAGCCCGTCATCGGTGATCAGGACGTCGGCGCGGGACAGCGGGACGATCGAGGAGATGCCGACGGTGCCCCACTTGGTGTGGTCGGCGAGCACGACCAAGCGCTCGGCCGCCTCGATCAGGGCCCGGTTGACGTCCGCCTCCATCAGGTTGGGGGTGGTGTAACCGGCGCGCTCGCTCATCCCGTGCACGCCCAGGAACAGCACGTCCAGGTGCAGGGCGCCGATGGCGGCGACGGCCACCGGGCCGACCAGGGCATCCGAGGGGGTCCGTGTCCCGCCGGTCAGGACCACGGTCTGGTCCGCCCGGCCGCCCCGGTAGAACACGTCGGCGACCGGGATCGAGTTGGTCACCACGGTCAGCGCGGGAACGTCGACGAGCCGCTCGGCGAGCTCCGCGGTGGTGGTGCCGGCCGAGAGGGCGATCGCGTCACCGGGCGACACCAGGGCGGCGGCCCGCATCGCGATCGCCGTCTTCTCCCCGCGCTCGCGCACCGACTTGGCGGTGAAGCCCGGCTCGTGCGCCGAACCGGGACTGACCGTGGTCGCGCCGCCATGTACTTTCGCCAGCAGGCCGCGCTCGGCCAGCGCCTCCAGGTCGCGGCGGATGGTCATGTCGGAGACGCTGAACTCGGTGGCGAGCTCGGTGACCCGGACCCCGCCGCTCGCGCGCACACGATCGAGGATCGCGGCCTGTCGTTGGGGCGCCAGCATCAGGAATGCCGCACTAATTCGAACACACTCGAACAATACCTTGCGATCGGGTGAGTTCGAAAGGGTGAGCTCAGATACCACGGCCCCGCTTGTGCAGGGCGGACAGCACGTTCTCCACCTTCACCGCGCCGGTCATCGCCGCCAGGGCGATGGCGGCCCGCGGTTCCTTCCAGTTCGCCCGGACCGCCTCCCGGGTGTACCGCCAGGCCGCGCTCCGGTTACCGCTCGCCGCCGACCAGCAGGCCAGCTGACCGTAGACCCGGGCCGCGCCGGGACGGCAGCCGCTGATTTCCGGGTGCCGCCGCATCATCCAGCGCAGCGAGGAGATCTTGGTGGCGTACTCGTAGGCGTAGTGCGAGGTCCGGCCCCAGAGCACCCGGACCAGCGGTTCGTCCAGATGCACGATCGGCGCGCGGCGAGCCGCCCTGAGGAGAAGATCCCAATCCTCGTTCTGGCTGCCCGGCGCGTCCTCGGCGACCAGGCCGATCCGCTCCGGGTCCAGGGCCTCCCGGCGGATCAGGAACGACGACGAGTGCAGCATCGCCATCCGGGACCGGGCCAGGTCGGTCACGGTCACCCGGCTCCGGCCGGCCAGCCGGGGGATCGTCCGGCCCTCGTATTCCACCTCGATCGCGCAGGTGGCGAACTCCGCCTCCGGCTCGGCCAGCAGCGCGGCCACCTGACGGCGCAGCTTGTCCGGCGCCCACTGGTCGTCGTCGTCACAGAACGCGGTCAGCTCGGTGTCCAGCGCCAGCAGGCCGGTGTTGCGGGCGCCGGCCAGCCCGGCGGCGCGCCAGTTGGTCAGCACCAGCACCGGTACGCCGTCGGTCGAGGCGAGCAGATAGTCCGGCTCGGTCTGGTCGTAGACCACGACGACCTTCAGCTCGCCCGGATAGCGCTGCCCGCGGACCGCGTCGATCGCGCGGCGGACCAGCTCGGGACGGTTGCGGGTGGGGATCACGACCCCGACCGACGGCCAGTTCATCATGCCTCCGATGCGATGTTGATCGGGTAGCCGTACGCCCGGAGAAGGGGTCCGCAGACCGCGCCCACCAGCCGGCGCTGCGCCCGGGGCAGCGCCCTGACCCAGGCATCGTCGTGTCGCAGCGGCAGCCGGCCGACGGTGAACCGCATCGGGTTGCCCGCCGCGCTGTGCCCGACCCTCAGGTCGGCGTGCCCGTTGCGGAGGAAGTCCAGGTCGTCCGGGCGCAGCGGGATGCCGGCGAAGTCGGCCAGGCGGATCAGTCCGGCCCGGGGGTCGGTGACAAACTCCTCATAGCGGATCCGGCGGACCGGCACGCCCCGGCGGGCGAGCAGGCCGAAGGCGGCGTTGTGCGCGTTCCACAGCAGCGCCGAGCGGCCGGGGGAGTAGCGGGTCATCTGGTCCACGCCGTCGGTCTCCGGCCGGGACACCGTCTTGGTCCACGAGTACGCCACGCCGCGCGCGTCCCGGACCACGTGCACCACCCGCAGGTCGACGTCGTCGGCCCAGCGCAGCACGTGGGCCAGCGCGGAGTGCTTGGAGGAGTCGATCACCACGCGGGCGCCGGAGACCTCGGCGGCGGCGGCGTAGACCCGGGCGTAGTACGACGCGTACTCCCGGACCTCGGCGGAGGCGGCGGTGGCCGCGGCGAGGCGGGGGATGTGCCGGGTCCGCTCGACCGCGTCGCGCAGCGCGTGCACCCGGTCGACATCCACGTTCGACCAGCCGTCGAAGGCGAGATCGCCGACCCGCCGCCAGAACGTGCAGCCGGAGAACCGGGAGCCGCAGCCGCAGCGCTCGTCGTCGCGGACGTCGCGTTGCCACAGGTGGACGACCTCACCGAGGGCGCACACGCCGGGCAGCTCACCGAGCAGGCGTTCGACGAGCGTGGTTCCGCTTCGCCCGAATCCACCCAGAAATAGCACTTCTGCCACTTTGGCCCGCCTTCGTTCGTTTCGCTCTGGTAACGAGTGAAGCAGGGTAAAGGAGGCGTTAGGTGACTATCGAGGCTTTCGACCGTGTACACCTGGACGGAACCGGGATCGACCGGATCACCGAGGACGAGGTCGTGGCCGTGGTCCGCGAGTCCCTGGCCCGTGGCCGCGGCGGCCGGATCATCACCCCGAACGTCGACATCCTGCGCCGCGCGTCCGCCGACGAACGCGTCCGCCGGCACCTCGACGACGCCGACCTGATCGTGGCCGACGGCATGCCACTGGTCTGGGCCAGCCGCCTCGGCGGGGCCCCGTTACCGGAACGGGTCGCCGGCAGCAGCCTGATCTGGTCGCTGTCGGAGGGCCTCGGCCGTGACGCCCGCTCCGTCTTCGTGATCGGCGGGGCCCCGGGGATCCCCGGCCGGCGGCGGGCCGGCGCCGCCCGTGCCGCCGCCCGGCTCGCCGAGCGGTGCCCCGGCCTGCG
Organism: Actinoplanes sp. NPDC019969; assembly: GCF_055562375.1. Classification (NCBI taxonomy): domain Bacteria; kingdom Bacillati; phylum Actinomycetota; class Actinomycetes; order Micromonosporales; family Micromonosporaceae; genus Actinoplanes; species Actinoplanes sp. NPDC019969. Next base: position 496,374 of record NZ_JBVHFK010000002.1, on the reverse strand, counting down.
GATCGCCGGGACGATCAGCCCTGATTTCGGTTTCGAGCAGGACGAGAAGAGTTACGCCGCGGTGTGCGATCGGGTCGTCGCCGCCCGGCCGGACATGGTCTTCGTCGGCCTGGGTTTCCCCAAGCAGGAGATCGTGATCGACCGGCTCCGGCCGCACCTGCCGGACACCTGGTTCGTCGGATGCGGCGCCGCCGTCAACTTCGTCGCCGGCGACGTGGAACGGGCGCCCCGCTGGATGCAGCGCACCGGCCTGGAATGGGCGCACCGGCTCGGCGTCGAGCCGCGCCGCCTGGCCGGCCGTTATCTGCGGCACGACGCCCCTTATGCCCTGCGTCTCCTGGCGGCCGCCCCGCGTCGCTGGGCGCGGCGGGCCTGACCGCCCGGGATGCCGCGGAACCGGGCGCACCGCTGCCCGGCCCGCGGCTGGATCGCGCCGATCGTGGGCTGCGGGCAGCCTGCCGTGTCATAGCCGCTCTGCCAGGGGAACCGGTCGTCCGGGTCGGGCCAGGCGACCTGCAGCAGGCGGACCCGGTCCTCGCCGTAACGCATCAGGGCGGCGCCGGGGAACAGCGTCTCGCCGATCTCGCCGGCCACGATCCGGATCTCCTGCTCCAGGATCAGCCCGCGGATGACCTGCCCGTGCCGCAGCAGCAGGGCCTCGTCGACGACCCGGCCGGCCAGCTCGTTGAGCAGCAGATGGCCGGTCTCCGGCGGCAGCCCGGCGACGGTGAGCTCGGGGAAGCCGTAACCGGTGAGGCCGACCGTGTAGGCGAACGGGACCGTGCCCTCCGGGTCGTCCTCCTCCGGCAGCACGTGCACCACCGCCCAGCCGAACCTGCTGATGATCTCGCTCTGCTCGTCGAAGAAGTCGTCGAGTTGGCTCATCGCATGACCCCCGTTGGCTCAGCCGGTGCCTGACAGGCCAACTATGGAACACACGTACGACATTTTCGGGGTATCCGCCGCCTGGCGTGTGGATTTCGGCCGCGTAGCGCGCCCGAAATCCACACGCTGTCGGGGTTCAGCGGTTGAAGTAGGGGTCCTTGGCGAGGCGGAGGAACTGTTTGAAGGCCCGGTTGTCGTCGGTCAGGCGGAACTGCTGGTTGGGGCCGTTGCCCTCGGGGTTCGACTCGAAGTAGGCGATCGCCTTGATCTGCCGGTTCGCCTTGAAGGTCCGCTCGGCGTCCTTGAGCCACGCCGCCCGGGCCGCCGACCCCCACGCCTTGGCCACCCCGAACTCGCCGATCACGATCGGTTTCGGCCGCCGGGACGCCCACTCCAGGAACGGTCCCATCAGCGTGCCGATCGGCTGGAAGTCGAACCCGGCGTAGACGTCCACGCAGGTCCAGTCGACCTGGTCGTCACCCGGGTAGAACTGCGGCGCGTCACCCCGGACGAAGCCCTCGGCGGTCGGGCACCACACCCACGACACGTTGTCCGCCCGCTGCTCACGGAACAGCTTCCGGACGTACCGCCAGGCGGCGATGTAGTCCTCGCCGGACCACATGGTGGCCCGCAGGTTGGGTCTGTCCATCTCCCAGCGCATCCGCAGCATCACCGGCTTCCTGATCGCCCGGATCGCGGCCGCCTGCTCACGGATCAGGTCGTCGTGCTCGCCGGTCAGGATGGACCGGTTGTCGCCGGTCGCCCAGCTGATCATCAGGGATGCGCCGTCGTCCAGGAACGCCTGGTCCGACGGGGTGCCCATGATCTGCTCGAAGCGCCGGTACGTGTTGATGAAGTCCAGCTTGCGCCCCATCGACTGTTCCAGCCCCGCGACCGCGGTGAGCCGCCCGATGTGGGTCAGCTCGTCCGGCTTGATCCACGCCCCGAACAGCGCGCCCCGCCGCGGCGGCCGGAACGGCCCGGCCTGGAACGGCCCCGGATGCACCGCGACGGCCCGGGGCGGCGCGGACAGGTCCGGGGACGGCGCCGGCGGCGGGGGCGGGTCGTCGCCACCCCAGCCGCAGCCGCCCAGCAGCAGCACGAGCAGGATCGTCAGACCCTTACGCATTGATCCGCCGGGCCGTGTAGAGGACGTTCACCGCGTACGCGTCGCTGCCCGGCAGCCGGCGGGCGGCCGCGTCGGCGAGCCGGGCCACCCGGTGGTCGTGCAGCGACGGCGTCAGCATCGAGAAGCCCTTCCGGCCGACGATCTCGAAACCGTGCCGGCCCAGCAGCTTCGCCACCTGCTCGTGGGAGAGCTCGGCGAACCAGCGCTGCCCGCTGTGCCGCCGGGCCCGCAGGTGCCGCACCGAGCCGGCGTTGCCGTGGTTCTCCACCACCAGCAGCCCGGATCCGCGGTGCGGCAGCACCTTGGCGGCGAAGGCCAGGGCCCGGTCCCGGATCGTGTCGTCGACGTTGAGCAGCAGCCGGAAGATCGTCACGATCGCCGGGAAACCGGCCGCGACCGGCTGCGGCACCGGGCCGTCCGGGTCGACGCGGTGCCAGGTCGCCCGGGAGCCGACCTCGGCCGCCTTCGCCATCATCTCGGCCGACGTGTCGTACCCGTGCGCCTCCCGCACCAGGCCGTGCAGTGCCCGGACGGCCCGCCCGGTGCCGCAGGCGAAGTCGTGCTGCACCGGCGGCCGGTCCGGGAACTCCCGGCGGATCAGCGACCGCAGGTGCTCCCGTTGCCGGTCGTTGATCCGCGACGCGTAGCTGTCCGGGGCGTACGTCACGGTCTCGTACTTCTCGACCGCCTCGGTGTCCTGGAACACGCCGGTGTAATCGCTGGTCAACTCTTCCTCCTAAATGCGCCGAGCATCAGCCGCCCGCGTAGCAGCCAGGCTCCCGTGGCGTAGGCCGGGACGGCGGCCACCAGAGCCGCCGGAAAGAACAGGACGGGCCCGAAGCACCCGGCGGCCAGCAGCGCCGCCGCCCGGGTGCCCGGCCCGAACGGGTGCAGGCCGGTGCCGCGATGGACCTGGGCCAGCGGCAGCAGATTGTTCACGACCATGGCCCCGGCCAGGCCGAACGCGGCCCCGAGCGCGCCGAACCGGGGGATCAGCAGCACGTCCAGCCCGACCGTGACGGCCAGGGCGATCAGGACGTTGCCGAGGTTCGCCGAGGTGCGGCCGGCCATCGCCAGCACCATGTCGACCATGCCGCAGCCGGTCGCCACCAGCATCGCGGCGGCGAGCACGATCACCACGGGGGCGCCGGCCGCGTACCCGGCACCGAAGATCTTCAAGTAGTGCGGCGCGAACGCGGCCACCAGCAGGCAGACCGGCCAGGTCACCAGCACCAGCCAGCCGGTCGCGATCTGGTACAGCCGTTTCGCGCCTGCCGTGTCACCGGTGCTCAGCGCCTCGGCGAGCCGCGGCTGCACCGACTGCGACAGCCCCTGGTTGGCGAACTGGATCAGCACCACGAACCGCCCGGCCACCGCGTACATCGCGGCCGGCGCCAGCCCGCCCAGCGCCGCCACCAGCAGCACGTCCACCCGCTGCAGCGCGAGCTGGGCCACCGCGGCCACCGCACGGGGCCCGGTGAAGACCCAGAAATCCCGGCGCAGGGTCCGTCGCTCGCTGCGGGTCGCGTTCCTTTCGCGATCGACCCCTGCGGTGTACGCCCTCCGCGCCGCGAATCCGGCCAGGACCACCACCGGCAGGTACGGCGCCGCCCACGCGAACGCGAAGACCGGCAGCGAGGCCGCCGCCCACAGCGCCGCCACCCCGGCCGCGCCCACCGCGAGCACCTGCAGCCCGCTGCGCAGCACCCGGTCCAGCAGCACGGTCGGCCGCATGATCCGGTAGCCGCGGGTCACGGTCAGCAGCACGTCGGTGAGCGCCTGCAGCGGGACGAACACGGCGAGCACCCGCAGCCCGGTCGTGTGTGCGGCCACCACCTGCGGCGACTCGCCCGCGGTGAGCTGGGCGATCCCCGGCGCGGCCAGCCACATGCCGGCCGCCAGGGCCAGCGAGAACACCGCGACCGGCGGGATCCCGGCGCGCAGGCAGGCGCCGAGCAGGTGGTCCTGCCCGGTGGCGCGCAGCCGGGCCGGCCAGTACACCAGCCCGGTCGGGGTGCCCAGCTTGGCCAGGCCGCCGGCCAGCACGAACGCGGCGGTGGCGGCGAAGAACGCGCCGGCCTCCGCGGGCGGCAGCGCGCGGGCCACCACCCAGGTGACGATCACCCCGGCGCCGCCGGCCAGCGCCGAACCGGCCATGTTGGCCAGCCCGCCCCGGGCCGCGCCGCGGGCGCTCGCCTGACGATCGGTGGTGCCCGCCGTCACCCGCGGCGCCAGACGGGGGTGTGCCCCAGCCAGGTGGCCAGCGCCTCGTCGTGCGACCGGTAGTACTCGCTCAGCTCACGGCGCAGCCCCGGGTCCATATCGGCCTGCCGGGGGCGGGCGTTGTGCCGCTCGAACGGCGGCCGCTCCAGTCCCGGCGGCAGCCCGAGGAACCCGCACACCTCGTCGTAGACGGCCTCCGGCTCGGTGAAGAACCGTTCGCTCTCCACCACGTGGATCCGTTCCCGGCCCACGTGCTGGGCCATCACGCTCAGGTAGCGGGCGTACTCGCCGCGCGCCCGATAGGCGTGGTGCTGGTGGGCGAAGCTGTAGAACGACGGGTCGAGGGCGAGCCGCTCCTCCTGGCGGTGCAGCCGGGCCGGCTCCAGGGTCACCGCGGCGCCGAAATCCTGCTCGCTCTCGTACCCGCGGGCCACCTCGTGGTGGTGCTGCGAGTAGGCGCGTTCCACCGGGTCCCGGACCAGGACCACGAGCTTGGCGTACGGGAGATCGCGGGCGATCCGGGCGGCGGCCTGCGGGTGGTACATGTAGTACGGGCTCGACTCGAAGGTCTGCGCGCGCACCCCGTACCGCTCCCAGATCCGCTCGGCGCTGCGCAGCAGCGGGAAATGCCCGCGGTACCACTCCGGGCCCCGCTGGTAGGACGTGTCGAAGTAGTGCACGCCCTTGTGCAGCACCGCCTTGAGCACCACCGGATGCGCGGCCAGCGCCCGGTACAGCGATGTGGTGCCGCAGCGCTGTCCGCCGCAGATCAGGAAGGACGGCAGCATCCGGCTCTCGGCGGTGAGCCTGCCGTAGGACCGGGTCCCCAGGTGGACGACCCGTTTCACCGGCGCCGGCAGATTGCGCACGTTCACGGCCACTTACAGCTCCTCCACGCGCCGGATCAGCACCGGCAGCAACCAGGTCCCGAGCACGCCGAGCCGGGCGCCGGCCTCGGCCTGCCGATCGGTCAGGTAACGGACCGCGAGATCGACCAGATAGAGCAGCGCGGTGATCTCGCGGGCCACCGGGGCCACCCCGAACGGGGCGAGCAACTCGTCGGCCCGGTGCACCGTCGCCTCGACAGCGGCCCGGGCGTCGCCGGTGGACTGGATACGTTTCTGCAGCTCATGGTGGATGGCGTCGAAGCCGAGCGGCACCCCGGTGGCGAATCGTTCCCAGTCCCAGACGAGCAGCGCGTCGGCCAGGTTCGCCATGTTCCACGGGGCCCAGTCACCGTGCCAGGCGCCGTACCGCAGCGCCGTCTCGCCGCTGTGCGCGGCCAGCACGTCCACCGCGGCGGCCAGCCCGGCCCCCTCCGGCCGGTCCGCGACCGCCTTGAGGCGGGCCTGCAGCTCCTGCCAGTACCCGCTGCCGGTGAGCGGCCCGGTGCTGTATCCGCAGCAACCGGCCACGTCGAGCATCGCCGAGGTGAGCCGCCGCTGGGTCAGCGGGGCCCGGGGCAGCCAGACCGGCAGCGCCGACTGCACCAGCACCCGCATGCCCCGCCACTCCCCGGCGTGCAGCACCCGCGGCACCGTCAGCTTGGTGAGCTGGCTGTGGCCGAGCGCGGTGAGCGCCGCCGTCTCCGCCTGGACCAGGCGGCGGGTGAGCTTGCCGGTGCCGAGCTTGCCGAAGGCGAACGTCTCGCCGTCCGGGCTGAGCAGCTGCAGCACCGGTTTGCGGTTGGCCCGGGCCGGGCCGATGTGGATGCTCACCGCCAGGTCGCGGCGCAGGGCGTCGCTCAGGTACCCGTCGATGCCGGCCGAGACCGGGCCGGTGACCCGGATCCGGTCGCGGAACAGCAGGCCGGTCGCGCGGGTGTGCACGGCGGCCACCACGGCGTCGCGTTTCAGCCGGGCGATCCGGGACTGCGGTTCGGCGTAGCGCCGGACGGCGGCCGCGGCGACCGCCGGCGAGAGCGTCGGGACCAGCAGGCGGGGCCGGTGCGCGTTCGGGACCACCAGGTACTCGGCGACCAGCGGCCCCGGCGTCCCGTCGGTCCGGCACGGCTCCGGATAGAGCTGCGCCATCACCTCGGTCAGATATTGCGTCCGTAAAGCGGCGTCACCGGCGGTCAATGCCGCCGGCGCGGTCTTAACGGGACTCACGTGGATCGCTCCCCTCGATCGAGTTGCGCCAGAGCAGCGCGTAGGCCAGGAACATGAAGGCCAGAGGGGTGACCAGCGAGTTGTACCAGAGCATCGCGGAGTACGAGGTGACCAGCGCGGCGCTGCCGGCCACCCCGATCGGGCTGCGGTCGTGGCGGAAGCGCCACAGCCCGTACGTGAAGAAGCCGAGGTAGCCCAGCGTCCCGGCCGCGCCGTGCGCGTAGAGCAGCTGCCAGAGCTGGCCGTTGCCGCCGACGGTGAAGTTGCCGCAGCGCTCGCAGTTCGCGCTCTCCCCGACGGTGATCGAGTTACGGCCGCCGAGGGTGTTGCGGGTGCCGCCGTACCCGATCACCGGCGACCCGGTGAAGCCGTCCAGAGCCTTGTCGATCAGGAACGAGCGCACCCCGTTGGACTTGCCGTTGTCCAGCCGGGCCTGCACCGTCGTGCCGAGCGGGGTGGCGATCATGGCGAGCGCCAGCAGCCCGCCGACCACCGGCACCAGGAGCAGGATCCACAGCCGGCCGGCCAGCACGTACCGGACCGCCACGTACACCATCAGCAGGCCGGCGCCGATCCACAGGCCGCGGTTCAGCGACGCGATCGCGGGCGCCACCGAGACGGCCAGGCAGACCACCGCGAGGAGCTTGCGGCCGGCGCGGTGGCTCGCCCAGGCGGCGACCACCAGCCACGGCAGCAGCAGGCAGAAGTTGTTGCCCCAGGTGTTCGTGTAACCCCACGGGGCGGCCGGGCGCGGTTTCGCGTCGCCGACGATGTCCATGATCTGGGCGGCGTACGGGTGGACCAGCGACTTCACGAACCCCTTGCCGCGCATCCCGCCCGGCAGCAGCCACTCCACCGGCGAGGTGAACTCGAAGTTCCCGGCCACCATGCCGAGCAGCCCGCCCAGCACCGTCACCACGAACATCCCGGCGAGCAGCCGCACCAGCCGGCGGCGGGACAGCTCCACCTCGGTCAGGTTGCCGGCGTAGATCAGCAGGACGGTGAGGGACCCGTACATCGCAAGCTTGTAGACCACCGCGACCAACCGGTCGCTCGCCCGTTCCGCCACCGTTCCCGCCGGGTCCGCGCCCAGCGCGGCGATGCTCGCGACCACCGCGACCAGGAAGATCACCCACCAGACGAAGCCCGGCGGAAGCCGCAGGGGGCGGCCCGCCGCCCGGCGGCGCAGCAGCAGGAAGACCATCGGCACGGCCGTCATGGGGAAGATGAGCACCCCCAGGCCGAGCGCCCACCAGAGCGGATAGAGCAGCAGGATCCCGGCGACCGGCCAGGACGGCAGCGATCGGTTCCTGGTGGCGCGGTGGGCGGGTCCGGCGGGAGCGGGGGCTTCGGCCGCGACCACAGTCACTTGTCGTCGCCGTCCGCGGCGCCGGAGAGGTCGATGACCGAGGTGGCGGCGGGGTCGTCGTCCAGGCCGCGCTGCCGGCCGGCGTAGGACAGCAGCTGGGTCGGGCTCTCCAGGCCGCTGTCCAGGGCCTCGGGGTCGAGGACCGGCGGCAGGCTGACCGCGGGCGCCGCCATCTCACCCGGGCGCGGCGCGGTGAGCCGCGGCATGACGACGGCGCCGAGCAGCGTGGTGCCGACCCGCCGCAACTGCTCGGTCGCGTCGATCAGCGCGGGCCGGCCGGAGCGGCGCAGCTCGACGGCGAGGATGGCCGCGTCGGCGAGGCTGGCCAGGCTCTGCGCGTCCGCGCTGCTGCTCGTCGACGGCGCCTCGATGATGATGTATCCGCCCTGCTTGCGCAGCGTCTCGAGGGTGTCGCGGAGCCGCTGCGACTGCATCAGCCCGGCCGCGGTGGCCGCCCCGCCGGTGGTGATCACCCGCAGCGACGGGATGCGCGGGGTGCGCTGCAGGACACGGCTCAGCGCGACCCGGCCGGCCAGCAGGTCGGACAGGCCGGGCACCGCGGAGATGCCGAACATCCGGGCCAGCGGCGCGGCGTCGATCACACTGTCCGGCAGGTGCGCGCCGATCAGGACCACATCGCTTCCGGTACGGGCCAGCGCCGCCGCCAGATTCGCGGCGACCAGCGTGCTCGCCGAGCCCCGGCTGGTCCCGGTGACCACGATGACCTGGTCGCCGTCGGAGAGACTGGCCAGCACCTCGTTGCGCAGCCGGTTGAAGACGCGACCGCCCGGACCGTACGGCTGGAGCACGTCGTCGAAGTGCGGGGTGGTCCGCTCGTCCAGGGCGGCGAGCACCGGCACCCGGCCCCGGTCGCGCACGTCACCGGGCTTGACCAGCCGCCTGTCGAAGCGTTCGCGTAGGTACGCCAGCCCGAGCCCGAGCAGCAGCCCGAGCATGCCGCCGGTGCCGACGTTGAGCCAGGTGTTCGGGCTGGTCGGCTCCTCCGGCAGCCGGGAGTCGCTGATGATGCTGCCGCCGCCGACCATGGTCGTGGTCAGCTCGTTGAGGCGCCCGGTCAGCGAGTTGAGCTGGTTCTGCGAGTTGTTGCGCAGGCTCTGCAGGGTGCCCTCGGTGGGGCTGCCCTTCGGGGCGACGGCGAGTTTCGCGTTGATCCCGGAGAGCATGCCGGTGAGCTGCTGCACCTTGAGGTTGAGGGATTTGATCCGCTTGTCGAGCTGGGCGCGGGCGGTCTCCTCCCGGTTACGGAGGTACGCCTCGGCGAACGCGTGGGACCCGGCCTGCGCCTCCCGTGGATCGCCCGCCCGGAAGGTGATCATCAGGACCGTGGTGTTCGGCGGCACCTGCACCGACACCGACTTGGCCAGCTCGATCGGCGACAGGTCGCTGCGCAGCAGGCCGGCCGCCTTCACCGCGACCGCCCCGGACCCGACCAGCTGTGCCTCGGTGTCCAGGTTGACGGTGCCCTTGGTGCGGCCGCCCTCGGCGTTGGTGTCCTGCCCGGCCGACTCGACGAGCACCGACGCCGACGACTCGTACACCTTCGGCATGGCCTGGGTGAGCACCGCTCCGCCGCCCAGGCCGGCTCCCGTGGCCACCAGGGCGATCCACCAGTGGCGGCGGAACGCACCGAGGTAGTGCGACAGGTCGGACGAGGGGCGAGGCGGTTCCATCAGTCTTCGACGTCCCTTCCGGGAGAGAGGAGTGTGGTTTGGGCGTTTCGCCCCAGAGGTGCAACGCCACACTCCCGCCGAAAGTGATGGTCTAAGCCATCTTGGGCTCCATCCAGCCGCTCTCCACGAGGAAGTTGAGCACCACTTCGACCGCCTCGGGGACGCTCATGGTGGTGGTGTCGATGGCCAGTTCGGCGTCGGCGGGTACCTCGTACGGGTCGTCGATGCCGGTCATGCCGCGCAGCTGGCCGGCCCGGGCCCGGGCGTACAGCCCCTTGCGGTCCCGGCTCTCGCACACCTCCAGCGGTGTCGCCACGTGCACCAGGATGAACCCGCCGCCGGCCTCCACGGCCATCTGCCGGGCGGCCTTGCGGGCCGCGTCGTACGGCGCGATCGGGCAGGCCACCGCCACCCCGCGATGCCGGGCCACCTCGGCGGCGACCCAGCCGATCCGGCGCACGTTGCGGTCCCGGTCGGCCTTGCTGAAGCCGAGCCCGGCGGTCAGCTCGCGGCGCACCACGTCGCCGTCGAGCAGGGTGATCGTGCGGTCCCCGGCCTCACGCAGCGCGTCGGCCAGGTTGCGGGCGATCGTCGACTTGCCGGAGCCGGACAGGCCGGTGAAGAACAGCACCAGGCCGCGGTGCCGGCGGGGCGGCCGCACCCGGGCCAGCTCGCGGGCGACAGCCGGTGGGGTGTGCCACTCGGGCAGCGGGAAACCCCGGTCCAGCAGGTCGTCGATCTCGCCGGGGGTCATCGCCAGGCGGCGGTTGCGCGGCGGGATGTCGTCCTGCCAGCGCCACTGGCCGTCCCGGTTGTCGTAGGCCAGCTCGCGGGGCAGCAGCACGCGCAGGCCCGCCCCGGAGAGCGAGCCGCCGGTGGACAGCACGTGGGTCACCCCGTACGCCCCGGCGACCCGGGCCCGCAGCAGCGCGTCGCGCATCTCGTCGCCGCGGGTGAGCAGCGGCACCGCGACCACCGTCGCCGGGGGCATCCGGTCGCGGGCCGCGAAGATCGAGCGGACCAGCGCTTCCGGCGGCAGCCCGTCGGGTCCCGGTCCGCTGACCGGGATCAAGATCAAGAGATGGGCTGCGAGGGTACGGGCGGCGTGCGCGATCTGCGCCAGCTGCGGCCGGTGCAGGGGCCGGTCGGCGATCACTCCGAGCACCCGTCCCGGCGGCAGCAGTGCCGTGACCTCCTCCGGGGTGCGGCGCAGGCGCTGGAACGGGCCGTGCCCGCCGTCGCCCATCCGGCGCACCGGCCCGCCGATGCCGAACCGGTTCTCCCCGGTCGGCCAGATGTCGGTGACCTCGATCGCGGCGACCGGCGCGCCCTCCGGGTCGGTCAGCACCAGCGTGCGGCGGTCCGGGTCGGCCGGGTCCAAGGCGGACGCCACCTCGCCGGGGATCTCGCAGGTCACCGGCACCGGCCACGACGCGCCGCCGGCCAGCCGGCCGGTGCGTGCGACCGAGGCCAGGTCGGCGCGGCCGAGGAAGCCGGTCAGCGGGGTGTACGCCCCGGAGAGCAGCAGCTCGAGGTCGGCCAGCTCGTAGGGCCGAGGGGTGAAGGAGGGAGCGTCCCGGAGCACGTCCTCGGGCAGTACCGAACCATTCACTTCGAATCCCCCTGCAGGTATTTGGGGGACAGTTTCCCAGGCGCGGTCGAGCCGGTCGAGCCGGGATCTCGATCCCATCGTGATCTTTCGTCAGTGTTAACAAAAGCCACTTAACCCTAAATTGGTCTAAAACCATCCGAATGCTGGACAAGATGGCATGATCCTCTGATACTCGGCCTTTGTGAGAAAGACCCGTTCCCGGCTGGCGCATCTCGGTGTGCTGACCACCGCCTTCGTCATGTCCGTCGTCGTCACGCTCTCCTGGGCCTGGACCGGCGGCATCGATCAGCTCGGCGTCCCCTACCCGCCGCCGGCGTTCGTCGAGCCGCCCGCCACGGCGACCTTCGCGCCGCCGGCCCTGCCGGACCGGCTCGCCCCGGACGAGCCCACCGGCACCGCGGCCACGCGGGACGTCCTGGCGCCGCTGCCGCCCGCGGCCGGCCGGGGGACCACCAAGGTGATCCGGTTCCCGCGCGCCGCGTCGCCGCAGCGGCAGAACCGCGGCTGCACGGTCGGGTCGAAACTGGTGCCCACCTGCGGGATCCTGTGGGGGGTCGCGCCCGGCGCCCGGACCGAGGAACGGGGCACCCGCGCGCTCGCCGAGTTCGAGCGCAAGACCGGCCGGCACCAGGCCGTCTTCCACGCGTACCACCGCGGGATCCGGCAGGTCTTCCCCACCGAGCAGGAGATCGCCATCGCCCGCGAGCCGGGCCGGGAACGGATCCTGCTGCTGAACTGGAAGCCGGAGAGCACCACCTGGGCCCGGATCGCCCGGGGCGACCGGCGCACCGACGAGTTCCTGGACCGGCTCGCCGTACACCTGAAGAAGAACTTCCGGGAACGGTTCTTCTTCGCGGTGCACCACGAGGCCGAGGACCAGGTCCGGGAGCGGGCCGGCTCCGGGTACACCGCCCGCGACTACGCCGCCATGTTCCGGCACGTGGTGAAGCGGCTGCGGGCCAAGGGCGCGACGAACGTGGTCACCGTGCTGGTGCACATGGCGTACGTGCCGCACACCACGAAGAGCTGGTTCCAGCACATGTACCCCGGCGACGACGTGGTCGACTGGATCGGCTTCGACACGTACTCCTACAGCGACCCCGGGTACGGCCACGGCGACTTCGCCGAACTGCTCAACCGGCGGTCGGCGAGCAAACCCGGCTGGCCCGGCTTCTACAACTGGGTCCGCGCCCGGCACCCCGGGAAGCCGCTGATGGTGGCCGAGTGGGGAGTGTGGTTCTCCAAGCGCAACCCGGGGCACATGGCCGAGTTCTACCGCGAGGTCGGGCAGCAGATCCCCCGGTTCCCCGGGATCAAGGCGATGGTCCACTTCGAGACGCCGGCCAACCACAAGGGGCAGGACTCGTCGGTGGACAGCACGCCGGCCGCGCTGCGCGAGTACCGCCGTCTCGGCAAGCTCCCGGTCTTCCAGGTGACCGTGAACTGAGATCAACTTCAGCGTGTTGATTTCGGGCGCGCATGGCGGCCGAAGTCAACACACACAAAGCTGAGAGCCGGCTGAGAAACCCTGAGAGCGGCTCAGGGGTTTTCCCGATCCACCGGCGTGCGCGGGATCCATAGGCTGAGCCCGTGACCATCATCGTTACGGACGGGCTGACCAAGACGTACGGCGGCGGGGTGACCGCCCTCGCGGACCTGACCGTCGCCGTCGATGCCGGAGTCATCGGCCTGGTCGGCGCCAACGGCGCCGGCAAGAGCACCTTCATCAAGATCATGCTCGGGCTGCTGCCGCCCTCCAGCGGCAGCGTCCGGGTCCTCGACCTCGACCCGGTCGCCGAGACCGACCAGGTCCGCGCCCGCGTCGGCTACATGCCGGAGAACGACTGCCTCCCGCCCGACGTCTCGGCCGCCGAGTTCGTCACCCACCTGGGCCGGATGAGCGGGCTGCCGAAGACGGCCGCCCGGGAGCGCGCCTCCGAGGCGCTGCGGCACGTCGGGCTCTACGAGGAGCGCTACCGGCAGATCGGCGGCTACTCCACCGGCATGAAGCAGCGGGTCAAGCTGGCCCAGGCGCTCGTGCACGACCCCGACCTGCTGCTGCTCGACGAGCCGACCAACGGCCTCGACCCGGCCGGCCGCGACGCGATGCTCAACCTGATCCACCGGATCGGCAACGAGTTCGGCATCTCCGTGGTCGTCTGCTCGCACCTGCTCGGCGAGGTCGAGCGGATCTGTGACTCGCTCATCGCGATCGAGGGCGGCCGGCTGCTGCGCGCCGACCGGATCTCCTCGATGACCGCGGCCTCCGACATCCTGGCGGTCGAGGTGGCCGACGGCGTCGACGAGCTGGCCGAGGCCCTCGCCGGGATGGGCCTGGCCGTCACCCGGGACGGGCGGCTGCTGCTCGTGCCGCTGGAGTCCGAGACGGCGTACGACCGGATCCTGCGCGCCGTCGCCGACCTCGACCTCAACCTGCACCGCCTGGACCAGCGTCGGCACCGCGTGGCCGAGCTCTTCACCACGAAGGAGACCGCCGATGTCTGAGGCCGGCGTCATCCATGACATCGGATACCAGCGGTATTCCGGTCCCCGCCTGGGCCGCTTCGCGTTGCAGCAGGCGCTCTACGTGCACGGGCTGCGCGCCGCCTTCGGGCTGGGCCGCTCCGCCAAGGCGAAGATCTTCCCCTGGCTGGTCTTCGGCATCATGCTGCTGGTCGCGGTGATCGTGGCCGCGGTCCGCGCGGTGGGCGGCGAGTCGATCCTCAGCTACACCCAGTTCGCCGACCAGATGAGCTTCCTGATCATCTTCTTCGTCGCGATCGTCGCGCCCCAGCTGGTCTCCCGTGACCTGCGAGCCGGCACCCTCCCGCTGTACTTCTCCCGGCCGCTGCGCGCCGCCGACTACGTCACCGCCAAGTACGCCGCCATGGTCTCGGCAGTCTGGCTGCTGCTCGGTGCCCCGCAGTTCGTGATGTTCCTGGGCGCCGCGTTCACCACCAAGGACGGTTTCAAGGGCGTGTGGAACGAGATCGGCGACCTGCTGCCCGGCTGGGGTTACAGCCTGCTCTGGGCGCTGATGTTCGCCGGGATCAGCCTGCTGATCGCCTCCTTCACCGGCAAGCAGGCGTTCGCGGCCGGCGGCATCGTCGCCGTCATGCTGATGACCACCCCGATCGTGGGCGTCCTCGCCTCCCTGCCGAACGCCACCGCCAACAGCCTGGCCGGCCTGGCCAGCCCGGTGTGGGTGATCGCCGGCGTGGGCCAGTGGCTGCGCGGCGGCACCGGCGGACTGGAACTCGACCTGGGCCGGTTCGGCCCGATCTACGGCATCGAGGCGGTCTGCGTGATCGCCGCCTGCCTCCTGCTCCTGCTGGCCCGCTACCGGAAGGTGGCCTCGCTGTGACCGCCCCGACCCTCCCGGCCGAGACCCGGGCCACCACCGGCGTCGTCGAGCTGACCAACGTCTCCCGCTGGTACGGCAACGTGGTCGCCGTCAACGACATCTCCATGTCGCTGTACCCCGGCGTGACCGGCCTGCTCGGGCCGAACGGCGCCGGCAAGACCACCGTGCTGCACATGATGGCCGGCTTCCTCAGCCCCTCCCGCGGCACCGTCACCATCGACGGCAAGCCGACCTGGCGCAACCCCGCCGTCTACCGCGACCTCGGCCTGGTCACCGAGCGGGAGGCCGTCCACGGCTACCTCACCGCCCGCCAGTTCGTCACCGCCTGCGCCAAGATGCAGAAGCTCAAGGACCCGGCCGGCGCCGCCCAGCGCGCGCTGGAGCTGGTCGAGATGACCGGCGCCGCCGAACGCCGCATCGAGACGTTCTCCAAGGGCATGCGCCAGCGCACCCGGGTCGCCGCCGCGCTGGTCCACGAGCCGCGGGTGCTGCTGCTCGACGAGCCGTTCAACGGCATGGACCCGCGCCAGCGGATGCACATGATGGAGCTGCTGCACTCGCTCGGCGACCGCGGCCACACCATCCTGTTCAGCTCGCACATCCTGGAGGAGGTCGAGCAGGTCGCCGGCCTGGTCCAGGTGATCGTGGCGGGCCGGCTCGCCGCCTCCGGCGACTTCCGCAGGATCCGCCGCCTGATGACCAACCGGCCGCACGTGTTCGCCGTGCGCAGCTCCGACGACCGGCGGCTGGCCGTCGCGCTGATCGCCGAGAAGTCGGTGGCCGGCATCGAGATCGAGGCGAACGGCCTCACCGTGCGGGCCTCCGACTACGGCAGCTTCACCCGCGTGCTGCCCCGTATAGCGCTGGACCAGGGCATCCGGCTGCACCAGCTGGTGCCGTCCGACGAGTCCCTGGAGAGCGTCTTCTCCTACCTGCTGGAGGGCTGATGTCCACGGTCGCTTTCATCACCGCGCGTGGCCTCTTCGGCCGCCGGCGGGCCCTGCTGCTCCTGCCGTTGCCGCTGCTGCTGATCGGCCTGGCCGCGCTGTGCCGGGCGTACGACGTGTCCCCCGACATGTGGGGCAACGCCGTGATCTACTCGCTCGGCCTGGCCGTGGTGCTTCCGGTCGTCGCCCTGATCGTCGGCACCGGCGTCCTCGGCTCCGAGGTCGACGACGGCACGATCGTGCACATCCTCACCAAGCCGCTGCCCCGCCGCGACATCATCCTGGCGAAGTACGGGGTCGCCGCCTCGGTGACCGCCGTCGTCTCGGCCGTCCCGCTGTTCGTCGCCGGCATCCTGGCCGGCTCGGTGAAACTCGGCGCCGCCCTGGCCGCCGCCAGCGTCGTCGGCGCCCTCGCCTACTCCGCCCTGTTCCTGCTGTTCAGCCTGCTCAGCCGGCGTCCGGTGCTGCTCGGCCTGGTCTACATCCTGGTCTGGGAGGGCCTGCTCGGAAACTTCGTGAGCGGCACCAAGTCCCTCTCCGTCGGCCAGTACGTCGTCACGATCGCCGACAAGATCTCCCCGACCACCATCCTGGACTCGTCCGTCGGCCTGACCACCGCCATCGTGATGAGCGCCATCTTCACCGTCCTGGGAACGGTGGCCGCCATCAACCGCCTGGGCTCCTTCAGCCTCGCCGGCGAGACCAGCTGACCGGTACGGCTTCACCCCGGCCCGTCTCCCGCTCCCCCGGGAGGCGGGCCTTCCTTTTCAGGTTTCCGCTATAGGCTTTGAGCAACTGGTCAGGCGAAAATGAGGGCGGCTGGGAAGGGGCGGTCCGATGACCCAGGCGTACGGCATCGATCGCGCGACTTTGGCTGCCACGTCCCCATCGGACCTGTTCGTTTGTCTTCGCGCCCATCAGTGGCGGATCCGAAACCGGGACCGAGGCGCCGGATGCACGGCCCGATGGCGGCGAGCTTCGCTTGGGACCGGCGCAGTGACGTCATCGCGGAACCGGGCACTCTCACGCCCCTCGGCGAGAAGGAGACGAGCGGGCTGTCCGACCTCGGCCGGACAGTCGAGAATCGTTGAAGTGGACGCGTTGGAAGCGCTTTTCGATGAACCGGCTGGCTCCGCTGTCGTGTGGGCAGGGAACCGGGTGGCGAGACAGGCCGACTGGTCGGGTGTCCGAGCGCGGGTCGCCGCGCTGGCCGGACGAGCGGATCCGGATTCTGGGTTGAGGTTGGAGCCGCCGCTGAGCGTGGGGGAAATCGCGGAGTTGGAGGCGCAGATCGGGATTGAGCTGCCGGGGGAGTACCGGACGTTTCTGCATGAAGTGGGCCGGGGCGGGGCCGGCCCGGCCTATGGCCTGTTCCCGGTGCGGCGGGTGGACGGCAGCTGGCAGTGGTGGGAGGACGACGAGATTGCCAACGGTGATCATGAGGCACTGGCCAGGCCGTTCGGGCGCATCCGCGGGTTCAACCCGCTCGACGGCCTGTCTGACCAGCCGGGCCCTGGCCACGACGAGACCGAGTGGTGGGAGCGGCGTGATGCGCTGCTGTACGACCCGGCCAACTGGCAAGGTCTGTTGCATCTCTGCCACCTGGGGTGCGCCCTACGCGAGGCGCTGGTGGTGAGCGGCCCGTCCCGCGGCCAGATGTGGTCCGACCACACCGCTGACGGCGAGGGCATCCACCCTCTGCAGAACCAGGACGGCAGCCGGATGACCTTCGCCGACTGGTATCGCCGCTGGCTCGACAAGACGGAAGCCGCAGTGCTCCGGCCCTGATTTCGTCGTGGCGAGTCCGGCCCTCAGGCGATCGCGGCGATGTTGCCGTCGTCGAAGTAGATCGCCTGGTGGAGGCGGCCACCCAGGGCTGCGGCGTAGCGTGCGAGCACCTCCTGGCCCGAGATCTTTCCCTGCTCGATCTGGGAGACGCGGCCCTTGGTCACGCCCATCTGCTCGGCGACCTGCTGCTGAGTCAGGCCCCGGCTGCGCCGCACATCGGCCAGGCGGTGCCCGATGACGGCCGCCAGCATCTCCTGCTTGCCTTCGGCGACTGCTTCCTCGCCACCGGCGCGTTCGACGTGTTCATCCCGGATTTCGGCCCACCGTGCATAGCTACTCATGTCGGTCTCCTTCCTCGTCGGCGCGTTCTTTCAGGTAGACGTCGTAACGTTGCTCGGCTAGAGGGATGGCCTCGCGGTACCACTCGGTCCAGCGGCCTGACTTGTCTCCTGCGACCAGGAGAATGCTGGACCGCCATGGATCGAAGGCGAACAGGATCCGTACGGTGCCGGGGCGCAATGCTTTCAGATTGGCTATCGCGGAGCCGTGGATCGTGTCCACGAGAGGGCGGCCGAGTCCTGGTCCGTGCTCGGCGAGAAGGTCGAGAGCCTGGGTGACGCGCCGGTACGCGGCCTCGTCCAAGCCGGCGATCCAGCTTCTCACCTCGGCAACGAGATGGATGTCCCACTCCGTTGTGGCCATGCCGATGAGTATAGCGATCAGTAAACCCAGGAGCGGAAAAGAGACAGGCCCCGCTCCTGGGAAGGAACGGGGCCCGTTGAGGCTTACGTGGGAGGGTCAGCCAGTGTTGCGCATGCCGGCGGCGATGCCGTTGACAGTCGTCAGCAGGGCACGCTCCAGGGCCGTCGAGTCCGACGGGCCGCGGCGGGCACCCGGGGCCGTCGGCAGCTGGCGGGCGGCCTCGCCCAGGTCGCGGTACTGGCGCAGCAGGGCCACCTGCAGGTGGTGCAGCGGCTCCAGGTAGGTGTCGCGGACGCCCAGGGTGCGGGACAGCTCCGGCTGTGAGGACAGGAGTTCGGTGCCGCCGGTGATGGCGGTGACCTCCTGGACGGTCAGGGCGTACTCCTGCTCGATCGTGGTGAAGATCGGCTGGAGGTTCTCCGGGACCAGGGTCTCGACGTAGCGGCGGGCGATCGACAGGTCGGTCTTGGCCAGCATCATCTCGACGTTCGACAGGAACGTGCGGAAGAACTGCCAGTGCTCCTGCATGGCGTCCAGCTCGGCGCCGAGGCCGGCGGCGCGGACCGCGGCGAGGCCGGTGCCGACACCGAACCAGCCGGGCACGATCTGCCGGGTCTGGGTCCAGCCGAACACCCACGGGATGGCGCGCAGGCCGCCCAGCCCGGCGTCCGCGTTGGGCCGCTTGGCGGGGCGGGAGCCGATGTTGAGCGCGCCGAGCAGCTCGGTGGGGGTGGCGGCCCAGAAGTAGGCGGCCAGGTCCGGGTTCTCCACCAGGGAGCGGTACCGGGCGAACGCCGCGTCGGAGGCGGTGTCCATGACCGAGTCCCACACCTTCAGGCGGACCGGGTCGACCGAGATGTTGGTGTGCAGCAGGGTGGCCTGGAGGACCGCGGCGACGGTGAGTTCCAGGTTCTCCCGGGCCAGGGCGGGCACGGTGTACTTGTCGGAGATGACCTCGCCCTGCTCGGTCACCTTGATCGCGCCGTCGAGCGTGCCGTACGGCTGGGCCAGGATCGCCTCGTGGGTGGGGCCGCCGCCCCGGCCGACGGTGCCGCCGCGGCCGTGGAACAGGCGCAGCCGCACACCGTGCCGGGCCGCCACGTCACGCAGCGACCGCTGCGCCTTGTGGATGCGCCACTGGCTGGTGGTGATACCGGCCTCCTTGTTGGAGTCCGAGTACCCGAGCATGATCTCCTGCACGTCGCCACGGGCCCGGACGATCTCCCGGTAGGCGGGCAGCGACAGCATCTCGTCGAGCAGGTCACCGCCGGCGTCCAGCTCGGCCGGGGTCTCCAGCAGCGGGATGATGTCGACCTGGGCGCGGCCGGTGTGGATGTCGATGAGGCCGGCCTCGCGGGCCAGCACGGCGGCGGCGAGCACGTCGTCGACGCCGAGGGTCATCGAGATGATGTACGACTCGATGACGTCCTCACCGAACCGCGCCTGCGACGTGCGGATGGTGTGGAACACGTCGAACGTCTTGCGTGCCGAGTCGGTGAGCGGGGTGTCGGCGTTGGACAGCGGCCGCCGCCCGGTCAGCTCGGAGGCGAGCAGCTTGGTCCGGGACGCCCGGTCCAGGGTGGCGTAGTCGTCGACCTCGCCGACCTGGGCGTACATCTGCTGCAGCACCTCGTGGTGCTTCTCGGCGTGCTCGCGGACGTCGAGGGTGGCCAGCTGCAGGCCGAACGCGGACGCCTGCCGGATCGCCGTGGACACCACGCCGACGGCGGACAGCTGGCCGGAGTTGCGGGCCAGCGAGGCGCGCATCAGCTCCAGGTCGGCGATCAGCTCGTCGCTGCCGAGGTAGTCGCGGCCGGGCACGTGCGAGGTGCCGTTGACCAGCCGGGCCCGGGTGTTGGCCAGCTTCGCCTTGATCGCCCGGATCTTGAGCCGGTACGGCTCCTCGGCGTTGACCCGGCGGAACCGCTGCGGGATCTCGGGGAGGTTGTCGAGGTCCTGGGCGAGGCTGGCGGACAGGTCGAGGGACACGCCGCGCAGCCGCCGGGAGACCGACAGCTCGTCGATCAGCTTGTCCATCGCCTTCTCGGTGGCCTGGATGCCGTGCTCATGTTGGATGAGCAGGACCTCGCTGGTGACCTTCGGGGTGACGAACGGGTTGCCGTCGCGGTCGCCGCCGATCCAGGTGCCGAAGCTGAGCGGCTTCGAGGTGGGCGCGGTCTCCACGCCGAGCCGGCGCAGCGTCTCGGCCAGGTCGTCGAGCACCTGCGGGGCGGCGTCGGCGTACAGGTCCTTGAGGTAGTAGACCGCGTTGCGGGCCTCGTCGGTCGGGTCCGGCCGGTCCAGGCGCAGCTCGTCGGTCTGCCAGAGCAGGTCGATCAGCTCGGCGAACCGCTTGGTGGAGACGGTGGTGTCGGTGGCGCCGTACAGCGCGGCGGCGGCCGACTCGGCGTCGAGGGAGTCGGCGACCTGGCGCAGCTTCGACAGGATCGAGCGGCGAGCGGCCTCGGTGGGGTGCGCGGTGAAGACCGGGCGGATGGCGAGGCGGCGGGCGGCGGCGGCGACCTCGTCGGCCGGCACGCCCTTCTCGGCGATCCGCTTGGCGGCCTGGTCCAGCCAGCCGCCGTTCTTGGCGCGGCGGCGGCGCAGGTCGCGGGCCCGGTGCACCTGCTCGGTGATGTTCGCCAGGTGGAAGTACGTCGAGAAGGCGCGGGCCAGCTTGGTGCCGGTGGTGATGTCCATGGCGGCGAGCCGGTCGGCGGCGGCCGGGGCGTCCTGGCGGACCAGGGCGCGGATCTCCTCGACCAGGTCGAGCAGGGGACGGCCCTCCTGCCGGGCCAGGGTCTGACCGAGCAGCGTGCCGATCCGGCGGATGTCGGCACGGAGCTCTGCGTCGGAGCCCTCTGGCTCGAGTTGGGCAGGCTGCTCTGTCATCGGGGCGCTCCTTCGCTCGGATGGCTCCAGGACGGCGCTGTCCCGACTTCGCCGATGTTATCGGCGTGGCCCGGTCACGGGGTGAATTGAGTCAAGAGTCTCATGACCCGGTCAGAGCCCGTGCATAGGCCGGGTACCACTGGCCGGCGGGCGGTGCTCCGGCACCGCACGCGCCATCGGACTCACCGGGACGTTTCACCCAGAGGTACGCGTCGACGAGCGGCAGCCCGGTCCGCAGGGTCGGGGCCGCCCCGAGCCGCCGTCCGGGCGGGTTGCACCAGCGCCGGACACCCTTGGCGACCCGGTTCGGGCCCCACCCGTTGCGGCTGGTGTCGATCACGAAGTGCCGGCCGGCGAGGAGGCGGGACAGCGTCGTCCCGTACCGGACGTTGTCGGCGGTGGTCTCGAAGTTGGCGACGTTGAGGGAGAAACCGTGGGCGTGCAGCACCCCGGCCCGGCGCAGGGCCGGCGCGATCCGGGCCGCCGGGACCCATCCGGGGTGCCCGGCGTCCAGGTAGACGGCGACGCCGGGGTGTGCCCGCAGGGTGGCGACGGCGTGCGCGAGCAGCTCGAACCGGGTCGCGGTGGCCCGCGGCCCGAGGCATCCGGAGACGGCGTGGGCGACGGCGTCCGGTTCCAGGATCACCACGGCGCGGCGCCCGCGCAGGGCGCCCGACATCGAGGAGATCCATTTCCGGTACGCCGGACCGCCCCGCGCCCCGCCCGAGGAGTACCCCCGGCAGTCCCGGTTCGGGATGAAGTACAGCGTGAGCACCGGCAGCCGGCCGGCCGCGTTGGCGGTGGCGACCAGCTGCCGGGCCCGGTCGGCGAACCCGGCCCGCGCGTCGGTGAACCAGGTCGCCGCCGGCTGCCCGGCGATCGGCTGGACGGCCGCCGCCTCCCGGTGCCGCCCGGACGCCCGCAGGGCGCGCAGGTGCCGCTGGGCCAGCCCGTCCGGGTCCACGTAGAGGCCGGCGACGGCGGCCGGGGTGGCCGGGGCGGGGCCCGGCGCCACGATCGGCGCCGGGGTCGCCGGGTCACGCAGCAGCAGGCCGCCCGCGGTGACGCCGAGCAGGGCGGCCACCGTCAGCGCGAGGCGGCCCCGGCGGAAGTGCCGCACCATCCGGCTAGCGCACCCGGACCCAGCGGGCGACCGACGGGATTCCTTTTTCGTCCACAAGGAACAGCATGTACCAACCTGAGGGGACAAGTCCGTATTTAGGCGGCACGGTCACCTGCACGCCGTCCCCGGTACGTGTCAGGCCGAGCGCCACCGACCGCTGGTCGACATCGGTGACGTGGGTGACCGCGCTGGGGCGGATCAGCCGCGCCGAGGTGATCCGGGACGCGTCCGGCGTACCGAAGAAGGCCTTTGATCCGCGCTCGACGGTGACCGGGCCGCCGGAGATGGTGGGCCGCTCGCCCTGGAACAGGTAGGGCGGGCTGTAGACCTCGATCCGCTGCTCGAAGGTGCCGGCGTTCTTGCCGGACCTGTCGTAGAGCGGGTCGCCGCCCAGGGTGATCACTCGGCCGTCCGGCAGCAGGATCGCCTCGGAGTGGTAGTTGCGGCCGACCGTCGAGTCCGCCGCCGTCGCGAAGGCGTTCCGTCCCGGGTGGTAGATCTGGGAGTTGAACAGGTCGCTGCGCGGCGTGCCCCGGTACGGTCCACCCCGGTACCCCGAGGAGCCGCCGGTGGTGAGCACGGTGTCGTCCGGCAGCAGCACCGTGGACAGGTAGCGGGCCGGTTTCGGCAGGTCCGGGCCGGGGCGGTAGCGCGGGGCCTTCTCGTCCAGGTCGGCGATGGCGGTCCGGGCGGTGGACTCCTCGGACTCGCCGACGCCGCCACCCCCGAGGATCATCACCTTCTGGTCCTGGGCCGGGGCCAGCAGCACCGACGAGCTGGTCTCGTTCATGTGCGCGTCGCGCAGCCCGGGCACCACCTGGAAGGAGTTGCGCCGGACGTCCCAGAGCCCCGGGGTGCGGCCCTCGGTGTCCGAGCCGTACCCGGCGTTGGACCCCGAGTAGAAGACCTTCCCGTCGGCCATCAGGTGCAGGCCGGGGTAGGTGGGGAAGTACCGCTTGAGCTCCGGCGCGGCCACCCAGCGGCGCTGGGCCGGCAGGTACCGCTCGTTGCGGCCGGGCAGGATCCGGCCGAACTGGTCCAGCCCGGAGACCGCGAGCACGTCACCGCTGGTCAGGCCGATGAGCGTCGGGTACCAGCGGGCGTCGCGCATGTTGCCGGTGCGCACGTAGCGTTCGGTCACCGGGTCGAACTCGTAGGAGGTGCGGTCCCCGCCGTACTCCTGCTTCTCCCGGGTGATCTTCTCGGCGACGCCGTAGAGGTTGCGGGCGGCCAGTCCGGACAGGCCGTCCATCGCGTACTGGGCGGGGGAGTTCACCACGGCCCGGTCGCCCTTGGCGACCGCGTCCACCCACACCTCCACCTCGCCCGCGTGCACCATGGTGTGCGCGCCGTGGACGATCTTGCGGGCGGCCGGGACGGTCACCGCGGCCCGCGTCCGGTACGCCTCCCCGCCCGCCGCGAGGAATCGGGTGCCCTTCGGCAGGACCCGCGGGCCGCCGTCCGGCGACTCGTTCTTGATCTTCATGACCCCGGCGGCGTGCTCCACGTCCTCGGCGAGCACCTCGTACGACTTCGTCCCGCCCGCCACCAGCAGCTTGCCGTCCGGCAGGAAGGTGTGCCCGGCGCAGAACACGTCGGTCGGCGTCGGCACCTCGGTGAACTCGTCCTTCGCCGGGTCGTAGAGCACGGTCCGGAACGACTTCGCCTCGAACGCGTCCTTGTTGTTGCCGCTGCCCGCGATGATCAGCACCTTGCCGGTGTGCAGCAGCGCCGCGTGGATCGCGTTGACCTTGAAACCCTGCGGGACCGGCAGCCGCGACCAGTGCCCGTACCGCTCCTTGTAGGACTGGCGGTTGATCTGGAACTCGTGCAGCGCCTCGGCGGCGACCGCGACCATCGGCCGGTTCGCGATCGCCACGACGGCCAGCACCACCAGCGTGACCAGGCCGCTCGTCAACCGGCGAGCGAGGGTGGGACGCGAGCGGGGCTTCATCGCGGGGTGTCCTTCCGGTTGCGGTCCGTTCCGCGTGTTGATTTCGGGCGAACCGTTCGGCCGAAATCAACACGCCAGAGCAGGACGGGGGTGAGACAGATGGCGAGGTTCAGGGCGGGCCAGGCGTACATCGCCGGGTCGACGTGGTCGACGAACGGCGAGACGATCAGCAGCAGGGCGTAGAGGGCGGCCCAGCGCAGGCCGGGCGCGAACGTGGCGAGCCGGTCCGGGCTGGTCGAGTCGCCTTTCGGGGTGACCACGAAACCGGTGGTCCGGCGCAGCACGGCGGACACGAACGACGAGACGTAGACCGGGGTGCAGAGCGTCGACGCGAGCATCCCGGCCAGGCCCGACGACCCGGACTTCTCGTGCGGGCTGACGTTGTGCCGCCGGTTGAACAGGTACAGGCCGACCTGGAACAGCGCGGCGTCCACATAGAGCATCAGCCAGACCTCACCCGGCACCTGTACGCCCTTCGCGCCGAGCAGCAGGAAACAGGCCGCGTTCACCGCCCCGAGCAGCCACGCCAGCGCGGTCAGCGGGTAGTACGACATCAGCAGCCCGTAGTGCAGCGCCCGGGCCGGCCCGAGCCGCCACAGCATCCCGGCGAACGTGCGGACCACCACCTCGTCGGTGCCCCGCGACCAGCGGTGCTGCTGGGTGAAGAAGTCGGTCCAGGAGGACGGGCCCTCACCGACGGCCAGGACGTCCGGGGTGTAGACCGAGGTCCACCGGCGGCCGGTCGCCGGGTTGCGGGTGGCGTGCACCTTCAGGCTGGTCGCCATGTCCTCGGTGATCGAGTCCTGCAGGCCGCCGATCTGGTCCAGCGCGGAGATGCGTACCGCGTTGTTGGTGCCGACCAGCATGGCGATGCCGCGCCGGTTGCCGGCCCGCTGCAGCAGCGAGTGGAAGAGGTACTGCTGCGACTCGGCCCAGCGGGTCACCCGGTTGTCGTAGTTGCCGTAGATCTGCGGACCGATCACGAACGCCACGTCCGGATCACGGAAGTAGCCGAGCAGCCGCTCGCAGAGGTTCGGCAGCGGCACGTGGTCCGGGTCGACCGAGACGAACACGTCGTACTCGCCGCCGTGCGCGGTCAGCCAGGAGTTGTAGTTGCCGTGCTTGGTCTTCGCCTTGTACCGGCCCTGCTCGGTGTTGAAGTCGCCGATGCCCCGGCGGCTGAAGTGCTTGACCCCGAGCCGGCGGCACATCAGCTTCACCACCGGGTCGTCGCCCTCGTCGAGCAGCCACACGTCGTACCGGCCGTCGTACCGGATCCGGCGGGCCGCCCGCAGCGTCCGCTCCACCATCTCCACCGGCTCCTTGCCGGGCACGATCGTGGTCAGGAACGCGACCCGCAGCCCGGTGTCCGGCACGACCGGCTGCGGATCCCGTGCCCAGAGCGTTGCCAGGCACAGCGTCACGACGTTGACCAGCCGGAACAGTTCGATCGCCGCGGTCGCCGCGATCATGAACGCGGTGGCCAGGTAGAGGACCGTCTGCAGGCGCTGGTCGGGCATCTCGATCGAGGTGATCAGCCAGCCGAAGAAGGTGCTCTCGAACGCGAAGGCGAACAGGGTGATCAGCAGTGTCCGGACCGGACGGCGCCGGGCCAGGCGCCGCATCCGCACCCGGTACTCCGCGCCGTCCGCCGGGGCCGGTTCGGCCGGGCCGGCCAGCACGCTGTACGCGCTGTACGCGGACTGCCGCGGCAGCAGATGCGTGCTGCCCATTTCGCCGGCGGGCATCGGCACGCTGCCGACCGGCGGGCGCTGCGGTGGCACCTTGGGGGCATGCTGAGTAGCCCCGGGATCCGGGGTGTGCAGGATGCTCATCGCTCAGACGCTCGGACCAGCTGAGCGGAAAAGTATGATATGCACGTTGCCTCCCCATGTTTCGCGTGCAACGTTCGGGCACTCTTCCATGGCTGGTCGGCCCACATGTCGGACATGCTGTGCGATAAGGCGCGCGGTGCCGGTTCTGTCGGAGTGTCGGACTAAGCTGAGGGGCACACCCCCGTCCCGATCTGGTTCGGGGCTGTTCGTCGTGCCCTCAGGGGGTCTTCTCGCATGCAACTCTCCGGCCTGATTCCTGCCGCCCTGCGTGACCGCGGGCTCGCACGCGCGCGGGACCTCGCGGCGAAAGGCAACGCCTCCTCCGACTCGCTCGACCTGACCGCGCCGGTCTCGCTGCGGCCGTTCGTGGTCGCCACCGTCGCCGGCTCCGCCGATGCCGGCGGCGCCGGCCGCCCGGTCCTCGCCGTCACCGCCACCTCCCGCGAGGCCGACGACCTGGCCGACGCGCTGGGCTGCCTGATCGACCCCGGGAGGGTCGCGGTCTACCCGTCGTGGGAGACGCTGCCGCACGAGCGCCTGTCCCCGCGCTCCGACACCGTCGGCCGCCGGCTCGCCGTGCTGCGCCGCCTCGCCCACCCCGGCGAGCACCCGCTCCAGGTCGTCGTCGCGCCGGTCCGGTCGATGCTCCAGCCACAGCTCAAGGGCCTCGGCGACCTGGAGCCGGTGGAGCTGGTCACCGGCCGTGACGCGGAGCTCGAGCAGGTGGCGCGGCGGCTGTCCGACATGGCGTACGCGCGGGTCGATCTCGTCACCAAGCGCGGCGAGTTCGCCGTCCGCGGCGGCATCCTGGACGTCTTCCCGCCCACCGACGAGCACCCGTCCCGGGTCGAGTTCTGGGGCGACACGGTCGAGGAGATCCGCACCTTCGCGGTCGCCGACCAGCGCACCATCGACAAGGTGCACGCGCTGTGGGCGCCGCCGTGCCGCGAGCTGCTGCTGACCTCCGACGTGCGGGCCCGCGCCCTGCAGCTGTCGGCCCAGCACCCCGAGCTGGCCGAGATCCTCGACAAGCTCGCCGAGGGCATCCCGGTCGAGGGCATGGAGTCCCTGGCGCCCGCCCTGCTCAGCGGCACCGACAGCATGGAGCTGCTGATCGACTGCATGCCGGCCGGCACCCACGTGCTGCTCTGCGACCCGGAGCGGATCCGCACCCGCGCCCACGACCTGACCCGGACCTCCGACGAGTTCCTGGAGGCCTCCTGGGCGGCGGCAGCGGTCGGCGGTCAGGCGCCGATCGACGTGGGCGCTGTCGCTTTCAAGACCCTTGCCGATGTACGGGCACACGCCGCCGTTCTCCAGCAGCCCTGGTGGACCCTCTCGCCGTTCGGGCTGGCCTCCGCCGACTCGTCGCCCGAGGCGCTGCCCTGGGAGGACAGCACCGCGGTGGAGGTCGCGCCGGACCTCGGTGACGCCGTCGCGCTCGCCGCCCAGCCGGTCCCGCTCTACCACGGCGACACCGGCCGTCTCGCCGCGGACCTGGCCGGATGGGCCGGGCAGGGCTGGGCGATCGCGCTCGTCTTCGAGGGCAAGGGCACCGCCCAGCGGGCCGCCGAGCTGCTGCGCGACGCCGGTCTCGGGGTCACCCCGGTCGACTCGATCGCCCAGCCGATCCAGGACGGGCAGCTGCTGATCACCTGCGGCGGGCTCAACCATGGCTTCGTCGACGAGGCGTCCCGGCTCGCGGTGATCACCGGCAACGACATCTCCGGCGGCCGGGGCGCGTCCACCAAGGACATGCGCAAGATGCCGGCCCGGCGGCGCAACACCATCGACCCGCTCGAGCTCAAGACCGGCGACTTCGTCGTGCACGAGCAGCACGGCATCGGCCGCTACATCGAGCTGGTGCAGCGCAAGGTCAACGGCGCCGACCGGGAGTACCTGGTGATCGAGTACGCCGCGTCCAAGCGCGGCCAGCCCGGCGACCGGCTCTACGTGCCCACCGACCAGCTCGACCAGCTCTCCCGCTACGTCGGCGGCGAGTCGCCCGCGCTGCACAAGATGGGCGGCGCCGACTGGCAGAAGAGCAAGGCCCGCGCCAAGAAGGCGGTCAAGGAGATCGCCGCCCAGCTGATCCAGCTGTACGCCGCCCGCCAGGCCTCGCAGGGCCACGCGTTCGGGCCGGACACCCCGTGGCAGCGGGAGCTGGAGGACGCCTTCCCGTACACCGAGACCCCCGACCAGATGGCCGCGATCGTCGAGGTCAAGCACGACATGGAGCTGCAGGTCCCGATGGACCGGCTGATCTGCGGCGACGTCGGTTACGGCAAGACCGAGATCGCGGTCCGGGCGGCGTTCAAGGCGGTGCAGGACGGCAAGCAGGTCGCCGTGCTGGTGCCCACCACGCTGCTCGCCCAGCAGCACTTCAACACGTTCACCGAGCGGATGAGCCAGTTCCCGGTGCAGATCCGGCAGCTGTCCCGCTTCCAGACGCCGAAGGAGGCGGCGCTCGCCCTGGAGGGCGCCGCCGACGGCACCGTCGACATCATCATCGGAACGCACCGGCTGATCGCCAAGTCGACCCGCTTCAAGAACCTCGGCCTGATCATCGTGGACGAGGAGCAGCGGTTCGGCGTCGAGCACAAGGAGCAGCTCAAGGCCCTGCGCGCCTCGGTGGACGTGCTGACCATGTCGGCCACCCCGATCCCGCGGACCCTGGAGATGGCGATCACCGGCATCCGCGAGATGTCCACCATCGCCACCCCGCCGGAGGAGCGGCACCCGGTTCTCACCTACGTCGGGGCGTACGACGAGAAGCAGGTCGCCGCCGCCATCCACCGCGAGCTGCTCCGCGACGGCCAGGTGTTCTACCTGCACAACCGGGTCGAGTCGATCGACCGGGCGGCCCGCAAGCTGCGCGAGCTGGTGCCCGAGGCCCGGGTCGCGGTGGCGCACGGCCAGATGAGCGAGGAACAGCTCGAGAAGGTGATGGTCGGCTTCTGGGAGAAGGAGTTCGACGTCCTGGTCTGCACCACCATCGTCGAGTCCGGCATCGACATCCCGAACGCCAACACCCTCATCCTGGAACGTGCCGACCTGCTCGGCCTCGCCCAGCTGCACCAGATCCGCGGCCGCGTCGGCCGGGGACGCGAGCGGGCGTACGCGTACTTCCTCTACCCCCGGGAGAAGCCGCTCACCGAGCACGCCCACGAGCGGCTCGCCACCATCGCCCAGCACACCGAACTCGGCGCCGGCATGTACGTGGCGATGAAGGACCTGGAGATCCGCGGCGCCGGCAACCTGCTCGGCGGCGAGCAGTCCGGCCACATCGAGGGCGTCGGCTTCGATCTGTACGTGCGCATGGTCGGCGAGGCGGTCGCCCAGTTCAAGGGCGAGCGTCCCGAGGAGGAGCCCGAGGTCAAGATCGACCTGCCGATCGACGCGCACCTGCCCACCGAGTACATCTCGGTCGAGCGCCTGCGCCTGGAGATGTACCGCAAACTCGCCGAGGCCCGCGACGGCGCCCGCCTCGACGAGGTCGTCGCCGAGATGAACGACCGGTACGGCGAACCGCCCGCCCCGGTGGTCAACCTGATCGCGGTCGCCCGGTTCCGGCAGCTGGCCCGCGCCTACGGCCTCACCGACGTGTCGCTGCAGGGCAAGCACATCCGGTTCTCGCCGCTGGCGCTGCCCGACTCCAAGCAGATGCGGCTGAAGCGTTACCACCCCGACTCCGTCTACAAGACCGGCGCCGACCAGGTCAGCGTGCCCTGGCCGAGCACCCGCCGGATCGGTGGC
Organism: Actinoplanes sp. NPDC019969; assembly: GCF_055562375.1. NCBI lineage: Bacteria > Bacillati > Actinomycetota > Actinomycetes > Micromonosporales > Micromonosporaceae > Actinoplanes > Actinoplanes sp. NPDC019969. Next base: position 466,993 of record NZ_JBVHFK010000002.1, on the reverse strand, counting down.
GAGCCGGTCCGCGACCAGGCCCTGCTCCAATGGTGCGCCGACCTGCTGAAGAACGTGCTCGGCGACGTCCCCGCGCCGGCCAAGGCATGAAATCGGCTCGGGGCGGGGCGACGAAGATCACAGTGAGCGTGAGAGAGTGTTGACCATGCTGCGTGCTCGCCGACTCGCCACCGCCGTTGTCGCCGCGTCTCTCGCCGTGGGCGGGCTCTCCGCCTGCCGGTCGGAGCCGACCGTCGCCGCCTATCTGGGCGGCGCCGAGACGGTCTCCGAGCAGGAGGTCCAGGAGATCTGGGACGACGCGCACGACACGCTGACCACACAGGCGCGGGACCAGGCCGCCGCCGAGCAGGCGCAGCCGGTGCGGATGCCGTTCAGCCGGGCGGACATCGTGCACGCCTTGGTCGCCCGGGACCTGTACGAGCGCGTCGCCGCCGAGCGGCAGGTGCGACTGCCCGCCACGGTGCCGTACGACGCTGTCGCCGCCGACCGGAAACTGCCCGCCGGCTCCGACTACGTGCGGGTCCTCACCGAGGGCCTGATGCTGCGCGAGCTGCTGGTCGAGTCGTACCTGACGTCCGCCACCGCACCGCAGGACGCGGAGATGCGTGAGGTGTTCGACGCCTTCGTCTCGGTCGGCGGCGTCCAGCCCGGCCAGGACTTCAGCGCCTGGAAGGCCGAGCAGTCCGAGCAGAACCTCAAGGTGGTCGCCGCCGTCTCGCAGGTCCGGGACCGGATTCAGGCCGCCGCCACCGACCTCGGCGTCAAGGTCAACCCGCGGTACCACCCCTTCGAGGTGAGCGTGCTCTGGCTCCAGGACGAGACGACGAAGCTCGATCTGATCAAGACGCGGCTCGGCGACGACCAGTCCGTTCCGGTGGCCGACGTCTCTTGAGCACCCGGATCGTCCTTCTCGTCACGTCGCCGCGACTGCCGGCCGGGCTGCTCACCGCCGAGGCCTGGGACACCGTCCGGGCGTACCCCGTCTTCGCCGCCGCGGACGGCCCGCAGGCGGTGGCGCTGCGGGTGACCGGCGTCCCGGTCACCGTCCTGGACACCGACGCCCAGGGGTTCCTCGACGCGATCGCCGGGCAGCCCGCCGCGGTGTGGCTCGCCGGGCCGGACGGTGACCAGTCCTTCGCCCGGCAGCTGGGGCTGCGCCTGGCCCGGGAGCCGGGCCTGGCCGAGCTGGAGCTGATGTACGGCTCGTGGGACCCGCCCGGCGCCCGGCTGCTGGATGCGGTCGCGGTGATGGACCGGCTGGCGTCGCCCGGCGGCGACCCGTGGAAACGGGAGCAGACCCACCGGACGCTCGCGCCGTACCTGCTGGAGGAGAGCTACGAGGCGTACGACGCGATCCTCGGCGAGGATCTCGGCGCGCTCCGCGAGGAACTCGGTGACGTGCTGCTCCAGGTGGTGCTGCACGCCCGGCTCGCCGAGGACCACGAGGAGGCCGACCGCTTCAGCATCGACGACGTGGCCGGCACCCTGGTGGAGAAGATGATCCGCCGGAACCCGCACGTGTTCGCCGGCGAGCAGGTCGCGGACATCGAGGAGATCACCGCCAACTGGGAGCGGATCAAACGCGAGGAGAAGGCCCGGGACTCGGTGCTGGACGGGATCGCGCTGAGCCAGCCCGCCCTCGCCCTGGCCGCGAAGATCCTGCACCGAGCCGAGCGGGGCGCGGTGGAGGTACCCCTGCCGGATCGGGACGACCTCGGCAGCCTGCTGTTGAAAGTGGTTGCCGAGGCCCGCGCCGCGGGCCTGGACGCGGAGGCCGAGCTGCGGTCTGCCGTCCTGGAGTTCGCGGACGCGGTGCGTGCGGCGGAAAATGTCGGAGGTCCCGAGTAGTTTCGGGGACATGCCGGAGTTCGTAGCGCTCGCCGAGCGCATCGTCGACGCCCTGCTGGAGAGCGACCCCGCCGCGGCGTCCTCCGCGGGCGATCACCGTTTCGACGACCGCCTGCCCGATCACTCCGCCGCCGCGGTCACCGCCCGGGTCGCCATGCTGCGCGACGCCGGCGACGCGCTCAGCGGGGTCGACGCCGACGGTCTCGGCGCGGAGGACCAGGTCGACCACGCGATCCTGACGGCTCGGGTGGAGCGGTCCCTGTTCGAGCTGACCGAGATCCGCGAGCACGAGTGGAACCCGCTCGACCACAACCCCGGCCCGCTGCTGCACGCCCTGATCGCCCGGCCGTTCGCCCCGCTCGACGAGCGGCTGGCCAGCCTGGCCGGCCGGCTCGCCGCCCTGCCGGACGCGCTGGCCACCGCCCGTGCGGTGCTGCGCGACGTGCCCCGCGTGCATGCCGAGACCGCGGTCGGCCAGTTCGCCGGCACGGCCGGGCTGATCCGGGCCGAGGTGCCCGCGCTGCTGGCCCGCGAGCCGGGGCTGCGCGGCGCCGTCGAGCCGGCGGCCGCCGCCGCGCTGGCCGCGCTCGGCGAGTTCGACGGCTGGCTGCGTGCCCGGCTGGACAGCGGCGAGCCCGGCCGTGACCCGCGGCTCGGCCGCCGGCGCTGGGAGGCCCGGCTCTGGCACACCCTCGACACCGAGCTGTCCGCCGCCGAGGTGCTGTCCCGCGCCCGGGACAACCTGGACCGGGTCGGCGCCGCCCTGCGCTCGGCCGCCGCCGAGCTGACCGGCGGCCCGGCCACCGACGAGACGGTCCGCCGCGCCCTGGACGCGATCGCCGAGCGCCGCCCCGGCAACGACACCATCGTCGGTCTCGCCAAGTCGACGATGGACGAGGCGACCGCCTTCGTCCGGGAGCACGACGTGATCTCGCTGGTCGGCGATCCGTGCGTGATCGAGGAGATGCCGGAGTTCGCCCGCGGCGTCGCGGTGGCCTATTGCGACGCACCCGGCCCGCTCGAGACCGCCGACGTGCCCACCTTCTACTGCATCGCGCCGGCCCCGTCCGACTGGCCCGCCGAGCGGATCACCAGCTTCTACCGTGAGTACAACGACGAGATGCTGCGCAACCTCACCGTCCACGAGGCGATGCCCGGTCACTTCCTGCAGATCGCCCACTCCCGGCGGTTCCGGGCCGCCACCCGGGTCCGGTCGCTGGGCTGGTCCGGGCCGTTCGTCGAGGGCTGGGCGGTCTACGCCGAGGAGCTGATGACCGACCTCGGGTTCGGCGGCCTGCCGGTCCGCCTGCAGCAGCTCAAGATGCAGCTGCGGATGACCCTCAACGCGATCATCGACCAGCTGACCCACTGCGAGGACCTGCCCGAGGCCGAGGCGATGGCGCTGATGACCGGGCCCGGTTTCCAGGAGGAGGGCGAGGCGGCCGGCAAGTGGCGGCGGGCGCTGCTCACCTCGACCCAGCTCTCCACCTACTTCGTGGGCTATTCCGAGGTGGCGGAGATCGCGGCGGCCCGCCCGTTCGGCGCCACCCCGAGAGCCTGGCACGACGCGATGCTGGCGCACGGCTCCCCACCCCCGCGCCACCTGCGCGCCCTGCTGGGGGTCTGAGGCAGGGCCCGGCTGGTCGTCAGGGCTGTCGCAGCGCGGCGGAGACAGCCCTGACGACCAGCCGGACGCGCCCTAACGGCGGTCGACGAGGCGGGCGCCGTGCGGGACGGTGAAGTCGGCCTCGTCGGCGCCCGCGCGGTAATCGGTGAGCACCATCTCCACCGGGGCGCCGCCGACCGTGCCGGTGAAGGCGGCCACCGTCCCGTCGACGGTCACGCAGACGTCGAAATCGGCGGCGCCGGCCACCTCCAGGCAGGAGGCGTGCCGGCCGGCGATCGTCGTCTCCCGCGGTTCGACCGTCACGTCCGGGTCGATCGCCGCGGTCTCCAGCAGGTCCAGGACCGTGCCGGGGGCGATCAGCCCGGAGCCGGCCGGCACCTCGTCCGTGCCGTCGCCGGCCGGCGCGGTGGCGGTGCAGACGGTCTCGCCGCCGCTGCCGGCGCACCGGGTCAGAGCGGCCGCCGTGCGGATGGTCCGGCCGGACGGGAAGACGTAGGCGCTGCGGGCCGGCTCCCCGGACCACACCACCCGGGCGGCGCCGCCACCGGCCAGCCGGTACGCGGCGGTCCAGGTGGTGGCGCGGGCCGCGGCCACCCGGTCGGCCGCCTCGGAGACCAGGTCCTCCCGGGCCGGCCCGGCGGCGCTGGCCCGGCCGTCGCCGGCGCAACCGGCCGAACCGAGCAGGGCGAGGGTGAACAGGACGGGCAGGCCGCGGACAGGCGGGGTGGCGGGCACGAGACCACCCTTGCGTACCCGCGCACCCCACGCAAACGAGTATCCGGCGACGGTCGTCGATGAATGGAGGGTCAATCGGCCCGCAATTAACGGGACCGATGACTCCTATTCATTAGATTCACGCGGAAATGGGAAATGGCCGCGGCGGATTCAGTGGGCCTCCATGGCCTCGGCGAATACCTCGTCCGCGAGACGCTGCGCGGCCGTGGCCTCCCGGCGGGCCGCCAGCTGCAGCCGCATCACGTACCGGCGGATCACCTTGGCCTGGCGTTCGTCCTGGTCGAAGATCGCCACCATCTCCACCACGAGCGGCCCACGGACCGGCACCTGCTGGCGGATCGAGCTGACCCGCAGGGCGATCGCCGGGAACTCGACGATCTCGTCGTGGAGCTGGATCCGCAGCCGCATGTCCTGGCCGGGGCGCAGCTCGACGCCGGTGAAGTGGGCCCGGACCGAGTGCTCGCTGATGTCGTGCACGTAGCCGATCGCCTCCGGCTCGCCGGGCCGTACCAGCAGCACCGATTCGCCGCCACCACCGCGGACGTAGTTGCGCAGCTGCTCGATCTCCGGCTCACCGGCCATCCGCAGGCCGATCCGGTTCTCGTCGATGAGCTGCACGGTGCCGCGCTGGATGTGCCGGCCGCGCGGGCCGGCCGGCCAGCGCAGGGTCACCGGGGAGCCGGCGATGAGCGCGATGTCGGCGAGGGCGAGGGAGAGCGTCACGATGTCGCCGGAGGACTCCACCAGCCGGACGTCCGGAAGGATCTGTCCTCCGGTGTCCAGCTCGACACGGGACCCGTCAGCGGGAAACAGGCTACTGGTCATAGTGCCCAGAGGTTCGGCAGGTACGCCGCGGGTTTGAGGCGATCCGCGGGTGCAGTTGACCGGCCCCGCGAACGAGTCATCGCCGGACTCGATACGCTCTGCGGGTGTGGTCGGCCCGCAGGGTCGCGGACCGAAACTGTATTCGTACAAACGTTAGGGAGCGACACGACCAATGGCCACCATTGAAGCAATCGTCGCCCGCGAGATCCTCGATTCCCGGGGCAACCCGACCGTCGAGGTCGAGGTCGGCCTGGACGACGGTTCCGTCGGCCGCGCGGCGGTGCCGTCCGGCGCCTCCACCGGCGCCTTCGAGGCGCTCGAGCTCCGCGACGGCGACAAGAGCCGCTACCTCGGCAAGGGTGTTCTCAAGGCGGTCGAGAACATCGAGGAGAAGCTGATCGACGAGCTCGTCGGTTACGAGGCCTCCGACCAGCGCCTGATCGACCAGAAGATGCTCGACCTGGACGGCACGGACACCAAGTCGGAGCTGGGCGCGAACGCCATCCTGGGCGTCTCGCTCGCCGTCGCCAAGGCCGCCGCCGCCTCCGCCGAGCTGCCGCTGTTCCGCTACCTCGGTGGCCCCAACGCGTCGCTGCTGCCGGTGCCGATGATGAACATCCTGAACGGTGGGTCGCACGCCGACTCCAACGTCGATGTCCAGGAGTTCATGATCGCCCCGATCGGCGCGCCGACCTTCCGCGAGGCCGTCCGGGCCGGCGCCGAGGTCTACCACGCGCTCAAGTCGGTGCTGAAGAAGAAGGGCCTGTCCACCGGCCTCGGCGACGAGGGCGGCTTCGCGCCGAACCTGTCGGCGAACGTCGCGGCCCTGGAGCTGATCGCCGAGGCCGTGCAGGCCGCCGGCTACACCCTGGGCAGCGACATCGTCCTGGCCATGGACGTCGCCGCGACCGAGTTCCACAAGGACGGGGCGTACGTCTTCGAGGGCGCCCCGAAGTCGACCGACGAGATGATCGCGTACTACGCGAAGCTCGCCGCCGACTTCCCGATCGTCTCCATCGAGGACCCGCTGGACGAGGAGGACTGGGCCGGCTGGACCGCGCTGACCGCTCAGCTCGGCGACAAGGTCCAGATCGTCGGCGACGACCTGTTCGTCACCAACCCGCAGCGCCTGGCCCGCGGCATCGCCGAGAACGCCGCCAACGCCCTGCTGGTCAAGGTGAACCAGATCGGCTCGCTCACCGAGACCCTCGACGCCGTGGACCTGGCCCACCGGGCCGGCTTCAAGACGATGATGTCGCACCGCTCGGGCGAGACCGAGGACGTCACCATCGCCGACCTGGCCGTCGCGGTCGGCTCCGGCCAGATCAAGACCGGCGCCCCGGCCCGGTCCGACCGGGTCGCGAAGTACAACCAGCTCCTGCGCATCGAGGAGCAGCTGGAGAACGCCGCCCGGTACGCCGGTGCGGGCGCGTTCCCGCGTTACCGCGTCGGCTGACCGTCCGGCGAGGATCATCGAGTTTGGTGGCGCCCGCCCCGGAGACATAGATTCTCTGCGGCGGGTGTCACCGGACACGGCTAGCGGGGGAGGGCGGAGATGACCGAGCGCCGCATACCGAGCGGTCAGGGCCCGAGCCGCCGCCGGACCGGCGCGGGCGGCCGTCCCACCCCGACCCGCACCTCCGCGCGCACGTCGTCGCGCACCAGGAACACCGGACCGGTCCGGGCGCCGTCGTCCCGCCGTACCCCCGAGGGGTCGAGGAGCGGCGCAGCCGCCGAACGCACCGACGCACCCCGCCCGCGCGCGCTGACCAGCCGGGCCACCATCCTCATCGCGCTCGTCGTGGCGCTCGCCCTCGCCTACACCTACCCCCTCCGGGTGTATCTGGAGCAGGAGTCCGAGATCGCCGAGATGGAGCAGGCGCTGGTCGACCGGCAGGGCGAGATCGTCGAGGCGCGGAAGCAGCTGAAGAAGTGGAACGACGACGAGTACCTGCGCATCCAGGCGCGGGAGCGGTTCAACTACGTGCGCCGGGGGGAGACCCCGCTGCGGGTCGTGGACAGCCCGGAGGGCGCGAGCGACGCCACCCGGCTGACCCCGGCCGGCGCCCCCGACCGCTGGTACGACACGCTGTGGGGCAGTGTGCAAGCCGCCAACGCAGAGCAACCCGACGCTAAGCCTCAGGACTGATCCTCAACCCATGGACGAACCCACACCCGCCGACCTCGACATCGTGGCGGCCCAGCTCGGCCGCCGCCCGCGCGGCACCCGCGCCGTCGCCCACCGCTGCCCGTGCGGCAACCCCGACGTGGTGGAGACCTCGCCCCGCCTCGACGACGGCACGCCGTTCCCGACCCTGTTCTACCTGACCTGCCCGCACGCCACCGCCGCGTGCAGCCGCCTGGAGTCGGCCGGGGTCATGCGGGACATGCAGGAGCGGCTCAGCACCGATCCGGAGCTGGCGCAGAGGTACGCGGCCGCGCACCAGGACTATCTGGACCGGCGGACCGCCATCGACGACGTGCCGGAGATCAAGAACGTGTCGGCCGGCGGCATGCCGGACCGGGTCAAGTGCCTGCACGTCCACCTCGGTCACGCGCTCGCCGCCGGGCGTGGCGTCAACCCGTTCGGTGACGAGGTCCGCGACGCGATCGAGCCGTACTGGGCCGGTGGCCCCTGCGTCCGGATCGCGGCCGACGAGTGATCATCCGCAGGGCCAGGACCGGGGACATCCGGGCGATCCGGTCCCTGGTGGACACGTACACCACCGATCGCCGGCTGCTCAGCAAGGCCACCGTCACCCTGTACGAGCAGGTGCAGGAGTTCTGGGTGGCCGAGGACGAGACCGGGCGGGTCGCCGGGTGCGGCGCGCTGCACGTGATGTGGGAGGACCTCGCCGAGATCCGGACCGTCGCTGTCGACCCCGCCCTGCGCGGTCGGAAGATCGGTCACAAGATCGTCGCCGCGCTCCTGGACCAGGCACGGGAGCTGGGCGTACGCCGGGTCTTCTGCCTCACCTTCGAGACCCGGTTCTTCGCCTCGTTCGGGTTCACCGAGATCGACGGGGCGCCGGTGCCGCACCCGGTCTACGAGCAACTGCTCCGGTCGTACGACGAAGGTGTCGCCGAATTCCTCGACCTGGAACGGGTCAAGCCGAACACGCTGGGGAACAAGAGAATGCTGCTGCATCTTTGACGACATCCCCACGGATGAACTCGGGGGATTTCTCAGCTCGGACTGCACCTGCTCCACCGTCCCGGAAGGCGGCGATCCGATGTCTGACGTCGTCGGCACCGGCACGGTCGCGTTCAGCCGTGGCGAGGATCGTCCGCGCGGCGTCGAGGTCACGGTGCGCGGTGTAGCCGCAGGCCGCGCACTCGAAGACTCGTACACCCAGTCCGAGGCGGTGATCGGCTCTCTCACCGCATCTGGAGCAGGTCATCGTGGTGTAAGCGGGCGGTATCAGCACCACCTTCCGGCCCGCCCGCACACCACGTTCTTTCAACTCTCGTTTGCATGCCCCGATCGCTGCGTCGGCGGCCTTACGGGCCATCCGCGTCTCGACGAGGACCTGTGGTTTGAGGTCTTCGACAGCGATCAGGCTGTGATGGTCGACGACGCCCTTGGCCCAGACGCGGGCGTCGTGAGTGTTCCGCCGGGCCGCCTTCTTCGCGATTCGGGCGGCTTGGCGTTTGGCTTGGTGGTAGCCCTTCGACTGCGGACGGCCCTTCGGTCCACGGCGTCGGGCCATTGTGCGTTGGGCCTTGGCCAGCTCGGCGGCGCAGCGACGGCGGTGCCCGAGGTGCGGCAGATCGTAGGCCGGGTCGGTGGTGGTGGCGGTGGTTGTCACGCCCCAGTCGATGCCGATGCCTGGCAGGTCAACCTCGCCAGTTGTGGCCGTCTCGCGGCGGACCACGAAGGATGCGTACCAGTGGCCGAGGTTGTCACGGTAGACGCGGACGCTGGTCGGCTTCGAGGGGAGTTCGCGGGACCAGACGACCGGGACGATCACCTTGCCAGGCAGATGGAGTCGGTTGTTCTTGATCGAGAAACCCCGGGTGGTGTATTGCAGGCTCGGCCGTGCGTCCTTCTTGCGCTTCCTCTTCGGCCGGCCCCGGCCCTTGATCGTGAACGAGTGGTCGAGGGCGGTGCCGTAGGTGCGCAGTGTCTGCTGCTGGGCGACCTGGGAGCCTACGCGCAGCGCACCGTCTCGGTCACGCAGCCACTGTACGCGAGACACCTTGCTCTTTGCGCCTCCGGAAGGGCTTGATTGAGTATCTCGAGTTCCGCATGCCCGAACCCTTGGGCAACAGCAACCTCGTCGCCGACGTCGGCGACGCAATCCTGGAGACCGTGAAGAGGAATGTCGAGAATCAGCGCAACGCCTGACCGGACGCTCGTCCGCCCTGAGCTGACGTCGGGGTCGTCCACGGAGGGATCTCGATGAGCGCCCGGGTGGCCGCCGTCGACTGCGGCACGAACGCGATCCGGCTGCTGATCGCGGACGTGGCCGGGGACGGGCTGACCGACGTGTCCCGGCGGATGGAGATCGTCCGGCTCGGTGAGGGCGTGGACCGGACCGGGATGCTGGCCCCGGAGGCGATCGAGCGTACCCGCAAGGCTCTTCTGGGCTATGCCGCCGAGATCGCCGAGCTCGGTGTCTCCCGGGTGCGGATGTGCGCGACCTCGGCCAGCCGGGACGCCTCCAACGCGCAGGACTTCCGGGACATGGTCCGCGGCGTGCTCGGCATCGACCCGGAGGTGATCACCGGCGCCCAGGAGGCGCAGCTCTCCTTCGACGGCGCGGTGCGCGGCCTCGACGCCGAGGGCCCCTACCTGGTGTTCGACCTGGGCGGCGGCTCCACCGAGTTCGTCACCGGCACCCGCGGCGTCGAGCAGTCGATCTCGATGGACATCGGCTGTGTCCGGATGACCGAGCGGCACCTGCACAGCGATCCGCCCACGGCGGCGGAGATCGCGGCGGCCGAGGCGGATGTGGCGAAGGCGGTGGACACGGCCCTGGCGGCCGTTTCCGGCCGGGCGGCGCGGACGCTGGTCGGGCTCGCCGGGACGGTCACGACCGTCACGGCTCTGGCTCACGACCTTGAGGTGTACGACTCCGCGCGCATCCACCACAGCCGGGTCGACGCGGCGGCCGTGACCCGTGTCACCGACGAGCTTCTGGCGATGACCGTGGCCGAACGTCTCGCCCTGCCGGTGATGCACCCGGGGCGGGCGGATGTGATCGGGGCGGGCGCTCTCATCATGAAGTCGATCATCGAGCGCTCGGGTCACGACTTCGTGATCGCCTCGGAGCACGACATCCTCGACGGCATCGCCTTCGGTCTGGTCGGCTAGCTCGCGCTTCGCCCGTGGCGGGCCGGCTCCCGGTTGGTCCGGCCTGCTCCTTCGGCGTGCCTTCCTTCGGCTCGGTCTACCCCTTCGACCTGCCCTTTCCGGCTCGGCCGGCTTCGAGTCCGCCCGTGGATCGGCTCGGCCGGGTGGCTAACTGGCAGAAACCGACCAGTTGGCTGAAAGGAAGCTGGGAGGGGGATAACGCGGAGGCGACGGCGGTGGCTATCCTCGCGTGCCGGCCATCGGTGCCGGCGCGACCCCTCGAAAGGAACGCCCCGATGACCGACCCGGTGATGCCGCCCCAGTCCGGCGCGCCGTCCAACCCGCCCCCGCCCGCCGGTGGCCAGGGTTATCCCGCGCCGAACGCCGGTGGCCAGGGTTACCCCGTACCGAACGCCGGTGGCCAGGGTTACCCCGCGCCGAACGCGGCCGGCCAGGGCTTCCCGCCGCCGAACAACGGTGGCCAGGGCTTCCCGCCGCCCGGCGATGGTTTCGCGCCGCTGCCGCCGCCGAACGCCGGTGGCTCGGGCTACCCGGCGCCCGCCGCCGCGTCTCCCTTCGAGCAGCCGAAGAAGAAGGGCTTCAAGAAGTTCCTCGGCTTCGGCGGCGCCATCGGCATCGCGGTGATCGTCGGGCTGATCAAGTTCGGGCTCGCCTCCGGTGTCAGCGCCGCGGTGGCCGAGGACAAGACGGCCGACGCCAAGGCCGGCAGCTGCATCGCGGTCAAGCAGACCGTGACCGAGAAGACGACCGAGGTGGACGCCGAGACCGTCGACTGCGCCTCGAAGGACGCCAAGTTCACCGTCGTCGGCAAGGTCCCGGGCACCACCGACCTGAACAGCACCGCCTGCGACAAGTTCTTCAAGGAGACCGACGACGCGGCGCTGCTGCAGGGCGGCGGCGAGGGCAAGGACGGTTACCTGCTCTGCGTGATCACGAAGAAGTAGAACCTCGAAAAGGGCGGAGCGGTCGCTCCGCCCTTTTTCGTCGCCGCGGTAGTGCGCTGTTGACGCTACTTCGGATTGCGCAGTAGTGTGCTCCGCGTGGATGCGACCCAGCTACTGAAGGGTGTCCTCGACCTGGCCGTCCTGGCCGTGCTGCGCGACGAGGACGGCTACGGCTACGACATCCTGCGCCGCCTGCGGGCCGCCGGCCTGGAGGAGGTCGGTGACGCCTCGGTCTACGGCACGTTGCGCCGGCTCTTCAACGCCGGCCTGCTGAACAGCTACGTGGTGCCCAGCGACGAGGGCCCGCACCGGAAGTACTACGCGCTCAACGACGCCGGCCGCGCCGAGCTGCAACGCTCCGGCAAGGTCTGGCAGGGCTTCGCATCGATCATGGAAGATCTGCTTCGCGAGCGGGGGAAGGCGTGAACCTCACGGCACAGGACGAGATCGCCGGCTACGTCGAGGGCGTCCGGCAGGCGCTCGCCGGCGTGCCGGCCGGGATCCGTGACGAGCTCCTCGAGGACCTGCCCGAGCATCTGGCCGAGGTCCTGGCGGAGGGCGGCGGGTCGCTCACCGAGCGGCTGGGGCCACCGGAGGCGTACGCGGCGGAGCTGATCGCCAGCGCGGGCATCCCGGCCGCCGGCACGCTGCCGCCCGGGAGCCGGTCGCGCCTCGCGGATCAGGCCGCCGAGACGGCCGCGCGGCACCGAGCCCGGCTCCGGGCCTTCCTGGACCGGGCCGACGTACGGATCGGCCCGCTGCTCGGCTACCCCCGGGCCGGTGACTTCCTGGTGCTCCTGCGGCCCGCCTGGTGGGTGCTCCGGGGCTATCTGGCAGCCATGGCGTTCGCTGTCGTCGTGGGCGACCGGGGCACCCCGCCCGGCCTGCTGCCGCGGGTCGGCGGGGACGATCTCATCGACTACCTCGTGGCCGTCATGATCCTGGCCCTCGGTGTCCTCGGCTCGGTCTGGCTGGGCCGCCGGGCGGCTCCGGCGGGGCGGTGGCGGCGGCGGGCGCTCCGGTTCGGCAGCGCGTTCCTGGTGCTGTTCGCGGTGATCGGTTTCCTCGAGGTGGACTCGGCCGCTCAGCAGGACCCGTACCAGGAGGTCGGCTACAACGGCGGGCCGTTCGGGAACCTCGACGACGTCTACGTCTACGACGGGCGGGGGCAGCTTCTCACCGGCGTGCATCTCTACGACAAGTACGGCAGCCCGATCCTTCTCGGCGACGGCTACTGCTACGACGAGACCGCCGGGGTGGGGTACGAGAGCCGCGCCATGGGCTACCCCCAGTGCCCTGACACGCCGCCGTTCGACAAGAACGGCCCGGACCCTCGCGCCACCACGCCTCCGCCGGCGCCGGGCACCCCGGAACCCACCACCACGACGACCGGGCCGGGCGCGTCGGAACCGGCTGCCGCGCCCAGCGCCTCGGCGCCCGCCACACCGAGCGTCCCCGTCGCGCCGCGCTGACGCCGACCCGGGTGCGGGCGGCTTGTGCCGGGATGTTGTGCTGATCGGGTGCTCCCGTCCGGCGCGTCCGCGCGTACCCCCGAGGAAGTCGCCACGCAAGCAGCCGAAGCCGCCTCGCTGACCTCGCTCGACGCCCGCATCGCGGATTGTTTCGCCTGCCCGCGCCTGGTCGCCTGGCGCACCGACGTGGCCGTGACCAAGCGTGCCGCGTTCCGTGACCAGGATTACTGGGGCCGTCCGCTGCCGGGTTTCGGGCCGGCCGACGCCGAGATCGCGATCCTCGGGCTGGCGCCTGCCGCGCACGGCGGCAACCGCACCGGCCGGATCTTCACCGGCGACCGTTCCGGCGACGTGCTGTTCGCCGCGCTGCACCGGGCCGGCCTGGCGAATCAGCCGACCAGTGTGTCCGCCGACGACGGCCTGGCGCTGCGGCACACCCGGATCTTCGCGGCGGTGCGCTGCGCCCCGCCGGACAACAAACCGCTGCCCGAGGAACGCGACACCTGCGCTCCCTGGGCCCAGCGCGAGCTGCAACTGGTTCGGCCGACACTGCGGGTGGTGGTGGCGCTCGGCGGTTTCGCCTGGGCCGCCTGGTGGCCGGCGATGATCAAGACCTATGGGGTACGCCCACCGGTCCCGCGCCCGAAATTCGGCCACGGCGCCCAGGTCAGCGTGCCCGGCGCACCGGTTCTGCTGGGGTGCTTCCATGTCAGCCAGCAGAACACCTTCACCGGCCGGCTGACCCCGGTGATGCTGGACGAGGTGTTCGGCCGTGCGAAGGATCTGGCGGGTTTGGCATGATGCGAGCGCCGACAATCCTCGAGTCACGGATCTGAGCCCCGCATGGACTTCGCCGCGCTCCGCCGATGGTGGCCCCTGGCCGCCGTCCTCGGGCTGCTCTTCGTGATCGCCCTGGCCGCCACCCGGTCCGAGCCACAGCTGGACCAGATCCAGCCGCAGTCGACGGTCACCACCCGGCCGCCGCTGCTCCCGCCCCGCCCGAGTGTCGAGCCCAGCGCCCGCCCGGTGCCCGAGCCGGCCCAGGGCCTGCCCGACTGGGTGGGCACCGCCACCCTGGCCGTGCTCGGCGCCGGCGCGCTGCTGATGGTGGCCGGCCTGTGCTGGGCGCTGATCCGCGACTACCTGCGGCGCCGTCCCGCGCGGACCGGCCGCCGGATCGAGGGGCGCCGTCCGCAGCGCACCGCCGAGGACCTGGTCGCCGCGCTCGACGCCGGCCTGGAGGAGTTGTCCGACACCGACCGTGATCCGCGCCGGGCGGTGATCGCCTGCTGGGTCCGGCTGGAGGACGCGGCCGCCGCGGCGGGCACGCCACGGCATCCCGGTGACAGCCCCACCGACTACGTCGGGCGGCTGCTGGCCGAGCAGCGGGTCGACGCCGGGGTGCTGGCGGCCCTGCTGGCGGTCTACCGGGAGGCGCGGTACGCGACGCACACCGTCGACGACCAGATGCGGCAGCAGGCCCGGTCCGCGCTGGAACGCCTGCGCGCCGACCTGGGGGCCGCCCGCTCGCCGGAGGTGCTCTCATGAGTGACGGCGGACTCGACGATCTGTTCGGGGCGGCCGAGGGCCGGTACCGGACCGAGGACCCGGCGGAGCCGGGCGGCCGGCGCCGGTCGCTCGCCGTCACCCTGATCGGCAACGCCGTGATCATCGGCCTGGCCGCGGTGGTGATCGTCGCCGGGCTGCGGATGCTCGGGCTGACCATCTCGCTGTTGCTGCTCCTGGCCCTGCTGACCGGGTTGCGCCTGCTGATCCACGCGGTGTCGGTGGTCGCCCCGCCGCCCACGCCGCGGCTGCGGTCCCGGATCGGCTCGAACGCCGGCCCGGCCGTGGACGCGCTCCGGGCCGCGGTCCGCCGATGGGAGAAAAACCTCGACCGGGCCCACTCGGATCCGGATCTGTATACGCGTAACGTTCTGCCGGTGCTCGCGGAACTCACCGACGAACGGCTGCGGCTGCGGCACGGGATCACCCGCGCCACCGACCCACGCCGGGCGCGGGAGCTTCTCGGCGACGATCTATGGTCGGCGCTGTCCCAGCCGGCCCGCCGGGCGTTGAAGGCGCGGGACATCGAGACATACCTAGACACCATGGAACGACTGTGAGAAAGGTGCGCCGGTGACGCAGGCTCTTCCCCCGTACGAGGTCGGGCGGCTGGCCGGGGCGGTCCTCGACTCGGTCGGCTCCGTCGTGGTGGGCAAGCGGGACTCGCTGGAGCTGGTGCTCGCCGGGATCCTGGCCGGTGGCCACGTGCTGCTGGAGGACATGCCGGGCCTCGGCAAGACACTGACCGCCCGGTGCTTCGCGCAGGCGCTCGGGCTGGACTTCCGCCGCCTGCAGTTCACCCCCGACCTGCTGCCCGCCGACGTCACCGGCTCGTTCCTGTACGACCAGCGCAAGGGCGACTTCGCCTTCCGGGCCGGCCCGGTCTTCACCAACATGCTGCTGGCCGACGAGATCAACCGGACGCCGCCGAAGACCCAGTCCGCCCTGCTCGAGGCGATGCAGGAGAAGCAGGTCTCGGTCGAGGGCGTCACCTACCGGCTGGACCCGCCGTTCCACGTGATCGCGACGGCCAACCCGATCGAGTACGAGGGCACGTACCCCCTGCCCGAGGCCCAGCTGGACCGGTTCCTGCTGCGGGTGTCGTTCGGCTACCCGACGGCGGACGAGGAGTGGTCGGTGCTCCAGCGCCGGATGTCCCGCCGCCAGGAGGAGGCCACCCTCAGCCCGGTCGTCGACGCCCGGACCCTCCAGGCGATGCAGGCCGCCCTGGAGTCGGTGGCCGTCGAGGACTCGATCGGCCGCTACATCGTCGCGCTCGCCTCGGCCACCCGGGAGCACGGCGCGGTGCTGGTCGGCTCGTCGCCGCGTGGCTCGCTGGCCCTGCTGCTGCTGGCCCGTGCCCGGGCCGCGATGGCCGGCCGGGACTACGTGGTTCCGGAGGACGTGAAGGACGTGGCGATCCCGGCGCTGGCCCACCGGATCACCCTGCGCCCGGAGATGTGGCTGCGCCAGGTGAACCCGTCGTTCGTGGTCCAGGAGGTGCTCACCGCGGTGCCGGCCCCGGCCAGCGGGGCGCTCCCGACGTACGCGCGGCATGACTGACCTGCCGCTGCTGCGCCCCGCCGTGCCCGCCGAGGGCGCGGGTGAGACGCAGTCCGGGCCGCTCTGGCAGCCCACCCGGGCGCTGGGCCGATCGGTGCTGCTCACCGGCTTGCTCCTGCTGCTCGGCGTGGCGCTGGGCCGGGTCGACCTGGTGCTGCTCGCGGCGCCGTTCGCGATCGGCGCCGCGATCAACCTGCGCCGGGTGCCGGCCGCGGCGCCGGAGATCACCATCCGGGCCGACGAGGCGCACCTGGTCGAGGGCGGCGAGGTGGACGCCGGGCTGACCGTCGCCAACCCCGACGCGATCGGCTACGACCTGGTCGTCGTCCGGACCCGGACCTCGCCCTGGCTGAAGCTGGAGCACGCGGACCGGCCGTTCGCCATCACCGTGTCCGCCGACGGCTGGGCCGCCATCGACCTGCCCGGCGAGGCGACCCGCTGGGGCCGGCAGGACGTCGGCCCGGCCGCCGCCCGCGCCGCCGCCTGCGGTGGCCTGCTGGCCTGCCGCCCGGTGGTCACCCCGGCCCGGGGCGTCCGGGTCTATCCGGTCACCGAGCCGTTCAACGCCGTCGAGTCGATGCCCGCCGCGGCCGGCCTGGTCGGCGCGCACCGGTCCCGGCGCCCGGGTGAGGGCGGAGAACTCGCCGGGGTCCGGCAGTTCGCCCCCGGCGACCGGCTGCGCCGCATCGACTGGCGGGTCTCGCTGCGGACCCGCGACCTGCACGTCGCCTCGACCCTGTCGGACCGGGACGCCGAGGTGCTGCTGCTGCTCGACGTGCTGGGCGAGATCGGCCTCTCCGGCGGGGTACGCGGCGGCTCGTCGGTGCTGGACACCACGGTCCGGGCCGCGGCCGCGATCGCCGAGCACTACCTGCACCGGGGCGACCGGGTCTCGCTGCTGGAGTACGGCGCGACCGCCCGCCGGCTGCGCCCCGCCTCCGGCCGCCGGCAGTACCTGACCGTCCTGGAGTGGCTGCTCGACGTCCGGCCCGACCCGGCCGAGACCGAGCAGTACGAGAACGTCTTCGGCGCCCACCACGTCTCCTCGTCCGCGCTGGTCGTGGTGCTCACCCCGCTGGTCGACCCGCGGGCCGCCGACATGCTCGCCCAGCTCACCCAGTCCGGCCGTTACGTGGTGGCCGTCGACACCCTGCCGCCGGAGGCCGCGCCGCCGGTGAAGAACCAGTGGACCGCCATGTCGACCCGGCTGTGGCGGATCGAACGGGAGAACGTTCTGGGCCGGTTGCGCGAGCACGGCGTTCCGGTGGTGGCCTGGGCCGGCGCCGGCAGCCTCGACCTGGTGCTGCGCGACGTGGCCCGGCTGGCTTCGGTCCCGAGGGGGCACTGACATGCCGAGGCGGTTCACCAGCCCGGTGCAGCGGTGGCAGACCGCGGCGCAGCGGGCCACCGCGGTGCCGTTCATCATCCGCTGCGGCATCCTCCTCACCGGCCTGCTCGCCGTCGGCGTGGCCTGGCCGGCCGAGATGCTGTCCAGCCCGCGGTTCATGAGCCTCGTCGTGGCGGCGGTGATCTGGCCGGCGGTGGCCCCCCGGGGCAAGGGTGGCACCGCGGCGGCGCTCGCCGTGATCGCCGGCTGGCTCATCGACACCGCGGGGTTCGGCGCCCCGGTCGCGCTGTGGCGGGTGCTGGCCCTGGCGACGCTGCTCTATCTGGCGCACACCCTGACCGCTCTGGCGGCGGTCCTGCCGTACGACGCCATGGTCAAGCTGGACGTGCCCGCCCTCTGGCTGGGCCGCGCCCTGATCGTGGTGCTGATCTCCGCCGTGGTGATCGTCCTGGCCCTCGGACTCACCGCTGACCTGGGCGGAGACGCTTTCCAGGTTGCCACGCTCGTCGGCCTCGCGGCAGCCGCCGCGGTGACGATCCTCCTAGCACGTATGACCCGGCGCGAGTGAATTCTGAGTGTTACGTCACTTGACTTCCGCCGTTGTGATCGTCACAGAACGGCGCATGAGACGGCCCTCGCGCGCGACAATAGGGGCGTGAATCCGCCGCGCGTAGTCGTCGTAGGAGCAGGTCACGTCGGGCTTTACGCTGCCCTCCGCCTGTCCAAGAAGCTGAACCGCAATCGGGCTGAGGTCGTCGTCATCGACCCTGTTCCTCACATGACTTACCAGCCGTTCCTGCCTGAGGCAGCGGCTGGGAACATCTCGCCGCGACACGCCGTGGTGCCGCTGCGCCGTGAGTTGAAGAAGTGCCGCATCGTCTCCGGTGAGGTGACGAAGGTCGAGCACGCTCGCAAGACCGTCACCGTCCAGCCGATCGACGGCCCGGCCTACGAGATGGAGTACGACCACATCATCGTGGCGCCGGGCTCCGTCTCCCGCACGCTGCCGATCCCCGGCCTCAGCGACATGGGCATCGGCCTCAAGACCATCGGCGAGGCCATCTACCTCCGCAACCACATCCTCGACCGGCTGGACGTCGCCGCCGCGACGCCCGACGAGGAGGTTCGCAAGGCCTCGCTGAACTTCGTGTTCGTGGGTGGCGGCTTCGCCGGCATCGAGGCGCTCGCCGAGATGCAGGACGTGGTCGCCGACGCGCTGAAGTACTACCCCGAGCTGGACCCCAAGGAGGTCCACTTCATCCTGGTCGAGGCCAGCAACCGGATCCTGCCCGAGGTGGGCCCGGAGATGGGCGCCTACACCGCGCGCCAGCTCGCCGGCCGGGGCGTCGACCTGCGCCTGAGCACCTTCCTGCAGTCCTGCGTCGACGGGCAGATCGTGCTGTCCGACGGTGACACGTTCCGGGCCGAGACGCTGGTCTGGACCGCCGGTGTCAAGCCGTCGCCGATGCTGGCCAACACCGACCTGCCGCTGGGCCCGAAGGGCCACGTCAACTGCCTGCCCACCCTCCAGGTGGCGGACAACGAGACCAGCGAGCCGCTCGAGGGCGCCTGGTCCGCCGGTGACTGCGCCCAGGTCCCCGACCTGACCAACCCGGGCGGCTGGTGCTCCCCGAGCGCCCAGCACGCCGTCCGGCAGGCCAAGGTGCTCGCCGACAACATCGCCCAGGTGATCCTCGGCGGCGCCCCCAAGGAGTACCGCCACAAGCACGTCGGCGGCGTCGCCGGCCTGGGCATCAACAAGGGTGTCGCGCACGTCTACGGCATCAAGGTCAAGGGTTACCCGGCGTGGCTGATGCACCGCTTCTACCATGTCAGCCGGATCCCGTCGTTCAACCGCAAGGTGCGCGTGCTCGCCGACTGGGTGCTCGCGTTCCTGCTCAAGCGGGAGACCGTGGCCCTCGGCCAGCTGCACCACCCCCGTGAGGAGTTCACCGAGGTGACCCCGCCGGTGGCGCTGCCCGCCGAGAAGCCCGCCGCGGAGAAGAAGGTGGGCGCCGGGTCCCGCTGATCGGGCCAATGCCGTTTCCACTGCCTGGGCGGCACCAGCTACGGTGTTTCCAGGCCGCCCGGGTGGTGGAATGGCAGACACGGCCGCCTTAAAAGCGGCTGCCCAAAAGGCGTGCGGGTTCGAGACCCGCCCCGGGCACGTCCAGCGCGGTCGCGGCGTCACGCCGCGACCGCGATCTTGTTCACATGGGCCCTGACCAGCACCGACACGAGGCATTTTCAGCCTGCTCACAGGTTCCGGGTGCGGCGGGATGTGGACGGACGGCTTACCCTTGAACGACAGGCATAGCGCCTTGACCTCAAGGGAGGCTGGAAACAGTGAAGACTTCCAACCCGGTGCTCTCGCGCCTCGGCCAGGCGGCCGAGCGGGAGCGTACTGCCGGGTACGGGCCGTATGGCCAGGCCCCGCAACCGGGTTATGGTCAGCCCGGTTACGGCCAGCCCGGTTACGGTGACCCCTACCCCACGGCCACCGGCTACCCCGCCGCTCCGCCGGCCGTCGCGCCGATGACCATTGACGACGTCGTCGTCAAGACCGTTGCGCTCCTCGGCATCACCGGCGCCTCCGCGGCCGCCGCCTGGACCCTCGTCCCGGACACCGCCCTCACCGCCGCCGCGTTCGGCGCCGCGATGGTCGGCCTGGTCCTGGGCCTGGTCATCTCCTTCATGCGGATGGCCAACCCGGCGCTCGTGATCGCTTACGCGGTCATCGAGGGCGCGTTCGTCGGCCTGATCAGCAAGGCTTTCGAGAGCTTCTACTCGGGCATCGTCATGCAGGCGGTGATCGCCACCTTCGGTGTCTTCTTCGTGATGGCCGGCCTCTACAAGGCCCGTGTCATCCGGGCGACGCCGAAGTTCGTCCGCGGCATGATCGCCATCATGGCCGGTCTCTTCGCGGTCATGATGATCAACCTGGTGCTGTCGCTCTTCGGCGTCAACACCGGCCTGCGTGACAGCGGCGCGCTGGGCATCGGCTTCAGCCTGGTCTGCATCGTGGTCGCCTCGTTGAGCTTCATCCTGAACTTCAACGAGATCGAGGAGGGCGTGCGGATGGGTCTGCCGCGCCGCTACTCCTGGACGGCGGCGTTCGGCATCCTGGTCGGTCTCATCTGGCTCTACATCGAGATCCTCCGCCTGCTGAGCTACTTCCAAGGCGGCGACGACTGACGGTTCGTCCGTCGTCACCAGCAGCGCCCGGCCCGTCTCCCCGCGGACCGGGCGTTGCCCCGAAGCCCGTCCCACGCGGACGGGCTTCGCCCGTTTCCGGGTATCGTCGCCGCGTGCCCGACTTCGCCACCTCCATCGAGCGTCTCCTCACCAAGATCCATCACTGGGACGAGCCGCGGTGGCGCACCTCACATCCCGCCGGGGGCACCCGTTCCGAGCTGGTGCGCACCCTCGTGCAGACCCTGGCCGACCTCGGCGCCGAGGCGGAGGGCCGCCCGCAGCGCCCGGTCCCGCACCTCCACGACCTGGTCCTGAGCGACCAGCTGCGGGTCCTCGCCGACGACCTGCTCGCGGCCGCTCCCGCCGCGGCGCTGCTCGACCGCGCCACCACCGCCGTCGACGAGGTCCGCCTGACCCTCTGACCCACCGGCCACCCCGGCCGGCTGTTTCGCCGCCCCGGAGACAGTCGGCCGGCCCGGGAGCATGGTGACGTCCGTCCGAGAGCCGGACTGGTTGTCATAACTGTCTCGCGACCTGAAGACAGTCGTGAGGGCCGGCCCAATCCTGGAGCTGGTCGTCTTGCCGGCCTGGCGCCATTGGTGACGTCAGCCTGCAGCCGGCCGGGTTGTCATGACCGTCTTGCTGGTCCGGAGACAGCCATGAGGGCCAGCCGCCGGGAACCCCGGGGTAGTACAACCGGCTTGGAAACGACCATGACCGCCAGACCGGCGGGTTGTGAGGCTGTCTCCGGGCGATTGAGGTAGCCCCTGACGACCAGTCGCTTGAGATCTTGGGGTGCGGTGTCCGGTTGAGAATTCGGGGCTGCAGGGAGCCTGGGGCCGGACCGAGGGGCTGAACCGGGCCGCCCGGAGCGGTGTCTTCCAGCGCACCATCCGCCCAGAGCGGCGCCTACTAGAGCGGCGCCTACTAGAGCGGTGCTTTAGAAGCATTGCGTGCCAGGGCTGGACCGTTCAGGGCTGGTACCCGCTCAAGCTGGTACCCGTTCGGAGCTGTGCGGTCCGGGAAGGGGCGCCGGGCCGGTGTCGCCGGGGCGGCGGGGTCCGGAGGGGAGTTACGGCGTACCCGGGCAAGGGTTTTGAAAAGCAGCGGGCCCGGCACGTGGTGCGACGTGCCGGGCCCGAGATGGTGGGAGATCAGCTGAGGCGTTCGATGATCAGGGCCATGCCCTGGCCGCCGCCGACGCACATGGTCTCCAGGCCGATCGACTTGTCGTGCCAGTCGAGGGAGTTCAGCAGGGTGCCGGTGATGCGGGCGCCGGTCATGCCGAACGGGTGGCCGACGGCGATCGCGCCGCCGTTGACGTTGAGTTTTTCGATCGGGATGCCGAGGTCCTGGTACGACGGGATCACCTGGGCGGCGAACGCCTCGTTGATCTCGACCAGGTCGACGTCGCCGATGCTCATGCCGGCGCGCTTGAGGGCCTGCTTCGACGCCTCGACGGGGCCCAGGCCCATGATCTCCGGGGAGAGGGCGGTCACGCCGGTGGAGACGATCCGGGCGAGCGGGGTGATGCCGAGCTCACGGGCCTTGGTGTCGCTCATGATGACCAGGGCGGCGGCGCCGTCGTTGAGCGGGCAGCAGTTGCCGGCGGTGACCCGGCCGTCCTCCCGGAAAACCGGCTTGAGCTGGGACACCGCGTCGATGGTGACGCCGGCGCGGGGGCCGTCGTCCTTCGACACCACGGTGCCGTCGGGCAGGGTGATCGGGGTGATCTCCCGCTCCCAGAAGCCGTTGGCGATGGCCTTCTCGGCGAGGTTCTGCGAGCGTACGCCGAACTCGTCCATCTCCGCGCGGGAGATGTTCTTGATCTGGGCGAGGTTCTCCGCGGTGTAGCCCATCCCGATGTAGATGTCCGGGAGCAGGCCGTCCTCACGCGGGTCGTGCCAGGTGGTGCCGTTCTTCGCGGAGATCTGGGTGCGGGCCTGCGCCTCGTTGAAAGCCGGGTTGGTCCACGGGCCGCCGACCAGCGCCTGCGCCTCCGAGGGCAGGCCGTCGGAGGAGCCGCGGGCGAACCGGGAGACGGTCTCCACACCGGCGGAGATGAAGATGTCGCCCTCGCCGGCCTTGATGGCGTGGAAGGCCATCCGGGTGGTCTGCAGGGAGGACGAGCAGTAGCGGGTCACGGTGGCGCCGGGCAGGCCGTCCAGGCCCAGCTTGGTGGCGACCACGCGGCCCATGTTGAAGCCCTGCTCGCCGCCGGGCAGGCCGCAGCCGAGGTAGAGGTCCTCGACGAGGGTGCGGTCGAGCTGCGGGACCTTGGAGAGGGCGGCGTCGACGATGGTGGTGGCGAGATCGTCGGGGCGCAGATCCTTCAGCGAGCCCTTGTGGGCGCGGCCGATGGGGGAGCGGGCAGTGGCGACGATGACAGCTTCCGGCATGGCCCCAGTTTACTCGCCAGTAACATAACCGGAAGTGCTAATTTCTCACACTCAGTGAAATAACTTCAGACACCGGTCATGGCGGCCTTCGCGACCGCGGGGTAGAGGGCGTGGGCCCACACCCGGTAGCCGTCGGCGGACGGGTGGAAGCCGTCGTAGCAGAGCGTCCCCGCATCGGCCCGGAACACCGCCCCCGTCTCGGCGGCCAGGTCGACCACCACCCCGCCGGCATCGGTGACCGCCTTGGCCTGCGCCCGCGCCATCCGGCGGCCCATCAGCCCGGCGATCTGCCGCAGCGGCGGCGCCATCGAACGGGACGCGCCCAGATCCGGGCAGGTGCCGACGACCACCTGGACGCCCGCCGAGCGGAGCCGGCGAACGGCCTGGGCGAGCTGGCCGGCGGCGTCCTCCGGGGCCCGGCCGGAGGCCGCGTCGTAGGCGCCGATCAGGATCACCGCCACGTCCGGCCGGTCGCCGAGCAGCGAACGGGCGACCTGGGTGGCGAGATCGCTGGACCGTGACCCGGCCACCCCGACGCTGGAGAGCAGCACGTGCCGCTGCCCGGTCTCGGTGCCGCCGTCGGCCAGCAGCCGGGCGAGCTGGCCGCCGACCGTGTCGGACAGCCACTCCACGCCGACGCCGACCGCGGCGGAGTCGCCGAGCAGCACCAGGCGCAGCGGTGGCGCGTTCTGTGGGCCCATCGAGGTGCGCAGGGCGAGACCCATCGTGGGTTTCGCGTAGCGGCGCGCCTTGGCGGCGAGCAGCTCACCGGTGATCAGGGCGACGCCGCCCACCACACCGGCCAGCAGGCTCGTGGCCGCGGCCCTGCTCAGTCGTTCCGGCAGCCCAGCCATGTCCCGCCTCCCTGCGTCAGCCGACCTGATGATCCTCTGGGGTATACCCTACGGCCCCGCCGGCGGAGTCACCGCTGGGAACGGGAGCGGCAGCCGCCGGCCGGAACCAGCGGTAGCGCCGCATCCGCGCCCACGGGCCCGCCGGGGCGACCTCGGTGCCCGGCGCGCGGACCGCCTCGTCGGCCGCCTCGGGCAGGGCGCGGACGTCCTCGGCCACCGGGAGGGTGACCCGGTCGTCCGTGCCGAGCACGGCCATGACGGTCGGCATCATCACGGATACCGCCCTGGCGTACCCCTCGGCGGACGGGTGGAAACGATCGGCGCTGTACATCCGCACCGGATCGGCCTCGAACATCGCGCCGAGCAGGCTGCCCAGCGACACCGTACGCCCGCCGGCCTCGACCACCGCGACGGTTTGTGCGGCGGCCAGCTGCCGGCTCCATCGCCGGGCCAGCCAGCGCAGCGGCGGTTTGATCGGCTTGATCGCGCCCAGGTCGGGGCAGGTGCCGACGACCACCCGGCAGCCCGCGGCGCGCAGCCGGCGCACCGCGTCACCCAGATGACGGACGGCGGCCGGCTGGGCCGACAGGTGCGTGACGTCGTTGCCCCCGATCATGATGATCGCGAGGTCCGGCTCGTATTCCAGGGCGGCGTCCACCTGGTACGGCAGGCCGGCGGAGACACAGCCGACCACGGCCAGCCGGTGCAGGCGGACCGGTCGGCGCACGCGGCGGGAGATGCCGGTGGCGAAGAGCGCGCCGGGCGTCTCGCGGGGGCGGTGCACACCGTAGCCCGCGGCCGACGAGTCGCCCAGGATCACCAGCTCGAGTGGTTTCCCACCGAACTTGGCGCCGTAGACGCCGTCACCGCGCGGCGGTGGGGCCTCGGCCATCGGGATCACCCGGCGGGCCTCGGCGGCCTGTCGCATCAGCAGCCCGGCGGACAGCGCCGTCAACCCCGCCGCTGCACCGGCGACGCGCCCGGCGGTTTTGATCCAGCGCCAGTGGACATCTGGTACCTCGATGGTGCTCATAAGTGCTCCCTCGCTGTCGCTCGAAGGGAACCATCCGGCTCGCCCATGATCGGCGGGTGGGGTCGGAATTCGAGGCTAACTCGCGATGGCGAGAGGCAATCATGGCGCGCCCAGGTCATGCTTGAGTGGCGGAAAGGGGAACAGGGATGGCCAAAACGTTGAAACGTGCGGCGGCGATGACGGCTCTGGCCCGGGCGCTGACGGCCGGGAACCGGGGTGGGCCGTCGCTGGCCCAGCGGCTCGGGGCCCTGCCGAGGATGTGCCTGGCGAGTGTGCGCGGGCACTACGACGGCGGTCTGCGCCTGGCCATGATGGCCGCCGCGACCGCCTATGTGGTGACCCCGATCGACGCCGTTCCCGAGTTGCTGGTCGGGCCGTTCGGCCTGATCGACGACGCGGTCGCGGTGACCTGGCTGGCCGGCGCGATCCTCGCCGAGACCGAGCGGTTCCTGGAGTGGGAACGGAGCCGGGTGACTCTGGGCGTAAAGTGAGTCGTGCGCTATTACGACAACGTGGTCGAGATCATCGGTAACACCCCGCTGATCCGGCTGAACAGCGTGACCGAAGGCATCAGTGCCACAGTGCTGGCCAAGGTCGAGTACATGAACCCCGGCGGCTCGGTCAAGGACCGGATCGCGCTGCGGATGGTGGAGGACGCCGAGAAGGCGGGCCTCCTCAAACCCGGTGGCACGATCGTCGAGCCGACCAGCGGCAACACCGGTGTCGGCCTGGCCCTCGTGGCGCAGCGGCGCGGTTACAAGTGCGTCTTCGTGTGCCCCGACAAGGTCAGCGAGGACAAGCAGAACGTGCTCCGGGCGTACGGCGCCGAGGTGGTGGTCTGCCCGACCGCCGTCGCCCCGGAGGACCCGCGCTCCTACTACAACGTCTCCGACCAGCTCACCCGGGACATTCCCGGGGCCTGGAAACCCGACCAGTACAGCAATCCGGCCAACCCGCGCTCACACTACGAGCAGACCGGCCCGGAGCTCTGGGAGCAGACCGCCGGGAAGATCACCCACTTCGTCGCGGGCGTCGGCACCGGCGGCACCATCACCGGGGTCGGGCGCTATCTGAAAGAGCAGGGTGACGTACGCGTCATCGGCGCCGACCCGGAAGGCTCCGTCTACTCCGGCGGGACCGGCCGGCCGTACCTGGTGGAGGGTGTCGGCGAGGACTTCTGGCCGACCGCGTACGACACCTCGGTCACCGATGAGGTGATCAAGGTGAGCGACTCGGACTCGTTCGAGATGACCCGCCGCCTGGCCCGCGAGGAGGGCCTGCTGGTCGGCGGCTCGTGCGGGATGGCCGTGGTGGCCGCGCTCGAGGTGGCGCGCAAGGCCGGCCCCGACGACGTGGTCGTGGTGCTGCTGCCGGACGGCGGCCGGGGCTACCTTTCGAAGATCTTCAACGACAAATGGATGGCGCGGTACGGGTTCCTGCGTACCCAGGAGGGCACCCC
This sequence comes from Actinoplanes sp. NPDC019969, assembly GCF_055562375.1. Lineage (NCBI taxonomy): Bacteria > Bacillati > Actinomycetota > Actinomycetes > Micromonosporales > Micromonosporaceae > Actinoplanes > Actinoplanes sp. NPDC019969. The sequence goes on along the minus strand of NZ_JBVHFK010000002.1, from coordinate 440,808 downwards.
CACGGTGGCCGACGCCCTGGCCGGCAAGGCCGCCGGGATCCCGCCGCTGATCCACGTGCACCCGACCGAGACGGTGCGCGACGCCATCGACTACATGCGGGAGTACGGCGTCAGCCAGCTCCCGGTCCTCAAGGCCGAGCCGCCGGTCGTCACCGGCGAGGTGGCCGGCTCCATCTCGGAGAAGGCGCTGCTCGACGCGCTCTTCACCGGCCAGGCCCACCTGCACGACACGATCGAACGGCACATGAGCGACCCGCTGCCGATGATCGGCGGGGGCGAGCCGGTTGCCGAGGCGGTCTCCCTTCTGGAGAAGGGCGACGCCGCGATGGTCCTGGTCGACGGCAAGCCCGCCGGCGTCCTGACCCGCCAGGATCTGCTGGCCCACCTGTCCTGAAGCACGACGCGACGGCGCCTGCCCTTCGGGTGGGCGCCGTCGCCGTTTCATGGATCGTCACGGATAGTCGCCGTAGTCGCACAGACAGTCCGACCGGAGGATGGTCTGCTGGGGTTGTATGTGTCGTGACGGAGCTATGAGCCACTCCCGGACGAAGGGGTAGGGAATGGTCGACGTCGACGAGGCGGCGCCCGCCGACATCGTGGACCGCCTGCTGTGGCGGGACGCGCAGCAGATGCTCGGCCGCCACACGGCGGCCGGCCCGGACGGTGACTGCGTCTGGTGCGGATGGCGCTGGCCGTGTTCGGCCCGGCGCCTGGCCGAGCGTGCCGACGCGGTCGCTCGCCGGCCCTGGCGTGAGGCGTGGACACTGCGGCACGACCTCAACAGCATGCGTGAACTGCCCGGCCGGCGAGCCGGGACGGAGGAGATCGGGAACCGGTACGCCGCCGGCCCGTACCACCGCAACGACGACCACCGGAGGTACCAGGCCTGACCAGAGACCCCGACGTCGCCGACAACACTTGACCGTCCCCCGGCAAGTACGGCTTCCCGGCCCGGTCGACGTCGCCCAGCGGTGACACCGGCGCGCCCCGCCAGCGTTCCGGTATCCCGCGCCCAGACCCGCCCTAGAACCCGGATCCCAGATCAGCACGCCTCCGCTGATCGAGCGCCTCCGGCCAGGCGCATCCGGCTCGGGCGGGGCGGTGGGCGGGAGCACGCGATCACAGGTTCCCCCGCATTCACTCGGTCGCGTGTTCCCGCCCAACCAGCAGGGTCACGGAACGCCCGTCGCATCCCACCGCGACGGGCGTTCCGTGTGTCCTACCCCCATCCGGCTGGCTCTCAGGGCTGTCTCGGCACGGTTGAGACAGCCACCAGAACCAGCTGGGGGTTCAGGGGGTGGGGTGGGAGTAGCGGAGCTGGGGGAACGGGACGTCGTTGATCGGCTCGACGCGAGTGGCGCCGTCGGGGGTCCAGCCGCCCTTCTCGTAGAAGCGCCGGGCCACCACGTTGTCCGCCAGCACCCAGAGCACCGCCCGTTCCGTGCCGAACCCGGCCAGCCGCTGCAGCGCGTCGATCATCAGCGGGCGGCCGACACCGGTGCCGACCCGTTCCGGCGCGACGTGGATCGCGTACAGCTCGGCGGCATCCGGCGTCTCGCTCGGCCCGACATAGCTGAACCCGGCCAGCTCGCCGCCGGCCTCCGCCACGGTCATCCGATGGGTGTCCTTCTCCCACCGCCACCGCTCCACCCACCAGGCACTGAACGCCTCCGGCCCGCGGGCCGCGAACGACTCCGCCGGGATCAGATGGGCGTAGGCGGCGGCACGCGAGCGGTGATGCAGCGCGCCGACCGCGGCCAGGTCGTCGTCGTGCGCCGGGCGCAGCAGAACGGTCATGAAGCGACGCTAGCGCCGCGGCGGCACCGGCACCCGCATCAGGTCCTCGGCGACCACGATCGGGCCGTCGAACTCCTTGCGGGCCTCCTCGAGGAAGCGGTTCGGGTCCGGATAGCGTTGCGAGAAGTGGGTCAAGACCAGTTTGCGTACGCCGGACGCGCGCGCCACCGCACCCGCCTGCCCGGCTGTCAGATGCCCCACCTGCGCCGCCAGCTCCGCGTCCTCGGACAGGAACGTCGACTCGATCACCAGCATGTCCACGCCGTCGGCCAGCTCGTAGACGCTGTCGCACAGGCCGGTGTCCATCACGAAGGCGAAGCTCTGCCCCGGGCGGGGCGTGCTGACCTGCTCCAGCGTGACGTCCCCGAGCCGGCCGGTGCGCTGCAGCTCGCCGACCGCCGGGCCCTGGATGCCGTGCCGGGCGATCAGGGCGGGGACGATCCGCCGGGTGTCGGGGGCGGTGAGGCGGTACCCGTACGTCTCGATGGGATGCCGCAACTCCAGAGCCGTGAGGCGCCCCGCGGACGTCTCCACCGCGAACCCGGCGCTCACCGGGGCCGGCACGATATCGGCGTTGTCCCAGTAGCTGGTGGCGTGCCGGAGCCGGTCGAAGAACTCCTGGCCACCGGCGGGGTAGTGGACCGTCACCGGATGCGGCACCCGGTCCAGCGAGATGCGCTGCAGGATGCCGGGGAGGCCGAGGCTGTGGTCGCCGTGGAAGTGGGTGATGCAGATCCGCCGGAGCGGGGTCACCGGGGCGCCGGCCAGCAGCATCTGGCGCTGGGCGCCCTCGCCCGGGTCGAAGAGGATCACCTCGTCGTCCCAGCGCAGGAGGTAGCCGTTGTGGTTGCGGTGCCGGGTCGGGACCTGGCTCGCCGTCCCGAGAACCACCAGCTCACGCATGACCTTGCACCCCCGTGGATATGAAGCGACCCCTGGGGACTTCCTCACTCGGCATGAGCAGAGTGAGGTCCGGTCGGACAAGGCCGGATCCCCAGGGGTCGGGTGGCTGTCTGGTTCTACGCCGCGACCGCTGCCACACGGTCTCGACAGAGCTGTCGAGGACAGCGGCTAGCGGACAGCCACCTCACGAGTCCCAGTGCTACACAACTTTGGACCACCTCCCTTCACGTGTACGGCCACGTTATCCAGCCGGGGGAGGCCGCGCCAATGATTTTGAATCACTACAGACGCGGGAATACCTGTGGGGAGGCCTCGGTGTTCTCGACCACCAGCGAGGCCGGGCCGACGATCAGCGGATCCGGGGTGCCGACGATCTCCGCGTCCTTGCCCTCGTACTTGAAGCGGTGCAGCACGTGCCGCATCGCCGCCAGCCGGGCACGCTTCTTGTCGTTGCTCTTCACCACCGTCCACGGGGCGTCCGCGGTGTCGGTGTAGAAGAACATCGCCTCCTTGGCCTCGGTGTAGTCGTCCCACTTGTCCAGCGACGCCAGGTCCATCGGCGACAGCTTCCACTGCCGGACCGGGTCCACCTGGCGGATCGCGAACCGGGTCCGCTGCTCGCCCTTGGTCACCGAGAACCAGAACTTGACCAGGTGGATGCCGGACCGGACCAGCATCCGCTCCAGCTCCGGGGTCTGGCGCAGGAATTCCAGGTACTCCTTGCGGTCGCAGAAGCCCATCACCCGTTCCACGCCGGCGCGGTTGTACCACGACCGGTCGAACAGCACGATCTCACCGGCGGCCGGCAGGTGCTTGATGAACCGCTGGTAGTACCACTGGGTGCTCTCCCGCTGGTTCGGCTTCTCCAGAGCCACGACACGGGCGCCCCGCGGGTTCAGGTGCTCCATGAACCGCTTGATCGTGCCGCCCTTGCCGGCCGCGTCCCGCCCCTCGAACAGGATTAGCAGCCGCTCGCCGCTCTCCTTGCACCAGTTCTGCAGCTTCAGCAGCTCGATCTGGAGCAGGCGCTTGTCGTGGTCGTAGTCGGCGCGGGCCAGCCGTTCGTCGTACGGGTAGTCCTCGCGCCACGTGTCCACCGGCTCGCCGTCGGCGTTCAACAGGCGCGGGTCGTCGTCCTCGTCGTCGATGACGCGGTAGCCGGACAGCTCGACGATCGGCCCCTCATAGGGGTGGGTGGTCGCACGGTCTTGCTCGGATTGCATGACTCGATTCATACCCGCGAACGCCAAGACCACAACCGGCTAGATCAGAACAGTCGCCGAACTTTTCGGCGGCGAGCCCGCTGCGCCAGCTTCGGCACCTCGGCCAGCGCCTCCCGGCCCACCTGCTCCTGCCTGCCGTAGAGCACGCCGAAATGGAAACTGTCCGCGCCCAGCTCGCGCAACACCGACCGGGCGACGTTGGAATCCTGATAGGCGCCCAGCCCGTCCTGCAGCCCGGTCAGTGCCTTCACCAGCAGTTTCGCCGGTTTGCCGTGGTCCGGGGTGATCAGCTCGACGGCGTACCGCGCCTGTTTGAAGCCCTTCCGCGACTCGTGGATGTCCTCCTCGACGCCACTGGCCAGAGCCGCGTCCAGGCGCACGTCGGCCTTGGCCAGCACCTTGCGCGCCCGCTTCACCGGGTCCGGCGTGTCCAGGCCGTCCCGGTCGACCAGCTCGTCCACCCGGTCCAGCAGGTCCAGGTAGCGGTCGGAGTCGAGAGCCTCGGCCAGCTCGGTGCGGCCCGTCTCGATCCGGTGCTCCAGATGCGCCCGGACCCGCTGCTCGGCCGCGGCGAACTCCGGGCCCGCCTCCTCGACCAGGGCCAGCAGCTTCTCCTCCAGCACCTGCGGGTCGCGGACCGCGCCCAGCACACCGGCCAGCCAGCGCAGCTCGTCACGCAGGTCGGATTCACCGAAGGAGCTCTTGTACGTCTTCAGGGTGCTGCGCAGACGGCGGGTGGCGACCCGCATCTGATGCACCGAACGGGGCTCGCCACGGCGGGCGCCCGGGTCGTGCTCGATGATGGCGTCGCGCTGCTCACGGGCGTACCGCAGGACGGGGTTGATCCTGCCCTTGGTCTTCTTGACCCTGCTCGCCTCGGCCAGCCGGCCGGCCAGCGCCCGCGACACCTTCGACGGGCCCTGCGCCGGCCGGGCCCCGGCGTCCAACAGCCGCCGCTCCACCGCGTCGAGCACCGCCGGATCGCCGTCGACCAGCTCGACCTCGACCTCCTGCCAGGCGCTCTCGGCGCCGTCGGACTCCGCGCGGACCTGATCCTGCGCGACCAGCGCCAGGGTCCGGCCGTCGGCGTCCTTCAGCGGAGTCTCCACCCGGTGCGTGCGCAGCCGGGCGACCGGGCCCAGCGGATGCCGCCGGACGATCGCCCGGACCAGCCGGGTCAGCTCCTCGGGCACCGACTCGCTGTCGCCGTTCAGCCGGTGCTCGGTCCGGCCGGAGCCGTCGCCCGGCGTCTTCAGATGCCAGCCGGCGTCGTGGCCGCCGCCGCGCTTGCGAAGAGTCCGCCGATTTCTCATCAAGAGCAGATCGTCGGTGTCGAAGTAGGTGGCGTCGAGATCATGGATCTCGGCGCCGTCGACGCCGGCGATCTCGCCGGCACCGACCAGGTCAGGAAGCTGGAACGTCTCGGGGACGTCGTATTTACGTTCGGTCTCGGTGGCGATCTCCACCCTGTCCATGGTGCCTGGCGTCACGGCTCGTGCACAGCGGTGTCTCAGGTTGGGCTGGCATCGTGGTGGCCCGGCCCGGTTTAGGAGCACCGCATGGAGAAGGCAGAACGCCGTCCGATCCCTCTCGCCGCCTCACTCGCCGGCCTGCGCCTCATCGGCGCGGGCGCGGTCCTCGGCCTCGCGCTCGCCGTCCCGGCGTCGCCGGTTCAGGCCGACCCACCCCGCCCGCCGGCGACCACCCAGGACGCCGCCCCCGACGAGTGACCCTCACAGCCGCGCCTCCTGCTGGGTGTGCAGGTAAAGGGCTCGGGCGTAATTGGCGGTGGCCGCGTTGTAGTACATCGTGGCCAGGCCGACGTGGAAGGTGTTGTTGGTGATCGCGTTCTTCGCGGTCGCTGACCCGGCCCAGCGGATCTCGGCGTCGGTCTTGCCGATCCCGCGGCGCTCGCAGCGCAGCCGGTTCATCTCCTTGCCGGTCCGCCAGTCGTCCATCGCCTTCTCGGCCTCGCGCATCATCGCGCGGGCCTGCTGCAGCTGGGACTCGGCGAGTTCCCAGGCCGCGCGTTCCTCATGGGTGTGATAGCTGAGCGACATCGTGCACCTCCCGCTGACGTTCCAGATCGAGTCTGTGCGCTATTTCGGTGCATGTCGAACTTTTTCGATCGCCAGCGTGAAATCCCGCCCATCCCTCTTGCCGATCACCGATTCCCCTGTTCAACCGGGCTTGCCGGAGTCGGCGACAATGCCCGGCATGCTGGAGGAGCTGCGAAACAGGGTCGAACGGTGCCGCGCCGTCCTCGCCGAGTCGGATCTGCCGGTCGAGATCGGGCCGCCACTGCCCCTGACGGAAGCGCCCGCGGCGGCCCCGTCCGCGGCGGTGGAGGCGTACCGGCTGTTCGCCTGGGCCGCCGGTCCGCTCTTCCGGTTCGACTGCCCGGACGAGCTGCGCTCGGCCCACGAGTGGGAATCGAAGCCGGATCTCGACACGATCCTGCCCATGCCGGTCGTTCTGGGCTGGGAGATGTGGTCCCACTCCAGCGAGATCGAGGGCCGGTCCGGGGTGAGCGGGGGCGAGCAGATCGTGCTCGACCCGGTCAAGGGGAACGTCTACTACGTCGACGACTGGGCGTGGTTCCAGCGCAACATCGAGTGGGAGGCCGTCGAGGAGGTGTACCACCCGATCGCCCCGGACGCGGCGACCTTCTTCGCGGACTGGGTCTTCGGGGCGCGGTATCCGGAGCTGGTGTCGCTCGTGCTCGGCCCCGGCCTGCTGGAGCAACGCATCCGCAAGGGAAAGCACAAGGGCGAGCTGGTCGACGCCTGGCTGCGCCTGCTCCAGCAGGCCGATCTCCTGGAGCCTCGCGCGGTGTGACCGCCGCGTGGTCGAGGAAACATCCCCGCCCGTCACACGGGACGGACGCGGCGGGCGTCCGTCCCGTGTCGTGGGGTCAGCTGGTGCGGGCGACGCCGATCGGGCAGGTCAGGCCGTTGGGGCCGTGGTTGCAGTAGCCGCCCGGGTTCTTGGCGTCGGAGAGATACTGCTGGTGGTAGTCCTCGGCGTAGTAGTAAGCGGTCAGCGGCTTGATCTCGGTGGTGATCGTGCCGTGGCCGGCGGCGGTGACGACCGGCTGGAAGGCGTCGCGGGAGGCGAGCGCCGTCGCGGCCTGGGCGTCTGTCGTCGTGTAGATCGCGGAGCGGTACTGCGTGCCCACGTCGTTGCCCTGGCGCATGCCCTGAGTGGGGTCGTGGTTCTCCCAGAAGGCCTTCAGCAGGTCCTCGTAACTGATCTTGGCGGGGTCGTACACCACCTGGACCGCCTCGGTGTGCCCGGTCGTGCCGAAGCAGGTCTCCTCGTACGTCGGGTTCTTCGTGAAACCGCCCGCGTAGCCGACCGAGGTCGAGTACACGCCGGGCAGGCGCCAGAAGATCCGCTCAGCGCCCCAGAAACAGCCCATCCCGAAGACCGCGACCTCGAGGCCGGCCGGCCACGGGCCCTTCATCGGGGTGCCGAGCACGGTGTGGGTGTCGGCCACCCACAGCTCGGTGTCCCGGCCGGGCACGGCGGTCTCGGCGGTGGGCAGATCGAGCTTCTTGTACCGCAGGAACACGGTCACTCCCTTCGTCCGCTGTCTGTAACGCTGAGACGGAGGTATTCCTTACCAATGGTCTCGGCGAACGACGCGGCCTCGTCGTCGCTGTCGTACTTGTGGCGGGGCCAGAAGAAGCCGCGCAGGCCGTCGCCCTTGGTGCGGGGCACGACGTGGGTGTGCAGGTGCGGCACCGACTGGGAGACGATGTTGTTCATCGCCACGAAGGTGCCCTGCGCTTGCAGTGCCGCGGGCACGGCGGCGCTGAGCAGCTGAACGAAACGGAAATATCCGGCCAAAAGGCCCGGCTCCAATGAAGGCAGCGTCACGACGTGCGGGCGTGGGATCACCAGCACGTGGCCCTTGAACACCGGACGGATGTCGAGGAAGGCCAACCCGGCTGGAGAGTCGGCGACCATGAATGCCGGGAGAGATCCCGAAACGATGCCGCAGAACACGCAGTCCGCCATCAGGTGAGACTAGCCTTGCGCAACATGACGGCTAACAGCTACGGGTTCGACACCCTCGCCATCCACGCCGGCCAGGAGCCGGATCCGCGGACCGGCGCGGTGGTGCCGCCCATCTATCAGACGAGCACCTATGCCCAGGACGCCGTCGGCGCCCCCCGCCTGGGCTACGAGTACAGCCGATCCGGCAACCCGACCCGGGACGCGCTGCAGGAGTGCCTGGCGGCGATCGAGGGCGGGCGGCGCGGCCTGGCCTTCGCCAGCGGCCTGGCGGCGGAGGACACCCTCTTGCGTACGGTGTGCCGCCCCGGCGACCACGTGGTCATCCCGAACGACGCGTACGGCGGCACGTTCCGTCTCTTCAGCAAGGTCGCCGAGCGCTGGGGCCTGGACTGGACGGCCGCCCCGCTGGACGACATCGACTCGGTGCGGGCCGCGTTCCGCCCCGGGCACACCCGGCTGATCTGGTCCGAGACGCCGACGAACCCGCTGCTCAACGTCAACGACATCGCGCTGCTGGCCGGTCTCGCCCACGAGTACGACGCGATGCTGGCGGTGGACAACACGTTCGCGTCCCCGTACCTCCAGCAGCCTTTGACCCTGGGCGCGGACGTCGTGATCCACTCGACCACCAAGTACCTGGGCGGGCACTCCGACGTGGTCGGCGGCGCGCTGGTCACCGCGGACGACGGGCTCGGCGACGAGCTCGCCTTCCACCAGAACGCGATGGGCGGCGTGAACGGTCCCTTCGACGCCTGGCTGACCTTGCGGGGGATCAAGACCCTGGGTGTACGGATGGACCGGCACTGCGACAACGCCGAGCGGATCGTCGGTTACCTCCGGGAGCACCCCGCCGTGGCGAGCGTGCTCTACCCGGGGCTGGACAGCCACCCCGGTCACGAGGTGGCGGCCAAGCAGATGAGCCGGTTCGGCGGCATGGTCTCGTTCCGCGCGTCCGGCGGTCCGGAGGCGGCCGTGGCCATCTGCAACCGGGCCAAGCTGTTCGTGCTCGCCGAGTCGCTCGGCGGCGTCGAGTCGCTGATCGAGCACCCGGGCCAGATGACACATCTGTCGGCTGCGGGCTCAGCGCTTGAGGTTCCCGCCGATCTCGTGAGACTGTCTGTCGGCATCGAAACCGTTGACGATCTGCTCGCCGACCTGGAGCAGGCGCTCGGTTAAAGACCGACGCTGGAGAAACTGCGCGATGGACACGACGACCTGGGTGGGAGCCACCGCCAAGCAGATCGCCCGCGCGGTGCGCCGCGGCGACACCAACGCGACCCAGGTCGTCGCCGACCATCTGGAACAGATCGCCATCTCCGACCCGGCGCTCGGCGCGTTCCGGGTGGTCCGGGGCGGGGAGGCGATCACCGAGGCGGAGAAGGTCGACGACCAGGAGGATCTGGCGAACCTTCCGCTGGCCGGGGTGCCGGTGGCGGTGAAGGAGAACACCCCGGTGGCGGGGCTGCCGACGTGGCACGGTTCGGCCGCGGCGCGTACCCCCGAGGTCGCCGAGGAGGACCACGAAGTGGTCCGCAGGCTGCGCGGCGCCGGCGCCGTCGTGGTCGGTGTGACCCGGATGCCCGAGATGGGTCTCTGGGCGATCAGTGACGACGAGACCGGCCCGGTCCGCAACCCGTGGGACCTGGAGCGGACCCCGGGCGGGTCGTCCGGCGGTTCGGCGGCGGCGGTGGCGGCCGGGCTGGTGCCGCTCGCGCAGGGCAACGACGGGCTCGGCTCGATCCGGATCCCGGCGGCCTGCTGCGGCCTGGTCGGGCTCAAGCCGGGCAAGGGCGTGGTCCCGGTCGACTTCGGCGACAAGGACTGGTTCGGCCTGGTGGAGAACGGCATGCTGGCCACCACGGTGGCCGACGCCGCGCTGGGCTTCTCGGTGCTCGCCGGACAGGCCCCGGTGAAACTGGTCGAGCCGGCGAAACTGCGGATCGGCGTCTCGCTGCGGTCCCCGGTCGCCGGGGTGAAACCCGACGAGCCGAACGCCGGCGCCGTGGCGACCGCCTCGAAGCTGCTGGTCGACGTCGGGCACGACACGGTCACCGCCGACCCGTCCTATCCCACCGGGATTCAGCTCGGCGTGCTGGCGACCTGGTTCGCCGGGGCGTACGTGAACTCCGCGGGCCTTCCGCTGGACCGGCTGCAGCCGCGCACCCGGCAGCACATCCGGCTCGGCAAGGCGGCGATGAAGGCCGGGCTGGTCCGGGAGAAGCAGCGGGCCTCCTGGCGTGAGCGGTCCATCCAGTTCTTCGCCGACCGGTCGATCGACCTGCTGCTCACCCCCGCGCTGGCCGCCGCGCCGCCGCCCGCCACACAGTTCTCGGCGGCCGGCTGGCGCAAGAACATGACGGTCAACGCGGCGTACGCGCCGTACGGGGCCCCGTGGAACTACGCCGGCCTGCCCGCGATCGTGATCCCGGTCGGTTTCCGCCCGGACGGCCTGCCGCTCGCGGTGCAACTGGTCGGCCCGCCCGGCTCGGAGTTGCTGCTGCTCTCGGTGGCCGGTCAGTTCGAGGTCGCCAACCCGTGGCAGAGGCACGCACTCGTCTAGGCGACGATGGGGTCCATGACCGCACCCGGAACACCGCTCGACCTGCTCACCCTCGCTGACGTCGAGGCCGCCCGCGACCTGCTGGCCGGAGTGGTCAAGCGGACCCCGCTGATCCCGTCGCGGCCGCTCAGCGAGATCACCGGGGTGCCGGTCTGGCTCAAGTGCGAGAACCAGCAGCGGGCCGGGTCGTACAAGGTGCGCGGGGCGTACACCCGCATCTCCCGCCTGTCCGCCGGCGAGCGGGCCCGCGGTGTGGTCGCGGCGAGCGCCGGCAACCACGCCCAGGGGGTGGCGCTGGCGGCGGGCCTGCTCGGCACCCGGGCCACCGTGTTCATGCCGGAGGGCGCGCCACTGCCCAAGGTCACTGCCACCAAGGGGTACGGCGCCGCCGTCGAGTACGCCGGGACCAGCGTGGACGACGCGCTCGTCGCGGCGCACGAGTTCGCCCGGGATACCGGGGCGGTGCTGATCCACCCGTTCGACCACGCCGACGTGATCGCCGGGCAGGGCACCGTCGCGCTGGAGATCCTGGAGCAGTGCCCGGAGGCGGCGACGATCGTGACCGCTGTCGGCGGCGGCGGGCTGGTGTCCGGGCTGGCGGTGGCGGCCAAGGCGATGCGGCCGGACATCCGGATCATCGGGGTGCAGGCGAGCGGGGCGGCGGCGTACCCGCCCTCGTTGGCCGCCGGAGCGCCGCAGAAGCTGGACGCCGGTGCCACCATCGCCGACGGCATCAACGTCCTGCGGCCCGGCGAACTCACCTTCGCGCACGTCGCGAAGCTGGTCGACGAGATCGTCACGGTCCAGGACGAGGACCTGTCGGCGGCCCTGCTGGTGCTGCTGGAACGGCACAAGACGGTGGTCGAGCCGGCCGGCGCGGCAGCCGCGGCGGCGCTGCTGACCGGGGCGCACGTGCCGCAGGGCGGGCCGGTGGTGGCGATCCTGTCCGGCGGCAACATCGACCCGATGCTGCTGCTGCGGGTGATCGAGCACGGGCTGGCGTCGGCGGGCCGGTTCCTGCGGCTGGCGGTACGGTGCACGGACCGGCCGGGCCAGCTGGCCGGGCTGGTCGAGCGGATCGCCGAACACCGGGCCAACATCGTCGACGTGAACCACTCGCGGCAGAGCCCGCGGCTGAGTTTCGGCGAGGTGGAGGTGGCGCTCTCGGTCGAGACCCGCGGGCCGGCCCACTCGTCGGAGCTGATCAACGCCCTGCGGGAAGCGGGGTACCGGGTGTCGCTGCTGGCCGACTGGACCCCGTGAGGCTTGCGAGAAGGCCCGCGGTGTGATCACCGCGGGCCGTCAGCAGGAGTGGATCAGCCCTCGAACGGGCCGAACTCGACCACGGTGACCTTGATGTCGGCGCCGCTGGGGGCCGTGTAGGTCACGGTCTGACCCGGGCGCGAGCCGAGGATGGCCTGGCCCAGCGCCGACTCGGGGCTGTAGACGGTGTGCTCGGTGGTGGAGGAGATCTCCCGCGAGCCCAGCAGGAACGTCTCGGTGTCGCTCTGGTCGTCGTCGAAGTAGATCGTCACGACCGACCCGGGGGTGACGGTGTCGCTCTTCTGGACCTCGCCGATCTCGGAGTTGCGCAGGAACTCCTTCAAGTAGAGGATCCGGCCCTCCTGGCGGCTCTGTTCCTCGCGGGCGGCGTGGTAGCCACCGTTCTCCCGGAGGTCACCCTCCTCACGCCGCGCGTTGATCTCCGCCGCGACCTCCGGCCGGTTGGCGATCAACTCGTCGAGCTCGGCCTGCAGCCGGTCGTAAGCGTCCTGGGAGAGCCAGGTCTTCGGCGCCTCGGAACTGGACACGGTCGATCTCCTTGCTGGAACTGGGCAACGTCTTGTCACACAGGCGATGTCGCCATGTAGGGGGCAAAACATGCCGCCCGTGAGGCGGCATGCTGAACGCAGCGAATTACCAAGCTTACCAGCGGTAGGCGGGCCCCTCGGAAGGCGAAATACTGTCGGATCTCGCCCGGTGGTCAGGCGGCCGGCCGGCAGCCCATCACGTCGGCGACCGCGGCGCGCTTCTCGGTCGGCACCGGCTCGCGCACCTCGACCGATCCGCCGCCGTCGGGCGCCGGGACGGTCACCGGCTGGCGGCCGACCTCGAAACCGTCGTAGTCACGGGCCCGCGCCATGCACATCGCCGTGCCGCCCTCGGGCACCCGGACCCGGAACTCGATCACCATCTCGGTGTCCGAGCGAACACTCCAGCCGATGATGTCGGCGGTGTAGTCGGTCTGCCCGAACTTCTGGAAATACGCGAAAGTGAGGCCGCCCAGGCCGAGCGCGAACACCACGGTGGCGACGATCGGAAGCAGACGGCGCCGCCCGCCCTCGCGTCGCCTGCCGTAGCGACCCGGCGGGAAGACCGGCGTTGTGGCGTGCGTCTCGCTCACCTGTCGACCTCTCGTGCGTTTCTCATCCATGGGATCGGCCAGAATGGCAGAGTTCCATCTTCGCAGCCGATCCCGGCCCGCTCACCGCAGGCCTGGTCGAGAGGATCCTGACAACACCATGGCTGAGCAGTTGCGTCTGATGACCGTGCACGCGCACCCGGACGACGAGTCGAGCAAGGGTGCCGCCACCATGGCGAAATACATCGCCGAGGGTGTCAAGGTGCTGGTCGCGACCTGTACCGGTGGGGAGCGTGGCAGCGTCCTCAACCCCAAGATGGATCGGCCCGAGGTGCTCGCCGACATCACCAACATCCGCCGGGCCGAGATGGACCGGGCGCGCGAGATCCTGGGTGTCGACCAGGCCTGGCTCGGTTTCGTCGACTCCGGCCTGCCCGAGGGCGACCCGCTGCCCCCGCTGCCGGAGGGCTGTTTCGGCCTGCAGGACCCGGCGGAGGCGGCGAAACCGCTGATCAAGCTGATCCGTGAGTTCCGGCCGCACGTCATGACCACCTATGACGAGAACGGCGGATACCCGCACCCCGACCACATCATGTGCCACAAGGTGTCGGTGGAGGCGTTCGAGGCGGCCGGCGACCCGGAGCGGTACCCGGAACTCGGCGAGCCGTGGCAGCCGCTGAAGCTGTACTACAACTCCGGCTGGACCAAGGCCCGGATGCTGGCGCTGCACGAGGGCATGCTGGCGGCCGGCCTGGAGTCGCCGTACGCGGAGTGGCTGGAGAAGTGGGCCGACCGGGACGACCGGGGCGACAAGATCACCACCCGGATCGAGTGCGGGGAGTACTTCGGGGTTCGCGACGACGCCCTGCGGGCCCACGCGACCCAGGTCGACCCGGACGGGTTCTGGTTCCACATCCCGCTGGAGATGCAGCAGAAGGTGTGGCCGACCGAGGACTTCGAGCTCGCCCGGTCACTCGTGGACAGCCCGGCGCCGGAATCCGACCTGTTCGCGGGCATCCGGGAGAAGGTCGACGCCCACTGAGCAGTACGCTGACGGGGTGGACGTTTTCGCGGTCAACAACTTCGGCGACACCCGGTCGGGCGGCCTGGCCGGCCCGATGGGGCTGTTCCTTATCGTCCTCATGTGTGTGGTGACCGTCCTGCTGATCCGCAACATGAACAAACGCATTCGTCGGCTTCCCGACAGTTTCCCGGCTGCCGGGAAGCAGGATCGTGTGTCTGAGATCGCCGGATCCGGCGACTCCGCGCCCGGTTCCGGCGCCGCCGTCCCCGCCGACGTCGAGGCCGGTCGATCGGCCGACTCCGCCGCGACCGAGGAACCCGAGGTGGCGGGCGTGCGCGACGAGCACAGTGGAGCCCGGCCGGACAGCGGGGCGGAACGGGCCTGACCGGCCGCGCCGCCCGGCTCGCCCGCCGGGTTTCCTGCCGCCCGCGGCGAGTGTGCCCGTCCGGGTCCCGTCAAGCCCTGTTGCGTTCATCAGGTTTGATTTAGCCTTCCGCCCGGGGACTGCACGGTCCCTGGACCCTGCGCGGAAGGGGGCGCCGACATGACCAACGTCAGGCGCCGACTCGCCGGACCCGAGCTGCACGTGCATCCGCCCGTGCTGCTCCCGATGACGCCGCTCGCGGTGACCCCGCTCGCGGCACTGCCTCTCGCCGTGACCCCGCTCGCGGCACTGCCTCTCGCCGTGGCGCCGCTCGTAGCGCCGCCGCTCGCGGTGACGCCGTGAGGGTTTCCGCACGGTCGTGGACCGATCTGATCAGCCACCCGCGGCCGGTCCGGATCCTCACCGCCGTCGTCGTGATCGCCGCCGCCGCGGCCGTCGTCCTCGGCGCGCTCCAGCCTGTCCCGGCTGCCGGCGGCCGTCCCCTCTCGCCGCTCGACGGGGTCTGCGTCGCTGCCGTGCTCGCCGCCATCGCGCAGCTCGCCGGCCTGCGGTTCCGTCTCGGCCCGGACGCCGTCTCGGTCAGCTGGGCCGAAGCCGCGGTCGTGGTCGGGTTCGTGGTCGCCCCGGCCGGCTGGCTGCCCGCAGCCACCCTGGCCGGCACCGGCGCGGCCTGGCTGCTGCTCGCCTGGCTCACCGGGCTGCGCAACGTCGCCGAGATCGTGCACCTGGTCGCCTCGATGACACTCGGCGTCGCCGGGGCCGCCCTGGTCACCGGCCTGCTCGCCGGGGACGTGCCGGTGCGCAGCGCCCGGCTCCCGCTGGCCCTGGCGGCCGGCGCCGGCACCTACCTGAGCATCACGTTCGGCCTGGTCGTGCTCACCCTGGTGCTGCACCGGGACGCTCAGCCCGGCCAGATCGCCACCCGGGTCCTCTACGCCAAGCTGCCGATGTCGGTCGGCAACGTGATCGTCGGCATCCTCGCTGTCTACGCGCTGATCCGCGAACCGCTCTGGCTGCTGGCCTTCGGGCCGGTGCTGTGGCTGCTGCACCGCACCTACCGATTCCACCTGCGTGCCGCCGAGGAACGCCGGATGTGGGAGGCCTTCGCGGTCGCCACCGCCCGGCTGCCCGGCGCCAGCGAAGCCGAAGTGGCCCGGGCCGGCCTGCGCGGCGCCCTGGACGTCTTCGGCGCCCGCCGCGCCGAACTGCAGGTCCGTACCGGCGGTGGCCACCGCCGGTACGCCCAGGACGGCCCCGGCCTGGAAGGCATCGCCGGCACCCGCTCCGGCCCGGCGATCACCCGCAGCATGGCCGTCGGCGGCCGGGAGGTCGGCGAACTCACCGTCTGGCTCGGCGAACCCGGCCTGCCGGTCCCACGCGACGAGGCCGCCATCGCGGCGTTCGGCGAGGCGCTCGCCGGGGCGCTGCACGACGCGGCCGCTCACCAGCGGATCATCGAACTCGACAGCCGGGCCGCCGACGAACGCGTCCGCGACCCGCTCACCGGCCTGCTCAACCGGACGGCTCTGGCCGGCGCCGGCGACCCGATGCTGCGGTCGGAGGACCGGGACCGGCCGGTGGCGCTGCTGCTGCTCGACGTGGTCGGCTTCCGCGAGGTCAACAGCACGGTCGGGCTGGCCGGCGGGGACGAGGTGCTCCGGCTGATCGGAGCGCGGCTCACCGGCCTGGCCCGCGACCGGGAACTGGTCGCGCGGACCGGGGACGACGAGTTCGCCCTGCTCCTCCCGGTCGCGCCGATCTCCGATTCGGCGTGGCCGCACGGCCACTCCCGTACCCTCCCGCAGGCTCTTCGCCGGGCTCGTGAACTGGTCGAACAGCTGCGCCTGCCGATGGAGGTGGCCGGGGTCCGGCTCTCCGTCGAGGTGACCGTCGGAGTGGCGGTGGCCCCGGCCGGCGAGTCCGAGGTGGGCGAGCTGCTGCGCCGGGCGTCCCTCGCGGTCGGGCGGGCCAAGGAGCTGGGGATCACCGTCGGGACGTACGACAGCGGGCAGGACGCCAGCAGCACCGACCGGCTCGCCCTGCTCGCCGACCTGCAGGACGCGTTCGCCGCCGACGACCAGATCATCCTGCACCTGCAGCCGGCGGTCGACCTGGTCACCTCCGAGCCGACCGGGGTGGAGGCGCTGGTCCGCTGGCGGCACCCGCGGCGCGGGCACCTGTCGCCGGCGGAGTTCCTGCCCGCCGTGGAGCGCAGCGAGCTGCTCATCCCGTTCACCAGAAGGGTGCTCGACCTGGCGCTGGCCTCGGCGGCGGACTGGACGGCGGCCGGGATCGACGTGCCGGTGTCGGTCAACGTGTCGGCGCGCAGCCTCACCGACCCGACGTTCCCGGCGCAGGTCACCGAGGCGCTGCGGCGGCACCGTACGCCCGCCTCCCGATTGGTCCTGGAGATCACCGAATCGGTGGCGGTCAGCGAACAGGACATCGTCGACGAGGTGCTGGCCCGGCTCCGGGCATCCGGCGTGCAGGTGTCCCTCGACGACTTCGGCACCGGGTTCTCCTCGCTGGCGTCGGTCACCCGGATGCCGGTCGACGAGATCAAGATCGACCGGTCGTTCGTGGACGAGATGATCGACTCGGCGGCGGCGGGCGCGGTGGTCCGGGGAGCGGTCGAACTCGGCGCCCGGCTCGGCGTACGGGTGGTCGCCGAGGGCATCGAGACGATCGAGCAGCGGGCGGCCCTGATCGCGCTGGGGTGCCCGTCCGCGCAGGGGTACCACTTCTGCAAGCCGATGCCCGCCGACAAGATCGTGCAGGCGTTGCTCCAGCTGGCCCGCGCCACTCCGGCCAACGTGACCAGGCTGAGGGCCGACGGCGCGTCCTGAGCCGGCGACCATCCGTTCGGCCGGATGGGAGACGCGCGGGCCGAGGCCGGCGACAGGCACGGTCTTGTCGGCGGCCGGCAATCCTATGCGATGCGGTCCGGCCCCTCCTGCCCAAGATCGGGCAGGAATTCAATCTTGTGCGCCCAGCTTCGGCCTCGGGTTCACCAGATCAGGGAATGACCTGGGAAGCCTCGGCCGTAGTCGTGACGGCATCGCCCGGAGAGGGCCTGACTGCTCGTCGTGCAGTGGCCCTGGGCCGCGGAACAGGGAGCGGCGCAGCCCCGCTGGAGAGGCGACCGGGTAGGCCGTGTCCGGGGTTGTGGTTGTGAGAGGGTTGGTCCATGAATCGGCTGGGTAGTGCCACCTCGCCCTACCTCCTCCAGCACGCCACCAACCCCGTCGACTGGTGGCCGTGGTCGGCGGAGGCGTTCGCCGAGGCGCGGCGCCGGGACGTGCCGGTGCTGATCTCGGTGGGCTATGCGGCCTGTCACTGGTGTCATGTGATGGCGCACGAGTCCTTCGAGGATGCCGAGATCGCCGCGCAGCTCGATGCGGACTTCGTGGCGATCAAGGTGGATCGGGAGGAGCGGCCGGACGTCGACGCCGTCTACATGACCGCGACGCAGGCGATGACCGGGCAGGGTGGCTGGCCGATGACGGTCTTCGCCACGCCGGACGGTGAGCCGTTCTTCTGTGGCACCTATTTTCCGCGGGACGCCTTCGCCCGGCTGCTGACCTCGGTCATGACCGCCTGGCGTGACCAGCGGGACGAGGTGATCAAGCAGGGTGCGGCGGTCGTGCAGGCGGTCGGCGGCGCCCAGGCGGCCGGTGGGCCGACCGCGCCGGTCACCGCTGAGCTGCTCGCCTCCGCGGCCTCCGGCCTTTTCCGGGACGAGGACGAGACGTACGGGGGATTCGGCGCCGCCCCGAAGTTCCCCCCGCACATGAACCTGCTGTTCCTGCTGCGGCACCATGAGCGGACCGGGTCGGCGCAGGCGCTGGAGACGGTGCGGCACGCCTGCGAGCAGATGGCCCGGGGTGGCATCTACGACCAGCTCGCCGGTGGGTTCGCGCGCTATGCGGTGGATGCCCGCTGGGTGGTGCCGCACTTCGAGAAGATGCTGTACGACAACGCGCTGCTGCTGCGGGTCTACACCCAACTGTGGCGGCTCACCGGTGACGCGTACGCCCGCCGGATCGCCGACGAGACGGCTGCCTTCCTGCTGCGTGACCTGGGGACGTCGTCCGGTGGGCTGGCGTCGGCGCTGGACGCCGACACCGAGGGCGTCGAAGGGCTGACCTACGCGTGGACGCCGGCGGAGCTGACCGCGGCGCTCGGCCCCGCGGACGGGGCGTGGGCGGCTGATCTGTTCCGGGTCACGCCGGGCGGCACGTTCGAGCACGGCACGAGCGTCCTGGTGCTGGCCCGCGACATCGACGAGGCCGATCCGGCGCTGGTGGAGCGCTGGCGTGACGTGCGGCGGCGGCTGTCGGCGGCCCGGAGCGAGCGCCCGCAGCCGGCCCGGGACGACAAGGTGGTCGCCGCGTGGAACGGGCTGGCGATCACCGCCCTCGCCGAGTATGCCCTGCTCACCGGGGCGGACCCGGATGCCGCGGTTCGGCTGGCCGAGGTGCTGGCGGAGCGGCATGTCGTCGATGGGCGGCTGCGGCGGGTCTCCCGGGACGGGGTGGTGGGGGAGCCGGCCGGGGTGCTGGAGGACTACGGGTGTGTGGCGGAGGCGTTCCTGGCGGTGCACCAGGTGACGGCCGAGCCGCGGTGGCTGGAGTCGGCGCGGCGGCTGCTGGATGTGGCGCTGGCTCACTTCGGGACCGGGGACGGCGGGTTCCACGACACCGCCGACGATGCGGAGAAGCTGGTCACCCGGCCCGCCGACCCGACCGACAACGCCACCCCGTCCGGCGCGTCGGCGATCTGCGCGGCGCTGGTCGGTTTCGCGGCGCTGACGGGTGAGACCACGTACCGGGAGGCGGCCGATGCGGCGCTGGCCACGCTCGGGCCGCTGATCGAGGGGTACCCGCGGTTCGCCGGTTACGCCGCGACGGTGGCCGAGGCGGCGCTGACCGGGCCGTACGAGATCGCCGTCGCCACGTCCGACCCGGCGGATCCGCTGGTGGCGGCCGCGGTGCGGCACGCGCCGGGCGGTTCCGTGATCGTGGTGGGGGAGCCGGATCGCCCGGGTGTGCCGCTCCTGGCGGGCCGCCCTCTGATCGACGGGGCCTCCGCCGCCTACGTCTGCCGGGGCTTCGTCTGCGACCGCCCGGTCACCACACCTGCTGACCTCGCCGGCCGGCTCGCACAGCGGTGAGCCCGGGGGTTGACCCGTGTGGGCGGGACGGGTGGTCACGGACGGGAGATGGAGGAACCGGCGGAAGCGGCCGGAGGCCGGGGGCGGGCGGGGTGCGGTTGTGTGAGGTGTGGCACGTACCGCGGAAAAGGGGTTGATTTCGGGGTTGGGCTGGGGCGTCGCTAGGCTGGTCGGGCGATGGATACCCGAACCGGTCTGCCTGTAGTCGGCATGGTGGGGGGCGGGCAGTTGGCCCGGATGACCCACCAGGCTGCCATTTCTCTCGGCCAGTCACTGCGTGTGCTCAGTGAGAAGCCCGATGACAGTGCCGCGCTCGTCGCGGCGGACGTGCCGATCGGCACCCACGTCGACCTCGCGGCGCTGCGCGAGTTCGCGAAGGGGTGCGACGCCGTCACCTTCGACCACGAGCATGTGCCGACCGAGCACATCGAGGCGCTCGAGGCCGAGGGGGTGAAGATCTTCCCGGGGTCGAAGGCGCTGGTGTTCGCCCAGGACAAGGGCATGATGCGGGAGCGGCTCGCGGCTCTCGGGGCGCCGGTTCCACGATGGGCGCGGGTCAGCAGCGGCGCGGAGATCGAGGCGTTCGCGCAAGGGTCCTGGCCGGTGGTGGCCAAGGCCACCCGCGGGGGGTACGACGGCCGTGGCGTCTGGATGGTCGGGTCCCGGGAGGCCGCCGACGATCTCGTGTCGACCGGCATCTCGCTGATCGCCGAGGAGAAGGTGCCGCTTCGGCGCGAGCTGGCCGTGCAGGTGGCGCGGTCGCCGTTCGGGCAGGTGGCGGTCTACCCGGTGGTGGAGACCGTGCAGCGGGACGGGATCTGCGTCGAGGTGATCGCGCCCGCGCCGGACCTGTCCGAGGAGCGGGCCCTGGCGGCGCAGCAGCTCGCCATCGACCTGGCCAACGAACTCGGCGTGGTCGGCCTGCTGGCGGTCGAGCTGTTCGAGACCGACGCCGGCATCGTGGTGAACGAGCTGGCCATGCGCCCGCACAACTCCGGTCACTGGACCATCGAGGGAGCCCGGACCTCGCAGTTCGAGCAGCATCTGCGGGCCGTCCTGGACTATCCGATGGGCTCGACCGCGCTGACCGCGCCGGTCGTGGTGATGGCGAACGTGCTGGGCGGCGAGCCGGGCGGGATCTCGATCGACGAGCGGCTGCACCACCTGTTCGCGACGGATCCGGGCGCGCGGGTGCACCTGTACGGCAAGCAGGTCCGGCCGGGCCGCAAGATCGGGCACGTCACGGTGCTCGGCGAGGAACTCTCCGATGTTCGGGCGCGTGCCGTGCGGGCCGCGAAGTGGCTTCAGGAAGGCGTGTAGATGGGCCCCTCCGTCGGCATCATCATGGGCAGCGACTCCGACTGGCCCACCATGGAGGCGGCCGCTGTCGCCCTCGCCGAGTTCGACGTGCGGTTCGAGGTCGGGGTGGTCTCCGCGCACCGGACCGTGCGGAAGATGGTGGACTACGCCGAGTCGGCCGCCGACCGTGGCATCAAGGCGATCATCGCCGGGGCCGGT
Source organism: Actinoplanes sp. NPDC019969 (assembly GCF_055562375.1). Taxonomy (NCBI): domain Bacteria; kingdom Bacillati; phylum Actinomycetota; class Actinomycetes; order Micromonosporales; family Micromonosporaceae; genus Actinoplanes; species Actinoplanes sp. NPDC019969. The sequence goes on along the minus strand of NZ_JBVHFK010000002.1, from coordinate 419,840 downwards.
GGCGCCGCGCACCTGCCGGGCATGGTCGCCGCGCTGACGCCGCTGCCGGTGATCGGCGTCCCGGTGCCGCTGAAGCACCTGGACGGGATGGACTCGCTGCTGTCGATCGTGCAGATGCCGGCCGGGGTGCCGGTGGCGACCGTGTCGATCGGTGGGGCGCGCAACGCCGGCCTGCTCGCGGTCCGCATCCTCGGGTCGTCCGATCCGGCGCTGCGGCAGCGGATGACGGACTTCCAGAAGGGCCTGGAGAAGATGGTCGCCGAGAAGGACGCGGCGCTGCGCGACAAGCTGATGGGCTAGTTCCTGGCCCCACGTGACACGTAGAGGACGGTGCCGGCCGTGAAGACGGCCAGCACCGCCGGCCACGCCCAGATCTCCGCGACGTCCGCGTTCCCGTGCCGGCTGACGGCGTAGGCCACCGCGACGTAACCGAGCGTGGGCATCCAGGCCAGCCGGGCCCCGATCAGCGACGCGGCCGCGGCCACCAGCCCGACACAGCCGAGCGTGGTGCGGATTGGGGCGCCCGACTGTCCCGCCACGGCCAGGACGGCGCCGATCACGGCCGCTGCGACGATCAGATGAGCGGCTCTGAGGTACGGCCACCGCACCGCCGCCGCCCGCTCCAGCGGATCGTCCGCCCCGGCCAGGGTCGGGCCCAGCAGCAGCGCCGCGACCAGCGGGGCGAGCGTGACCACCGGCAGGGTGGCCCCGCTGTCCGGCTGCCGGTTCAGCCATCGCGCCGCGACCGCGGTGACCACCGCGAGCAGCAGCAGCCCGGCGGCGAACAACGGCACCCCACGGGCCCGCAGGTGCAGCCGGATCATGCCGGGTCCCCCAGTGCGGAGATCCTGACCTCGTCGCAGGCGCGGACCGCGGCCAGCACCTCCCCGACCCATTCCCGCTGCTCCGGCTCGGTCCGGCCGGTGAGCGTCCCGGTGACGAGCCAGTCCGTGGCCGTGCCGGTCACCGCCCACGCCGGTTCGCTGAACGGCTGGGCGCAGTGATCCGGGGAGAACAGCCGCCCGAAGTCGGACCACAGCCAGCTCTCCTCGGCCAGCCCGCCGGACACGGTGGCCTGCCCGCTCAACGAAACCGGCATGACCTCCGGCCCGGTGGGCGCGGCCAGCTCGTCCACGGCCCGGGACGGCGCGCCGGGCACCCCCGCCAGGCGGACCAGGCCGGGCTCCAGAGCGGTGGCCACCTCGTCCAGCAGGAACGCGTTCGCCCTGGTCACGCACACCTGGAGCGAACGGTCGGTACACACCAGGGCACGGGCGCCCGGGTCGGCGGACGGAACAGCCGACGGCGCCACCACCGCCAGGACGGCCGCGAGCACCGCCGGGACCGCGGCGGCCCGCCATCGCCGGGCCGCCAGCAGCAGCAAAACCGCGGCCAGCGCGGTCAGCCAGCCGGCCTGCCAGGCGTGGAAGCCGGGCGACCAGACGTCACCGGTCCGGTAGAAGTCGATCACCGGGGAGAACGGCTCCGGCTCGACGTTGACCAGGGTGCCGAGGAGCACGTACACGAACAGGGCGGTGACCGGGGCCAGCACCCGGACCGGCGCCAGCCGCCCGACCAGGAAACCGAACGCCGACGCCGTGCCGAGCGCGATCAGGCCCACCAGGAGCGTCCCCACCCCGCCGGAGCCGAGGTACGTGGCCTGCCGCGCGACCAGGATCGCCGCCCCGGCCAGCGGCACCGCCAGCCCGGCGATCCCGCCCAGCGTCACCGCCGCCCACGAGACCACCAGCGGCTGCCAGACCGGCCGTGGCGTGCTCGACAGCAGCTCCTCGATCTTCGCCCGGCGTTCCCGGCCGCCCTGCCATGCCCCGGCGGCGGCGAACAGTGGGCACAGGACCAGCAGACAGGTCCGCAGATAGGTCGCCAGCTCGTTCCACCGCCCCGCCCACAGCTGCTGGTGCACGTCCAGCATCACGGTCATCGCGACCGCCGCCAGCAGGCCGGTCAGCACGGGGACGCCCCGCCTCAGCTCGGCTCCCGCGATCATCCGCGGGCCGCCCTCAGCACCGAGGTGTAGCCGCGTTCGATCGCGGAGTCCCCGGCGTCGCCGGAGCCGCCCGCCGCGGCGAGCGCCTCCGGCGTCCCGGTGAAGACCAGCCTGCCCCCGTCGACCAGGCTGACCCCCTCGCACGCCATCGCGACGTCCTCCACCAGATGCGTGCTGACCAGCACACACGCGTCCATCCCGAGCTCCCGGAGCAGCGCCCGGAACTCCACCCGCTGCTCCGGGTCCAGACCCGCCGTCGGCTCGTCGAGCAGCAGCAGCCGCGGGTCGTTGACGATCGCCTGCGCGATGCCGGCCCGGCGCAGCATGCCACCGGACAGCGTCCTCATCCGATCGTCGGCCCGGTCCAGCAGGCCGACCCGTTCCATCGCCCGGTCCACCGCGACCGGGATCCGGGCCGCCGGGATCTCCTTGAGCCAGGCGAAGTACTCGACGAACTCGCGAACCGTGAACCGCGGGTAGAACCCGAAGGTCTGCGGCAGGTAACCGAGCTGTCGGCGGACCGTACGCAGCGCCTTCTCGTCCCGGATCGGTGAACCCAGCAGACGCACCACCCCACGGTCCGGCTGGGCCACCGTGGCCAGCACCCGCATCAGCGTGGTCTTGCCCGCGCCGTTCGGCCCGAGCAGGCCGTGCACCCCCGCGCCCAGCACCAGATCAAGCTCGCTCAACACGACCCGCTTGCCGTAGCGGACCGTCAACTCCTCGACCGCGACCGTCACCGGTAAGCCTCTCGTCGGTTCTTGCGAAGGGTGACGACCAGGACGGCCGCCGTGAGAACGGCCAGCCAGGCCGGGGTGAAGGCGCGTTCCACCAGCTCGGCGGAGGCGCCGGCGACGGTGACCAGCAGGGCCCAGCCGCCGCCGACCACCGCCGCGGCGACCGCCGGGCCGGTGAACGTGGTCAGCGCCAGGGTCAGCGCGGTCAGGACGGTGCACGGCAGCAGCCACACCGCCGGTTCGCCCAGGCCGGACGCCAGGCCGCTGACCACCGCCACCGGCAGCGAGACGGCGAGGACCGAGAGGGTGCGCCACAGGACGATGCGGAGGCCGCCGTACGCCGTCGACGCCACGAGCTCACCCAGCGGATCCGTGCGCGGCCCGTAGGACACGTAGGTGCCGAGCACCGGCAGCAGCGGGGCGACCAGGAGCAGCAGCCGGTTCGGTTCGGCGTCGTCCGGCCGGACCGCGGTGGCCCAGGCCAGCGCCACCGTCACCAGCACCGCCGAGAACCAGGCGATCCGCGCCTGCGGGCCGGCCCCGATCAGCATCCGGATCCGGCGGGCCGGGGTGGCCGCGCGTACTCGGCCCTGCACCGGCAGGTCCATCGGCGCCGGCGGGACCAGCGGGGTGGCCGGCACCCGCGCCCGGCAGGCCCCGCAGTCGTCCAGATGCGCCTCCACCGACCAGGCGGCCGGATCGTCCAGCCGGTCCTCGGCCCAGGCCCGCAGGTCGGCGTCCGCGACATGGAACTCGGTCATGACAGTGCCTCCCGCAGCTGACGTCGTGCCCGCATCGCGCGGGTCTTCACCGTTCCCTCCGGCACGCCGAGCAGGACGGCGGCCTCCCGGACGCTCAACCCGTCCAGCACCGTCGCCTGCAACACCGCGCGCAGTTCGGGGGAGAGCCGCCGCAGAGCGTCGATCACCGCGGTGTCCCAGACCCGGGTGAGCGCCTCGTCCTCGGCCGACGGATGGCGGCCGTGGACCTCGTCGCCGGACGTCTCGACAGTGCGCGGCCGGACCGCGGCCCGCCGCTGCGAGTCGATCAGCCGGCTGAGCGCGATCGACCAGAGCCAGCCGGCCGCCTCCGCGCCACCCCGGTAGCTCGCCGCCACCCGCCACACCGACAGGAACGTCTCCTGCAACAGCTCGGCGGCCAGCTCCGGATCGGCGCAGCGGCGGCGCAGGCGGGCAGCCAGCCAGGGCGAATGCGCCTGATAGAACGCCTGGAACGCGGCCCGGTCACCGGCCGCGATCCGGCGTAGCGCCGCGTCGTCGGAGTCTGCTTCCACTTCCACGCAGGGTAAGGACGCAGCGATCGGCGATCCGGTTCTCGCGGCTTTCCGGTGTGTTGATTTCGGGCGCGCTACGCGGCCGAAATCAACACACCGAAGTCACCGCATCCGGGACAGGAACTCCTGGGTACGGCGGCGGTTCTCGCTGGAGGCGCCGAGGAACAGCAGGACCACGCCGACCGGCACCAGCATCAGCCACGGGCCGCCGACGGTGAACGCGAACGCCAGCGCCGCCACCACCGTCGCGACCGTGCCGACCACCACCGGCGCCTGCTGCCGGGTCCGCGACCCGATGATCAGCGTGAGCACCGCCCCGAGCAGCAGCAGCACCGCCCGCAGGTCACCGCCGTTGCCGGTCAGGATGATGCCCATCGTCGGCACGAACGCGGCCAGGAGCGCCGGGCCGTACGCCGCCCAGCTGCTCAGATCCGACCGGTGATGCGCCTCCACCACGCCGACCGCGAGCGCCAGCGCCGCGAACGGAAGCGTGTACGCCTCCGGCAGCCCCACCTCGTTCAGCGAGATGAACAGCCACCAACCGGCGATCTCGAACCCGACCGCCACCCAGAACAGCGTCCGCCGCTGGCTCGGGTTCCGGTCCGGCCGGGACGCGGTCAGGCCGAGCACCGCACCCCACGCCGCGAGCAGCGCCGCCAGGTGCACCGGCGACTGGAACGCCAGCACCCCGGCGATCGCCGCCGACGCGTAACCGCTCCACTCCACGGTGACCGCCTCCGGCCGGTACTGCGCCAGCCCCAGCCGCGGCAGCAACGCCTCCAGCGACAACAACACCGCGCCGACGGCCAGCACCCCGAACGCCGCCCAGTGCCGCTCCAGACCGGCCGCGATCGACACCGCGAGCACGAACATCTGACCCATCAGGGCCGCGAACAGCCAGCCCAGCAGCCGGGCCATCTGGGTCCGCCCGTTGAGCCCGGCGACCAGCCCGACACCGACCGCGCAGCCCAGCGTGAACAGCGTCATCGTCTTGTCGGCCAGGCTGCCCGCCAGCCCCGCGCCACCGGCCAGCAGGCCGACCACGAAGACGACGGTCCGGGTGGTCCGCAGCAGCGGGGCCCGGGTGGCGATCGGCGGCGGGGTCAGCGCCAGGCCCAGCATCGAGATGGTGAAGACGATCAGCGCCGCGCCGGTCGCCGCCGGGAACGGGGCGTGCACGGCGATCGGGGTGATCAGCAGGGTCAGCGCGACACCGGGCAGGATCACCGGCACCGCCTCGGACGCCTTGCCGCCGAAACCGATCGCGGCGAGCGCGGCGGCCCCGGTGAGCAGGACGGCAGCCAGAGCGCTGGTGCCGTCGACGTTACCGGCGGCCGGGGCGGCCAGGGCCGCGACCGGGCCCTTCCAGATCGCGCTGAGCTGCTGCAACGGGTCGAGCAGGGCCGCCTTCAACGCCGGGGCCAGGGAGAACAGCGCCAGCACGGTGGGCAGCAGGGCCAGCATCACGGCGCCGGTGGCGGGGTCGGCGAGCCAGCGCTCACCCCAGCCGGTCCGGCGGATCCGGGCGTACCGGCTGTGCGGCGGGCCGTTGTCGAACGGCGCCACCCGGGGCACCGACGGCGGCGGCGGAACCGAGCCGCGCAGCATCTCGGCCAGCACCCCGACCAGGGCGGCGGCGGCCGCGTACAGCGCCGTGGGGTGTTCGGTGGTCATGCAGGCCAGCGCGGTGGTCGAGGCGCCGAGGACCACGCCGATGGTGGCCCAGGGCAGGTACTGCGGGAGATACTTGCCGACCGCGGCCAGGATCGCCAGGCCCAGCGTGGAACCGGCCAGCGCGGCGGTGAGGATCACCTGGGCGTCGTGTCCCTGCCCGGCGGACAGCGCGGCCAGGAAACCCGGCAGCGCCAGCAGCACCGAACCGGTGGCCGCGCCGCCGATCTGGGCACGGTAGGTGGGCAGGATCCGCTCCGCCGTGATCTCGGCGGTGTCGTCGAAACTGGTGGCCGGAGCCCGGGACGGGATCCGGGCGGCGGCCGCGACCAGCGTCCCCAGCAGGACGATCACCAGCAGGGCCAGGGCCGTCGACCAGGGCCGGGCCAGGCCCGCCGAGGTGGCGTGCAGCAGCACCACGGCAGCGACCCCGGCACGGGCCCGGGCGGCGTGCGGCTCGGTCGCAGCGACGGCGGCCAGGGCGTAGGCGATCGCCACCGCGCTGCCCACGATCAGCGGGGACCACCAGGGCAGGCCGAGGGCGTACGGCGTACCGATGGCAGCGAGCGCCGCCGCGAACCCGGACGCATAGGGTGACCAGGGGCGCGGCATCGCGATCGCGGCCGTGATCGCCACCATCACCAGGGCGAACGGGGCCTGCCAGGCGCCCTCCGGCGCGGCCGCGGGGTAGGCGCCGAGCTGGGCCTCCCACAGCTTGCCGGGCAGCGCCAGCACCTTCAGCCCGCCGACCACCGCCTGCCAGCCGGCGATCGCGCCGACCACCAGCGCGGCCACCGCCAGACCCCGGGCCGGGCCCGGCCGCCAGTCGTCCGGCAGAACCGTGACACCCATGCCGACCAGCAGCACCATCACCCCGGCGACAGCCAGCGGGGCGGACGGGAAGGCCAGCGCGGCGACCCGGGCGAGCGCGCCGCAGATCGCCACGGTCGCGGCCGCCGCGGCGATGTCCGGGCCGTCCAGCACCCGGTCGGTACGCCCCCGGCTGTCGATCGACTTGGCGAAGAACAGCAGCCCGGCCGCGCCGAGCAGCAGCGCGCCCACCCACACGTCCGGCGCCGTGGCGCCCGGGGCGAACAGCGCCGCCAGCGCCATCGCCACCGCGCCCAGCCCGGTCCCGATCGTCATCGGCAGGCTGATCTCCCGGCGGGCCACCTGGAAGACCGCCGCGTAGCTCAGCGTGCCGGCGACCGCGAGGAACCCGGCCGCGAGAGCCGGAACCGTCGAACCCGCGTTCGGCGGCGGGCCGCCGCCCGGGTCCGAGACGGCCAGCGCCGCGGTCACCGCGGCGCCCGGAACGGCCAGAGCGGCGGCGCCGGACGCCCAGTCACCGACCACCCAGGCGAACAGCCGCACCGGCAGCTGCCGGGCCGCGATCGCCACCATCACCCCGGCGCCGGCCAGCGCGGTCAGCACCGCCGCCGTCAGCCAGGAGGCGCTCAGCGCGGCACACGCGCCGAACAGGCCGACCACCCCGGCCGCGGCCACATGGGTGACCGCGATCCGTTTGGTGTCCGCCCACAGGCCCGCGGCGCCCAGGCCGATCGACGCCAGCACCAGCGGCCACGGCGCCTCCGACCAGGGCAGGCCCAGCGAGGCGGGCACGGCCAGGGCGGTCAGGGCGATACCCGCCACCGCGCCCTCCCGGCGGATAGCGGCGGGCAGCGCGAGAGCTGCGGCGATCGTCATCAACAGGGCGCTGAACGCCAGCAGCCACCCGGCGGGACCGACGGCGTCGGCGAGTTTCTGGGCGTACGCCGCGGTGTCGGCATCCCACACCGGGCGGGCCGCGCCGACCGGGGCGATCGCGGCACGTAGCGCGTCCACCCCGACGACCAGGCCGATCAGGGCGAGCGCGCCGGTCGACGCGTACTGCGGGCCGCGGCGCACCGGCTCGGCGAGCATGCCGACCACCGCGCCGGTCACGGCGACCGTCGCGGCGGCGACCACCACACCCCAGTGCGGCGACATCACACCGGCGATCCGGGCCATCGCGCCGATCACCGCGATGGTGAGCACGCCCCCGGCCACGTTCATGGCCAGCGGCTGGCGCAGCAGGCGGGCGGCGGCGACAGCGGTGACCGCGGCCGCGACCAGGATCAGGCCGGACCGCACCGCGTCGGCCACCGTCCGCGCCTGCAGCAGCGCCACCGAGGAGTAGAGCAGCGCGCCCGCGGACGCGAAACAGAGCAGGGCGAACGTCAGCTCACGCAGCCAGTCGGCGGACGGCGGGGAGGCGGGCGGTGCCAGCGGCATCGAACCGGCCGGCGGGGCGCCCTCCGGACGCGGGCCGGGGAAGATCCGGGTCGGTGACCAGCGGCGGCGGGGCCGGTTCAGCCCCGGGATGATCAGGTCCGGTTCCTCCGGGCGGGACTCCGGGCGGGGCGGGGCGTCGGGCGCGTACGCCGCGGGGTCCGCCGGGTCGGGCGCGCCCTCGCGCCGCGCGAACCGCTCGCCGTCGGCGTCCGCCTCCGCCAGCGACTCCCGGTCGGCGGCCACCGGCCGGCCCAGCGGCCAGCGCGGCACCAGCCGCCCACTGCGGATCACCGTGGTCAGCAACAGCAGGTCCAGCACGGCCACGGCGGTCAGCGCGAGGCCCCAGCCGGCCGGGCTCTGGATCATCGGGTACGCCAGGAGCGGCGCGACCGGCTGCGTCGCGATCACCGTCGCGTACCGCGGGGCGGCCAGCCGCGTCACACCGGCGTACAGGAACGCGGCCACCGCGGTGATCGCGAACGTGACACCCAGGTAGAGCGCTGTCGGGACGTCACCGCCGGTCAGCGGGGTGTCGTGCAGCGCGTACAGCGTCATCGGCAGCAGGACCAGCCCGATCGCGGCGATCGTCTCGCCGGTCGAGGTCAGTCCCCGCTTCGCCACGCCGGGCGCCGCCGACAGGGCGATGCCGGTGGCCAGCGCCAGGATCATCGAACGGCCGAACGGGTTGGTGACCGCCACCCCGGCGAAGACCACGGCCGCCACCCCGAGCAGCAGGGCGCCCAGAGCCAGCAGGATGTTCTGCACCGACTGGGTGGAGGCCTCCGGCGGGTGCTCCATGGTCGCCAGCGGTGGCCGGCGTGTCGGCGGCGGGCCCACCCGCTCGGTCGGCGGCGGATCGTCGACCAGCACCGTCACACCGTCGGTGGCGGCGCCGGGCGGGCCGCCGGGATCCCGGGGCGGGCCGGTGTACGCGGTGCCGGGCTCGGCCCAGTCGGGTGGCGCCGGCTGCCGTTTCCGGGGGTGCGGCTCCTGGTCCTCCCGGGCGGCGTGCGGCGAGCCGGGAGGCGGAGGAGGGGGGAAGTCGGCCGGTGGCTTACGGCGTACCGAGCGCCGGCTCTTCGCCCCTTTCTCCTCCTTCTGCTTCTGCGCGTGCGCGAGGATGTCCCGCTGGAACTTGGCGGCCTGGAGCTTGCTGGCGATCTGGGTGCGCTCCGTCGCGGCCTGCATGTCCCTGATCTTCAGGTCCGCTATGGAGGCGTCGATGCGAGCCAGTTGTTCCTCAAGGTGATCGGGCTCGTCAGCCGTCGCCACAGAACCTCCTAGACCAGCCGCTCTCCGTAGTTAGAGCATGCCGCTACGACACCTCATTAGAACAGTCTCAAGCGGGTGGAGATCTGTGGAAACGACCCCGAACCCGGCAGTTTCCCAGCATGCCCACGAACGAGCGGCGATATTCGGCACAGTGGGCCTCTGTTGCCCGGGCCACGCTACGCGCCGGTAACATTGCGGCGGGACCGGCTTAGGGAAGGTTAAGGGCATGGCTGACTTCGACGTCTACCGTCTTCCGGAGGACCACGAGACGATCCGCGCCGCCGTGCGCGAGATCTGCGACGCGCGGGTCGCCCCGCACGCCGCCGAGGCCGACGAGACCGGCGAGTTCCCCAAGGCGTCGTACGACGCCCTCCGCTCCGCCGACTTCCACGCCCCGCACATCCCGGTGGAGTACGGCGGCGCCGGAGCGGACGCACTCGCCACCGCGATCGTGATCGAAGAGGTGGCCCGCGCCTGCGCGTCGTCCTCGCTGATCCCCGCGGTCAACAAGCTCGGCAGCCTGCCGCTGATCCTGTCGGCCTCCGAGGACCTCAAACAGCGGTACCTGCCGAAGGTGGCGTCCGGGCAGGGGATGTTCTCCTACTGTCTGTCCGAACCCGAAGCCGGCTCCGACGCCGCGTCGATGACCACCAAGGCCGTCCGCGACGGCGACCACTGGGTGCTCAACGGCGTGAAGCGCTGGATCACCAACGCCGGGGTCTCCGAGTTCTACACCGTCTTCGCGGTCACCGACCCGGCCGCCCGCTCCCGCGGCATCTCCGCCTTCGTGGTGGAGAAGTCCGACGAGGGCGTCAGCTTCGGCGCGCCGGAGAAGAAGCTCGGCATCAAGGGCTCCCCGACCCGCGAGGTCTATTTCGACAACGTACGCATCCCCGCCGACCGGATGATCGGCGACGAGGGCACCGGCTTCGCCACCGCCATGCAGACCCTCGACCACACCCGGGTCACCATCGCCGCGCAGGCCATCGGCATCGCGCAGGGGGCGCTCGACTTCGCCCTGGCGTACGCCAAGGAGCGCAAGCAGTTCGGCAAGTCGATCGCCGACTTCCAGGGCCTGCAGTTCATGCTCGCCGACATGGGCATGAAGCTGGAGGCGGCGCGGCAGCTCACGTACGCCGCCGCCGGCAAGAGCGAACGCGGCGACGCCGACCTGACCTACTTCGGCGCGGCGGCGAAGTGCTTCGCCTCCGACGCCGCCATGGAGATCACCACCGACGCGGTGCAGATCCTGGGCGGGTACGGCTACACCCGCGACTACCCGGTCGAGCGGATGATGCGCGACGCCAAGATCACCCAGATCTACGAGGGCACCAACCAGGTGCAGCGCATCGTCATGGCGCGGCAGCTGCTGAAGGGCTGAGAGAAGCGAGTTTCCGCAGGTCAGAGTACTTCCAATGCAGGGCCGACTGTAGACAGTCGGCCCTGTTCTTGACCACGAAAATTCGTAGATGCCCGCGATTTATGGGGGCACCAACCAGGTGCAGCGGATCGTCATGGCCCGTCGGCTCCTCAAGTGGGCTTTTCCGCCGGGTGCTGATGCACCAGCACCCGGCGGAGCCAGGGCTGGTCTCTTCGGTGGAAGACGCCCGGATGTTCACCCCTTGCGTCATCGAGCCGACGCCGTGAACCGGATCGATTGATGCCGGCGTACCGATAGGGCATGAAGCTCAGGAATCCGGCCACGGCACGACGGACGGTGACGGTTGCGGCCGCCGCGATGGTCGTCGCCGGTCTGGCGGCACCATCAGAGGCCGTGGCATCCCCCGAGGCGTCGGTCGGCGCGGACATCACGGTGATGGCCGGCAGCGGTGAGCGCGGGGCCGCGGTAGAGGACGTTCCGGCCGGCCAGAGCCCGATGAACAACCCGACCGGAGTCGCTGTCGGCCCGGACGGCACCGTGTACGTGAGCGACAGCGGTAACCACCTGGTGCGTGCGATCGGTACCGACGGCGTCGTCCGCACGGTCGCGGGGACCGGGCGGGACGGCACGGACGCACCCGCGCCGACGGCTGACGCTACGGCCACGGACGTGCCGCTCGCTTTCCCCAACGACCTGGCGGTCGGCCGGGACGGGACGGTGTTCATCGCCGATGGGGGCACCATCCGGGTGTATGCGCTCGCACCCGACGGCACCGTTTCGATGCGTGCCGACGCGAGCACGGGGAACGGGGTTCTGCCGTCACCGATGGGCGCACCGAGCGGTTTGGCCGTCGCCCCGGACGGCACCCTGTACATCGCGGATCGCTCGAACCACCAGATCATCGCCCTCGGCCCGGACGGATCGGTACGCCTGGCCGCCGGTGGCATGGGCGGATCGGTGACAGGTTCGAGTGGCCCCGCGACCGAGACACCGGTCGGACCGGTCACGGGTATCGCGGCCGACACCGGTGGCGATCTGTGGATCAGCAGCGCCTCCTCGCTGCTTCGGCTCAGAGCCGGAACCCTCGCCAAGGTCACCGAGCCTGTGGGCAGTGTCGCGACAGTTTCCGCGGGTCGTGACGGAATCTACGTCGTCGACCAGCAGGCACGTGTCGTCCGCCGGCTGACCCCTGACAACCACGTCAGTACCGTCGTGACCTTCGCCCCGGCACAGCAGCCGATCCTCTGGGCTGCCGCTGCTGCAGCACCGGACGGTCCGCTCTACGTGGTGGACAACGCTGCCAATCGCGTTCTGGCCACGCGAATCACCCCGGCAGCCGGCGGCGAGCCGGCACCGGAGCACAACCGGTCGTGGTGGCCGTACGTCGTCGGCGCTGTGGCGATGTCGGCCGCACTGCTCATCGGAGGCTGGTGGGTGCGTCGCCGGCGGCCCGAATCCCACCCGAGAACAGAGACTGGAGCGGATCATGCCTGAGGTGACCGGAGGCGACCTGTATGTGCTCTGGCGCGTCGGTGAGGTCCATCTACCACGCATCGCCGACGTGTTCTACGACGCGAATCGCATGCTCGGCGGCAACGCCACCGGAAGTACCAGCCGCGCCTTCCGGGCCAACGAGGCCGCCTATCCGGGATCGTCGTTCCTGACGAGTTCGGTCGGCGCGGCCTGGGAGGAACTGCGCGTCGAGATGCAGCTGATGATGGAACGGCTCGGCACCACCGTCCTCGACACCGGCCGTGGGGTGATGAACGCCGCGAAGGCCTTCGAGGAAGCCGACCAGAGCAATGCCGATCTGCTCAACGACTATCTCCGGGATCCTGTGAACCACAACGCCGACGATCCTCTCGCCAACCCGCCGGCCGGCTGGGCCACCGACTATCCCGGCATGCCTTACGGCTCCTGGAACAACGAGCCGAGATGACGGAAGCATGAGCAACCTGGCCCGGACTCCGGCCCACCTCGTCGGAAACGCTTACGTCTCAGCACTGACCGGCAAAGCGGAGCAACTCCGTGCTGCGTTGGTCCAGCAGACGCTCCAGGGTCGTTCACCGACAACTTCATCGATCATTTCGTGACGCCACTGGCCACCGTTCTCCCGAACCAGCGAAACCTGGCTCAGCTGGTCCAGGAGCAGCTCACCTGCAACAAGGTCATCTACATCCAGCGGTGGCAATCGGCGCTGGATCTGCTCGACGCGTCGCTCTCCGCGACTCAGAACCTCGACAACGAGATGGACGCGGACGCAGCGAAATGGGCGACCATCGCGGCGGTTGCGGTTGGCACCACGCTCGGCCCGTTCGTCGCCGGCTGGGGCATCGGTCTGGCGCTGATGCTGGACGCCGGCGGCACCATCGCGCAGGGGCTCGTCCCGGACAAGGAGGCGAAGAACGCGATCACCCGGTTCAGTATCGAGGGCCGGACGACCGCCGACGTCGCCGCGAAGATCACGACCGCCATCAGCGCCCTGGAACGGGACACCTACTCCCAGGAGCAGCAAGTGGCGAACGCGCTACGTGACATAACCCGGGTCATCGAGAGCCTCCGGCGACCGTCCATCGTGTCCAACATCTCGGGACCGTTCTCCGTGGAGAGGTCCGCACTCGCCGATGCCGGCGCGGCGGAACTCACGCGGAACATGCAGCCCAAGAGGTAGAAGGACCGCGTCGGGAATCAGCGGCGGTACGTTCGGGTCGGGGTATAGGTGATGTTTCCGGCGCGGTCGAAGGTGCGCAGCCGCACCGTGAACGTCGTGCCGTACTTGGCCGGGTTCAGCGTCAGCTGGTAGGGGGCCGTGCCGTCGAAGGCAACGACCTTGTTGTTCACCAGCAGGTCGACCCGGACGACGCCGTACGTGTCCGTGGCCGACGCGGTGATGGTCACCTGCTTACGCAGTTTCGTGTTGTTCGCCGGCGCGCTGGTGATGCGCAGGGCCGGCGCGCGGTTGTCGACGACGACCCGGCGGGTGATCTGGGTGAGGTTGTTCAGGGAGTCGTAGGCCCGGACGGTCATCGTGGCCGGGCCGTCCTTCGCGGCCGGGTCCCAGCGCAGCGACGGCTGGCGCTTGCCGTTGATCCACAGTTCGGTGCCGGCGACGCCGCGCGGGTCGGTGGCGTCGACTCGCAGGGTCTGGCCGGCTTTGAGGTAGCCGTCGGTGAACGGGAACCGCACCTTCGCGGCCGGGCCGGTGAGGTCGGCGGCGGTGCGGTCCTTCTCGTACACGGTGACCGTGCCGGCGCCGGACCGTTTGATCGTGACCATCTGCGCCGGCGTCGGCACACCGTTGGCGTCCACGCCGGAGAGCAGGTACGCCCCGGGCGGGAGCAGTTTCGCGTTCGCCGGCATCGTGGCGGTCACGGTGGCGCCGGTCTGGCGGAACGCCAGCGGGACACGACGCTGATCGGTGTTGTACGAGTGGGTGACGCTGGTGGCCCGGATCAGTGACAGCGAGGTCAGTTTCCGGGTGTCGGAGAGCCCGAGCGAGACGGCGCCGCCGTAGGCCAGCGATCCGCTGATGCCGGTGATCTGCGGCCGGTTCGCCCAGCGCACCCGCCCGTCGGCGCCCTTGGCGAACAGGTACGGCGGGTAGTAGACCTCGGCGTTGAAGTTGTCCTCCGGTCCGGGCACGCCGCCGCCCGCGGTCAGCACCGAGCCGCTGGGCATCAGCACCGCGGCGGAGTGGTAGGTGCGGATCCGCTGCGCCTTGGCGGCGTCGCGCCACTTGCCGGTGGCCGGATTCCAGATCTCCGAGTCGTACGCCGCGTTGGCCGCGCCGCCCTGGGTGCCGACCCGGGTGCCGCCGTTGGCGAGCACCTCGCCGTTGGGCAGGACCGTCAGGTTGAGCCAGTTGCGGGCCAGCCGCATCGAGCTGGTCGCGGCGGTCGCCGGGGTCGCGCCGTTGATGTCGACGAGGGTGGCCCGCGCGGTGGCGACCTGGCTGCTCTCGTTGTTGTACTGACCGCCGCCGGCGAACAGGAGCTTGCCGGGCGCGTACATCACCGAGGAGCCGGACGCGCCGATCGGGACGGGCAGCGTGCCGAGCGCGGTGACCCGGCCGGTCCCGGACGGGTCGAGTTTCCACATCCGGTCGTACGAGACGCCGAAGACGTTGCCGTCGGGGGCGACGTACGCCCGCGGGTACCACCAGCGGTTGTCGCGGGCGCCGAACGCCATCGTGCTGTCCGCGCCGGTCAGCCTGGTCCACGCGCCGGTGCCGGTGCTGATCTCGGGAGTGGTGGCGACGGCCGAGTTGTCGTCCGGGGTCCGGAACGCGTTGACGTTGTAGGAGTTGCCGCCGCCGAGGGCGAGCATCCGGTCGTCGGGCAGGCGCAGCACCGAGGCGTACCACCGCTGGCGGTTCAGCTGTGCGCCCATGCTCTGCTGCCCGGTGGCCGGGTCGTAGAGCATGGTCGCGGTGGTGGAGTTGCCGCCCACCATCAGCAGCCGGCCGTCGGGCAGCCGCTCCAGCGAGTTGCAGAAGGCGTCGTACGAATGCATGGACGCTGTCTGGCGGTGCGCGCCGGTGCCGGTGCCGGCGGCCGGGTTCCAGTCGTCGTAGGAGAAGCCGCCCTGCTTCGCCTGGCCCGGCGGGGTGCCGTAGCTGACCACGTGCCCGTTGGGCAGCAGGGCCATGTGGATGCCGATCAGCGGCCAGGCCACCTGGGACGAGTACATGCCGGTCAGGTGGGCGTTCGCGGCCGGGCGGATCTTGGCCAGGAAGGGGTCGGCGGGCTGGTTCAGCGCGACCCGGCCGGATCCGACGGTCACCTGGGCGGCCGAGGCGGTCGCGGCGAGCGCCTGGTGCGCGGCGTGGTCGGTCTCCGCCGACCGGGCGTTGCCGGTCGACAGCGCCATTCCGCTCGCGACGGCGGCCGTCACCGTGGCTCCTGCCATCCATCGCCGCCCGATACGCGTCATGCCTTGACCCATTTCCGTCCCATCCATCCCTATCAGCGGGCTGATGGTACGGCAGACCGCTGCCGAACCGTCGTAACGGTCTAGTAACGACGGCTCCATGCCCGCAGCAGTTCGTCCGGGCCGTAGGTGGCGTTCAGGCCGGTGGCCGTTACGCCGCTGCGGCTCAGGGCCATCAGGGGGACGGCGTCGTGGGTGATGGCTGAGCGATGCCGTTGCAGCGCCACCAGATCGTGGTCGTCGAAGGCCGCGTTCTCCAGCCACTTGATCGAGCCGAGGAAGAGCAGGCGTTTCGCCACGGGTTCGCGGTCGGCGCCGATGATGTCGATCTCGATGCTGTTGGATCGTGTCCAATAGGAGCCGATCGCCGGGGCGGCGGGCAGAGCGCCGTCCGGAAGCAGGCGGGCCAGGGACTCCCGGAGCAGCGGTTCCACCGCCCGCCCACGCCATGTGGTCCACCCGGCCTTGACGCGTTGCAGGGTGAGATCGCCTCGCAAGCGTTCGATCTCGGCCAGGTGGGGTGCGACGAAGGTCAGCCAAAAGCGCAGGTACGGGTCGGTGACCCGATAGCGTCGCTCCTTCGAGGCGGTGGTGGAGATCGGCAGTTCCGCCGCGACGATGCGCTTGTCGACGAGCACCTGGGTGGCGCGCGTCAGCGTCGAATGCGAGATGTTCCCGGCGGCGCGGGCGATGTTCGTGAACGTCCGCTCGCCGCTTCCGATCGCGGACAGGACCGTCCGGCCCATCGCGGAGTCGGGGAACTCCGCGGCGAGGGACCGCTCGGCCGACACCAGAAGTGGTGACACCGGATTGGCCAGCTCGGCGGCGAGGAACTGCCAGAGGTCGGCGCCGGGCCGCCAGCCGGCGCAGATCAGGGGAAGGCCGCCGGTCACCAGGGCCGCGTCGAAGGCCTCGGCCGGATCCAGCCGGAGCATCTCACCGACCTCCGCCGGGTTGAGCGGCCCGAGGACCATTTCGGTGCCGCGCTGGTGAAACGGTCTGCCGTAGGAGCCGAGCGCTTCCATCATCGACAGGTCCGACCCGATCAGCACGAGGAGGACCGGTTTGCGGCTCAGCTCCCGGTCCCAGGACCGCTGAAGGATTCCCTCGAAGGCGTCCACTCGATCGACCAGGTACGGCACCTCGTCGATCACCACGACACTCGGCTGGTCGTCGGGCAGGATGCCGGCGAGCTGACGTAGTGCGGCGCTCCAGTTGCCGGGGGCCGCGTCCTCGAACACGGCTCGCTCCGGCAGCGTGGATGACCGGACCGCCTCGGTGAGCGCCTCCAACTCGATGTCGGCGGACGCGCCGGACGCGGTGAAGAAGACCGCGGGCACGGCTGCGCGGTCGACGAACGCTTCGACCAGGCTGGACTTGCCGATGCGGCGCCGTCCTCGGATGAGAAGGCACTGACCGGGCAAGGGGTCGTCACCGTCAGGGCCGACGTTCGCCAGAAGGGCGTTGAGTGTGGCGAGTTGCTGCTCTCTGCCGACGAATGCGACCACAGGATCTCCTCGGGCGAGACAGCAATAGTTTCCCTGACAACACTTTTTCCATGAATAGTATCGCTCGCGATACTATTCATGCCAGGGCTGACGGGCGGGTGCGGAGAGCGGCGGCTGCCGACGCCAGGGTGGCGAGGAGGGCGATGACGGCGCAGGCGGCGGCCGTCAGGCCCAGAACCTGCCACGGTACGACGAACGCCGTCTCCGCGGACAGAAGCGACAGGGCGGCCCGTACGCCGAGCAGGTTCAGCACGGTCGCCAACAGGCCGAGGAGCGCGCCGGCCGTCACGACCGCCAGCGACTCGGTGGCCACCAGCAGCAGGACCTGCCGTTTCGTCGCGCCGGCCAGGCGGAGCACGGCCAGTTCCCGGACCCGGTCGGCGGTGGCCATCACCATCGTGTTGGCGATGGCGATCCCGGTGTAGGTGAGCGCGATACCCAGCACGATCAGATACCCGGCCCGGGTCTGCCGGCTGTCCGCGGGCAGCCGCTCCGCCAGCCAGGCGTCCCGTGCCGACACCCGGGCGAGAGAGTCCGACACGGCGGCGCGGACGGCTGCCTCGCCGGTTGCCGGGTTCGTGCCGGGCCGCCAGGACACCTCGAGCCGGTCCACCACCGCGCCGCCGGCGTTGTGCCCGGTCACGTAGACGCCGTTGCTGCCGGTGCCGATGGGCAGCACCGCGACCACCCGCAGTGAACGTTCCGTGCCGTCGCCGAGCCACACCCGGACCCGCTGCCCGACGGTGTGCACGGCCCACTCCTCGTTGACGACGATGCCGTCGTCGTCCAGTCCCGGGGGCGCCGGGTCGACGGCGCGGGCCTCCGAGCGGATCAGGGCGACGCCGTCCTCCAGTGTGTGGACGGTGGTCGTGGCGCTGGCCGTCACCGTCGCGCCGGGGATCGCCCGGACGGCGGCGATCGTGCGGCCGGACAGGGCGGCGCCGTCGACGATCAGGTCGGCGGTGGTCCGCGTACGGATCTCGGAAGCCTTCGCGGTGTTGATCGTCGCCGTGGCGCCGAGCAGGGAGCCCGCGAGCCCGACGGTGATCAGGACGGGGGCGGCGACGGCGGCGGTGCGGCGCGGGCCGGCGGTCGCGGACGCCCGGACGAGCATCCCGGTGACCCCCGGCAGCCGGGCGATCAACCGGATCACCGGACCGGCCAGGACCGGCGCCAGCAGCGCGATCGCGGTGATCAGCAGCATCGGCTGGGTGGTGTAGGTCTTGCGGTGCAGCACCTCGCCCGGGTCGTCGAGCAGCCGCAGGCAGAGCAGGCCCAGGCCGATGGCGAGCAGTCCGGCCCCGCAGATCCACCGGCCGGGGGTCATGGCGCGGGAGTCCACCGCCGCCTCGCGCAGCGCCTCCGCCGGGCGGATCCGGCCGGCCCGGACGGTCGCGACGGCGACCCCGGCGAGGGCGACGAGCAGGCCGGTCCAGAACGCCACGTGGTAGGGCCACTGATGGTCGCCGATGGTGAACCAGGCGGGCGCCAGGCGTTCCCGGACGAGGACCCGGGCCAGCCACGGCGCCCCGTGGGAGCCGAGCACGCATCCGGCGGCCGAGGCAAACGCCCCGACCACCGCCGCCTCGGCGAACAGGCTCCGCCGCACCTGCCCCGGGGTCGCGCCGACGGTCCGGAGCAGGCCGATCTCGCGGCGCCGCTGGGCGACGGCGAACGCGAACGTGGAGGCGATCACGAACACCGAGACGAACGCGGTCACCCCGCCGGCGGTGCCGAGCAGCGCGTTCATGGTGATCAGGGCGTTCCGGTCGCGGTCCGGGTCGGGGTCGGCGCGGCGCCGGTCCGCGCCGGTGAGCACCTGGATGCCGGGAAGATCGCCGACCGCTGCGCGGACGGCCTCCGGCGACGCCTGGACGACGAGGTTGTCGATACGGGGTGCGATTCGCTGGGCGGTGATGTCACTGAAGAAGACCGCTTGCTCGTACGGGACACCGCCCAGCACCCCGGCCACCCGGTAGGCGCCGCGCCCGGCCGGTGTCAGCAGCACCACCGTGTGCCCGGCCAGGGCCGGGTCGCCCGCGATCGCGATCTCGCCGTCCGCACGCGGCGGCCGCCCGGCCAGGAGCCGGTGCCCGCCGAAGCCCGCGACCGACCACGGATGCCCGACGGATGCGCCGGGATGGCTTTCGGCGCGGACCGGGAAGGACCGGTCGGCGACGGTGGGGCCGAGGGTGGCCAGCCGGGCGGCGAGGGCGTCCGGCACCGGCTGCGGGCGGGCCAGCGGCTGAACCCGGTCCCCGATGCGGGTGGGTACCCGCAGCTCGTCGGCGCCGCGGACCACGACCGGCGCGCCGGCGAACCGTTCCGGCTGTTGCCGTGGCGCCTCCAGGGTGGCGGCCAGCCCCAGTCCCATCGTCGCGATCAGGGCGGCCCCGAGGCCGAGCGCGGCGAACGTGGCGACCAGGCTCGCCCACCGGTCCCGCAGGCCGCTCAGGGCGACGGTCAGCATGCGGTGGTCTCCAGCCTGGTCATCCGGCCCGCGACGGCCTCGGCGGACGGGGCGTCCAGGCTGCCGTCGATCCGGCCGTCGACCAGGAAGACGACCCGGTCGGCGTGGGCCGCGGCGACCGGATCGTGGGTGACCATGACGATGGTCTGGCCCTCGTCGTCGACCATGCCGCGCAGGATCCGCAGCACCCCGCGGCCGGTGGTGGAGTCGAGCGCGCCGGTCGGCTCGTCGCCGAAGAGCACCTCGGGCCGGGTGATCAGGGCGCGGGCGATGGCGACGCGCTGCTGCTGGCCGCCGGACATCTCACCGGGCCGGTGCCGGGCCCGGTCGGCCAGCCCGACCCGGGCCAGCACGTCCCGGACCTCGGCACGGGACGGCCGGCGCCCGGCCAGCCGCAGCGGCAGTGCCACGTTCTGTTCGGCGGTCAGCGTGGGCAGCAGGTTGAAGGCCTGGAAGACGAAGCCGATGCGCTCGCGCCGCAGCCGGGTGAGCCGGTTCTCGCTGAGCCGGGTCAGGTCGGTGTCGCCGAGCAGCACCGCGCCGGAGGTGGGCCGGTCCAGGCCGGCGGCGCACTGCAGGAGCGTCGACTTGCCGGAACCGGACGGGCCCATGACGGCGGTGAAGGTGCCCGCGGCGAAGGAGAGGGTGAGGTCGCGCAGGGCGGTCGTCGCCGCGTCGCCGGACCCGAAGGTGCGGACGACGTCGCGGAGCCGGATGGCGTCACGGGTCATGCTGTCGAGCCTGGTCCGCGCGGGCGCCGCGGACATCCCCGCCAGATGGTGTCTTCGTGGTAGTGCCAGGTGTACCACCGGCCCTCTACGGTGGACCGATGGGCGCACGCGATGTCTGGCAGGCGCTCGCCTCCCGCCGCTATCTGTGCTGCTGGTGGCCGTGGCGCGCGGCGGCGTACCTGCTCGGGAGCGGTGTTCTGGGCCTGCTGGCGCTGCTGGCCGCGCTGGCGCTGATCGCCGCCGGCGGGGTGCTGACGGTGGTGGTGATCGGTCTGCCGTTGCTGGCCGCCCTGCCGCTGATCGGGCTCGTCACGGCGGTGCCGGAGCGCCGGCTGCTGCGGCTGATCGATGCCCGGCCGGTGCCGCCCGGGCATCGCGTCCCGGACCGGCCCGGCCTCGGCGCGTGGCTGCGCACCCGGTACACCGAACCGGGCACCTGGCGGGCGTTCGGGCTGATGGCGCTGAGCGCCGTGCTGCTCTGGCCGGTCGATCTGCTGGCGGTGACGCTGGCCTGTGCCGTCCCGGCGGCGCTGATCGCCACCCCGGCGCTGTTCGGCACGCTGGGTGACGCGGAGCAGATCAACGTCCTGAAGGCGTACGCCGTGACGTCCTGGCCGTCGGCCTGGGGCGCCTGCGCGGCCGGCCTGGTCGCGCTGGCGGTGTCCGCCTACGGGCTGGGCCTGCTCGCCGGGCTGCGGGCGGCGCTGGCCCGGGCGATCCTGACCCCGCGCGGCGACTGGCTCGCCGGGCAGGTCGTCGAGCTGACCCGGTCGCGGGTGCGCCTGGTCGAGGCGTTCGAGGCCGAGCGCGGCCGGATCGAGCGGGACCTGCACGACGGTGCCCAGCAGCGTCTGGTGGCGCTCTCCATGATGCTCGGGATGGCGCGTCTGGACGCCCCGGCCGGCCCGCTGGCCGATCAGCTGTCCCGGGCCCAGGAGGAGGCCGGGAACGCGCTGGTGGAACTGCGTGAGCTGATCCGCGGCATCCATCCGCCGCTGCTCACCGACTCCGGGCTGGAGGCGGCGATCAGCGACCTGGCCACCCGGTCCGCGATCCGGGTCGACGTGGCGTTCGACGTCGGCGGGCGTTTTCCCGCGCCGGTGGAGTCGGCCGCGTACTTCGCCGTCGCGGAGGCCCTCGCGAACATGGCCAAGCATTCCGGCGCGGATTGGGGACGGGTGTCCGGCCGGTACGCCGGGGGCGTCCTGAGCGTGGAGGTGCGCGACGACGGCCGCGGCGGCGCGGACATCGAGGCGGGCACCGGACTGGCCCGGCTCGCCGACCGGGTCGCCGTCGTGGGTGGCAGACTCTCCCTGTTCAGCCCGCCCGGCGGGCCGACCCGAGTAGTCGTGGAGATCTCTTGTCCGGTGGTTCCCTCCGCGTAGTCCTGGCCGAGGACAGCGTCCTGCTGAGGGACGGGCTGGTGGGGTTGCTGACCCGGTTCGGTCACGAGGTGGTCGCCGCGGTGGGTGACAGCGACGGTCTCCGGGCGGCAGTGACCGGCCATGATCCGGATGTGGTGGTGACCGACGTACGGATGCCTCCCGGTCACAAGGACGAGGGCCTCCGGACCGCTCTGGAGATCCGCCGCAGCCGGCCCGGCCTGCCGATCGTGGTGCTCAGCCAGTACGTCGAGACCCGTTACGCGTCGGAACTGCTGGACGCCGGCGCCGGAACGCACGTCGGCTACCTGCTGAAGGACCGGATCGGGCACGTCGAGGAGTTCGTCGATGCGCTGCACCGGGTGGTGGCCGGCGGGACGGTCATCGACCCCGAGGTGGTCCGGCAGATGCTGCGCCGTCGCCGGGACCCGCTCGACGCGCTGACCGCCCGGGAGCGGGAGGTGCTGGCACTGGTCGCGGAGGGCCGGTCGAACAGCGCCATCGCGTCGGCCCTGACCGTCGCGGAGGCCTCGGTGGCCAAGCACATCCGCAACATCCTCAGCAAACTGGACCTGCCGCAGGCCGAGGACACCCACCGGCGGGTCCTCGCCGTCCTGACCTATCTGCGCGGGTGACCCCGAGAGCCTATGTATTCCGGGCGGCATCCGCACCCGTGAAGAATGCATTCTGAGAAGCAATTGAAAAGCGTTTCGGGGTACGCCGCCGGCTGCGCCGTATGACCCAGGTCGTACCCCGGATTCCGACCTCGGCCAGACGCGCCGAGGGTGCCCCGGACGGCACGATGAACTCATCACCGCAGCGGCCGCGAGACAGGCGCCGGCCGACGACCCGAAGGGCTTTCCTGATGACCGCACTCGCTGCCCCCTCCCTCGCCGCGACCCTCGGCGGCATCGCTTTCTGGACCGTTGTGCTGGCCGCCGCCGTGCTGCTGTTCGGCAGCACCCTGGTCAGCATCTCCCGCGCCCCGCTGAGCCGGCGGTCCCGCCGGAACTGGATCTGGCTGGTCGTCCTGGCCCCGGGGATCGGCATCATCCTGTGGTTCGCGTCCGGCCGCCCGGCGGCCCTGAACGGGCCGCGTCCCGCCTGACCCCTACCTGCTCACGGCAGCGCCCGGGCCCTCGGCCCGGGCGCTGCCGTGTAGGGGTTCGCCGTCACCTGTCGAACTGCGTTCTTCGTCGACGAGTCAACCATATGGATCGAACCCGCACCCCTATTCGACAGTGGTAGCGGGCCGATCGAGACACGTCTCTCTCCAGGCCTGAAGAAATTCCGGCACGAGAGAGGAATGCGCATGACGGTTGCTGAGCGGGTGCCCGTCACCGCGGTGACCGGCGGGCCGCCCAAGTCCGGCCGTTGGTTCCCGTACGCGGTGGCCGGCGCCGTGGTGGTGATGCTGCTCGCCCTGTCCAACAGATACGGCTACAACGTCGACGAGTTGTACTTCCGGCTGCTCGGTGAGCGTGGCCCCGCCTGGGGCTACACCGACCAGCCGCCCCTGGTGCCGATCGTGGCCCACCTCATGTCGCTGCTGTTCGGCGACACCGCCTGGGCGATCCGGGTGCCGGCCGCCCTGTGCGCGGGCGCTGTGGTGCTGCTCGGCACCGCCATCACCGCCGAACTGGGCGGCAGCCGCCGCGCGAGGTGGCTGACCGCGGCCGGCCTGGGCACCTCGGTCCTCGTCCTCAGCGACGGGCACATCCTGGTGACCAGCACGTTCGACCTGGTCGCCTGGGCCGCGATCGCGCTGTTCGGGATCCGTGCCCTGAAGGGCGACAGCCGCTGGTGGCTCGCCGCCGGGGCGGTGACCGGCCTGGCCCTGTACGCCAAGTACATCGTGGTGCTGCTGCCGGTGTCGCTGCTGGCGGCCCTGGCCCTGGCCGGGCCCCGGCGGGCGCTCGCCGACCGCCGCCTGCACCTGGGCGTGCTGCTGGCCGCCGTGATCGGCGCGCCGAACCTGATCTACCAGATCACCCACGATCTGCCGCAACTGCAGATGGCGGAGGCCCTGGGCGCCACCGACGGCCCGGTCAACCGGATCATCTTCGTACCCAGTCTGGTGTTGCTGCTCGGTCTTCTCCTGACGCCGATCTGGGTCGCCGGGGTGGTCGGGCTGTGGCGCCGGCCGGAGTGGCGGCTGCTGCGGGCGCTTCCGCTGGCCTTCCTGCTCGCCTCGATCGTCACCCTGTCCGGCGGCGGGCGCCCCGACTACGTGGGCGGCTTCCTGGTGCCGCTGTTCGCCGCCGGGTGTGTGTGCACCGACGCCTGGCTGGACCGGGGCCGCCGGCGGATGGCGCTGCTGGCGCCGGTGTTCGTGGTGAGCACGGCGCTCAACGCGATCATCGCGCTGCCGGTCCTGCCGGCCACCTCGCTGGCGGTGCTGCCGCTGAACAACGTGTCCCTGGAGAGCGTCGGCTGGCCGGAACTCACCGCCCAGGTCGCCGGGGTCTACCGGAGCCTGCCGGACGCGGAGCGGCAACGGGCGGTGATCCTCGCCGGCAACCTCGGCGAGAGCGGCGCGCTGGACCGCTACGGCCCGGAACACGGGCTGCCGCCGTACTACAGCGGCCACAACGAGCTGCACAAGTTCGGGCCACCGCCGGACTCGGCCGACATCGCGGTCGTCATCGGCGTCGACCCCGCCGTGCTGAGCCGCAGCTTCGGGCGCTGCGAGGAGCGGGCCCGGGTGGACAACGGCCTCGGCGTCCTCAACGCCGAGCAGGGCATGGCCATCTCGATCTGCCGCGACCGGCGGGAGCCCTGGCCCGCCCTCTGGCCCTCCTACCACTACCTCAGCGGATGACAGCGAACGAGAGAGGCAACGTCATGACAGCCCTGGACGAGAGGGTCGCCCCCCGCATCGCGGCGGTGCCGGCGCCCCGGGCCCGATGCGACTGGCGGATGGTGAGCGTGGTCGCCGCGGGCGTGATGGCGCTGCTCGCCGTCTTCGCCGGCAAGTACGGCTACCACGCCGACGAACTGTACTTCCGGCTGCTCGGAGAACGAGGGCTGGACTGGGGATACGTCGACCAGCCGCCGGCCCTGCCGGCCCTGGTGGACCTGGCCGCGTCGATCTTCGGCGACACGCTGTGGGGCATCCGGGTCCCGGCGATCCTGTGTGCCGGCGCGATCGTGGTCCTCACCAACCTGATCGCGGTCGAGCTGGGCGCGAGCCGCCGGGCCCAGCTGATCACCTCCCTGGGCACGGCCACCTCGATGCTGGTGCTGACCTTCGGCCACTGGATGCTGACCAGCAGCGTCGACACCGTGACCAGCTGCGTGGTGCTGCTGTTCCTGACCCGGGCCCTGCTGCGCGACGACGGCCGCTGGTGGGTGGCGGCCGGCGCGGCGATCGGTCTCGGCCTGTACGCCAAGTACATCGTCCTGCTGCTGCCGCTCACCCTGCTGGTGGGCATGCTGATCGCCGGGCCGCGGCACCACTTCCGGCAGAAGTGGCTCTACCTGGGCGGTCTGACCGCCCTGGTGATCGGCGCGCCGAACCTGATCTACCAGCTGGCCAACGACCTGCCGCAGCTGCGGATGGCGGAGGGCCTGGGCGCGACCGACGGTGACATCGGGCGGGCGATGTTCCTGCAGAACCTGTTCTTCGTCCTCGGTCCCGCGCTCACCGTCCTGGCGATCGTCGGCCTGATCGGCGTGCTGCGCGATCCGTCCTGGCGAGCGCTGCGCGGCCTGGGCGTCGCCTACCTGCTGGCCACCGCGGCGGCAGTGGCGATCGACGGCGGGCGGCCGGACTACACGGCGGCCTTCCTGGTCGGGTTGTTCGTGGCCGGCACGGTCCGGGCCGACCGCTGGATGTCCCGGCGCCGGCCCCGGCTGCGGACCACGTTCGTGGTCGCCGGCCTGACCCTGTTCGCCGCGCTGCAGGGACTGCTGGCCCTGCCGGTGATCCCGCAGAGCGCGCTGCACCAGTTCGCCATCAACAGCATGGCCCTGGAGTCGGTCGGCTGGCCGGCCACCGTCGAGCAGGTCTCCGCCGTCTACCGGAGCCTGCCGGCGGAGCAGCGGGACGGCGCGATCCTGCTGACCGAGAACTTCGGCCAGGCCGGCGCGCTGGACGCGTTGGGCGAGGGCCTGCCGGCGATCTACAGCGGACACAACGAACTGCACGCGTACGGGCCGCCGCCGGCCTCGGCCACCACGGTCGTGGCGGTCGGGATCGACCCGGTACGTCTCACCTCCGATTTCACCAGCTGCCGGGAAGCGGCCCGCCTCGACAACGGGCTGCGGGTCGAGAACCCCGAGCAGGGCCGGGTGGTCACGGTCTGCACCGGCCTCCGGCAGTCCTGGCCGCAACTGTGGCCGGCGTACCGGCACCTCAACGCGTACCTGTGACGGCCGTCCGGCCGTAGCGCACCGATCAGACCGATGACGGGGGAAAACCGATGACCGATAGCCAGGATCTCTGCCTCGACCAACTGTTCGCGGTCCACGCGGCGGTCACACCGGACGCCGTCGCCGTGGTCTGCGAGGGACGCGCGCTCACCTACGCCGAACTGGACGCCCGCGCCGAGCGGCTGGCCGCTGTGCTCGCCGCCCGGGGCGCGGCCCCGGAACGCTTCGTGGCGCTGGTGCTGCCGCGCGGCGAGGACATGGTCGTCGCGATCCTGGCGGTGCTGCGCACCGGCGCCGGGTACGTGCCGATCGACCCGGAGTACCCGCAGGACCGGGTCGCCCACATCCTCGGGGACGCCGCCCCGGTGGTCGCGCTGACCACCGGGGAGCTGTCCGAGCGGATGGGGCTGGGCGCCGTCGACGCGCCCTGGATGCGTCTGGAGGACCTGCCCGCGGCGCCGGCGGAGCCGGCCCCGCCGGCCCGCCGGCACCCCGACCACCCCGCCTACGTCATCTACACCTCCGGATCGACCGGCCGGCCGAAGGGCGTCGTGGTCTCGCACCGCAGCGTGGCGCGGCTGTTCTCGGCGACGGAGAAGCACTTCGGCTTCGACGCCGACGACGTGTTCTCGCTGTTCCACTCGTTCGCCTTCGACGTCTCGGTGTTCGAGCTCTGGGGCGCGCTGCTGCACGGCGGCCGGCTGGTCGTCGTCCCGCAGGCCGTGACCCGGGCGCCGGACGCGTTCCTGCGGCTGCTCGCCACCGAGCGGGTCACCGTGCTGAGCCAGACGCCGTCCGCGTTCTACCAGCTCAACGAGGCGGACCGGGCCGACCCGCAGTCGTCCGCGGCGCTGCGGCTGCGGTACTGCGTGTTCGCCGGTGAGGCGCTCGACTTCGGGCGGCTCGCCGACTGGTACGACAGGCACGCCGACGACGCCCCGGTGCTGATCAACATGTACGGCATCACCGAGACCACGGTGCACTCGTCGTTCCTGGCGCTGGACCGGCCGACGGTGGCCGGCGCGAGCGGCAGCCTGATCGGGGTCGCCATCGACGACCTGGTCTTCCACGTGCTCGACGACGAGCTGCGGCCGGTCCCGGCCGGCGGCAGCGGCGAGCTGTACGTCAGCGGGCCCGGCCTGGCCCGCAACTACGCCAACCGGCCGGACCTGACCGCCGCACGGTTCGTGGCGTGCCCGTACGGCGTGCCCGGCGAGCGCATGTACCGTTCCGGCGACCTGGTTCAGGTGCTCGACGACGGCGTCGCCCTGGCGTACCTGGGCCGCAGCGACGACCAGGTCAAGGTCCGCGGATTCCGGATCGAGCTCGGCGAGATCCGGGAGGCGCTGCGGGACGAGCCCACCATCGGGCAGGTCGCTGTCGTGGTGCGCGAGGACGAGCCGGGTGACCGGCGGATCGTGGCGTACCTCGTACCGGCCCGGCCCGGGGTGGCGACGCCGCCGCCCGCCGCGTTGCGGGCCCTGCTGGCCCGGCGGCTGCCGGCCTACATGATCCCGGCGGCGTTCCCGGTGCTCGGCCGGTTCCCGCTGACCACCAACGGCAAGCTGGACCGCCGGGCGCTGCCCGTGCCGACCCGCGCCGACATCGTCGACCGGACCGCTGTCGCCGCCGCGGACGACGCCGAACACACCCTGGTCGGGGTCTGGTGCGAGGTCCTCGGCCTGGCCGAGGTCGGCGTCACCGACGACTTCTTCGAGCTCGGCGGCGACTCGGTGTCGGCCGTCCGGGTCGCCTCCCGGCTGCGGGACGCGTTCGGCGTCGACGTCGACTCCCGGGTGATCTTCCAGGCGCCGCGGATCCGGGACCTGGCCGCCCGGCTCGGCAGCGCGCCCACCGACCGCGCGACGGGCCCCGGCCCGGTCCGCGGCGAACCCGGCCGCCCTCTCGTGCTGTCCCCGGCCCAGCAGCGGTTCTGGTTCCTGCACGAGCTGGACCCGGGCTCCGCCGCCTACCACGTGCACCACGGCTACCGGCTGCGCGGCCCGCTGGACGTCGCGTCGCTGCGGACCGCGCTGCACGGCCTGGTGGAACGGCACGAGACGCTGCGCCTGTCGATCGACCCGGCCGCCGGGCATCCGGTCGCGTCCGTCCTCCCGGCGTACGGCCCGCTCACCGTGCTCGACCTGGCCGGGCTGCCGCGCGACGACCGCGACCAGCGGCTGTCCGAGGCCTTGCGCGCCGAGGCCGGCCTGCCGTTCGACCTGGTGGACGGGCCGCTGCTGCGGGCCCTGCTGATCCGGCTGAGCGACCGGGACCACCTGCTCGTGCTCGGTGTGCACCACATCGCCACCGACGGCTGGTCGGCCGCCCTGATCGCGGAGGAGATCGGGGTCCGGTACCGGGCGGCCCTCGCCGGCGCCCGGCCGGAGCTGCCGGCCACCGCGATCGAGTACGCCGACTACGCGGCCTGGCAGCACGCCAGGGTGGCGGGCGAGGAGCTGACCGGGCAGCTCGCGTACTGGCGGGAGAACCTGACCGGGCTCACCCCGCTGGAACTGCCCGCCGACCGGCCGCAGCTGCCGGCCGGCCACCCCGCCGGCGGCGCGTTCCGCTTCGCGATCGGGTCCGGCCTGCTCGCCGGGCTCCGCGCGGTCGGCCGCGACCACCGCGCCACCCTGTTCATGGTGCTCGCCGGGGCCACCCAGGTCCTGCTCAGCCGGTACTCCGGGCAGAGCGACGTGGCCGTCGGGACGATCGTGGCGGGCCGCGACCGGGCCGAGTTCGAGCAGCTCGTCGGCCCGTTCATCAACACCGTGGTGCTGCGGTCCACCGTGGACGGCGGCGCCTCCTTCGGCGCCTTCCTCGACGAGGTACGCGACACCGTGCTGGCCGCCTTCGCCCACGGCGACGTCCCGTTCGAGCGGGTCGTCGACGAACTGGGCGCGCCGCGCGAACCCGGCCGCACCCCCCTGGTCCAGACGCTGGTGGTGCTGCAGAACGCGCCCGAGGGCCGGATGGACCTGGACACCGTCGCGGTCGAGCCGTACCCGCTGCCCCGCACCGGCGCGGTCACCGACCTGACCGTCGAGTTCACCGAGCGGGCCGGCGCCCTCGACGTCATGATCGAGTACCGGACCGGGCTGTTCACGCCGGAGACCGTCGCCCGGCTCGGCGAGCACCTGCGCAACCTCCTCGAGGCCGTCGCCGCCGGACCGGACCGGGCGGTGGCCGAACTGCCGCTGCTCGCCGCGGCGGAACGAGCCGCGCTGGTGGCGGCCCCGGCAGCGGCCGGATATCGCACCGACGTACCGGCGCACCTGCTGGTGGCGGGGCACGCACGGCGTACCCCCCAAGCAGTGGCGGTGACCGCCGCCGGCAGTGAGCTCACCTACGCGCGGCTGGACGAGGACGCCAACCGTCTCGCGCACCTGCTGCGCCGGCACGGCGCCGGCCCGGACGTGCCGGTGGTGGTGTGCCTGCCCCGCGACGCCGAGCTGCCGGTCGCCATGCTGGCGGTGCTCAAGGCCGGGGGAGCGTACGTGCCGGTCCCGCCGGACCTGCCCGCCGAGCGGCTGCGCTGGATCGTCGCCGACACCCGGGCCCCGCTGGTGATCACCACCGGCGCCACGGCGCAGTCGTTCGACGGCGTCACCGTCGTGGACCTGGACCGGGTCCGGGACGAGCTGGCGCTGCAGCCGGTCAGCGCCCCGGACGCGCCGGTCAGCCCGGAGAACCTCGCGTACATCATCTACACCTCCGGCTCCACCGGCCGGCCCAAGGGCGTGATGATCTCCCATCGCAGCCTCAGCGACCTGTGCGGCTGGCACATCGAGGCGTTCGGCGTCACCGCCCGGGACCGGGCCACCTCGGTCGCCGGCCTGGGCTTCGACGCCACCGTCTGGGAGATCTGGCCGTACCTGGTCAGCGGCGCCCGGCTGGACCTGCCCGGCCCGGACGAGCTCGGCAACCCGGCCGCGCTGGTGCGCTGGCTGGGCGCCACCGGCACCACGATCTGCTTCCTGCCGACCCCGCTGGCCGAGGTCGTCCTCGACGAGCCCGGCCTGGCCGGCGCGGGCCTGCGGGTGCTGCTCACCGGCGGCGACGCGCTGCGCCGGCGTCCCGTCCTCGGGTCGTCGTTCCGGCTGGTCAACAACTACGGGCCGACCGAGACCACGGTGGTCGGCACGGCGGGCGACGTCGACCCGGCCGGTACGGGGCTGCCGGACATCGGCCGCCCGGTCGCGAACACCAGCGGATACGTGCTCGACGCCAGGCTGCAGCCGGTGCCGCCCGGCGTCGCCGGTGAGCTGTACCTGGCCGGGACCGGCCTGGCCCGCGGCTACCTGAACCGGCCCGACCTGACCGCCGAGCGGTTCGTCGCCGACCCGTTCGGCGGGCCCGGCGACCGGATGTACCGCACCGGCGACATGGTGCGCCGGCTGCCCGGTGGCGAGCTGACCTACCTGGGCCGCTCCGACCACCAGGTGAAGGTGCGCGGCTTCCGGATCGAACTCGGCGAGATCGAGACCGTGCTGGCCCGGCAGCCGGGAGTGGCCCAGGTGGCGGTCATCGCCCGGCCCACCGCGGCGGGCGGGCGGCAGCTGGTCGCCTACGTCGCCGGGGAGCCCGGCGCCGCCCCGGACCCGGACCGGCTCACCGCCGCGGCCGCCGCGGTCCTGCCGGAGTACATGGTCCCGTCCTCGACGCTGATCCTCGACGAGCTCCCGCTCACCCGGAACGGCAAGATCGACCGCCGGGCGCTCGCCGACCGCCCCGACCGGCCGGCCGCGCCGGTCGCCGAGGTGGCCCCGCGCACCGAGCTGGAGACACAGCTCGCCGGCATCGTCGCCGGTGTGCTCGGGCTCCAGCGGGTCGGCGTGCACGACAACTTCTTCGAGCTGGGCGCCGACTCGATCCTCTGCCTGCAGGTGGTGGCGAAGGCGCGCCGGGCCGGGCTGATCGTGACCCTGCAGGACCTGTTCCGCTGGCAGAGCATCGCCGCGCTGGCGCCGAACGTCCGGACCGGCACCGGCCCGGTGGCGCCCGCCGGGCCCGACCTCGCGCCGGCGCCGCTCACCCCGATCCAGCGCTTCCTGATCGACGACCACGGCGCGCCGGAGACCTTCCACCAGGTGCTCACCGTCGGCCTGCGCGCCGGCGCCGACAGCGCCGCGCTCGAGACGGCGCTCGGCGCGCTGCTGGACCGGCACGAGCCGCTGCGCTCCCGGTTCGGTGCCGAGAACGGGACGTGGGCGCAGCAGGCCCACGCCGGGGACGCCGCGCCGGTGCTCCGGACGGTGGACGACCCGGACGCCGTGCCCGCTGCGGAGGCGGCGGTACGGCAGCCGATGGACTTCCGCACCGGACCGCTGCTGCGGGCGCTGCTGATCCGCGACGGCTCGGACACCGCCCGGCTGGTCCTCGTCGCGCACCACCTGGTCGTCGACGGCGTGTCGTGGCGGGTGCTGCTCGAGGACCTGGCCACCGGGTACCGGCAGGCGCTCGAAGGCTCGCCGGTCGATCTCGGCCCGCGGACCACCGGGATGGCCGCCTGGGCGCGGCTGCTCGACGGCCGCGCCCGGGCCGGGGAGTTCGACAGCGAGATCACCCACTGGACCGGGACCCTGGACCGCGGCCACGAGCTGCGCCCGGCCGACCGGCCCGGCGACGACCTGGTCGCCGGGGAACGCCGGATCCGTACCGCGCTCGACCCGGCGACGACCCGTACCCTGCTGCGGGCCGTGCCGGCCGCCGGTCAGGTGGAGATCAACGACGTGCTCCTGACCGCGCTCGGCGCGGCGCTGGCCGAATGGACCGGCCGGCCCGAGACGGTCGTCGCGGTCGAGGGGCACGGCCGGGAGGACCACTTCGACGACGTCGATCTCAGCCGGACCGTCGGATGGTTCACCACCTACTACCCGCTGGCGCTGGCCGCACCGGGCGACGGCTGGCGGGAACGGCTCGCCGCGGTCGCCGAGCGGACCCGGGCGGTTCCGGGCACCGGCATCGGGTACGGCGCGCTGCGCTACCTGGCCGGCGCCTCCGCCCTGACCCGCCGGCCCGGCCCGGCGGTGTCCTTCAACTACCTCGGCCGGTTCGACGGGATGGCCGCCGAGGACCTCTACACCACCACCCCCGAGCTGGACCTGCACCGTGACCCGGGCGCCCCGCGCATGCACACCCTCGACGTGGTGGGCGTGCTGCGCGACGGCTCGCTCGAGTTCACCTGGTCGTACCCCGGGCAGCGCTACCACGAGCGGACCGTCGCCGTGCTGGCCCGCGCCTTCAACCACGGCCTGCTCGAACTGGCCCGGGAATGCGCCACCCCGGTCACCGGCGCCGGGACCGCGCACCCGCTCAGCCCGATGCAGAGCGGCCTGCTGCTGCACAGCCTGGCCGACCCGGCCGGCAGCCTCTACCTGGAGCAGCTGGCGTTCGACCTGGACGGGGTGGACGATCCGGCCCGCCTCGAACAGGCCTGGCAGGCGGCGGTCGAACGGCATCCGGTGCTGCGCACCTCGGTGCAGTGGCACGGCCTGCCGGAACCCCAGCAGGTGGTACGCCCGGCGGCCGAACTGCCGCTGACCCGGATCGACTGGCGCGACCGGGACGACGCGGGCGTGGCCGAGGGCACCGACCAGTGGCTGGCCGCCGACCGGGACCGCGGTCTCGACCTCACCACGGCCCCACTGATGCGGGTGGCGGTGGCCCGGCTGGCGGGCGACCGGGTCCGGCTCTTCTGGACCTTCCACCACCTGCTGCTCGACGGCTGGAGCGCGATGCGGGTGTTGTCCGATGTGCTCGCCGACTACGCCGGCACGGAGCTGCCGCCGGCGCCGCGGCCGTACACCGACTTCCTCGCCTGGCTCGGCCGGCAGGACCAGGACGCGGCCGAACGCCACTGGCACGGGGTGCTGGCGGGGCTCACCGCGCCGACACCGCTGCCGTACGACCGGCCGCCGCGCCGCGGCCCCGGCAACGGCACCACCGCCGACCTCGCCGTCGAGCTGAGCGAGGACGTGTCACGGCGGCTCACCGCTGCCGCCCGCAGCGCCCGCGTCACGTTGAACACGCTGGTCCAGGGCGTCTGGGCGGCCCTGCTGGCCCGGCGCGGCGGCGGCGCCGACGTCTGCTTCGGCGCCACCACCTCGGGCCGGGCGATCGACCTCGACGGCGTGTCCGACATGGTCGGTCTGCTGATCAACACGGTTCCGGTCCGGGTGGCGCTGGATCCCGGCGCCGACGTCGGGGACTGGCTGCGCGACCTGCAGCAGCGGCAGGCCGAGGACCGGCGGTACGAGTACGTGTCGCTGGCCCGGCTCCGGATCGCCGGCGGCCCGGCCTTCGACAGCCTGGTGGTGTTCGAGAACTACCCGGTCGACGGCCGGCTCACCGACCGGCACGGGCTGGCGCTGCGCGGCATCACCGCCCGGACGGCGACGAACTACCCGCTGACCGCGGTGGTCTACGCCGGGGACCGGCTGACCGTCCGGCTCTACTACGACGCCCGGGCGTTCGACGCGGCCACCGTGAGCGGGCTCGCCGCCGAACTGCGGTCGCTGTTCGAGGCGGTGGCCGCCGGCTGGGCCGGGACCGTGGGCGCGCTGGCCGGCGAGATCCGGCCGCACGCCGTGATCGCCGCACCGGTGGCGGCCGGGCCGGTCCTGGACGACCGCGGCCCGGAGAACCCGACCGAGGAGGCCCTCCTCGGCATCTGGTCGCAGGTGCTGCCGGCCGGGCGGATCGGGATGCACGACAACTTCTTCGATCTCGGTGGCGACTCGCTGATCGGGCTGCGCCTGATCTCCCGGGTCGACCAGGCGTTCGGCGTCGAGCTGACGCCGCGTGACCTGTTCGACGCACCGAGCATCGCCGGCCTGGCCGACCTGGTACAGGACCGGATCTTGGAACAGCTGGAGCGAGAGGCCGTGGGAGGCGCACGTGAGCACCACTGAGCGGGAACGACGTATCGCGGCGCTGCCGGCGCACCTGCGAGCGGCCCTGGCCGGCCGGCTCGGCGGGCAGGACACCCCGGTCGCCGCACCGGCCCGGCCGGTGGTCTCCCGGGACGAACCGGCCGCCCTGTCGGCGGCACAGCAACGACTCTGGTACATGCACGAGGTCGACCCGGACGGCGTCGAGTACAACACCGCCCGGATCCTGCGGCTGACCGGCCCGCTCGCGATCGGCCCGCTGCGGCGCGCGCTGAACCGCCTGGTGGCCCGGCACGAGTCGCTGCGGACCACGTACGAGCCGGGCGACGGGTCCGGCGCCCAGCGGGTCCACCCGGAGGCCGCCGTGCCGCTGGTCGTCCGCGACCTCACCGGACCGGGCGCCGACCTGACCGCCGAGCTGGCCGCGGAGCTGCGGCAGCCGTTCGACCTGCGGCACGGCCCGGTGTTCCGGGCCCGGCTGTTCACCCTCGCCGCGGACGAGCACGTCCTGGTGCTCGCCATGCACCACATCGCCACCGACGGCTGGTCGATGCGGGTGCTCACCGAGGACCTGCTCGACCTGTACGCGGCCGAACGAGACGGCTCGCCCGTGCCGCCGGCGGCGCCCCTGCAGTACCTGGACGTCATCGACCCCGCGGCCGGCGCCGACCACATCGGCTACTGGGCCGACCGTCTCGCCGGATGGGAGCCGATGCCGCTGCCGCTGGACCGGGACCGTCCCCGGATCCGGTCCGGGACCGGCGGGGCCCTCGAGTTCACCGTGCCCGCCGACCTGACCGCCGAACTGCGCCGGATCGGCCGGGCCGCCGGCACCACCCCGTTCACCGTCCTGGTCGCCGCGGTGCAGCTGCTGCTGTCGCGGTGGACCGGGCAGACCGACGTCGCGGTCGGCACCGCGGTCTCCGGCCGGGGCCGGGCGGAGCTGGAGCGGCTGGTCGGATTCTTCGTCAACACCGTCGTGCTGCGCACCCGGATCGACGAGGACCTGCCGTTCCCGCAGCTGGTGAGCCGGGTCCGGGACACCGTGCTGGACGCGTTCACCCATCAGGACGCGCCGTTCCAGCAGGTGGTGGACGCCACCGGCTGGCAGCGCGACACCAGCCGGTCGCCGCTGGTCGACGTGATCGTCAACCTGCACGGGAGCGACCCGGTCCGGCCGGTCGCCGGGCTGGCGATCGAGGAGATCGCCCCGCCCGCCGTGGTGTCCAGCATGGACCTGGCGTTCGACTTCACCGAGCGGGACGGGCTGCTGCACGGGCGGTTGACGTACCAGGACGCGATCTTCACGGCGGACACCGCCGGTCGTCTCGTCGCCGGTCTGCAGGCGCTGCTGGCCGCGCTGCCCGGCGCCGCCGGCCCGGCCGCCGGCCCGGCCGCCGGCCTGCCCGCGATCGGCGCCGCCGAGCGCGATCTGATCCACACCGCCTGGTCCGACCCCGGCCCGGGCGCGCCGGCCCGGACCGCGCCCGGCCTGTTCGCCGACGCGGTCGCCACCCACCCGGAGGCGCCCGCCCTGATCTGGGCCGACGGCGCCCTGACCTACCGCGCCCTCGACGCCGAGACCGATCTGCTGGCCCGGCTGCTGCACCGGCGCGGCGCGGGCCGGGGCACGCTGGTGGCGGTGATGCTGCCCCGCGGCCCGGACTACGTGCGGACGATCCTGGCCGTGCTGAAGACCGGAGCCGCCTACCTGCCGCTCGACCCGGCCCAGCCGGCCGAGCGGCGGCGCTTCATGCTCGCCGACGCGGCCCCGGTCGCCGTGGTCGGCACGGCGGACGCGGCCCCGCTGACGCCGGCCGGGACGGTCTTCCTCGACCTCGGCGCGGCGGAGACCCGGGCCGAGCTGGCCGGCCTCCCCGAGGGCCGGCTCACCGCGGACGAGCTGCTCCACCCGATCCGGACCGCGGATCCGGCGTACGTCATCTACACCTCCGGCTCGACCGGGCAGCCCAAGGGCGTGGTGGTCACCCACAAGGGCGTGCACGGCCTGGTGGACGCGCAGTCGCGGCACTTCGGCACCGGACCGGGGTCGCGGGTCCTGCAGTTCGCCGCCACCGGTTTCGACGCCGCCTTCTCGGAGATCGGCATGGCGCTGTTCCGGGGCGGCGCCCTGGTCACCGCCGGCCGCGAGGACATGCTGCCCGGCCAGCCGCTCGCCGACACCCTCCAGCGGTTCGGGATCACCCATGTCACGCTGCCGCCCAGCGCGCTGACCGTGCTCACGCCGGAGATGGTGGCGCCGGACGTGACGATCGTGGTGGCCGGCGAGGCCTGCCCGGCCGAGACGGTACGGGTCTGGGCCGCCGGACGCCGCCTGATCAACGCGTACGGGCCGACCGAGGCCACCGTGTGCGCGAGCATGAGCGACCCGCTCGACCCGGCCCGCCCGGACCTGGTGGTGCCGATCGGCCGCCCGATGGCC
Organism: Actinoplanes sp. NPDC019969; assembly: GCF_055562375.1. NCBI lineage: Bacteria > Bacillati > Actinomycetota > Actinomycetes > Micromonosporales > Micromonosporaceae > Actinoplanes > Actinoplanes sp. NPDC019969. The sequence continues at coordinate 383,471 of NZ_JBVHFK010000002.1, read as the reverse complement.
GGGGTCCGCTGCTATGTCCTGGACTCCCGCCTGCGCCCGGTTCCGGCCGGGGTGGTCGGCGAGCTCTACCTGGCCGGCCCGGCTCTCGCCCAGGGCTACCGGGGCCGTGCGGACCTGACCGCCCAGCGTTTCGTGGCCGACCCGTTCGGCCCGGCCGGAGCCCGGATGTACCGCACCGGCGACCGGGTCCGCTGGCTCAGCGACGGCAACCTGGACTACCGGGGGCGTACCGACGACCAGATCAAACTGCGCGGGTTCCGGATCGAGCCGGGGGAGATCGAGGCGGTGCTGCGGGCCCACCCGGCCGTCGCCGCGGCCGCCGTCGCGGTGAAGCAGGACGACCGCGGCACCCGGCGGCTCGCCGGCTATCTCGTCCCGGCCGAGGCCGGCTGGTCGGACCTGGCCGCGCTGCGCGCCTTCGTCCGTGACCGGCTGCCCGAGCACATGGTCCCGTCGGCGCTGGTCGTGCTGGAGCGGCTGCCGCTCAACACCAACGGCAAGGTGGACCGGGCGGCGCTGCCCGACCCGGCGCCGGCCGCCGAACGGGCCGATCAGACCGCGCCGCGCACCGACACCGAGCGCGTCCTGGCCGGCATCTGGGCCGAACTGCTCGGGGTGCCCCGGGTCGGCGTCGAGGAGAACTTCTTCGACCTGGGCGGCGACTCCATCCTCAGCCTGCAGGTGGTGGCCCGCGCGCAGCAGGCCGGCCTGCGGGTCACCGCGAAGCAGACCTTCCTGCACCAGACGATCGCCGACCTGGCCGCCGAGATCGGCGACACCGAGCCGGTGTCCGCCGTCGTGGTGACCGGGCCGGGCGAGGTGCCGCTCACCCCGATCCAGCACTGGTTCTTCGACACCCACCGGGCCAGCCTCGACCGGTTTCACCAGTCCGTGCTGGCCGACCTGGAGCCGGGCAGCGACCCGGCCGCGGTCGAGCGGGCCCTGACCGAGGTGGTGGCCCGGCACGACGCGCTACGGCTGCGGACCCGCCGGGACGGGTCCGGGACCTGGCGCCTGCACACGGTCGCGGCGGAGACCGGGCGGCTGCTGCGGACCGTCGACCTCACCCTGTTCGGCTCCGCGGAGCAGGACACCGCGATCCGGGACGAGATCGCCGAGGCGCAGAACCACTTCGACACCGACGGTGGCCCGCTGGTCCGGGCCCGCCTGTTCCGCCTCGGCCCGAACCGTCCCGACCGGCTCTACCTGGTCGTCCACCACCTCGCCGTGGACGCGGTGTCGTGGCGGCTGCTGCTGGCCGACCTGGAGACCGCGTACCGGTCACCGGGCGTGCTGACGCCGGCGCCGTCCTATCGCGACTGGGCGACCCGGCTGACCGAGCACACCCTGGCCGGTGGCTACGACGACGAGCTGGAGGCGTGGCGTACGGTCCGGGCCGAGCTCGCCGCGTCGCCGGCCCTCCCGGTCGACGGCACCGGGCGCAACCTCACCGGCACCTCCGCGGCGGTCACCGTCCGGGTCGGCGCGCGGGAGACCGACGCCCTGCTGCGGGCGGTGCCCCGGGTCTACCGGACCCAGATCGCCGACGTGCTGCTGGCGGCGCTGGCCCGGACCCTCGTCGAGTGGACCGGCGGCCCCACGGCGGCGGTCACCCTCGAAGGGCACGGCCGGGCCGAGGCGCCGGAGGACGCCGACCCGTCGGGCACGGTGGGCTGGTTCACCACCGTCTACCCGGTGGTGCTGCCCGACCCGGGCACCGGCGACTGGGGTGACTGGCTGAAGACGGTCAAGGAGCGGCTGCGGGCGGTGCCCGGCGGCCAGGGCTACGGCGCCCTGCGCTACCTCGCCGGACGGTCCGAACTGGCCGGTGACGAGCCGGAGGTCAGCTTCAACTATCTGGGCCAGATGGACGGCCTGAGCGCCGGCACCGGCCTGATCCGCAAGCTGCGGCCGGCCGCCTCCGAGCCGCGGGCGCACGATCAGCGGCGCCCGCACCTGCTGGAGATCAACGGGCAGGTGAGCGGCCGGGAGATGGAGTTCCGCTTCGAGTACTCGATGCGGAAGCACCGGGCCGCGACCGTACGCCGCCTCGCCGCCCGTTTCGTCGAGGCGCTCGGCGAGATCGTCGCGCACTGCGCGTCGCCGGAGGCCGGCGGGTGCACCCCGTCGGACTTCCCGCTGGCCGGGCTCGACCAGTCCACCCTGGACCGGATCGCCGGCGACGGCCGGGCGGTGGAGGATCTCTACCCGCTCACCCCGGCCCAGGCCGGGATGCTCTTCCACACCCTGTCCGAGACCGGGCGGGACCCCTACACCGGGCATTTCGGCGTACGCCTGAACGGTGTGACCGACCCGGAGGCGCTCGCCGAGGCGTGGCGGCGGGTGGTCCGTGACACCCCGGTGCTGCGTACCGAGATCCGCTGGCAGGACGTCCCGAAGCCGCTGCAGCTGGTCCGCCGTGAGGCCGTCCTGCCGGTGCGCCACCTGGACCTGCGCGACCGCCCGGAGGCCGAGCGGGAGAGCCTGGTCGCCGCCCGGTGGGCCGCTCGTCCCGAGGTCACCGTCGACCTGGACGCGGCGCCGCTGCTGCGCCTGGAGATCGTCCGGCTGACCGGCGACTCGGTGCACCTGTTCTGGTCCATCCATCACCTGGTGATCGACGGGTGGAGTTTCTCCGGCGTGCTCACCGACGTGCTGCGCCACTACACGGCGCTGAGCACCGGCGCCGCGGAACCACCGGCCGGGCGGCGCCCGTACCGGCAGTACGTGGCGTGGACCGGCCGTCAGGACCCGGCCGCCGCCGAGAAGCACTGGCGGCAGGTGCTGGAGGGGCACACCGAGCCGACCCCGCTGCCGTACGACCGGGCCCCGGCCGGCGCACACACCAGCCGGTCCTCCCGCGAGGTGCGGGTCGCGCTGCCCGGCGTGCGTGCCGAGACCCTGTACGCCGCCGCCCGCGCCGCCCGCCTCACCGTCAACACCCTGGTGCAGGGCGCCTGGGCGCTGCTGCTGGCCCGGCACGCCGGCCGCTCGGACGTGTGCTTCGGCGCGACCGTCTCGGGCCGTCCGGCCGACCTGCCCGGCGCCCAGGACATGATCGGCCTGTTCATCAACACGGTGCCGGTGCGGGTGGCCGCCGAGCCACGCGCCGACCTGTGGTCCTGGCTGCGTTCGGTGCAGGACGCGCAGCTCGACGGCCGGCCGTTCGAGTACGTGTCGCTCGGCGAGATCCGCCGGTGGAGCGCGGCGCCCGCCACCACGTCGCTGTTCGACAGCATCGTGGTGTTCGAGAACTACCCGGTGGACGCGGCGTCGGCCGCCGCGGCCGGCGTCCGGGTCGGCGCGTACCAGGGCGACGAGCACACCAACTACGCCCTGACCCTCACCGTGCACGCGGGCGACGACCTGCTGATGGCGCTCGGCTACGACCCCGCGCTGTTCGACGACGCCACGGTACGCCGTCTCGGCACGCACCTGGTCACGCTGCTCGAGGGCATGGCCGCGACCCCGGAGATCACCGTGGGCCGGCTGCCGATGCTGCCGGCCGGGGAGCTGGACCTGCTGCTCGACGGCTGGAACGACACCGCGGTGCGGGCCGACCGGCGCAGCGTCTGCGACCTGTTCGCCGAGCAGGTGACCCGCGCCCCGCACGCGCCCGCCGTCCGGGCGGGCACGACCGAGCTGACCTTCGCCGAGCTGGACGAGCTGTCCGGCCGGCTGGCCCGCCGCCTCGCCGGCGACGGCGCCGGTCCCGGTGACCTGGTCGGTGTCTGCGTCCGGCGGGGCGCCGGCGCGGTCGTGGCGCTCCTGGCCGTGCTCAAGACCGGCGCCGCGTTCGTGGCCCTGGACCCGCGGTACCCCGGCGAGCGGATCGACCAGATGCTGGCCGACGCCGCGCCCCGGGCGGTGATCGCCGAGACGGCGACCGCCGCGCTGGTCGAGCGGTCCGGCGCCGCGCTGGTGCTGCTGGACGCCGGGGACACCGGCGACCGGGTCCAGGCGCCGCCGTTCCGGGCGGTCGACCCGGCCGGCCTGGCCTACGTCGCCTACACCTCCGGCACGACCGGCCGGCCCAAGGGTGTGATGGTCGAGCACCGGCACATCGTGCACATGGCCCGGGCCTGGGACCACCGGTACGGGCTCACCGAGCTGGCGCCCCGGGTGCTGGCCGTGTCCAGCCTCTCGGTCGACCTGTTCTTCGCCGACTTCGTGATGTCGGTGCTGTTCGGCGGCGAGATGGTGATCTGCCCGGACGAGGCGATGGGCGACCCGGTGGCGGTGGCCGGGCTGCTGCTGGACAGCCGTGCCCAGCTGATGGTCACCGTGCCTACCCTGGCCCGGGCGGTCACCGACGAGCTGGCGTGGCGTGGCCGTACCGCCGACGACCTCCGGGTCGTGCTGGTCGGTTCGGAGGCGTGGCGGTCCGAGGCAGCGCTGGCGACCCGGCGCGGGCTGCCCGCGCACACCCTGCTGGCGAACGCGTACGGGTCCACCGAGACCACCGTCGACTCCACCGCCTTCGCGCTCGGCGGAGACGACACGGCCGGTGACGGAACGGCCGGTGACGGCCCGACCGTGCCGATCGGCCGCACCCTGGCCAACACCCGGATCTACGTGCTGGACGCCGAACTGCGGCCGGTACCGATCGGCGCGGTCGGGGAGTGCTACATCGGCGGTGACGGCGTGTCCCGCGGCTACCTTAACCGGCCCGATCTGACCGCTCAGCGCTTCGTCGCCGACCCGTACGACCCGGCGCCGGGCGCCCGCATGTACCGCACCGGCGACCTGGTCCGGCGGCGGGCCGACGGCCTCCTGGAATGCCTCGGCCGGGTCGACGACCAGGTCAAGATCCGGGGCTTCCGGGTCGAGCTGGGCGAGGTGGAGGCGGCCCTGGCCGCGCAGCCCGGTATCTACGCGGCGGCCGCGCGGACCTGGTCCGACGGGGCCGGCCCGGCCCGGCTGGCCGGTTACGTCGTGCCGGAGCCGGGCGCCCGGCCGGATCCGGAGCGGCTGCGTGCCGCGCTGGCGCTGCGGCTGCCGCCGGCTGCCGTGCCCACCACGATCCTGACGCTGGACGAGCTGCCCACCGGGCCGGCCGGCACCCTCGACCGGGGCCGGCTGCCGGTTCCGGACGCGGCGCCGGACACCGGCCGGGACCACGTCGCGCCGGGCACCCCGGCCGAACGGACCGTGGCCGACGTCTTCGCCGAGGTCCTCGGGGTCCGGCGGGTCGGCGCCACCGACGGCTTCTTCGAGCTGGGCGGCGACTCGCTGTCCAGCATCCAGGTCATCGCGCGCCTGCGGACCGCTCTCGGGGTGGCCGTCTCGCCGCGCCAGTTGTTCGACACGCCGACCGTCGCCGGGCTGGCCGCCGTCGTCCAGGCGGCGGCCCGTGCGGAGCAGCCGATCGTCCGGGGCGGCCCGCCCCAGCTCTCCTCGGCGCAGCAGCGTCTCTTCTTCCACGCCGAGGTCGACCCGGAGAGCAGCGAGTACCACGTGGTCACCACGCTGCGGCTGACCGGCGGGCTCTCGGTGCCGGCGCTGCGGGCGGCGCTGGCCGCCGTGGTGGCCCGCAACGAGACGCTGCGCAGCACGATCGAGGTCGTCGACGGCGAGGCCCGGCCGGTCGTCCATCCGGCCGGGGCGATCGCGCTGGAGCTGGTGGAGCCGGCCGCCGGTGAGGTGGCGGGTCTGCTCGCCGACGCGGCGTCGCGGCCGTTCGATCTGCGGCGCGGCCCGGTGTGGCGGGCGCAGCTGATCCGTACGGCGCCCGACGTGCACCTGTTCCAGCTGGTCATCCACCACATCGCGACGGACGGCTGGTCGATGGGCCTGATCGTGCGGCAGCTCGCGGCCGCCTACGACGGGACCGCTCTCGGAACCGCCGAGGCCTGCTACACCGACTACGCGGCCACTCAGCGCGGCCGGCTCGGCACCGCCGAGATGGACGCCCACCTGGACTTCTGGCGCACCCGCCTGGCCGGGATCGAGCCGCTGAACCTGCCGGTGGACCGGCCGCGCGGCGCGGTCCGGGACGCGGCGGGCGCCATGCACCTGGTGGAGATCCCGGCCGAGGTGTCGGCCGGTCTGCGGTCGGTTGCGCGGCGGCACGACGCCACCCTGTTCATGGTCCTGGCCGCGGCGGCTCAGCTGCTGCTGTCCCGGCTGTGCGCGACCGGCGACGTGGTGATCGGCACCCCGGTCTCCGGGCGTGACCGCCGCGAATGGGAGGACGTGGCCGGTCTCTTCGTCAACACCGTGGTGCTGCGGTCCACGGTGGACGAACGGGAGACCTTCGCCGACTTCCTGACCCAGGTCCGCGGCACCGTGCTGGACGCCTTCGAGCACGCCGACGTGCCGTTCGACCGCCTGGTCGAGGAGCTGCGGCCGGTCCGCGACCCGAGCCGTAACGCGGTGGTGGACGTGGTGGTCGGCCTGGAGCAGGAGGCGTCCGGCGGCGGGCCCCGGTGGCCCGGCCTGGACGTCGAGGACGTCGTCGTGCTGCCCGACTCGGTCAGCCACGACCTGAGCTTCGACTTCGTGGACGGTGACGGGCGCCTGCGGGTGGCGGTGGGGTACGCCACGGCGCTGTTCGACGCGGCGACCGCGGCCCGGATCGGTGACGCGCTGGAGCTGCTGCTGCGGGCGATCAGCGAGGGCCCGGGCCGGCTGCTCGACCTCGGGGTCGCGGAGCGGGCCCGCCCGGCCGCCACGACGGCGGACGTCCCGACGCTGCCGGAGCTCCTCGCCGGCTCGGCCGCCGACGGCCCGGCCCGGCCGGCGCTGACCGGCCCGGACGGCTCGCTCACCCGGGCCGAGCTGGGGGAGCGGGTCAACCGGCTGGCCCACCACCTGATCGCGGCGGGCGTCGGCCCGGAGGACGTGGTCGGTGTCGTGGGCGCCCGGCACGGCGGCACCGTCGTCGCCGTGCTCGCGGTTCTCGCCGCCGGGGCGGCCTACCTGCCGATCGACCCGGAGGAGCCGGCGGAGCGTACGGCGTTCCAGCTCGGCGACGCCGGCGTACGTCTCCTCCTGGCCCCGGCAGGCGCCGGGCCGGAGGGTGTCCCGGCGGGTGTCACGGTTCTCCGGCTCACCGATCCGGAGGTCGCCGCGACGGTCGCGAGCCGGCCGGCGCACGTGCCGCGGGACATCGACCGGCGGTCGCCGCTGCGGCCGGACTCCCCGGCGTACGTGCTGTACACGTCCGGGTCCACCGGGCTGCCGAAGGGCGTCATGGTGGAGCACCGCGCCCTGGCCGCCCTGGTCAGCGGGCACGGCGACGACCTGTTCCAGCCGCTGCTGAGCCGGGCCGGGCACGACCGGGTCCGGACGGCGCTCAGCGGCCCGTTCACCTTCGACAGCTCGCTGGTCGGCCTGGCGCTGCTGGCGCTGGGTCACGAGCTGCACGTGGTGGACGAGCTGACCCGCCGGGACCCGGAGGCGCTGGTCGGCTACGTACGGCAGCACCGGATCGACCATCTGGACCTGCCGCCGACGTACGCCGCCCAGCTGATCGCGGCCGGTCTGCTGGAGCCGGGCGGGCACGTTCCGGCGTTGCTGACGCTGGCCGGCGAGGCGATCGGCGCGGACCTGTGGCACACCCTGGCCGCCGCGCCCGCCACCACCGCTGTCAACTGTTACGGCCCGACCGAGTGCGCTGTCGACGTGCTCTGGCAGGAGGTGGCCGGGGACCGGCCGACGATCGGCCGCCCGGTGCGCGGGACCAGCGGGTACGTGCTGGACCGTTACCTGCGGCCGGTCCCGGACGGCGTGGCGGGCGAGCTGTACATCGCCGGCGCGCAGCTGGCGCGGGGCTACCTGGGCCGGCCCGGGCTGACCGCGGACCGGTTCCTGGCCGATCCGTTCGGCCCGGCCGGGTCGCGGATGTACCGCACCGGTGACGTGGTGCGCCGCCGGCCGGACGGGCGGCTGGACTTCCTCGGCCGCGCCGACGACCAGATCAAGCTGCGCGGCTTCCGGATCGAGCCGGCCGAGATCGAGGCGACATTGGCCGGGCATCCGGCGGTCGAGGCGGCCACGGTGGCGGTCCGCCGGACCGGCGCCGGCGCCGCCCGCCTGGTGGCGTACCTCGTCGGCGCGGGCCCGGCCCGGCCGGACGCCGCCGAGCTGCGCGGTCATCTCGGCCGGTCGCTGCCGGCGCACCTGATGCCGTCGGCGTTCGTCTGGCTGGCCGAGTTCCCCCGGACCAGCAGCGGCAAGGTGGATCGCCGCAGCCTGCCCGAGCCGCCGGACGCACCGGCGACCGGTGGCGGGGAACCGCCGGCGAACGCGATGGCGGAGCGCCTGGCCGGGCTCTGGGCGCAGGTGCTCGGGGTGGAGCGGGTCGGCGGCGCCGACAACTTCTTCGACCTGGGCGGCGACTCGATCCTGAGCCTGCAGCTGGTGCACCGGATCCGGCAGGACGGCCTGGCCGTCTCGGTCCGTGACCTGCTGCTGGCGCCCACGGTGAACCAGCTCGCCGAGGTGGTGACGGCGGTGGAGGCCACCGCCGGGCCGGCGGACGGGCCGGTCACCGGCGACGTCCCGCTGACCCCCGTGCAGCAGGAGTTCTTCGGCGCGGGACGTCTCCGGCCGGGGCACTTCACCCAGTCGATGACGGTACGGGTGCCGGCCGGCGTCGCCGAGGACGCGTTGCGGGCCGCGCTGAACGCCCTGACGGAACACCACGACGGGCTGCGGTCCCGGTTCGTCCGGGACGGCGACGGCTGGCGGCAGACCATCGCGGCGCCGGCGCCCGCCGGCCTGCTGGAGGTGCACGACCTGACCGCGGAACCGGCGGACGTCCGCCGGGACCGGATGCGGGAGCTGGCGGCCGCCGCCGACGCCCGGTTCGAGCTGGCCACCGGTCCGCTGATGCGGGCGCTGCTGTTCACCGCGGCCGGCCCGGAGCCGTCGGTCCTGTTCCTCACCGCGCACCACCTGGTCGTCGACGCCGTCTCGTGGCGGATCCTGCTGGAGGATCTGGAGACGGGGTACGCCCAGGCGGCGGCGGGCGAGCCGGTCCGGTTGAGCCCGCGCACCTCGTCGATCCAGGACTGGGCGCTCGGCCTGAGCCGGCACGCGGCCGAGGGCGGGTTCGACGACAGGCGCGAGTACTGGCGGAACATGCCGGCGCCGGAGCCGATGCCCGTCGATCACGACGGCCCGGCCACCGTCGGCGCGCTGGACAGCGTGTCGGTGGACCTGGACCCGGCGGAGACCACCCTGCTGCTGCGGACCGCTCCCGGGGTGTTCCGGACCCGGGCCCACGACGTGCTGCTCGCCGCCCTCACCCGGACCCTGGCCACCTGGCAGGGCACCGGTTCGGTGGTGCTGGACGTCGAGGGGCACGGCCGGGAGGACGTGCTGGACGGCGTCGACCTGTCCCGGACGGTCGGCTGGTTCACCAGCACCTATCCGGTGGCTTTCGAGGCGGTCGGCGGTGGCTGGGCGGAGCAGATCCGCGCGGTCCGGCGGCAGGTGCGGTCGGTGCCGGACAACGGCCTGTCGTACGGGGCCCTGCGCTACCTGACGCCGGACGGCGGCGGGCTGGCCGGCCGGCCGTCCCCGGAGCTGTCGTTCAACTTCCACGGTCTCGACAGTCCCGGCGCCGATCCGGATCCGGGGTCGCTCTACCTGGGCTTCCCGGAGCCGCTGGGGGCCGAGCAGGATCCGGCGGAACGGCCGGAGCACCTGATCGACGTGGTGGGCGTGGTGGTCGCCGGCGCGCTGCGGCTGACCTGGTACTTCTGCACCGATGTGCACGACCGGGCCACGGTGGCCCGGCTGGCCGGCGAGCACGCCGCGGCGCTGCGCGAGATCGGCCGGGCGGCGGGTGAGCGTCGTGGCTGACCTCGATCCGGCCGGTCTGCTGGCCGAACTGACCGCGCGGTTCCGGGTGCCCGGCGCGCAACTGGTGGTCGAGCACGGCGGGCGCCGGCACGCGGCGGCCGTCGGCACGGCGAACGTGGCCGACGGCACGCCGGTCGGCCCGGACTCGCCGTTCCCGCTCGGCTCGCTCACCAAGCCGTTCACCGCGGCCCTGGCGATGCTGCTGGTGGCCGACGGCGAGATCGATCTGGACGATCCGATCGCCGGGCACGTGCCCGGCACGGCCCGCGGGCTCACCCTGCGGCGGCTGCTGACCCACACCGCCGGGTTGCCGGCCAACGTGGACGACGACGACGATCGCCGGGACCGCTGGGTGAGCCGGCACTGCCGCGAGGACGACCTGGTCTTCCCCGGCGGCTGGGGGTTCTCCTACTCCAACGCCGGCTACCTGCTGGTCGGGCATCTGGTCGAGCGGCTCACCGGGATGCCCTGGGCGGAGGCGCTGGAGACGATGCTGACCGAGCCGCTGGGGATCCGGTCCGCCTACGTGACGGCGGGCGCCGGGGTGGTCCGCGGGCACGCGGTCGAGGCCGGGACCACCCGGGTACGGGTGGTCACCGATCAGGACCTGCCGATCATCGAGGAGCCGGCCGGCGCCCTGGCCCTGTCCGCCGCCGACCTGTCGGCGTTCGCCCGGCAGTTCGTGGCGGCGGGGGACGGGCGCGGCCATCCGCTCGATCCGGAGACCACCCGGTCCATGCTGGACGAGGTGCTGGACCCGGCCATTGTCGCGCCGTTCGGCCTGGCCGACGGCTGGTCGCTGGGCTGGGCCTGTTACGGCGCGCCCGGCGAACCGGTCTGGTACGGCCACGACGGCACCGGCGACGGCACGTCCTGTCATCTGCGGTTCGATCCGGCCACGTCGACGATCGTGTGCCTGACCACCAACGCGAACACCGGCCCGGCCCTGTGGACGGCCCTGGTGGACCGGCTGCGGGCGGCCGGGATCCCGGTTGCCGACCATCCGGTGTCCGGCCTGCGGGATCCGGGGCCCGAGGTGGCCGGCGGCCACGCGTGGGCCGGCCGGTACCGCAACGGCGACGCGGACCTGGTCGTGGAGGCGGACGACGTCGGCCACCTCGGCATCCGGCTGGGTGGCACCGATCCGGCCCCGATGCGGCTGCAGGCCGACGGGCGCTTCGTGGTGGAGGGGCCGGGCGGCTGGTCGTACGCCGGACGGTTCCTGCCGGTCGCCGCCCCGGACGACGGTACGCGCTGGCTGCAGATCTCCGGCCGGCTCTCGCAGCGCCTCTGACGGCGGCAGGACTTCATCCCGGGGCCGGGCGCGACGAGCGCCCGGCCCCCTCCCGACTCATCGAGGGGCGATCACCCGTGACGACTTCACCTCTGACCGAAGCGACCCGGCCGGACCAGGCCGAGGTCCCGCTGTCGCGCAACCGCGGCTATCACATCCTCTGGTCCGGCCAGCTGCTGTCGGAGACCACCCTGGAGATCGTGGCGGTGGCGTTCCCGCTGCTGATCCTGGCCCGGGCCGGCGATCCGCTGCAGATGGGCCTGGCCGCCTCGCTGGCCGCGGCGGCCGGGATGCTGGCGGTGCTGCCGGCCGGGGTGCTCGCCGACCGCTGGGATCGGCGCAAGCTCATGCTGTTCTGCCAGGCCGGCCGGGTGCTGGGGATGCTCAGCCTGGTGGCCGCGCTGGTGACCGGCTGGTTCTCGATCTGGCACGTGATCGCCGTGATGGTGGTGGACGCCCTGCTCAGCACGGTGTTCGATCCGGCCGAGCAGTCGGCGCTGCCGCAGGTCGTCCCCGCGTCGCAACTGTCCACGGCGATCTCCCGCAACACGGCCCGGCCGTTCCTGGCCGGGCTGCTCGGGCCGGCACTGGCCGGTGTGCTGTTCCAGCTGGGCCCGAACGTGCCGTTCCTGGCCAGCGCCGGCATGCTCCTGATCAGCACGGTGGCGCTGGTGTTCCTGCGGCTGCCGCGGTCGCCGGGCGTGCCGGAGGGCGACGAGGCGGAGGCGGACTTCGAGCCGTCGTCGTGGCGCTCGGACGCGGGCGCCGGGTTGCGCTGGGTGTTCGGTCACCGGGTGCTGCGCGAGACGCTGCTCTGGATCATGTTCAGCAACCTGATCTTCGGCGCCCTCGTCATGATCATCCTGGGCCGTGCCGAGCAGGAGTCGATCGACCCCGGACTGGTCGGCCTGATGATGACCTGCCTGGGCGCGGGCGGCCTGATCGGCGCGGTGCTGGCGCCGCGGCTGCAGGCGGCGCTGCCGCCGCGGGCTAGCATCCTCGGGTTCAGCTGGCTGGCCGTCGTCACCACCGCGCTGATGGCCGTGGCGCCGCCCGGCATCTGGCTCGGCGTGCTGCTGGGCCTGACGACGGTGCTGGCCCCGGCCGCGAACACGACGGTCCTGACCTACCAGATGACGATCACGCCGGACGCGCTGCGGGGCCGGCTCAGCAGCGTCGCCGGCTTCTGTTCCGGCGGGGCGGGCGTGCTCGGTCCCGCGGCCGCCGGTGTCCTGCTGACCGTGGCCGGCGGGGCGGGCGCCCTCTGGTGGTGCTCCGCGGCGCTGGCGGTGGTGGCCGTGTTCGCGACGGTCAGCCCCGGCCTGCGGCATTTCGACGCAGCATGAATCGCTGCGGATGTCCACATTCGCCGGCCCGGACAGGGGCCCACTTTCACTCCTGAGTCAAACAACTGGTTCCGCGGGAGCCGAGAACCGAAGCTGAATCCACGAAATGCGGAGGTGCCGAGTGCAGACCATTGAATTGACGGACGGGGATGTCGCCGCCATCGAGGCGATCATCACGGAGATCGCGGACCGGCACGACAGTGTGGAGTCCCCGGACTTCCAGCGCGAGAGCCGGATCTTCGCCCAGGAGCTGCCGCGGCGGGTCCGGGCCGAGCTCAACCGGTTCCGGCTCACCGAGCCGTCCGGCACGCTGGTGATCACCGGGTGGCAGGTGGACGACGTCGCCGTCGGCCCCACGCCGGCCGACCCGCGGCACAAGCCCGCCGCTTCGCCCACGCTGCTGCACGACCTGGCGTTCTACCTCTTCGCCGACCTGCTCGGCGACCCGATCGCCTGGGCGACGCAGCAGGACGGCCACATCATGCACGACATCTTCCCGGTTCAGAAGTACCAGAACGACCAGATCGGCTGGGGCAGCGAGCAGACGCTGACCTGGCACACCGAGGACGCGTTCCACCCGCTGCGCACCGACTACCTCGGGCTGATGTGCCTGCGCAACCCGGACGAGGTGGAGACCACCTACGCCGACATCGCCGACGTGGAGCTCAGCGACGAGCTGCGCCGGGTGCTCGGCGAACCGCGGTTCCGGGTGCTGCCCGACGACGCGCACCGGATCGCCCCGGCCGACGGCGACGCGGACGGCCGGACCGCTCGGCTGCGCCGCCAGGGGCTGGAGCGGGTGGAGCGGGCGCTCGCCTCGCCCGAGCCGGTGGCGGTTCTCTTCGGTGACTCGGACGACCCGTACGTCCGGCTCGACCCCCACTACATGCAGGGGGTTCAGGGCCCGGAGGAACAGGAGGCGCTCGACGCCGTCTGCGCCGCGATCGACGCGGTGATGACCGGCGTGGTCCTGCGCCCCGGCGACATCTGCTTCATCGACAACTTCCGGGTCGTGCACGGCCGCAAGCCGTTCCGGGCCCGCTTCGACGGCACCGATCGGTGGCTGCGCCGGCTCAACGTCGCCCGCGACCTCCGCAAGTCGCGTGAATCCCGGGTGCACCCGGAATCGCGCGTCATTTATTGACCGACGCTGTTTCGCCGTCCCGACCAAACGTGGAGTGAACGTGCTCAGTGCAAATCTCGACGTCGCGCCGAACGCCGGAATCGACGCCCAGAACCTCACCCAATGGGAATACCTCGCCCTCAACAGTCAGCTCAATGTCGCGGACGGGCACGCCCGTCAGGCGCTCACCCCCGGCCAGGACAAGGTCGTCGGTCAGCTGCCGGCGTTGTTCGCCGAGGGTGAGCAGCGGCCGGTCGAGGAGATCGAGAGGGAGGCCCACCGCGCCTACTTCCATCTGCTCGGTCAGCACTCCTATCCGACGGCCCACGGCCGGGTGCTGAGCTGCTACTCCTCGTCGGTGGCGATGGAGATCCTGTCCCGTTCGCTGTCCGAGCAGGTGGACACGGTGGCCCTGGTCCACCCGACCTTCGACAACATCGCCGACCTGCTGCGCGGCAACCGCCTCGACCTCGTCCCGGTGAGCGAGGAGCAGCTGCACGGCGGCGACCTGCCGGCCGAGCTGCTGAACCGGGTCGGCTGCGTCTTCGTGACCACGCCGAACAACCCGACCGGCAAGGTGCTCGCCGCCGACCGGCTGCGCCGGCTCGCTGAGCAGTGCGCCGAGTACGGCGTCGTGCTCGCCCTGGACACCTCGTTCCGCGGCTTCGACCCGCGGGCCCACTACGACCACTACGCGATCCTGGAGGCGAGCGGCTGCCGCTGGGTCGTCATCGAGGACACCGGCAAGCTGTGGCCGACGCTCGACCTCAAGGTCGGCCTGCTGGTCTACAGCGAGAACATCGACCTGCCGGTCTACAAGATCTACTCGGACGTGCTGCTCGGCGTCTCACCGCTGATCCTGGCCCTGGTCCGGGAGTTCTCCGAGGACGCGGCGGAGGGCGGCCTCGCCGAACTGCACGACTTCATCGCGGCGAACCGGCTCATCGTGCGCAGCATGCTGGCCGACATCCCGGGGGTGTCCTTCCCGGACCCGGACAGCCGGAGCAGTGTCGAACGGGTCCACGTCGGTGGCCTGCAGGCCAGGGGAGTGTGGCAGGAGTTGAGCGCACGCCAGGTGTACGCCCTGCCGTGCAACTCGTTCCACTGGGCCGCGCCGTCCGAGGGCGACCACATGCTGCGCCTGGCGCTGTCCCGGTCGGCGGGCCCGCTCACCCAGGCGGTCCGTGAGCTCCGCTCGGTCCTGATCGGACTCTGATGACGAGCGCCCGTGTGTCCCTGCCGGCCGAGCCGGTGACGCGCCCGGCCGGCTGGACGCCGGGCGTCGTCCAGGACGTGGCCGGCCCCGGGGTCCTCGACCTCGGGCCCGGTTACCTCGAACCCGCGCTGCTCCCGGTCGGCCTGATCGAGCGGGGCCAGCGGTCAGCGCTGGCCCGGTACGGTCCGGCGGCGCTGAGCTACGGCCACAACCCCGGCGCGGATCCGCTGCGGCAGGTGCTCGCCGACCGGGCGGCCCTCGACGGCGGCGCCCCGTGCGGCAAGGAGCACGTGCTCCTCACCTCCGGCACGTCGATGGCCCTCTACCTGCTCGCCACGTCGTCGGCCCGGCCGGGTGACGTGGTGCTCTGCGACCCGGTCTGCTACGACCTGGCGCAGCGGCTGTTCACCGACTGCGGGCTGCGGCTGGGCCGGGTGCCGGGCGACGCCGAGGGCATGCTGCCCGAGGCGCTCGCGGAGGCGATCAGGTGCGTCCGCCGCACCGGGTCGCGACCGGCCTTCGTGTACCTCAACCCGACACATCACAATCCCCTCGGGCGGACGACCCCGGTGGACCGGCGACTCCGGCTGCTGGACGTCTGTGCCGAGTACGGCGTCGAGATCGTCGAGGACGACGCGTACGCCGAGGTGGGCTTGGACGGCCCACCACCACCGTCGATGGCCGCGCTCGCCGCTTACCGCGGCGTGGTTCGGCTGGGCTCATTCGCCAAAACCCTCGGCCCGGGCCTACGCCTCGGCTGGCTGCTCGCCGACCCCGATCGGGTGGCGCGGCTGGCCGGGCACGGTGTGTTCGTCAGTGGCGGTTCACTGAACCACCTCACGTCACTGGCGGTCGGTGAGTTGTTCGCCGACGGATCGTACGACCAGCGTCTCAGCGCCCTGACCGGTGGGCTGCGTGCCCGCCGGGACGCGCTGGCGCAGGCGCTCGCCGGGACGGGCGGGTTCACCGTCCCGGCCGGCGGGTTCTTCCTCTGGCTGCGGTTCCCCGGCGGTCCCGCCGAAGGAGAACTGCTGCGCAGCGCGGAACGCGCCGGAGTACGCGTCGCGGCCGGCTCCCGGTTCGGTCCCTCCGAGACGCCCGCCATCCGGGTGTCGTACAGCTTCAATCCGCCCGCTGTCCTGCACGCCGCAGGGCAGGCTCTGGTCTCCGCCTGGGAGTCGATGTGACCACCACCCACGCCCCGGACACGCTGTCCGGTTACAGCCTGCCGCTGTCGCCGAACGGCACGTCCTCGATGCTGACCCCGCCGCCGTGGCACTTCTCCGGTGAAGTAGTGATGGTCGACTACCGGGTCGACCCGGAGGCGGCGCGCCGTTTCCTGCCGCCCGGCCTGGACCCGGGCCCGGACCCGGGCGCGGCGGCCGCGATCTTCGCCTTCTGGCAGTGGTGCTCCGACGACGAGGCCGAGCTGCGCGAGCCGGCCCGGTCCCAGTTCACCGAGTTCCTCATCCTGCTCTCCTGCGAGTTCGAGGGCCGCCCGATGGCCCGCTGCCCGTACGCCTGGGTCGACCAGCCGGTGCCGATGGTCCGCGGCTGGGTGCAGGGCATGCCCAAGCAGTTCGGATCGATCAGCATGACCCGGGCGATGTCGGTCGGCCGGGCGGCGCCGCGCCGTGCGGCGGGCGGCCGGTTCGCCGGCACGGCCTCGGTCTTCGACCGCCGGGTCGCGACCGCCGGGGTGACCCTGGAGTCCCGCGCGGTGGAGCCGCCGGTGCTGCACACCGTTCCGCTGGCGCACACGCTGACCTTCCCGAACTGGTCGTCGGCCGGGGAACCCGCCGCCGAGCTGGTGGCCTCCGAGGTCTCCGGCGTCACGTTCTCGGACGTCTGGACCGGTCCCGCCGAACTGCGGCTGGAGGACGCCCTGGACCCCGATTTCGCGAGCCTCGCGCCGGTCGAGGTGGGCGCCGGCTGGGTGTTCGAGTACGCCGAGACGCTGCGCGCCGGGCGGCGGTTGACCGGTCACTGACCGGTCCGACCAGACGACACGGGGGAATCGATGTTGACGGTTCGACTGGACTTCCGGAACCTCGCGCTCTTCCGGCTGCGCGCCGGGCCGGGCCCGGCTGCCGAGAAGGCCTTCGCCCTTCATCTGTACGCGGACGACACCGACCTGACCCACCACCGCTGGCGGCGGCGGATCCGCAGCCGGCTGGGCGACCTGGCAGGCCCCGTCGCCGACCTGGCCGGCCGCCGGAGCCTGCCGGAACTGCTGACGCTGGCGCCCGGTGACCCGGGCGGCGACCACGCCCTGCTGGAGGCCTTCGCGTCGGTGGCGGTGACGCCGCACTGGCCGGAGATCAGCGGCCGGATCGCCGAGGCGCGGGACTCCGGCAGCCGGACGGTCGTCACCAAGGGCATCGGCCGGATGCTCGAATCGTTGCACCCGCGCCTGCAGTGGCAGGTCCCGGTGCTGCGGTTCCGGGGCGGGCCGGACCGGGAGCTGGACCTCGGCGACCGGGGGCTCGCGCTCAGTTTCGCCTACTTCCTGGACAAGAGCTACCACCTGGTCGAGGAGCCCGGCGAGGCGCCGACCCTGATCATCCCGCTCAATCCCGCGGTCCGCGGGGAGCTCGGCGCGCCGGACGACGGCCACGGCCCCGAGCTCGGTGACCTGATGGGACACACCCGTGCCGTCGCCCTGCAGCTGCTCACCGACACGTTGACCACCGGTGAGCTGGCCGAACGCCTCGGCATCACGCTGGCCGGGGCGAGTAGACACGCCTCCGTCCTGCGGCGGGCCGGTCTGGTCACCACCCGGCGCAGTGGCAGTGCCGGGCTGCACCGGCTCACCTCGCTGGGCGTTGCGCTGCTGGAAGGCCGGCGACTGAGCGGGGAGACCGGCCCGATCTCCGCGACGGCACCGATGGCCCAGGCCGGCTGAGCCGGCCGTCACCTCAACTGATCTGGAGACATCATGTCCACGAACCCTTTCGACGACCCGGACGGCCGATTCCTGGTGCTGGTCAATGACGAGGGCAGGCATTCGCTGTGGCCGGGCTTCGCCCCGGTCCCGAGTGGATGGTCGGTCGCGAACCCGGAGTCCGGGCGGGACGAGGCGCTGGCCTACGTCACCGAGAACTGGACCGACATGCGCCCCGCCGAGTTGATCGCGGCGGACCGGAGATGACCGCCACCGTCGTGAAGCCGGCCACCGGGACGCCGGCCCCGGTCGCGTCGAACCCGGCCCTGCTGTCCCTGACCAGCCTGCGGTTCTTCGCCGCGATAGCGGTCTTCGGAGCGCACGCGGCACTGGAGATCCTCTTCCTCAACCAGATGATCGGCGGCGTCCTGCTGTTCGGGGTGATGCCCGTCGCGCTCTCCGGCGTCTCCTACTTCTTCCTGCTCAGCGGGTTCGTCCTGACCTGGTCGCACAAGGAGGACGACACCGCCCGCAAGTTCTGGCGCCGCCGGTTCTGGCGGGTCTACCCCAACCACCTGGCCGCGTACCTGCTCGCCCTGGTCCTGATGGTCTGGGCCGGGCACGCCGTCGGGCTGTGGCCGGCGGTGGCCCAGCTGTCGCTGGTGCAGTCCTGGTTCCCGAACCCCGAGTACTACGACACGATCAACAGCCTCAGTTGGTCGCTCTCCGTCGAGGTGTTCTGCTACCTGTTGTTCCCGGTGCTCATCCGGGTGGTCAAGCGGATCCGGCCGGAGCGGCTCTGGTACGCGGTGGGCGCGCTGGTCACGGTGGTGCTCACGATCCCGGTCGTCGCCGACCTGTTCCTGCCGGAGGACCCCGCGCACCCGCTGGGCGACGCCTCGATGATGCAGTTCCTGACGGCGCTGAACAACCCGGAGAGCATGCCGCCGGACGCGCTGGGCCACGCCTCGATCCCGCAGGTGTGGTTCGTCTACCACCTGCCGATCATGCGGTTCTGCGAGTTCGCCCTCGGCATGCTGATCGCCCGGATCGTGCTGACCAAGCGCTGGATCGGGTTGCGCCCGATGGCCGCCGCGGCGCTGCTGATCGCGGTGTACGTGGCCGACGTCTTCGCCCCGTACCTCTACCAGCTCACCGCCGTCGCGATCATCCCGATGATCCTGCTGCTGGGCGCGGTCGCGGCGTCCGAGTACTCCGGCCGCACCAGCCTGCTGCAGGCCCGCCCGCTGGTCTGGTTCGGCGATCTCACGTTCGCGTTCTACCTGCTGCACGGGGTGGTGCTGATCTACGGGCACCTCGCGTTCGGCACCGAGGACCTCGGGGACGGCCCGGAGCCGCGGATGTGGCCGACGCTGACCGCGATCGGTTTCATCGCCGGGGCGTTCGTGGTCTCGATGGCCGGCGCCTGGGTGCTGCACAACTTCGTGGAGAAGCCGGCCATGCGACGGTTCTCGCGGGCACGACCCGCCGCCGTCCGGCCGGTGTCACCCGGTCCGGTCGGCGAGCCACAAGCAGAGCCTGCCGGACGGGTGACCACGGGGTAGGGCGGCCCGGCAGGAGACCCGCGCGGAGGAGGTCTCCTGCCGGTCCCCCGGAGAGGAGGTCGGATATCAGCACAACGGCAGATTTATGCGGGGAGTTGAAATGCTAGCGACGACAACCAATGATTCCCCCGCATACTCTGGCCGCATGGGAAGCGAATCGCTCGCAGTTTGGCGGGATAGGCACTCTTGGGCGGCGATCCTGGCGTTCCTGGTGCTGGCTCCGGTGATCCTCGCCCCGCCGATCGGATTGATGGTCGCCGTTCCGGCGGCGATCGCGACGGCGGTGGTGTTCATTCGATGGCCGCAGCGCGGCGTTTCGCTCACCACGGCGGCCGCCGTGACGGCGGGGCTGTCGCTGCTCGTCGACGTCGTCTATCCGGGGCCGCACGGTCTGGCGCTGTTCTGGCTGCCGTTCGAGATGCTGGCCCTGACGATCCTGACCGGTCTCACCATCCGGCTGGCCGACCCGCGCCGGGTCGTCTGGGCCGGCCCGCTGGTCGCGCTGGCGGCGCTGCTGCTGCCGCTGCGGTTCACGCTGCGGATGGACCGGTCAGTGGCCGGCGGTTCGGTCCTGATGGTGGCGCTGGCGGTGTTCCCGGTGGCGATCGCCGTCGGCGTCGGGCTGTACCTGCGGGCACAGGACCGGCAGCGGCGGCGGGCGGTCAGCGAGGCACAGCGGGTGCAGCGCCTGCGGGTCGCCGGTGACCTGCACGACTTCGTCGCCCACGAGGTCACCGGCATCGTGCTCGAGGCGCAGGCCGCGCAACTGGAACCGGTCGACGTGGACCGCGTCAAGGAGATGTTCGCGCAGATCGAGGTCGCCGGCCTGCGAGCGCTCGAGTCGATGGATCAGACGGTGCGGGCGCTGCGCGAACCGGGGGAGGAGGGCGGCGATTCCGGCGGGCCGGTCCGGGTGCACCGGCTCGCCGACCTGGGCGCCCTGATCGACCGGTTCTCCGAGGGGGCGGCGATGACCGCCCACCTGGACCTGCCCGCGGACCTGGCCGGCGTGCTCGACGCGGAACGGCAGGCCACGGCGTACGCGGTGGTGCTGGAAGCGCTGACCAACGTGCGCCGGCACGCGCCCCGGGCCACCGAGGTGCACGTCCGGGTGGGCCTGCTGCCCGGGTCCGGGATCGAGATCTGCGTCGAGGACAACGGCCGCCCCGGCGGCGGCCTGATCAGCAGACGCACCGGTGGCGGCACCGGTCTGGTCGGTATCGCCGAGCGGGTCCGCACGCTCGACGGCCGCCTGGACACCGGCCGCACCGAGACCGGCTGGCAGGTGCGCTGCGTCTTCCCGGTCCCGGCCGGCGCCCACCCCGTACATGATCCGGCGCTGCCGTCGTTGCCGCGACAGCAGCCCGGCCAACCAGAGATCGCCTGACCGCTCCGGCCCCTCGGCCGGGATGCCATCAGGCATCCCGGCCGCGTCCTTTTCCGCCCCCCCACCCGACCCGAGAAAGCGCCCGTATATCTGCCGATCGGCAGATGCCCGAACCGGAACATCCCGTCAGACTGAAATGGTCAACGGGTCATCCGAACGAAAAGGAACCGAACATGATTTCCAAGGGAACGAAGATTATCGTCGCCGTTTCTGCGCTGGCCGCCGTCGCGGGACTTTCCGGATGCGGTGGTGGTAAGGACGGGCCGGCGAAGACCGAATCGCAGAGCTTTCCGCTTACCGGAAAGGTGGTCCGGATCGACGCCGCCGAGGCTTCGGTACGCGTCGAGGAAGGCGCCGGTGACGCCCTGGAGGTACGGCGCGAGCTGTTCGGCAAGGCGGCCAGCGAGGGCAACGCCACCTGGTCGATGTCCGGTGACACGCTGAAGCTCGGCCTGAACTGCTCGGGCGTGGCGGTCAACTGCGAGGGCAAGTACACCGTCGCCGTGCCGAAGGGCACCGGGATCACGGTGGCGGCCTCCGGCAGCCAGGTCACCCTCGCGTCGGTCGCCGGCGACGTCGACGCCACCGTCACGAACGACGGGTCACTGCAGGTCACCGGCCCGGCCGGCAAGCTGAACCTGGTCAGCAAGGGCGGCGCGATCACGGTCGCCGGCGCCCGCTCCGCCGACGTCACGGCGAAGACCACCGGCGACGGCAGCATCAAGCTCGCCTTCGCCGCGGCGCCCCGCAACGTCAAGGCCACCGCCAGCGGGTCGGTCGAGGTGACGGTTCCGGACGACGCCAGCACCTACAAGGTCGCCGGCGCCGACTCCGGCAGCCTCGCCTCGGACAGCCGTAGTGACCGTTCCATCACCGTCGCCGCCGCGGACGGCAGCGCCCGCGTGCACCGAGCCGGCTAGGAGATCGCCGCCATGTTGGAACTGATCGACATCACCAAGGTCTACACCGGGAACAAGCGTGCCGTCGACAACATGACGCTCGGGATGAAGGCCGGCATGCTGGGGCTTCTCGGCCCGAACGGCGCCGGCAAGTCCTCGCTCATGCGGATTGCGGCCACCGTCACCAAGCCCACCTCGGGCCGGGTGCTGTTCAACGGCACCGACGTGGTGGCTCAGCCGGACGTGCTCCGGCAGGCCCTGGGCTACCTGCCCCAGGACTTCGGCGTCTACCCCAACCTCACGTCCCGGGAGTTCCTCGGCTACATGGCCGCGGCGAAGGGACTGTCCGCCCGGTCGGCCAAGGCCCGCATCGACGAGCTGCTCCAGCTGGTGAACCTCACCGAGGCGCTGAAGCGGCCGCTGGGCAAGTACTCCGGCGGCATGCTCCGCCGGGTCGGCATCGCGCAGGCGCTGCTCGCCGACCCGCAGGTGATCATCGTGGACGAGCCGACCGCCGGCCTCGACCCGGAGGAGCGGGTGCGGTTCCGCAACCTGCTCAGCGATCTGGCCGCCGACCGCGTGGTCATGCTCTCCACCCACATCGTGTCCGACGTGGAGTCGGTCGCGTCCGACATCGCCATCGTCGCCCAGGGCCGGCTGCTCCGCCGGGACAGCCCCGAGGCGCTGCTCCGTCAGGTCGACGGGCAGGTCTGGGAGATGGTGGTCCCGTCGGATCAGGTGTCCGCCCTCCAGCACCGGTTCGTCATCAGCCGGTTGGTGCGCACCACCGAAGGCGTCCGGGTCCGGCTTCTCTCCCCCGTGCAGCCGGACCCGGGCTCGGTGCGCGTCGCGCCCGACCTGGAGGACGCCTACCTCGCCGTCATCAACTTCGCCGCCGGCCAGCGGGCCGGCGTCGAGCGGGCGGTGCGGTGATGATCGGGCGGGACGTCACCGCACTGGCGATGGCCGACTTCCGTGATCGGGTACGGCGCCCGGCGTACGCGGTGATCCTGCTGGCCGCGGTCGCCCTGGGCTACTTCGCGGCGCCGGACGCCGACGCCCGCTGGGTCGTGATGTACATCGGCAACCACCGCGGCGAGTACAACTCCGCCTACATCGGCACCCTGATCGCCCTGGCCAGCGCGCTCTGGCTGACCCTGGGCGGGTTCTACGTGGTCCGCAACGGCGTGAGCCGGGACCGGGACTCCGGTGTCGGGCAGCTGATCGCCGCGACGCCGATGCGCACGGTCCGGTACCTGGCCGGCAAGTTCCTCAGCAGCTGCCTGGTGCTCTCCTCGATGGTCGGGGTGCTGGCGGTGACCGCCCTGATCCTGCAGCTGGCCCGGGGCGAGAACACCTCGGTGGATCCGATCGCGCTGGTGACGCCGTTCGTGGTGATCGCGCTGCCGCTGGTGGCCTTCACCGCCGGGATGGCCCTGCTGTTCGAGACCGTCCCGCTGCTGCGCGCCGGGCTCGGCAACATCCTCTGGTTCGTGGTGTGGCTGGTCGTCGCGATCGGCGGGCAGTCGCCGGACGCGCCCTTCGGCGGCATCGGGGTGCACGCGGTCGCCGCGTCGATGGCGGACAGCATGGCCGCGCAAGGGATCGACCTCTCCGGCGGCGGGTTCAGCCTCGGCCTGGTCTACCTGGACAACCCGCTGAGCGTGTTCGTCTGGGACGGCCTGGACCTCTCCGGCGGCTATCTCGCCGGCCGGCTGGCCATGGTGCTGTTCGGGCTGCTGGTGGCGCTGGCGCCGACGTTCTGGTTCACCCGGTTCGACCCGTCCCGCGGGCACGGCACGGCGCCGGCCCCGAACGGCCCGGCCGGGATCGTCCCGGGCGCCGGCTCGCCCGCTCCGGGGCCGCACGGCGCCGGCGACGGTGCGATCGCCGTGCTGGCCCGCCCCGAGGTGATCGCCCCGGCCGGACTGCCGCGGACGGTGCCGAAGCAGGGCGGCTCGTACGGCAGGCTGCTGGCCGGTGAGTTCCGGATCCTGGTGCAGGGCGTCTCGCGCTGGTGGTGGCTGGGCGCGCTGGCCATCACGATCGCCGGCCTGGCCATGCCGATCGGCGCGGTCACCCTGTTCGTCCTGCCGGTCGCCTGGATCTGGCCGGTGCTGGTCTGGTCCCGGCTGGGCACCCAGCAGTTCGAGCACGGGGTGGACGGCATCCTCGGGGCGTACCCGTGGGCCCGCCGCCGCCTGGTGGCCGAGTGGGGAGCCGGTGTCGTGCTGACCGTGCTCACCGGACTGGCGCCGCTGATCCGGATGGTGATCGCCGGTGACACCCCCGGCATGGCGGCGTGGACGGCGGGCGCGCTGTTCATCCCCTCGCTGGCGCTGGCGCTGGGCGTGCTCAGCCGTACCCATCGTCTCTTCCAGGCGGTCTACCTGCTCTGGTGGTACGCGACGATCAACGGCATCGCCTTCCTCGACGTGATGGGCGCCGTCCGCGAGAACGGTGAACCGGCCGGCCCGGGCCCGCTGCTGGTCGGCGGTGGCGCGGTGGCCCTGGTGGCCCTGACGCTCCTGGTCGGCACAGCACGCCGCAACGTGCGGTCGTGACCACGCGGGTCCACACCGGATGGCCGCGCCGCACGAGGCGGGCGCGGGGAGGGAGTCGATGTGCCGGGCAGGGAAGAACACCGGGAGACGGACCGGATCCGGTTCGAACCACGAGTGGTGTCCTCCGGCGAGGACGTCTCCGAGGCGTCCCGCGTGGCGCGGCTCGAGCGTGAGGTCGAGGAGCTCCGGGAGGCGAACGAGATACTGCGGCGGGTCGCGGCCTTCCTGGCCGGGACCCGGGACGACGGGGCACCGAACACCGACTGAGAAGTTCGATCGACGGCCGCCGGCCGGCTCGCTTCCGCGAGCCCCGGCGGTCGTCCGGTATGTGCCCGCCGTGCCATCATGTTCCGGATGGGCATCCGAGTTCTGATCGCCGACGACCAAGCGATGGTTCGTCAGGGCATCCGGCGCATCCTGGCGAGCCAGTCCGACATCGAGGTGATCGGCGAGGCGGTCGACGGGGTGGACGCCCTCGAGAAGGCCCGTTCCCTGCGTCCCGACGTCCTGCTGGTCGACGTGCGGATGCCCAGGATGGACGGTCTGGAGGTGACCCGGCTGCTGGCCGGCGCGGCGGCCACCAGCGGCATCAAGGTGGTCGTGGTGACCACTTTCGACCTCGACGAGTACGTGTATCCCGCCCTGCGGTACGGCGCCTCCGGTTTCCTGCTCAAGCGGTCCGGGCCCACCCTGATCATCGAGGCGGTCCGGGCGGCGGTCGCCGGGGACAGCCTGATCAGCCCGTCGATCACGGTCCGCCTGCTCAAGCACGTCACCCAGCCGTCGGTGGCCCTGCCGAAGCCGGCCGAGGCGCTGACCGCCCGTGAGGTGGAGATCGCCGGCCGGGTCGCGGAGGGCAAGACGAACGCGGACATCGCCGCCGAGCTGTTCATCTCCGCGGGCACGGTGAAGACCCACGTCGCGAGCATCCAGCGCAAGCTGAACGTACGCAACCGGGTCGGTGTCGCCGTGTACGCCTGGGAGTCCGGCTACGCGAACCAGGCCCCGGTCGACTGAGACGCCGGGCGATATCTGCCGAACGGCAGATGCCCCGCCGCGAGGCTTCGCACAGGCTGGAGGCACGAGCTTCGACGCCTCGGGAGGGCCTGTGAAAGCGCGTAAGTCGATGGTGTTCGTGATGGCCGTGGCAGCCGTCGTCCCGGCCCTGGCCGGTTGTGAGGAGAAGGCGGCCAGCGGGCCGGCGAAGACCGAGTCCCACTCGTTCGACTTCTCGGCGAGCAAGCTCAAGGTCGTGGTCGACGAGGTCGCCGTGGACATCAGGGTGGGCGGCTCGGGCATCGACGTGGAGCGCACCGTGCGCGGCGAGATCGCCGGCGGCAAGGACACCGGCTACTCGCTGGACGACGGGACGCTGCGGCTCAAGACGACCTGCGGCGGTGTGATCAAGGACTGCTCGGCGCGGTACACGGTGACCATTCCGAAGGGGACGGCCCTCGAGCTGGAGGGGTCCGGCTCGGCGGTCAAGGTCTCCGGGCTGCGGCGCGGGCTGACCGCCCGGCTGCGCGCCGACGCCTCGCTCGACGCGAGCGACTGCGCCGGGTCGATGAACCTGACCAGCGACGGCGGCGACATCGCGGTGAGCGGGGCGACCGGGCCCGATGTCAGCGCGACGGCGACCAACGACGGCAACGTCAAGCTCGCCTTCGGCGAGGCGCCCGGCACGGTCAAGGCGCGGTCGTACGGCGGCTCGGTGACCGTCGTCGTGCCGGATGACAAGGCCACCTACCGGGTGACCACGTCCGGCGGCGACAGCGAGCTGAAATCCGACCCCCGGAGCCGGCGGACCATCTCGGCGACCAGCAACGACGGCCGGGTCGTGGTGCGCCGCAGCGGCGGCTGACCGGCTCCCGGCCACGTCCGGGTAGTGGCCCCTGCCGCCGGAACAGGGGTTGGGGCGGACCGGCCGAAGCCCTGAGAATCGATCACGCGGGAGCTTCGGCTGCGCGGGGGCGCGCTTCTCCGGTTCCGCTGTTCCGTCCTGGTTCCCGGTCGTTCCGCGGAGGTGTCCGCCCGCGGCGCGATCCGGGTGCCGGCGGCTTCACCACGGCGACAAGACATTGCTCCGCGACGCGCTGAGGCGTGCCGTCCGAACGCGGCCGAGGGGACACATCGATGCGAATTCATTTCGGTCTGGAAGATCTGACCCGGGTCCGACTGGTGGAGAACGACTCTCCGGTGCTGGAGAGCATCTTCGCCCTGCAGATGCTGAGCAGCCCCAGCAGCCGGCTGTTCGAGGACTGGCGGCGCAACGTCGAGTCGGCCGCCGGGCACCGCATGTCGGCCATCAACGACCTGCTGCGCCGGTACCGCCCGGTGCCGCACCTGCTGTGGCTCGCCGGTCAGGACGTGCCGCCGGACCGGAACGTCATCGGCGACGAGAGCACCCGGCGGCACGTGTCGTCGCTCGTCTTCGACTTCTGCCGGCTCGCGGTGATGCCGTACTGGAGCCCGCTGCGCCGGCACCTGCAACGGGAGCGCGACGCCCGCAGCCGGCACGTGGCCCAGGCCGGCGTGGACGCGCTGCTGCGGACCCTGCACCCGCGGGCGTCGTGGGAGCCGCCGGTGCTGACCGTTCCGGACGGCCAGGACCGGGACGTCCACCTGGGTGGGCGCGGCCTGGCCGTACAGATGTCGCTGTTCCTCGGCAACGTGCAGTGCCTGCTGCTGAACCCGAACGGCACGCAGAGCCCGACCCTGGTGGTGCCCGCACCGGTGGCTCCGGAGATCGCCTCGGTGCTGCGGGCCCCGTCGGCGGATCAGGAGCAGGCGCTGGGCGCGCTGGTCGGGCACACCCGGGCGGCCGCGCTGGAGGTGATGGCCACCGGATGCACCACCGGGGAGCTGTCGGACCGGCTGGGCATCTCGCTGGCCGGGGCGAGCAAGCACGCGACGATCCTGCGCAATGCCGGGCTGGTCATGACGGTCCGCAACGGCAACACCGGCCTGCACCTGCTGACGTCGCTCGGCAAGGCGCTGCTGGACAGCCACCCCACCGTGGCGGGGTGACGGTCAGGCGTTCGGGTTGAAGGTGATGCCGGCCGGTTTCGCCTTCGTGAGCAGCCCGGCGAAGCTCGCGTCCTTCAGGCCGAAGTTCGCGCTGCCGAAGTTGTAGCCGCTCAGGGTGTTCCGGACGGCGGTGGACGGGAAGCCGTTCCAGCCGACCAGGGTGGGGTACTGCCAGGTGTGGTAGCCGTTCTCCGGCGGCTCGTCACCGGCGCCGGCGAGCCGGAACGCGTGCGTGCTGATCCCGTCCTTGTGGTAGACGACCTTCGGGTGGGTGCCGGTCCACCGGACGCTGCTCGCGGCGTACACGTTGAAGTCGCCGTGCGCCGATGTGGACACGTACCGGGCGACGTCGTTCTGCACCCAGACGACGACGTGCTCCCAGTCGTGCCGGTGGCCGCCGATCGAGGTGCCGGCGAGCGCCTGGTCCTTTTCGAAGTACAGGCCGTACGCGATGGCGCACCACCCGCTGTCGCACTTGTACCGGGCGTACCCGTTGGTGTTGTCCAGATCGGAGTTGTCGTGGCAGTTGCCGTTGAGCGCTCCGGTCGGGTTGAGGCCGCCGTTGACGGCGCCGGTCGGGCCGATCGCCGGGGTGGGGTAACAGCCGTCGGTGTCGTAGTCGTACGCCGGCTGCCATTTCGTCTCGATCGCCTCGGCGTTCCCGGGCAGTTTCGTGGGTGGTGCGGCGAGTGCCGGGGTGGCGGCGGCGACGACCATGGCGAGGGCGGCTCCGGCGACGACAGCGGCACGGCGGGCTCTGCGTGGCATGAGCGAAGCCTCGCCGCCCCGTCACACCCCAGTCAATAGCTGATCTTCGATTTAACCGCGCGCTTCCGCAACAGTCGGTGCAGCGCCACCAGAGGTACGATCCCGGCCGGGTACCAGAGCAGGTCGACCGGGTCGAAACTCGTGCCCAGCGCCAGCCGGGCCAGCAGGTTGTGCTCGGACAACGCGGCCGGAACACCGGTCAGCTGGAACAGCTCGGCGCCCCAGCACCAGGCCAGCGCGATCGACCCGGCGGCGTACGGGCCGAGCCGCGGCCACAGCACCAGGACGCCCGCGTAGATCATCGAGGCGTACAGGGCGGTCCCCGACGACTGCTCGATCAGGCCGCCGATCGGCGCCACCGCCCGGATCGCCAGGGCCACGGCCAGGATCGCCGCCACCACCCCGAGCATGGCAAGCCGGAACCGCGGATGACTGATCGACATGCCCGCGATCCTAGGGGCGGTATCCGGGATCATCCCGATGCGGCTCCCGTCCGGCCTCCCTACCGTCGGATACATGAAGGTGCTGCTCAAGGTGCTCGGCGTGATCGTCGCGGCCTATTTCGTCGTCCGTGCGGTCGCCGAGCCGTTCCTCATCGACGTGACCGATCCGTCCACCTATGCCGGCGACTGGGGTGGTCCGAGCCTGATCGGGGTGCTGGCGGTGCACTGCGGCCCCGGCGTGCTGGCGGCGATGTTCCTGTACGGGTCGGTGGTCCGCTGGCGCCGGGCCCGGATCGAGCGGAGAGCCGTCAACCACCAACCCGTCTGAGGCGGGCCAGCAGCTCGCCCTCGGCGGCGTCGGACACCGGGTCGGACCAGAACCCCAGCGGTACGGCCCGCAGGTTGCGGCCCAGCGGATCCAGCAGATGGCCGCCCAGTTTCATCACCCACAGCGCCACCGCCCGGTCCATGATGGTCAGCTCCGGCACCTGCACGCCGAGCCGGGTCTCGAACGCCGCGAGCTCGTGCACCGACCGCAGCCAGACCGTCATCAGCAGGTTCGCCGTTCCGGACAGGGTGGCGCAGAACCGGGTCTCGCGCATCCCGGTCAGCTTGCTGACCGCCCGCCCGGTCTCCGCGGGCGGCAGCGTGCACCACAGCGACACCGAGATCGGATAGCCGGAGACGTACCGCGCCACCTCGCAGCGGTACGTGATCGACCGTTCCGCGTCCATCCGGTCCAGCCGCCGCCGGACCGTCGTCGGGCTCAGCCCGGTGACCTGCCCGATCCGAACGGCGCTCTGCCGCGGGTCGGGGCTGAGCGCCTGGAAGAGCGCCAGGTCCTCGCCGGTGAACGACCGGCCGGGCCACTGCTGCTGCGGCCGCCCGGCGAGCAGGCCGCGGGCCGGTGCCGGTCGGGCTGGCCGCCGGGGTCGCGCTCGGCGCCATGCCGACGGTGATCGCGGAGACCGCCGAACCGTCCCGGACCGGCATCACCACCGCGCTCTACAACAACGTCAAGACGCTCGGCGGCGCGGTCGCCGGCGCGGTGGTCGCGGCGATCCTGGCGGCGCTGGTGCGGGCCGGCGGGGACACGCCGACCGAGGGCGCGTACGTCGCGGTCTGGCTGATGTGCGGCGTGCTGTGCGGCGGCGCGGCGCTGGCCGCCTTCGCCGCCCGCCGGACCGAGGCGGCCTGACCTACGGAAAGGCCGGCCTCTCCGTCAGGACTCGATGCCCGGTGGCTTGCGCTGGGCGGGGATCAGAGCGGTCGCGTCGGGGTCCGGTTTTCCTGCGGGGGTACGGTCGTCAGCCGGCCGATCCATCTGCACGGTCTCGGCGTCCCGTTCCACCGGCTCGACGGGCCTGGTGACGGGCTGACCGGCCGGCGGGTTGGTCCCGCCGCCCAGGTTGAGCGCGACGGTCGGCTCCGCGGCGGCCACCACCGGGGCGGGCGCGACCGGCCGTGCCGGGCTGACCGGCTGGACCGGGGCGACGGGCTTGGCGGCGGCAGGGGAGATCGGCTGCACCTGAGGAACCGTTGCCGGCTGGGCGGGCGGCGCGGTCACCGTGGCCGGGCGGTTGATGCTCGGCAGGGCCACCGTGCGGTCGGCGGACGGCGGGGGCGTGGTGGCCGGGCGGATCACCGTGGTCTGCTCGGCGGCGACCGGGGTGCCGGCCACCTTCGCGGCGCCACGGAACCGGCCGATCTCACCGATGATCGGCAGGACCGGCGGCTCGTACCGCGCCCAGCGGCGGGCGCTCAGCGCCGTGCCGAGCAGCGGGATCGCCAGCAGGGCGGCCAGACCGTACCCGGGGCGGCTCAGGTCGAAGCCGTCCTTGGCGACCTCCGGAGCCCACAGTGACGCGTACGCCTCGGGGGAGTTGAACGCCCAGATCGTCACGCCGAGGAAGGCGGCGCCGGTCAGCACCGGGCCGGCCGGGGAGACCGGGGCGAAGGTGAGAATCGCGTAGAGGATGCCGGCGAAGATCAGCAGCAGCAGTCCGCTGATCGACTCGACGGAGAAGAACTCCCGGCCACGGCTGCTCAGGTCGTTGGTGAAACCGACCCCGGCGAGCACCCAGATGGAGGGGCCGAGCACGAGTGCGTAGAAGATCGACCTGAGGTGGCGCATGATCCGGCACGGTACCGGCCTTGGTCAAGAACTAACGTACCGGGCATGGAAGAACAGCACCCCGGCCGGCCGACCGCCCTGTCCCGGGTCACTTTGAGCCGCATCATGACCGCGGTGGACGTGAACCTCTACGGGACCGTGCACGGCGGCGTACTGATGAAGTTCGTGGACGACGTGGCCGGCGCGGCCGCGGCCCGGCACAGCGGCGGCACCGCCGTGACCGCGGCGATCGACGAGATCGTCTTCCTCGAGCCGGTCCGGGTGGGCGACCTGGTGCACGCGTACGCGCAGGTCAACTGGACCGGCGCCAGCTCGATGGAGATCGGCGTGCGGCTGGCCGCCGAGCGCTGGGACACCGTCGGCCCGGAGCCGACCCCGGTCGCCACCGCCTACCTGGTGTTCGTCGCGGTGGACGTGGCCGGCAACCCGCGGCGGGTGCCGCCGGTGCTGCCCGAGGACGACGAGGACAAGCGCCGGTTCACCGAGGCGATGATCCGCCGCGACCACCGCCTGGCCCGTCGCGCGGCGATCCAGAAGGCCCGCTCGGAGCACCAGGCAGCGGGCTGATCCACCGTTAAGGTGTGGGCATGACGACAGGAGTGGTGACGAGCGGCACAGTGCTGTGGGAGCCGCCGGTGGACATCCGGGACACCTCCCGGATCGGGCACTATCTGGCGTGGCTGGAGTCCGAGCGCGGGCTCTCGTTCGCCGACTACGCGGCGCTGTGGGAGTGGTCCGTCACCGACCTGTCCGGGTTCTGGCAGTCGATCTGGGACCACTTCCAGGTGGTGGGGCACGAGCCGGCCACCGCCGTGCTGGAGGGCACGGCGATGCCGGGGGCACGCTGGTTCCCCGGGGCCACGCTCAACTACGCCGAGAACGTGTTGCGGCTGCCCGGCTTCGACGACGACGAGCCGGTCGTTCTCGCGTACTCGCAAACGCGTGAACCTGTCACCCGCACCGCCCGTGAGCTGCGGGAGGACGTCCGCCGGGTCCGTGCCGGGCTGAAAGCCCGCGGTGTCGCCGCCGGTGACCGGGTGGCCGCCTACGCGCCGAACATCCCGGAGACCTACGTGCTGATGCTGGCCACCGCCAGTCTCGGCGCGGTCTTCTCGTCGTGCGCGCCGGAGTTCGGCGCCCGCAGCGTCATCGACCGCTGGAGCCAGATCGAGCCGAAGGTGCTGGTCGCCACCGACGGCTACCGGTACGGCGACAGGGACGTCGACCGGCGCGCCGAGATCGCCGCGATCCGCGACGCGATCCCCTCGATCGAACACGTGATCACCATCGGTTACCTGCACGGCGGCGGTGACTGGGACACCCTGGCCGGCTCCTCGGACGAACCGCTGGAGTTCGCGCCGGTGCCGTTCGACCACCCGCTCTACGTGCTCTACAGCTCCGGCACCACCGGCCTGCCCAAACCGATCGTCCACGGGCACGGCGGCATCCTGCTGGAACACCTCAAGATCCTGGCGCTGCACCACGACCTCGGCGCCGGCGACCGGTTCTTCTGGTTCACCACCACCGGCTGGATGATGTGGAACTACCTGGCCAGCGGGCCGGCCGTGGGCGCGGCGATCGTGCTGTTCGACGGCAACCCGGGCTGGCCCTCGCTGAACGCGCTGTGGGACCTGGCCGACACCGCCGGGATCACCTATTTCGGCACGTCCGCGCCGTTCCTGCTGGCCTGCCGCAAAGCCGGGCTGACCCCGCGGAAGAACCTCAAGGGCGTCGGCTCGACCGGCGCGCCGCTGCCCCCGGAGGGCTGGGCCTGGGTCTACCAGGCGGTCGGCGCGGACGTCCAGCTGGTGTCGCTGTCCGGCGGCACCGACGTGTGCACCGGCTTCGTCGGGGGCGTGCCGCTGCTGCCGGTCCGGGCCGGGATCATCACCAGCCGGATCCTCGGCGCCCGGGTCGAGGCGTACGACGGCGCCGGCCGGCCGGTCACCGGGGAACTCGGCGAACTCGTCATCACCGCCCCGATGCCGAGCATGCCGGTCGGGTTCTGGAACGACGCCGACGGCAGCCGGTTCCGGGAGGCCTACTTCGACGTCTTCCCCGGCGTCTGGCGGCACGGCGACTGGATCACCATCGAGCCGGACGGCAGCTGCGTGATCACCGGCCGCTCGGACGCCACCCTCAACCGGGGCGGCGTCCGGCTCGGCACCGCCGAGTTCTACTCGGTGGTCGAGGGCCTGCCCGAGGTCGCCGACTCGCTGGTCGTGCACCTGGACAAGCCCGGCGACCCCAACGGTGAGCTGCTGCTCTTCCTGGTCCTCGCCGACGGGGTGGAACTCGACGACGCGCTGCGCGCGCGGATCGCGAAGGAGTTGCGCGGCGCCCTCTCGCCCCGGCACGTCCCCGACGTCGCTTATCAGGTACGGGCGGTGCCGCGCACCCTCTCCGGCAAGAAGCTGGAGGTGCCCGTGAAACGCATCCTCACCGGCACCCCCGTCGACTCCGCCGCCGCCAAGGGCGCCCTCGCCAACCCCGAATCCCTGACCGCCTTCGCCGAATTCCGGCGGGAACGGATCAGAGCAGCGTCAGCGTGACCTTCTCGGTGGCGGCGCGGGACTCGGCCTTCGAGGAGTCCAGGTTGGCGCAGAGGACGATGCTGGCGCCGGCCACCAGCGGCGCCAGCAGCCAGTCGGTGGCGTCCGGGTGGGCGGCGGTGTCGATCAGCACCCGGGCGCCGGACGTGATGCCGAGCTGGGCGGCCCGGTCGGCGGCCTCGGCCAGGGCGTCCTGGTGGCTCAGCTCGTACGGCCCGGCCAGGGCCCGGTCGGCGGGGTCGACCGGCGCGCCGCGGAAGTGGTCGCCGTGGTTGCGGACCTCCAGGACGTAGTCGGCGTAACCCTCCGGCGGGGTGCGCAACGGCATGGCCAGCGGGAGCAGGCCGGTCGCGTACCGGTCGAGGGTGGACCAGCCGCTCGCGGCCGCCAGCCGGTCCGGGCTGGTGAAGAGCGCCTCCACCGGCTGCGGGTCGCCACCCAGGTCGGCGGCCAGCCCGGCGGCCGACACGCCGAGCAGCAGCGCCGCGGTCTGCCAGTGCGGCGGCAACAGCAGCGCCACCGTGTCGCCGTGGCCCAGGCCGACACCGTCCACCAGCAGGTTCGCGGTCTTCGCGACCCAGTTGTCCAGGGTGATCCCGGACAGCTCGGTGCGGTCGCCGGTGGCGTCGTCATACCAGGTCAACAGGGGTGCGGCCGGGTCACGCCGGACCGCGTCCGCGAAAACCTGTGGAATCGTCGTCTTCATCGCTCCACAGCGTATGCGTATCACGCACCGTAGTTGGGTGGTAAGGGCGGCAACGATCGGCAGTGTCGTGGACACCTCCGTGAAGCCTTCCGGGCGTACCCTCGAACGGTCGGTAGTCCCATTGCCGCATCGGTACGTCAGAGACGCCAAGGAGATGCCTCGTGACCCCCGGTCGCCCCCCGCGAGTGCTCGTCGACGCAACCAGTGTCCCCGCCGACCGTGGCGGGGTCGGCAGATATGTCGACGGACTTCTCGGCGCGCTGGGGCAACTGAGCCCCGAGCGTGTCGATCTCGCAGTCGTGTCCCAGCGCGCGGATGCGGAGCGTTACCGCCGCATCCTGCCCCGTGCCGAGGTGATCCCCGGCCCGGCGGCGATCGTGCACCGGCCGGCCCGTCTTGCCTGGGAGCAGACCGGCCTGCCGCTGCTCGCCCAGCAGGTCGGCGCGGACGTGCTGCACTCGCCGTTCTACACATGCCCGCTGCGGGCCGGCTGCCCGGTCACCGTGACGGTGCACGACGCCACCTTCTTCACCGAGCCGGAGCATTACGACAACACCCGGCGCACCTTCTTCCGCAGCGCGATCAAGACGTCGCTGCGCCGCGCCGCCCGGGTGATCGTGCCCAGCAAGGCCACCCGCGACGAGCTGATCCGCCTGCTGGACGCCGATCCCACCCGGATCGACGTGGCCTACCACGGCGTCGACCACGCGGCCTTCCACGCGCCCACCGAGGACGAGAAGGCCCGGGTCCGGGCCCGGCTCGGCCTCGGCGACTCCGGTTACGTCGCGTTCCTCGGCGCCAAGGAGCCCCGCAAGAACGTGCCGAACCTGATCCGCGGCTGGGCCCGCGCGGTGGCCGACTGGCCGCACCCGCCGGCCCTGGTGATCGCCGGTGGCCAGGGGCACGACGACGACATCGACCGCGCGGTGGCCGAGGTCCCGGCCCACCTGCGGCTGCTGCGCCCCGGCTATCTGCGGTACGCGGATCTGCCCGGCTTCCTCGGCGGCGCCCTGGTCGCCTGCTACCCGTCCTTCGGCGAGGGTTTCGGCCTGCCGATCCTGGAGGCGATGGCCTGCGGCACGCCGGTGCTCACCACGCCCCGGCTGTCGCTGCCCGAGGTCGGGGGCGACGCGGTCGCCTACACCACCGAGGCGCCGGACCGGATCGCCGTCGATCTCGCCGATCTGCTGCACGCCGAGGACCGCCGGCGGACGCTCGCCAAGGCGGGCTTCGACCGGGCGAAGGAGTTCACCTGGGCGTCCAGCGCGGAGGTACATGTAGCAACGTGGAATCGGGTCGCGGCTTGATCGTCAACTAAACTCTCCGCGCATGAGCGACGAACAGGCTGTGTTGTACGGAGTGGTTCTGGCCGGGGGCACCGGAACCCGTCTCTGGCCACTGTCCCGCGCCGGTCATCCCAAGTTCCTGCACCCTTTGACCGGCACCGAGGCCTCATTGCTGCAGGCCACGGTCGACCGGTTGGACACTCTCACCTCACCCGACCGGGTGTTCGTGGTGACCGGCGTGGCGCATGCCGCTGCCGTCTCCCGGCAACTCTCCGCGATGCCCGACGAGAACGTGCTGATCGAGCCGTCGCCGCGGGACTCGTGCGCGGCCATCGCGCTGGCGGCCGCCGTCATCGCCCGCCGCGACCCGGAGGCGATCATGGGCTCGTTCGCCTCCGACCACCTGATCGCCGACACGGCGGCGTTCACCGGCGTCATCCGCCAGGCGATGGAGGGCGCGCGGCAGGGTCTGCTGATGACTCTCGGCATCACCCCGACCCGGGCCGAGACGGGGTACGGCTACCTGCAGTGCGGTGCGGCGGTCGGCGACGGTCCGCTGCTGAAGGTGGAGGAGTTCAAGGAGAAGCCGACGTACGACGTGGCCGAGGGCTACGTGAAGTCCGGCAACTACCTGTGGAACGCCGGCATGTTCGTCTGGCGGGCCGACGCGTTCCTGGCCGAGCTGCACCGCCAGCAGCCGCAGCTGGCGGCGGGGATCAGCCGGATCGCGGCGGCCTGGGGGACGGTTGAGCAGGAAGAGGTCATGGGCGACGTGTGGCCGACGCTGCCGAAGATCTCGGTGGACTACGCGGTCATGGAGGGTGCGGCGGCGGTCGGCCGGGTCGGGACGGTTCCGGGAGACTTCGGCTGGAACGACGTCGGGGACTTCCACACGCTCGGCGAGGTGCTCACGGCCGACCAGGCGGGGAACGTGGTGGTCGGGCACCAGGAGTCGTCGGAGAAGCACACCGTTCTGCTGCGGGACACGGAGTCGCTGGTCGTGGTTCCGTCGTCGGGTCGTCTTGTCGCGGCGATGGGCGTTCGGGACCTGGTGATCGTGGACACGCCGGATGCCGTCCTGGTCTGTCCCCGGGAGCGGGCGCAGGAGGTCAAGCAGCTCGTCGATCATCTGAAAGAGCTGGGGCAGCACGGGTACATCTGAGGGTCGTGCGCGGGGTGGGCGGTTTCGGGGCGACGGTGCCCACTCCGGGCGGTCAGGCTTGATCCCTCCGTGGGCACCGTCGCCCCGAACCTTCCCTGGTCGCGGTCTGCCGGGCGCGTTACGGCAGGCGGGACATTGCCGGGGCGATCTGCTGTACGGTGCCCGAGGCCAGTGGGGTCGGCAGATCGGCCGGGTGGAACCAGGCGAGCGCCGACGACTCCTCGCTGATCTGCTCGATGCTGCCCTTGGGGGCCCGCAGCAGGAAGCGGACGTCGTAGTGCGTCGACGGTTCGGCGGGGGCGCCGTCCTCGGCGCCGCAGCGGACGTCGTGGATGTCGATGTCGATCGGGGTGGGGTCGAGGATCAGGCCCTGGATGCCGGACTCCTCGGTGGCCTCGCGGAGGGCGGCGGCGGCCAGGGTCTCGTCGGCCGGCTCGCAGTGGCCGCCGAGCTGCATCCACAGGTTGAGGCGGCCGTGCAGGCAGAGCAGGATGCGCTTCTCGTCGTCGACGATCAGGGCGCTCGCGGTGACATGGCCGGCGCGGTGGGCGCGGGTCATCGCGGCGGGGCCGTCGGCGAGCAGGGCGAGGGTGCGCTTGCGGGCCAGCTCGGCGTCGTCGGAGGTGGCGGTCCAGGTGGTCAGGACATCGACGGCGTTCTCGTAGAGGGCGGTCATGCGGTGGCTCCGTAGGTCAGGGTGATCTCGCCAAGGTCATTGACCTCGAGGGCTGTGGCAAGGCCTCCCGCGGCGAAGGCCGCACGGAAACGCTGTGCCTCGGCGCCGAGGCGGACCAGATCCGCTGGCTCAGGGCCTGGAGGGTACAGCTTCAGCCGGCACTCGTCGTCTGCCGAGAATTCGATCCCGATCAGCGGAAGCATCTCCTCATTGATCAGGTCCCAGGCGATGATCTTGGCCTTTTCGCGGGCCGGAGCGTCCACCGGAGCGACACGCGGCGCGTCGACAGACATGCGGGCGGCATCTGCCAGGCCCTCCGCGCGTGCTTCCGCCGTACCCAATCCGAACATGTCGCTGGCCGCATCGCGGATGAGGACCGACACGCCCGGACCGTCACTGTCGCCGCTGTAGGAGTAGCCGCGGACGACGGCGACCGGGACCCGGCCGGTCTTGCCCTTGACCAGCTCGGCGGCGGCGGAGAGCTCGTCGACGACGGCTATCTGGGTGAGGCTCAGCTCGTTGCCGTAGGGGTCGAGCTGTCCGCGGTGGTCGAGCAGGGCGTCGATGCCGGCGGCGCCGAGGGCGACGTCGGTCAGGCCGTTGCGCCAGGCGCGGCCCATCGTGTCGGAGATGATCACGGCGACGTCCAGGCCGCGGGCGCGCAGGTCGGCGCGGAGCCGGCGCGCGGAGGCGTCCGGGTCCTGGGGGAGCAGGACCAGGTGGGTCTTGTCGACGTTGGAGGCGTCGATGCCGGCGGCGGCCATCACGAAGCCGTGGTGGGTCTGCACGATCGTGGTGGGGCCGCGGCGGGCGACCACGCGGGCCGTCTCGGCGGCCAGCGCCTGCTGCCGGGCCTCCTCGCGTTCGGGGCCGTCGGCGGGGACCTCGACCAGGCGGCCCTCGGCCTTGGAGACGATCTTGCTGGTCACGACGAGGATGTCGTCGTCGGTGAGCCAGGGGGCGGCGTCGGTGATCAGCTCGGCGAGGTCGTCACCGGCGGTCACGTCGCCGATGCCCTGGACCGGCAGGATCTCCAGGCTCATCGGGCCAGTTCCAGGGCGTCGGCGACCATCTGCGCGGTCAGGTTCTCGTCCTTCATCCACAGCGGGACGGCCTTCGTGCGCACGCCCGGAACCTGCGCCGCCGCGTCGGACGTGTCGACCAGCCAGCCGTCGAGCAGGCCGCCCTCGGCGCGGGGACCGTACATCCGGCCGACGCCGGCGGCGCTCACCTCGATGTCGAGGGTGGCCAGGCACTTGTCGGCCATGCCGCGGACCGGGGCACCGCCGATGATCGGGGAGACGCCGACGACCGGGGCGGGACCGTTCGCGACGGCGTCCTTCAGGGCCGGCACGGCCAGGATCGGGGCGATGCTGACCACCGGGTTGCTCGGGGCGACCAGCACGACGTCGGCGTTCGCGATCGCCTCCAGGACACCGGCGGCCGGTTTCGCCGACTCGGCGCCGCGGAACACGAACCGGTGGGTCGGCACCTCGCCGCGGTAGCGCACCCACCACTCCTGGAAGTGGATCGCCTTGCGCTCGCCGTCGACGTCCACCACGACGTGGGTCTCCAGGCGGTCGTCGGTGGCCGGGATCATCCCGATGCCGGGCTGCCAGCGCTCGCACAGGGCCGTGGTCACGGCGGAGAGCGGGTAGCCGGCGTTCAGCATCGTGGTGCGGACCAGGTGCGTGGCGGTGTCCTTGTCGCCCAGGCCGAACCAGGACGGCTCCACGCCGTACTTCGCCAGCTCCTCCTTGACGACCCAGCTCTCCCCGACCCGGCCCCAGCCACGTTCCGGGTCGGCGGCGCCGCCCAGCGTGTACATGACGCTGTCCAGGTCGGGACAGATCTGAAGGCCGTGCATCCGCACGTCGTCACCGACATTGACGATCGCCGTGACGTCGGCGCCGATGGCGCGGGCATGTGCGCGCACACCGAGGAGGAACCGGGCACCGCCGATGCCCCCCGTCAGGACCACGATCCGCATTCCCTCATCCTCCCGCACCGGCGTCGTCCCACGGCTTGCCGGGTCTCGGTTTACTCTGGGCCGACCTCGATCACCGCACCGGGAGTAGACGTGACCACACCACCGCAGCCGGATCCGGCCGCCGAGAAGCCTGTCGGGCAGTTCCTGCGCCCCCTGCGCGACCTGGCCACCTACGCCCTCGTCGGCGCCGTGGCCGTCTTCCTGTTGGTGGACATCATCAACGGGTTCCGCTCCGGCTTCGTCGGCGGCTACCCGTGGAGTTCCGGCGGTGTCGTCGGCCTGGAGACGATCCTCTTCCCGATCGCTGCCGTGCTGCTGGCGCTCGGCGTCCAGCCGGTCCACGCGAAGGCCAAGGTGATCACCCTGGTCGCGCTCGTGGAGTACGGGGTGGCCGCCCTCTTCGGGGTGATCTTCGACCTGTTCTTCGGAGTGAGCAAGATCGCCGCCCTGGACGCGGGGGTGGCGTTCACCGCCCTGCTGGCCCGGGCCGCCTGGCTGGCCCTGCTGGCCGTTCCGGCGTACGCGGTGGTCCAGATCTGGCTCGGCCTGTTCAACGTGCCGAAGCCGAAGCCCGCGCCGGGTGTGTACGGGCAGCCGTACGGCCAGCCGCCGTACGGTCAGCCGCAGTACGGCGCCCCGCAGCAGTACGGCCAGGCCCCGCCGCCCGCCGCGCCGTACCAGCCGGGCGTCGTCCCGCCGCCCGCGCCGGCCTACGGGCAGCCGGTGGCGACCCAGCCGTTCAACCCGCAGGCCGCGCCCTACGGGCAGTACCCGGCAGTGCCCGCGCCCCCGCCGCCCGGGTGGGGCCAGCCGCCGGTGTCCGGAGCCCCGGCTCCGGCCGCCCCCTTCGCGGACCCGACCCAGGTGGTGCCGCCGACGTCCGCGCCGCCGGCCTACACGCCGTCGGTCTCCGCCCCGCCGGCTTCGGCCCCGCCGGCCTACACGCCGTCGGTCTCCGCCCCGCCGGCCTCGGCTCCGTCGGTCTCCGTGCCGCCTGCCGCCACGCCGGTGGTGCGCACGCCCACGCCGTCCGGCGACACGCCGCCGGTCGAGCGGACCGAGGTTCTGCCGCAGGACCGGCCCGGTTTCGGCCCGGCCGACCAGGATCCGCCCCGGCAGTGACCGGGTCTGGCTGGTCGTGGTGGCTGTCCCGGCCGCGCTGGGACAGCCACCACAACCAGCCGGTTTCACCCCGCGCCCGGCTTTGTTCCGGGCGCGAGGGTGTTTCAGGACACGGCGCGGGGCCGGTGACCACGGCGACAGGCGAAACGATTCCGGCCTAGGCTGCCTGGTGTGGTAGAGGTCAACGTGGAACCCGTACCGACCGAGGCGAGCATCCGCCGCGCACTGCGCCGCGCCGCCGACGGCAAAGCGATCGACGTCGACGAGGCGACCGCGCTGCTCGCGGCCACCGGAGACAGATTCGACGAACTCCTGGCCATCGCCGGTGGCATCCGGGACGCGGGCCTGCGTGAGGCGGGGCGGCCGGGCGTCGTCACGTACTCGCGCAAGGTCTTCATCCCCCTGACCCGGCTCTGCCGGGACCGGTGCCACTACTGCACCTTCGCCACCGTGCCGCACAAGCTGCCCGCGCCGTTCCTGGAGCGCGACGAGGTCCTGGAGATCGCCCGGCAGGGTGCGGCCCAGGGCTGCAAGGAGGCGCTGTTCACCCTCGGCGACCGGCCGGAGGAGCGGTGGCCCGCCGCCCGGCAGTGGCTCGACGAGCGCGGCTACGACTCGACGCTCGACTATGTGCGGGCCTGCGCGATCGCCGTGCTCGAGGAGACCGGCCTGCTGCCGCACCTCAACCCGGGCGTGATGAGCTGGGCCGAGCTGCAGCGGCTCAAGCCGGTGGCGCCGAGCATGGGCATGATGCTGGAGACCACCGCCACCCGCCTGTGGTCGGAGAAGGGCGGGCCGCACTTCGGCTCCCCCGACAAGGAGCCGGCGGTCCGGCTGCGCGTGCTCGACGACGCCGGCCGGGTCGGGGTGCCGTTCACCACCGGCATCCTGATCGGCATCGGCGAGACGGTCGCCGAGCGGGTCGACTCGCTGTTCGCGATTCGGCGCGCCGCCCGGGAGTACGGGCACATCCAAGAGGTCATCGTGCAGAACTTCCGGGCCAAGCCGGACACCGCGATGCGCGGGATGCCCGACGCGGAGCTGCGGGAGCTGGCGGCGACGGTGGCCGTGGCGCGGATCATCATGGGGCCGCGGGCCCGGATCCAGGCCCCGCCGAACCTGATCGACGACGAGTTCCCGCTGCTGCTGCGCGCCGGCATCGACGACTGGGGTGGCGTGTCGCCGGTGACGCCGGACCATGTGAACCCGGAGCGTCCGTGGCCACAGATCGACCTTCTTGCCGAAATGTCCGAAAAGTCGGGATTTGAGCTGCGGGAGCGGCTCACCATCTACCCGGAGTATGTGCGCCGGGGCGACGAGGGCTGGCTCGACCCGAGGCTGAAGACGCACGTCGCGGCGCTGGCCACCGACGACGGGCTCGGTGCCGACGTGAAGCCGGCCGGCCTCCCGTGGCAGGAGCCCGACGAGTCGTTCGGCAGTGGCCGCACCGACCTGTTCCGGAGCATCGACACCGACGGGCGGACCGGCGACCGGCGGTCCGACTTCGACGACGTCTACGGCGACTGGAACGAGGTCGCCGCGCACATCAAGGGCGCGCCGGAGCGGATGCCCACCGACGTCAGGGCCGCACTCGATCTGGCCGCCAAGGATCCGGCGTCTCTCCTCCTGGAGGAGAACGAGGACAAGGCGATGGCGTTGTTCACCGCCGACGGGGCGGCCCTGGACGAGCTGGGCCGGATCGCCG
Organism: Actinoplanes sp. NPDC019969; assembly: GCF_055562375.1. NCBI lineage: Bacteria > Bacillati > Actinomycetota > Actinomycetes > Micromonosporales > Micromonosporaceae > Actinoplanes > Actinoplanes sp. NPDC019969. The sequence continues at coordinate 341,809 of NZ_JBVHFK010000002.1, read as the reverse complement.
ACGGGCTGCGCCGGGAGGTCAACGGCGACGACATCACGTACGTGGTGAACCGCAACATCAACTTCTCCAACGTCTGTTACGTCGGCTGCCGGTTCTGCGCGTTCGCCCAGCGGGAGAAGGACGCCGACGCGTACCGGCTGTCGGTCGAGCAGGTCGCCGACCGCGCCGAGGAGGCGTGGCGGGACGGTGCGTCCGAGGTGTGCATGCAGGGCGGCATCGACCCCAAGATGCCCGTCACGGCGTACGCCGACCTGGTCCGCGCCGTGAAGCAGCGGGTGCCAGGGATGCACGTCCACGCGTACTCCCCGATGGAGATCGTCACCGCCGCCGCGAAGGCGGGCGTCTCGCTGCGGGAGTGGCTGACCGAGCTGAAGGAGGCCGGTCTCGGCACCATCCCCGGCACGGCCGCCGAGATCCTCGACGACGACGTGCGCTGGGTCCTCACCAAGGGCAAGCTGCCCGCCTCCACCTGGATCGAGGTCGTCACCACCGCGCACCAGGTGGGCATCCGGTCCAGCTCGACGATGATGTACGGCCACGTCGACCACCCCCGGCAGTGGCTTGGCCACTTCCGGGTGCTGGCCGGCATCCAGGACGTGACCGGCGGGTTCACCGAGTTCGTCGGGCTGCCGTTCATCCACACCAACGCCCCGATCTACCTGGCCGGCATCGCCCGTCCCGGCCCGACCTGGCGGGAGAACCGGGCCGTGCACTCGATGGCCCGGGTCCTGCTGCACGGCCGGATCGACAACATCCAGTGCTCGTGGGTGAAACTCGGCGACGAGGGCACCCGGGTGATGCTCAACAGTGGATGCAACGACCTCGGCGGCACCCTGATGGAGGAGACCATCTCCAGAATGGCCGGCTCCGAACACGGATCCGCGAGGACGGTTGCGGAGTTGAAGGAGCTGGCCGCTTCGGCGGGCCGTCCCGCTGTGGAACGCACCACGGTGTACGGACGCCGCTGACTGGGCAAGATCAGCGCAGTTCGCGTATTTCGCGTGTGGAGTTCGGGCGTCATGTGCGCCCGAACTCCACACGCGTGATCCATTCGGTGTACCCGGGTTGGGGGACCCCCTGCCCCTAGGTCACAAAACGGGTTAAATTGGACGCGTACGTTCTGATTCGCGTTACCTTCCGGCGCCCCGGACAGATATGGCAACAACGGGTCCGCGATCCGTCAGCAAGCGTCGGTGAAGCGGGCTTAATTACCAGGTTCGGGTTGACGGCGCACGTCTTACACGCGTGTAATTTTGGTGGGGTTGCGGGGACGATGCGGCATAAAGGCGTCGAACCCGCATAAACACGCTGCGTGCGTGGGGGGTCAGCGCCGGCTTCGTGCTGGCGCGGAAATTTGGAGGCACGCCGATGGAAGCGCAGGTTGAAGGGGTAGACCTGCTCGGGGACGCGCCCGAGTGGCAGGAACGGGCACTGTGTTCACAGACCGATCCCGAGGCTTTCTTCCCTGAGAAGGGCGGCTCGACGCGCGAGGCGAAGCGCATCTGCGGCCGCTGTGATGTCAAGACGGAGTGTCTGGAGTACGCACTCGGGCACGACGAACGTTTCGGGATCTGGGGTGGACTGTCCGAACGTGAACGTCGCAAGCTGAAGCGACGGGTTGCCTGAGAAACGCCTAAGCCAGCTCGTCAGGATCCACCCCGAGCAGGTTGGCAACCTGCTCGATGATCACGTCGTGGACGAGGTCGGCGAGGTCCTCCCGATCCATCGCCCGGAACTCCAGCGGGCGCCGGTACAACACGATCCGCGGTGGCAGCTCGTGCCGCCCCGGACGTCCCGGCAGCAGCCGGGCCAGGGGCACCTCGCCGTCCTCGAGCACGTCGGAGTCGTAGACGTTCAGCTCCGGCGGCACGTCCTCGACCGCGAACTCCACGCCGGCCAGCTCTTTGGCATAGCGGCGCTCCAGGCTCTCGACGGTGTCCAGCACCAGGTCGTCGAAGATCTCCGCTTTGGTGCGGGCCAGCGGCACGGTCGCCGGCACCAGGCGGCCGCGCAGGCCACGTCCGTGCCGGTCCCGGCGCGCGGGATGGCCCGGTCCGGGCTTGCGCGTCGTCTTGCCGTCCGTGGCGCGGCGGCGTTCGGGGCTGGTGGTCACGCGGCCAGCGTATCCCCACGGGGCCGATGTACGTGGTCAGCCCGTGGTCACCGTGTGTCCGCGCCGTTAATTCGCCCCAACGGGGCGGCGTGTCTAACGACCATCGCCGAATCGTGATGCGCGTCGTCCGGCGTGTCGCGGGGCAACACGACCCAGAATCGCGAACGGAGAGATAAGTTGCCGCCGTGAGGTCACCACGGCGCTGCTCCCGGAACGGCTGTCCCCGACAGGCGGTCGCCACCCTGACCTACGTCTACGGCGACTCGACGGCAGTCGTGGGTCCCCTCGCGGCGTTCGCCGAGCCCCACACGTACGACCTGTGCGAGACGCACGCCCGCAGCCTCACCGCCCCGCGAGGCTGGGAGCTGGTCCGCCACGACGGCGACTTCGCGCCACCACCCCCCACCACCGACGACCTGGTCGCCCTGGCCGAGGCCGTCCGCGAAGCCGCCCGCCCGATCCCGCCGCGCCCCGACGAGTCCGACCACACCCCTGGTCACCAGACGGGCCGCCGCGGTCACCTGCGCGTCATTCCGCCGTCCCACTGACGGGCGCCGGTTCGCCGTTCCGCGCGAGTTGATCCCGGCGCACTGCCGTAGCGCTGCCACCCGGGTCCCGGTCACCCCCCCCAATCGTGAGCCGTCGCTCAGGCCGGTTTCGGGGTGGCGGTGACGTGTCTGGGCGACGGCCGGCGCTCGGGTCGGCGGTGACCGGCTCGTCTGCCGTACGTCAGGCCGGTTTCGGGATGGCGGTGACCTGCCTGGGCGACGGCTCACGATCGGGGTGACCGTGCGGCGCGCCGAGGCCGTGACCCGGCGCGCACGTCGCGCCGGGCGGGACGGCTCACGGCGTACCCCGCGAGGTCTCAGGTCAGGGCGACGAGCTGGAACTTCTTGCGGAGGTACGGGATCAGCGTCCGGAAGGCGGCGATGGTGTCCGGCTGCGCGTAGTCGTGGGCGAGCACGATCGCGCCGGGCCGGGTCTGGGTCTTGACCGTCTTGATGATCCGGTTGCGGTGCGCCGCGCTCGACTCGCCGGGGTGGTGCTCCCAGTCGCGCGGGTCGACCTTCCAGTAGATCGAGTGCATGCCCATCTCGGCGGAGATCTTGACCAGCGAGGGGGTGAAGTTGCCGCCGGGCGCGCGCATGTAGCGGATCTTCGCGCCGGGGACCGCGGCTCGGATGGCGGCGTTGGTGCGGGCCAGGTCGGCACGGATCTGCTTGGGCGAGCGCTTGCCGAGCTTGAGGTCGTGGTTCCACGAGTGGTTGCAGAAGCTGTGCCCGCCCGCGGCGATCGCCTGGACCAGCTCGGGGTGACGCCGTGCCTGCGTGCCGACCAGGCAGAACGTGGCCTTCACCTTCTCCTTGGCGAGTATCTTGAGGAGCGGCGGCGTGTACTGCGGGTCGGGCCCGTCGTCGAAGGTCAGCGCGACGCCCTTGGTGCCGGTGACCAGGAGGCTGCCGGCCGGGCCGGTCTTCTCCTTGCCCTTGGGCTTGGTGGCGGTGCTGATCGGGGCGCTCTCGGTGCGCGGCTTGGTCTTGGCCGGCTTCGGCGCGGGTTTCGTGGCCGACGGGGCCGCCGGCGTGGGCGTGCCGGGTGCCGGGCTCGACGATGTGACCGGCGCCGCGCTCTCCCGCGTGGCGGTGGTGGTCGCCGCGGTCGCTTGGCCGACCAGACCCGTCATGATCAGCACGACGCTGATCGCCAAGGCCTTCCGGGTGTGCGACAGCCGTATCAAGAGACCTCCCCAGGTCGGTTCGCGAGACTGCCGACGATGCCTCGCGATCGCGCCGGCCGCCAGCCCGCATGTTTCGTTTGGCGCGAATCCGGTAACAGTCTCAAGTTTCGTCGAAGCCGGATCGCGAGTCACCGATGGGGTGCGGTCAAGATGTTAAATGTCCGAAAGGTCTAGCCGGGCAGGGGGCGGAACGCTGAGGTCCCACCCCCCGATCGATGTCGTCTCAGCCCAGCTCAGCCAGCTCCTGCTCGGTCAGCAGGCGGGAGCGGATCAGAAAACGGACGCCCTCCGGCGCCTCCAGCGAGAAGCCGGAGCCGCGGCCGGGGACCACGTCCACCGTCAGGTGCGTGTGCTTCCAGAGTGCGAACTGCGCGGCCGACATCCAGAACGTGATCGGCTCCGGCACCCCCTCGATCGCCAGAGACTCCAGCAGGACGTCGGATCCGCCGGTGCGGAACTCGCCTTCCAGGTAGCACATCGGCGAGCTGCCGTCGCAGCAGCCGCCGGACTGGTGGAACATCAACGGGCCGTGCTGTCCCCGCAGCTGCCGCATCAGATCGGCAGCGGCGGGCGTCACGTCGACTCGGCGGGCCATGCCTAGAAGAACCCGAGAGCCTTCGGGGAGTAGCTGACCAGCAAGTTCTTCGTCTGCTGATAGTGGTCGAGCATCATCCGGTGGTTCTCCCGGCCGATGCCGGACTGCTTGTAGCCGCCGAACGCTGCGTGCGCCGGGTACAGGTGGTAGCAGTTGGTCCACACCCGGCCGGCCTTGATCGCGCGCCCGGCCCGGTACGCCTGGTTGCCGTCCCGCGTCCACACGCCGGCGCCGAGACCGTACAGCGTGTCGTTGGCGATTCTGATCGCGTCGTCGAAGTCGCCGAACGGCGTGACCGACACCACCGGCCCGAAGATCTCCTCCTGGAAGATCCGCATCGTGTTGCGGCCCTCGAAGATCGTCGGCTGGACGTAGTACCCGCCGGCCAGGTCGCCCGGCAGCTCCGCCTTCGCGCCGCCGACCAGGGCACGGGCGCCCTCTTGCCGGCCGATGTCGAGGTACGACAGGATCTTCTCCAGCTGGTCGTTGGACGCCTGTGCCCCGACCTGCGTGTCGGTGTCGAGCGGGTTGCCCTGCTTGAGGTTCTCCACCCGCTTCACGCCGGCGGCCAGGAAGTCCGCGTAGTGGCTCTGCTGGATCAGCGCCCGGGACGGGCAGGTGCACACCTCGCCCTGGTTGAGGGCGAACATCGCGAAGCCCTCGAGGGCCTTGTCGTAGAACTCGTCGTCGGCCCGGCTGACGTCGTCGAAGAAGATGTTCGGGCTCTTGCCGCCCAGTTCCAGGGTGACCGGGATCAGGTTCTCCGAGGCGTACTGCATGATCAGTCGCCCGGTGGTGGTCTCGCCGGTGAACGCCACCTTGGCCACCCGGCTCGAGCTGGCCAGGGGTTTGCCCGCCTCCACGCCGAAGCCGTTGACGATGTTCAGCACGCCGGCCGGGATCAGGTCGCCGATCAGCGACATCAGGTAGTGGATCGAGGCCGGGGTCTGCTCGGCCGGCTTGAGCACGATCGCGTTGCCGGCGGCCAGCGCGGGGGCCAGCTTCCAGACCGCCATCAGGATCGGGAAGTTCCACGGGATGATCTGCGCGACGACGCCGAGCGGCTCGTGGAAGTGGTACGCGACGGTGTCCTCGTCGAGTTCCCCGGCGGTGCCCTCCTGGGCGCGGATGGCGCCGGCGAAGTACCGGAAGTGGTCGATGGCGAGCGGGATGTCGGCGGCCAGCGTCTCCCGGACCGGTTTGCCGTTCTCCCAGGCCTCGGCGACGGCCAGCTTCTCGAGGTTCTGCTCCATCCGGTCGGCGATCCGGTTGAGGATGTTGGCGCGTTCCGCGGGCGAGGTACGGCCCCAGGCCGGCGCGGCGGCGTGCGCGGCGTCGAGGGCCCGTTCCACGTCGTCGGCGGTGCCCCGGGCGACCTCGCAGAAGACCTGGCCGGTGACGGGGGAGGGGTTCTCGAAGTACTGGCCCTTGGCCGGCGGGACGTACTCACCGCCGATGTAGTGGTCGTAGCGGGACTGGTAGCTGACGATCGAGCCATCGGAGCCGGGCGGGGAATAGACGGTCACGGTCTCGCCTCCTCATTTGGGGCGGACCCTAGTTACGGCCACGTTGCACGGACGTTGCACGCGTATTCCCGGGTCAGCGCGGCGACCCGGCGGGCGGCCAGCGGATCGGCGGGGGCCAGGGCGGCGTACGCCTCCCAGAGGTCCAGATCGTCGCTGCCCCACGCGCTGTTCAGCCAGGTCCGCAGCAGCCGCCGGTCGCCGCTCTCCAGGATCGCCGCGCGCAGCCGGTCGTCCAGCAGCCGCCGCAGCCGGACGATGCCGGGCGCGTCCGACGCGGGCAGCAGCGGTCCCGGGTAGGCGTCCAGCGCGTCGGCGGCCCGCCCGGCCGCCAGCAGTCGGGTCACCGTGCCGAGATCGGTCTCCACGCCGGCGCGCAGCCGGTAGGGCCGCGAGTCGAGCAGCTCCGGGCCGAGGATGCGGCGCAGCCGGGACAGCTCGGCACGGACCGTGACCGGGTTGACGTCGTCGCCGTACAGATCGAACCCGAGCTGGTCCCCGGTCCGGCCCTCCGGGTGCACGGTGAGCAGGACCAGCAGCTCGGAGTGCCGCCGTTTGAGCCGCAGCCGCCGGCTGCCGAGCGCGAGCAGGGCCTCGTCCCGGCCGAGTGCGGCGGCGCGCGGTTGCTGCCGCACCGGCTCACTTCCGCGGAGGTACGCCTCGGCGGCCAGCGCCGTGGCCCGGACCAGGGCCAGACTGTGCGGGTTCGCCAGATGGTCCCCGCCGGTCACGTCGATCGCGCCGAGCAGCCGGCCGGTGCCCGGGTCGTGGACCGGGGCCGCCGCGCACGTCCACCGCTGCACCGGATGGCTGAAGTGCTCGGTCGCGAAGATCTGCAGCGCGTGGTCGACGGCCAGCGCGGTGCCGGGCGCGTTCGTGCCGGCGTGCGCCTCGTCCCAGCGGGCGCCCGGCACGAAGTTCATCGACGCGGCGCCGCGCAGCGTGGCCGGATGCCCCTCCACCCACAGCAGGCGGCCGTGCGCGTCACAGACCGCCAGGATGTGGTCGCCGTCCTCGGCCAGGCCGCCGAGCAGATCCCGGAAGATCGGCATGACCCGGGCCAGCGGGTGCGCCGACCGGTACGCCTCCAGGTCGTCGTCGGCCAGATCGATCGGGGCGGTGCTGTCGGCCCGGACGAACGCCGCCGACCGCGCCCAGGAGTCGGCGACCACGGCACGCATCTGGCCGGGGCCACGCTCACCGGCCAGGAACCGCTCGTGGGCGCGGCCGATCTGGCGGATCCGTTCGGCGGGATCGTCTCCGGGGGTCAGGGCAAGCCACGGGTTCACCGGCAGCACCTCCTGCCCCATCGTGACCGCCGTCACGTCAAGAGACAACAGTAACTAGGCTGCGGGCCGTGCAACCCTGGCCGCGTACCGAAGAAGAAGCCCTTGCCGTGCAGGACGCCCTGCGTTCCCGCGTGATCGTGTCGCCCGGTCCGTCGTCGCCGGACACCGTCGCCGGGCTCGACGTCGCCTACTCCGCCGACGATCAACGGCTCGCCGCGGCCGTCGTGGTGCTGCGGACCGATGATCTCTCGGTGGTGGACACCGCGGTGGTCCGAGGACGGCCGGCTTTCCCGTACATCCCCGGGCTCTTCGCCTTCCGGGAGGTCCCCGCGCTGATGGAGGCGCTGGACAAGTTGAGCGTACGGCCGGACGTGCTGATCTGCGACGGGCACGGGCTGGCCCACCCGCGCCGGTTCGGCCTCGCCGCGCACCTCGGTGTGCTCACCGGCCTTCCGTCGTTCGGCGTCGGGAAGACCCGGCTGGTGGGAGACTGGGAGCCGGTGGGCGAGCCGCGAGGCGCCCGGTCGCCGCTGATCGACGCGGGGGAGACGGTCGGTGCCGTGCTGCGCACCCAGGCCGGGGTCAAGCCGGTCTTCGTCTCCGTCGGGCACCGGATCAGCCTGGACCGGGCCTGTGCGCTGACACTGGACCTGACCCCCCTGTACCGCCTACCGGAGACCACTAGGGTCGCTGACCGTGCCTGCAGAGATCTTCTGAGTTAACCGTCCAGCCGCGCGGTTAAAACCTGGGGACACGTGACGCTCCGATACCCTCTGGCTCAAAGAGGACCTTCGCACAAGGGGTGAGCAGTGTCCGATCTGTCGCAGATCATCAAGGCGTACGACGTACGGGGGATCGTTCCGGACCAGTTCAACGAGACCGTGGCCCGGGCGATCGGCACGGCGTTCGTCGAGATGTTGCGCGAGTCCGGTGACGAGCCGGATCAGATCGTGATCGGGCACGACATGCGCGAGTCCGGCCCCGGCCTGGCCGCCGCCTTCGCCCGCGGCGTCAACGCGGCCGGCGCCGCCGTTATCAACATCGGGCTGGCCTCGACCGACCAGCTCTACTACGCCTCCGGCGCGCTCGGGCTGCCCGGCGCGATGTTCACCGCCAGTCACAACCCCGCGGAGTACAACGGGATCAAGCTCTGCCGGGCCGGCGCCCGCCCGGTCGGCCAGGACAGCGGCCTCGTCGTCGTCCGGCAGCGCGCCCAGCAGCTGCTCGCCGACCTGAACGCGGAAGCCGACGGGGTGTCCCGGGTGGAGCAGCGGGACCTGCTCGCCGACTACGCCGCGCACCTGCGCTCGCTGGTCGACCTTTCCGGCATCCGGCCGCTCAAGGTCATCGTGGACGCCGGTAACGGCATGGGCGGCTACACCGTCCCGGCGGTCCTCGGCGACCAGGTGCTCCCGGCCCTGCCGCTGACCATCGTGCCGCTCTTCTTCGAGCTGGACGGGTCGTTCCCCAACCACGAGGCCAACCCCCTGGACCCCCGCAATCTCGTCGACCTGCAGAACGCGGTCCGTGAGCAGGGCGCCGACATCGGTCTCGCCTTCGACGGCGACGCCGACCGCTGCTTCGTCGTCGACGAGAACGGCGACCCGGTCTCACCGTCCGCGATCACCGCCCTGGTCGCCGCCCGTGAGCTGGCCAAGTTCCCGGGCAGCACGATCATCCACAACCTGATCACCTCGGCCGCGGTGCCGGAGATCATCGTCGAGAACGGCGGGAAGCCGGTCCGCAGCCGGGTCGGCCACTCCTTCATCAAGGCGGAGATGGCGGCGACCAACGCGGTCTTCGGCGGTGAGCACTCGGCGCACTACTACTTCCGTGACTTCTGGTTCGCCGACACCGGCATGCTCGCGGCCATGCACGTGCTCGCCGCGCTCGGCGGCCAGCCGCAGCCGCTCTCGGAGTACGCCGCCGAGTACGAGCGGTACGCCGCCTCCGGTGAGATCAACTCCACGGTGGCCGACTCCGCCGCCAAGATCGCCGAGGTGCGGGCGGCGTTCCCCGGCGCCTCCGTGGACGAGCTGGACGGCATGACCGTGCAGGTCGGCGACGGTTCCTGGTTCAACCTGCGAGCCTCCAACACGGAACCGCTGCTGCGCCTCAACGTGGAAGCGCCCGACGCGGAACGGATGGCAAAGCTCCGTGACGAGGTTCTCGCCATCGTTCGTGGATAGGATCGCCACGACCGGAGTTTCACGTGGCGATGAGGAGTAACTCGGTGGCGCTCGATCAGCAGTTGCTGGAGATTCTGGCCTGCCCGGACACCCATCACGCGCCCCTCGAGCACGATGCCGGCGCACAGACGCTGACGTGCACCGAGTGCGGCCGGGTGTTCGAGATCCGGGACGACATCCCGATCCTGCTCCTGGACGAGGCCCGGCTTCCCGGCGCCTCGTCCCCGGCGGCTGCCACCGAGCCGGCCGCTTCCGCCGCCGCGCCGGCTGCGTCGGCTGACGCTTCCGTCGCCGCCGGGGATGCCGCTGAGGAGGGGAAGAGCTGATGGTCAGCCCACTGAGCGGGTCCTCGGGGGTCAATGGTCATCGCGTCGCCGACGAGTCGCTGCTCAACGACGAGAAGTCGATGCTGGGCAACGACCCCGGCGGCATGCTGCGCGCCACCGCCTCGGCCGGCGCGCAGGTGCGTGAGGCCGCGGCGCTCGCCGCCGAGGTCGACCTGAGCATGCTCGCCGACGAAGGCCGCCCGCGCGCCGTCGTGGTCGCCGGCATCGGCACGGCCGGTCTCACCGGCAGCATCCTGTCCACCGTCGCCGGCCCGCGCTGCCCGGTGCCGATCATCGGCCACCGCAGCGCCGGCGTGCCCGGCTGGGTCGGCGCGGCCGACGTGGTGATCGCGGTCTCCGCCTCCGGCCGCAGCCCCGAGGCGCTGGCCGCCGCCGAGGCCGCCGCCCGCCGCGGCGCCCGCCTGGTCGCCATCGGCAACCCCGGCTCCGACCTGGAGGCCCTCGCCGAGCGGGCCCGCGCGCCGTTCATCGGTGTGCCGCGCCGCGCCCCGGCCCGGGCCACCCTGTGGGGCCTGACCATCCCGGTGCTGTTCGCCGGCCGGGCGCTGGGCATCGCCAAGCTGGCCGAGGCGGACATCGCCGAGACCGCGACCCGGCTGGACGCCGACGCCGAGCGCTGCCGTCCCGGCGCCGACTCGTTCGTCAACCCGGCCAAGGAGCTCGCCCTCGGGCTGGCCGGCTCGGTGCCGATCGTCTGGGGTTCCTCGCCGCTGGCCACGGTCGCGGCCCGCCGGTTCGCCGACACCCTGGCCGCCAACGCCCGCTACCCGGTGATGGCCGGCGCGCTCGGCGAGGCCGGCCGGGGCCGGGTGGGCCTGCTCGACGGCGTGTTCGGCGGCCTGGCCGAGGGCTCGCGGGACATCTTCGCCGACCCGGACGACGACGCCGACGAGAGCGTGACCCGGCTGCGCCTGGTGGTCTTCCGCGACGGCGGCCTCAACCCGGAGGACGACGCCGACGAGCCGGTCGCCGTCGAGGAGCGCCGCGCCGACGCCATCCAGACCATCGCCGACCGGCGCGGCGTCCGCTGCGACGTGCTCACCGCCGAGGGCGGCTCCACGCTGGAGCGGCTCGCCTCCCTGGTCGCGGTCCCCGACTACGCCTCGCTGTACCTGGCGCTGGCACACGGTCTCGACCCGATGGCGGTGCCCGCGATCAGCGAGATGAAGGAGCTGTCCAACCCGATCGCCGACGACCTGCGCTGAGCGTCGGCGTCGTTAACCGCCGCGACCCGCGAAAGTGTGCCCTGGGCTGCTAATTTGCCGGGTATGACCGTGTATCCGCTGACCGGAGTCATCCGGCCGTACGCCTGGGGTTCCCGGACCGCGATCGCCGAGCTGCAGGGCCGTCCCGCCCCCACCGAGGGGCCCGAGGCGGAGCTGTGGCTCGGCGCGCATCCCGGTGATCCCTCCACCGTGCCGGGCCCGGACGGGCCGGTCGACCTGGTCCAGCTGATCGGCGGCGACCCGGCCGGGCAGCTCGGCGACGACGTCGTGGCGACGTTCGGGGCGCGCCTGCCGTACCTGATGAAGGTCCTGGCCGCCGCCGCCCCACTGTCCTTGCAGGCCCACCCCGACGCGGCGTACGCGAAAGCCGCCCACGCCCGTCAGGAGGCCGATCCGGCCGTCCCGCGGAACTACACCGACGCCCACCACAAGCCCGAGATGCTGGTGGCGCTCACCCCGTTCGAGGCGCTGTGCGGCTTCCGCAGCCCCGCCGTCGCCGCCGCGGCCATCGGAGGCTTCCAGGTGCCCCGGCTGGAGCCGGTGGTGACCGCCCTGACCGGCGGGGACCTCGCCGAAGCGGTCCGCCTGCTGCTCACCTGGCCGGCCGGCGACCGGCCAGCACTGATCGACGAGGTGGTGGCCGCGGCCGGCGCCGTCCCCTGCGATGCCGAGCACGCCGCGTCCGCCCGGCTCGTCCTGGATCTGGCCCGGCACTATCCCGGCGATCCCGGGGTGCTGGTCGCGCTCCTGCTCAACCTGGTGAGACTCGCCCCCGGCGAGGCGATCTGGATGCCGGCCGGCAACCTGCACGCCTACCTCAGCGGCCTCGGCGTCGAGCTGATGGCGGCCAGCGACAACGTGCTGCGCGGCGGCCTCACCCCGAAACGCGTCGACGTGGACGAGCTGATGCGCGTGCTGCGCTTCGAGGTCCTGGAGGACCCGCTGCTGCCCGCCACCTCGGTCGAACCCGGCGTCGACACGTGGACCGTCCCGGTACCCGACTTCGTCCTCTACCGCATCGAGGTGAACGGCACCCGCCCACCCATCGAGGTGCCGGCCCAGGGCCCGCGCATCGTCCTGTGCGTCGAGGGGACCGTCTTCACCGGGCAGAGCGAGGACGGCACCCCGGTCGAGCTCACCCCGGGTACCGCGGCCTACGTCCCCGCCACCGCCGGCGCCATCAAGGTCGCCGGAACCGGCCGCCTCTTCGTCGCCGCCGTCCCCACCTGACCTCGCAGCCCCGGTCTCCATCCGGCTTCGTCGCCGCAGTCTCCGCGCCCCGCCGCGATCCGTCGCCGTCCGTCCATGGTCCTCCATTGCCGGGCGGTCAGGCGTCCATGTCGGGGTCGGCCGTGCCGGTGCCTCCCAGTGAGCGTGCCACGCCCGAAATTTCTGCAAATAACTTGACATGACGGTTGCAGAGTGTGAATCTAAGAGCACGCAGCGTCATTGGTGATCGGGGGGTCCCACGGACGCGCGCGGTACCAAACCGGGGGGATGAACGGGGCGGCGGGCTCAGGCCTGTCGCCCCGTTCGCTATTCGCCACCCATCGATCGCCCATCGAGCCAACTCCCGGCCCCTCAGCCGTCGCTGAGGCCGCTTTCCGGCTTTTGGCCGTCGCTGGGGCCGGTTTTCGGCCCTCGGCCGTCGCTGGGGCCGGTTATGCGGGCCAAATGACCGGCTTGAGCGACGGCTCGCGCCTGAGCGACGGCTCGATCGCGGTGCGGATCATGCGCGCGGTCTCGGCAGGCCGTCGAAGGACGTCATCGGATGTGAATCGCAGGACGGTCCACCCGGCCATGTGGAGATGATTCAGCCGATCCAGGTCACGGCGGAACTGCTGCGGCCCACGATGGTGGTCGCCGTCGTACTCGACACCGATCCGGTACTCCGGCCAGGCCAGATCCAGCCGCCCGAGCAGGATGCCGTCGCCGTCACGGACCTCCCACTGGCTCTCCGGCGGCGGAGTCCCCAGGTCGGTGAGGAGCAGCCTCAACCGCGTCTCCATCGGCGATTCGCTCCGCGCGTCGGCCAGCGGAAGCAGTCGTGCCAGGTCGGCGGCCCGTGGCCAGCCGCCCCGCTCGCGCATCATCCGCTGGAGCCGCCACGGGTCGAGCAGATGCCGGTGCAACATGCTGTCGAGCACCGCCAGGGTTTCCGCCCGTCCGCTGCGCCGTCCAAGGTCGAAAACGGTACGTTCCGGCGTGGTGACCCGCAGTTCGTTCAGCGTCGTCACGTCGGTTCCGGCGAGCGTCGTGTAGTGGATCGCGAGCCGTTCGTCCCGCCGCAGCCGCCGCGTTCGAGGGGCGACCACGTGAACCCTCCTCGGCGTGACCGGTGCGCCCCACAGGAAGGCCGCGCTGGCGCCGCCGATGGCGGTACAGGACGGCAGCGCGAGCATGGCGGCGGCACACCAGGCGCGATGGTCCGGTTCGGCGTCCCGGCGTACGTAGACGTCAGGCAGCAGCCGTCGCCATCCGCTGCTCGCCAGCATCGCTCTGGTGATCACACCGGAGGCGACGGCTTGCGAGCCGCGGAAGGGACCGGTCGACAGTTCGGGCGGAATTCTCGGCGTACGCGGCACGGCGCCAGCATCGCGAAAGTCACCCGCCGCCCGTTCCCCCCTGTGGATAACCCGAGCATGCGTCCCGCCATCGCTCAGACCGCCGTCACAGCTCCGATCGACGGCTCAGTGCCGCCGGCCGTCGCTCAAGCCGGTCAGCAGTCGTGGTGACAGGTCCACGCGACGGCTGAGGCCGCCGGCCGTCGCTCAAGCCGGTTATGCGGTCGTGGTGACGGGTCTGAGCGACGGCTGGGGCCGCCGGCCGTCGCCCAAGGCGGTTTTCGGGCCGGCGTGACAGGGCTGGGCGACGGCTGGCGAACCGGGGGTGAGCGGAGGCGCGGCAGCCCCGGTGAGTGACGCGCGCTCGTCGCGGGGGACAGGCACGGGACTGGTCAGGGTTTTCGGGACGATATAGGTCGTACGACGCAAGATTTTCGAAGTCCCTCCTCGGGGTGTATGTGTGGCCCGCCGGCGCTCGCCAGAAGCCCTCCGAACAGGCCGCATGGCGCTGAGTGACGGTCGCGCGAGGCTGGTTTCGGCAGCGAACCGCGTGTGCAACTTGCACCAGGGTGCCGCTGCGTCGATATGGTGGGCGTCGTGGCGAGGCCGACATCGACAGCACGCCGGGAGCTCGGCGGTGAACTGCGCCGGCTTCGCGGTGAGCGCCGCGCGGTCGACGTCGCGACGGCGCTCGGGTGGTCGGAGTCGAAACTCAGCCGGATCGAGACGGCGCACACCGGGATCAGCGAGCCCGACCTGGACCGGCTCCTCACGCTGTACGGGGTCGCCATCGAGGACCGCGGCCGGCTGCGTGACCTGGCGCGGCGGGGCCGGACCCGGGCCTGGTGGACGGAATACCGGTCGTCGGTTCCGGACCCCTACGACGAATACCTCGCCCTCGAGGGTGAGGCGATGCGCATCTCGGAGTGGGAGGCGCAGGTGGTTCCGGGCCTGCTGCAGACCGACGAGTACGCCCGCGCGGTGATCGAGGCGGGCGCGGACGTCGACGACTCGGAGATTCTGCGGCGCCGGCTCGCGTTGCGGATGGCCCGGCAGAAGTCGCCGACCCGGCCGCTGCCGCCGACGATGCGGATCGTCCTGGACGAGGCGGTCCTGCACCGGCAGATCGGTGGCCCGGAGGTGCAGCGCCGCCAGCTCGACCGGCTCTACGAGGCCAGCGGCAGTCCCGGGGTGGAGCTGCTGATCCTGCCGTTCGGGGCGGGCGCGCACGCCGGGCTGACCGAATCGTTCATGATCATGGAGTTTCCGGCCGGGACCCGTAACCCGGTGGTGCACATCGAAGGGCTGACCGGCGGCCTCTTCAGGGTGAAGCCCGAGGAGATCGACGTGTATCAGAACGCCTTCGATGACCTGCAGGAACGCGCTTCGTCGCCAGAACAGAGCCGAACGGCCATCGCTGAGACGAGGGATCAATTGGCTCGGTGATCTCCGTCCGTGGGGTCCAATGGAGATGCATTCCACGTCAAGGAGATGACCATGAACGACACCACGCTGACCTGGCGCAAGAGCAGCCGCAGTGGCGCTGCCGGGCACTGCGTCGAAGTCGCCGAGGCTCCGGCCGCGGTGCTGGTTCGCGACTCGAAGGACGTCACCGGTCCGGTGCTCTCCTTCGGCGCCGGTGACTGGACCGGCTTCATCGCCGCCGTCCGTGCAGGGGAGTTCGACCGGCCCGGTGCGTGACCGATGCGCGCCACGGGCGGTCCCGGTCCGGGACCGCCCGTTTTTCTCTGTTCGTGGGCAGTCTCCCGGGCAAGATCGCCCCCCAGGTAGCGCGCGGACCGGGAGGACAGTGCAATATTGGACCGCATGAGAGCCCGGGTACTGGTCGTCGATGACGATCCCGCGTTGGCCGAGATGCTCGGCATCGTCCTGCGCAGCGAGGGATTCCTCCCTTCCTTCGTGGCGGACGGTGAGCGTGCCCTGGCCGCCTTCCGGGAGAACCGTCCGGACATCGTCCTGCTCGACCTGATGCTGCCGGGCATGAGCGGCATCGACGTCGCACGGGCGATCCGCGCCGAGTCGGGTGTCCCGATCGTGATGCTGACCGCCAAGAGCGACACCGTGGACGTGGTGCTGGGCCTGGAGTCCGGCGCCGACGACTATGTGGTCAAGCCGTTCAAGCCCAAGGAGCTGGTGGCCCGAATGCGGGCCCGGCTGCGCCGCGGTGAGGACGCCGCGCCGGAGATGCTGACCATCGGCCCGCCCGGCAACCAGATCACCATCGACGTCCCGGCGCACACGGTGGCCCGGGACGGCGAGGAGGTGAAGCTCACCCCGCTGGAGTTCGACCTGCTGGTGGCGCTGGCCCGCAAGCCGCGCCAGGTCTTCACCCGCGAGGTGCTGCTGGAGCAGGTCTGGGGTTACCGGCACGCCGCCGACACCCGGCTGGTCAACGTGCACGTCCAGCGGCTGCGCGCCAAGATCGAACCGGACCCGGAGCGACCGGAGATCATCCTGACGGTCCGTGGTGTCGGCTACAAGGCGGGCACCGGGTGACCGCTCGCAGCGGCTAACCTTGCCGCGAGATGCGTGCTCCGACCTGGCTCCCGATGCCCGTGCGCCGTGCCCTGCGAGAGGTGCGGCGCTGGTGGCGCGTGGTCGCCCAGCACCTGCTGCGCTACACGGCGCCGGCCCGCCGGGCCTGGCGCCGTTCGCTGCAGCTACGGGTGGTGGCGCTGACCCTCGTCGCCTCCAGCCTGCTGGTCGGCACCTTCGGTGCGTACATCGCCAATCGCAGCGCCGAGATCCTGCTGAGCCGTGCCGAGCGCGAGGCCGACACGACGATGAACAGCAAGGTCGACTACGCGTTCCGGCAGCTCGGCCTCTATCCGCAGGCCCGTGACCCGGAGCTGCCCCGGGCCATCAACGACCTGGTCAACGAGCTGGCCGACGGCGACCCGACGGCGCGCGGCAGGTCGATCATCTCGATCCGCGCGGAGCGGCACACCGACCAGCTGCACGCCGTCGCCGTGCCGGATGTCGACACCGGCGCGCTGATCACGCCCGAGATGATCGACAAGGTGTCGTCCGGTTCGGGCCGCAAGGCGAGCCAGATCCGGACGGTGGAGATCAAAGGCGAGACCACCAAATACCTGGTGTACGGGTCTCCGGTGCCCACCAAGTTCGGTCACGTCGAGCTGTACTACATCGTTCCGCTGACCAGCGAGGACCAGGACGCCAACCTGATCCGCACCACGGTGCTGGCCACCGGCCTGGCCCTGGTGATCCTGCTGGGCGTGGTGGCCGGCCTGGTCACCCGGCTGGTGGTGACCCCGGTCCGGATCGCCGCGCGGACCGCCCAGCGGCTCTCCGCGGGCCTGCTCGACCAGCGGATGAAGGTGAACGGCGAGGACGACCTGGCGCTGCTGGCGGCGGCGTTCAACCAGATGGCGGCCAACCTGCAGCGGCAGATCGTCCGGCTGGAGGAGATGTCCCGGCTGCAGCGGCGGTTCACCTCGGACGTGTCGCACGAGCTGCGGACGCCGCTGACGACCGTACGGATGGCCGCCGACCTGATCTTCTCCGAGCGGGAGGAGTTCGATCCGGCGGTCGCGCGCAGTGCCGAGCTGCTGCAGGCCGAGCTGGACCGTTTCGAGGAGCTGCTCACCGACCTGCTGGAGATCAGCCGGTTCGACGCCGGGTTCGCCGCGCTGGACGCCGAGCACACCGACCTGGTCCCGATCGCCGAGCGGGTGGCCGAGCGCCTGACCGGCCTGGCCGACCGGGTCGGCGTCGAGCTGGACCTGCGCCTGCCGGACACCCCGGTGATCGCCGAGGTCGACCCCCGCCGGGTCGAGCGGGTGCTGCGCAACCTGGTGGGCAACGCGATCGAGCACGGCGAGGCGAAACCGGTGCAGATCACCATGGCGACCGACGACGCGGCGGTGGCGATCACCGTCCGCGACCACGGCATCGGCTTGAAACCGGGCGAGGAGCGCCTGGTGTTCAACCGGTTCTGGCGGGCCGACCCGTCCCGGGCCCGGCAGACCGGTGGCACCGGCCTCGGCCTGTCCATCAGTGTGGAGGACGCCCGGCTGCACGGCGGCTGGCTGGAGGCGTGGGGCGCGCCCGGCGAGGGCGCCCAGTTCCGGCTCACCCTGCCGGTGCGGGCCGGTGATCGTCTGGTCGCCGCGCCCCTGCCGCTGATTCCCCGGGACCGGACCGCGGAGGTGAGCTGATGGTGCGTGTGGTGATCGCGGGCGCGGCGGTGGCTGTGCTCCTGCTGGGCGGCTGCGGGATCGCCGACGAGTCCGGCGTGACCGATCTCGGCCCGGGTCCTTCGAGCGGCACCTCCACCGGCGACCGGAGTTCGCGCAACGAGGTGACCCGGGATGCGACCAGTGATCGGGTGCAGTTCGTCAACAACTATCTGCGGGCCGCCGCCGGTGACTACGACGGCGCCCTGGAGCGGGTCAAGCAGTTCATGTCGCCGGCGGCGCGGGACAAGTTCACCCCGCCGGCCACGCTGCGGGTGATCCGGCTGACCAGCCCGCCGCTGCTGGACGCCGGGCAGGATCAGGTCAGCATCGACTACGAGCTGGTCGGCACCCTCGGCAAGAACGGGATGCTGGAGCCGACCGCCGAGCGCTCCGGCTCGGCCAGCACGTACGAGTTCGCCCTGGACGAGGTCACCGGCGACGGTCTCTACGTGACGAACCCGCCGCCGTTCCTGCTGCTCAGCGACACCGCGCTGACCGACTTCTACGACGAGCGGACGATCTATTTCTGGAACACCGAACACACCGGCCTGCTCCCGGACGTTCGTTACCTGCTCAAGGACGTGCCGATCGAGCAGGAGCCGACGATCATCCTGAACTGGCTGATCGCAGGTCCCGCGCCGTGGCTGCGCGACGCGGTGCAGCCCCTGCTGGACGGCACCAAACTCGAAGGCAAGGTCCCCGAGATCGACCAGGACCGCCTGGTGATCTCGCTGAGCGCGCAGGCCCTGCCGACCGAGAAGGCGGAGGAGGCGCTGGACCGTCTGCGCCGGCAGGTGCAGTGGTCGCTGCGCCGCCTGCTCCCGGAGTTCCTGGAGCTGCGGATCGGCCACCAGGAGCCCCGCACCTACTCCGGCTCCGACTTCCTGACCAGCAACCCGGCGTATCGCTCGTCCACCGTCTCCTCGGAGCGCTACGCGGTCTACAACCGCGCCATCCGGCGGCTGGAGGACTCCGAGCGGCCGAACGCGGACTCGGTGCCCGGGATCGCCCCCGAGGCCAACAAGGACATCTCCCGGGCCGCTCTCAGCACCTCCAGCAGCGGCATCTTCACCGCCGTGGTCACCGGGTCCGGCAAGAACGAAAAGCTCAAGGCCGGTTCCGCCCCGATCGGCGAGACTGCCGCCCTGAAGGATGTCTCCGGCCTGCCGCCCCGGATCGGATACCCGGTCTGGGCGATCAGCGCCGCCGACCGCGTCGACGGCGGGGTCGGCCTGGTGATCGCGGACGGCAGGCTGTGGCGTTTCCGGGCGCAGGGCGGCCCGGCCGAGCTCGTCCAGTGGCCGGGGGTGGACGGGCCGCTCACGGCGATCACCGTCGCGCCGGACGGGCACCGGGTGGCCCTCGTCGCCGGCGGCCGCCTGTACCGGGCCGTGCTCACCGGTGACGCCGACCGGCTCACGCTGACCGCGCCGCAGGAGCTGGAGCAGCCGTTGCGGACGGTGACGGCGGTGGACTTCAGCGCCGAGTCGTCGCTCACCGTGAGCGGCGTCGGCGCCGGCGACCGGACCTCCATCCTCAACGTGTCGATCGACGGGGGCCTGCAGGCGGTGTGGCTGCAGGACATGGGCAAGGTGTCGGTGACGTACCTGACGGCGTACTCCGCGAACCCGGCCCTCAGCGCGAACGGCGGCTCGGTGCTCTACTCGACCGGCAACGACGCCTGGGAGGCGTTCGCCACCTCCTCCCAGCAGATCACCGTCGAGCATCTGGCCGGTCCGCCCGAGCAGAAACGGGACGGCGTGGTGCCCTCCGCGCCGATGTTCCTGAACTGACATGGTTCTCGGGGAGCTGGCCGACCTGGTGCTGCCGGGCGCGTGCGCGGGCTGCGGGGCGGATCGGGTCCGGCTCACCTATGGGACCTGTGCGGGCTGTGTGGCGGAGCTGGAAGGGTTGCGGCCGCGGCCTGCCGTGCCGACGCCGCCGCCGCACGGGTTTCCGGCCTGTGTGACGGTCGGGGCGTACGACGGGGCGCTGCGGGGCGCGTTGCTGGCGTACAAGGAGAAGGGCCGGCACCGGCTCGCCCGGCCGCTCGGCGCGCTGCTGGCCGGCGCCGTCGCCGCGCTCGCGCCCCGGGACCGCCCGGTGACGGTGATCCCGGTCCCGTCCACGGCGGCGGCCCGACGGGAGCGGTACGGCGATCACATGGCCCGGCTCACCGGTCACGCCGCCCGCCGGTTGCGGGCCGCCGGCTACCGCGTGAACGTGGTGCAACCGCTGCGTGCCCTGCCCCGGCCTGACTCAACGTCATTGGATGCATCCGAACGGGCGACCGTAGCTGTCAATTCGCTGCGAATGACGGCCCGAATCGGCGTTCTGCGGCGCGACGGGAGATCCCGAGGCACGCTTGTGGTGGCGGATGACATCGTCACCACCGGGGCCACTCTGGCAGCGGTGGCACGCCGGCTTGAGGAGGCGGACATGCAGGTCACAGGTGCCGCAGTGCTCGCAGCGACGCAACTACGTGGATTCCGTCCCGGCATTTCCCTGTGATCCCGCCCCCGGGTGCCGATAGAGGCCAACGTCAGCCATCAGGTATCCCGAACGAGGGGTGACGGGCGGGCATAGGCAGGTTAGCGTCTAGGTGACGAGGGCGAGTGACATTACCCGCCCGCCACCGGGAGCGCTTTCGCCGCACCGGAAAGGAGTCGTCTCACTCTCATAGGCCGTGTCAGGTGGTCGATCCCGATACGGCGTTTTCACCCAGTAGCCGGGCTGCGCCGCGAATCGGCGCCCGCAAGCACAACGTTGGGGGAGGTCACGAGTGGACATTGTCGTCAAGGGCCGCAACGTAGAGGTTCCCGACCACTATCGAGAGCATGTCGCCGACAAGCTGAGCAAGGTCGAGCGTTACGACCAGAAGCTGATGAGGGCGGACGTGGAGTTGTTCCACGAACGCAACCCGCGACAGGCCGACATCTGCCAGCGTGTCGAGATCACGGTCATGACCAAGGGGCCGGTGGTCCGGGCCGAGGCCCAGGCACAGGATTTCTACGCAGCCCTGGACTGCGCGATCAACAAACTGGACGCCCGGCTGCGCCGCTCCGCCGACCGGCGCCGGGTGCACCGCGGCAGGCACGCGCCGATCTCCGTCGCCGCCGCCACCGCCAACCTCCCCACCGACCTGACCAACGGCCGGACCGCCACGCTGACCGAGCCGGTGCTGGACACCGAGCCGAGCGAGCACGACGAGAACCAGCCGTGGCGCATCGTGCGGGAGAAGGAGCACTCGGCCGAGCCGATGACCGTCGACGACGCCCTCTTCCAGATGGAGCTCGTCGGCCACGACTTCTACCTGTTCCATGACAAGGAGAGCGGCCGGCCCAGTGTCGTCTACCGCCGCCGTGGCTACGACTACGGCATTCTCAGCCTAGGCATGTGACGTTCCGCCCTCGCCGGAGACCTGTGCGAGCAGGTCTTCGGCGAGCAGCACGTACTGCAGGTCGTCGGTGCGGGTCCCGTCCGGGCCCGGCAGCCGCGACCGCAGGTATGCCTCGCGCGTGAAACCGGCCCTCTCCAGCACCCGCTGCGACCCGACGTTCGTCGGCAGCGTGCCGGCGATCAGGCGCGCGATGCCCGTCTCGGCGAAGGCCCAGAGCGCGACCAGCTGTGCTGCCCGGCTGGTGAAACCCCTCTTGCGGTACGCCGGAAGCATGCTGTACCCGATCATCGCCTGACCGGTCGGCGGCTCCTGGTAGTACAGGTCGATCTGGCCCGCCCGCGCGCCGGTCGCCGCGTCCAGGATCACCATGTCGGCCCGGTGCCCGGCCAGCCAGTGCGCCGCGGACCGGGTGCAGCGCCGGTGGATCTCCTCCGCCGACTTCACCTCCGGAGGGACGCTGGTGGCCACCACGTCGGGGATGTTGTGCAGCTCGGTGTAGAAGTCGATGTCCTGCTCGCCGAGCGGCCGCAGGGTCACCACGCCGTCGGAGATCGCGCCGTCGGGCAGGTCGGGGAGCAGGCGCGGAGCCGGGCCCTCCGGGTCGCCGGGCAGCCGCGACCAGACCAGCAGCTCCGGGTCTCCGCGCCGGACGCCCTCCCGGGTGTAACCGGCGGCGATGGCGGCACGCTGGGCCGCCGGGTCGTCCCAGCGGGTCAGCAGCTCCAGCCGGCCCGCCGTCCCGCTGACGGCCTGGCCGGTCTCCTCGTCGACGACCGCCCACGACCCGGGGCCGACCTCCCGCAGCCGGACTTCCCGGCCGGAGCCCGCGTCCTCGGCCCGCTTCCCACTGTTTTGATCCACATGGCCCATCCTCTCCGGGACGCGCCCGGCCGCCAAACACGTTTCGAACAAGTCGGCGACTGCGCTGTCAGCGAACTTCGCGGTGCCTTTCGCCCTCTTTGCAACTTTCACCGGAGGCCAGGGTCACAGGTCTCCGGTGAAGGTGCCTACGATGGTTCGGCAGACTGTCTAGGGGAGCGTTGACCCGTGTCGATATTGGAAAAGATCCTCCGCGCCGGCGAAGGCCGCATGGTGCGACGGCTCAAGGCGATCGCGGACGCGGTCAATTCGATCGAGGACGACTACGTCGACCTGACCGATGACGAGCTGCGCGATTGCACCCAGCACTTCAAGGATCGCTATCAGGACGGCGAGTCCCTGGACGACCTGCTGCCGGAGGCCTTCGCGGTGGCCCGCGAGGGCGCCAAGCGCGTCCTCGGCCAGCGGGCGTACGACGTCCAGCTGATGGGCGGGGCCGCCCTGCACTTCGGCAACATCCCGGAGATGAAGACCGGTGAGGGCAAGACCCTGACCGGCGTGTTCCCGGCCTACCTCAACGCGTTGAGCGGCAAGGGCGTGCACATCATCACGGTGAACGACTACCTGGCGCAGCGTGACGCCGAGTGGGTCGGCCGGGTGCACGTGTTCCTCGGTCTCAGCGTCGGTGTCATCCTGCCGAACCGGCCGGCCGCCGAGCACCGCGCCGCCTACGAGTGCGACATCACGTACGGGACGAACAACGAGTTCGGCTTCGACTACCTGCGCGACAACATGGCGTGGTCGAAGAGCGAGCTGGTGCAGCGCGGGCACAATTTCGCGATCGTCGACGAGGTGGACTCGATCCTCATCGACGAGGCCCGGACCCCGCTGATCATCTCCGGCCCGGCCGAGCACTCCGCCCGGTGGTACGGCGAGTTCGCCCAGATCGTCGCCCGGCTGCAGCCCGGCAAGGACGGCGAGGGCGACTACGAGGTCGACGTCGCCAAGCGCACCATCGCGATCACCGAGCGCGGCGTCGCCAAGGTCGAGGACCGGATCGGCATCGACAACCTGTACGAGTCGGTCAACACCCCGCTCGTCGGCTACCTGAACAACGCGATCAAGGCCAAGGAGCTCTACAAGCGCGACAAGGACTACATCGTCAGCCCCGAGGGCGAGGTCCTGATCGTCGACGAGTTCACCGGCCGCATCCTGCACGGCCGCCGTTACAACGAGGGCATGCACCAGGCCATCGAGGCGAAGGAGGGGGTGGAGGTCAAGCAGGAGAACCAGACCCTGGCGACCGTCACCCTGCAGAACTACTTCCGTCTCTACGACAAGCTCGGCGGCATGACCGGTACGGCGCAGACCGAGGCCGGCGAGTTCAACAGCGTCTACAAGGTCGGCGTCGTGAGCATCCCGACGCACCGCCCGATGATCCGGGTCGACCACCCGGACGTCATCTACAAGACCGAGAAGGCCAAGTTCAACGCCGTCATCGAGGACATCGCCGAGCGGCACGCGACCGGTCAGCCGGTCCTGGTCGGCACGGTCTCGGTGGAGAACTCGGAGATCCTCTCCCAGCTGCTGCGCCGCCGCGGCATCCCGCACAGCGTGCTGAACGCGAAGTTCCACGCCCAGGAGGCGACGATCATCGCCCAGGCCGGCCGGAAGGGCGCGGTCACCGTGGCCACCAACATGGCCGGTCGTGGCACCGACATCCTGCTCGGCGGCAACGCGGAGTTCACCGCCGCGGCCGAGCTGCACCAGCGCGGCCTCGACCCGGTGGAGAGCCCGGAGGAGTACGCGAAGGCGCTCGAGGAGATCCTCCCGCAGGTCAAGGAGGCCACCGAGCGGGAAGCCGCCGAGGTGCAGGCCGCCGGCGGTCTCTACGTGCTCGGCACCGAGCGCCACGACTCCCGCCGCATCGACAACCAGCTCCGCGGCCGGTCCGGCCGGCAGGGCGACCCGGGCGAGTCCCGGTTCTACCTGTCGCTGCAGGACGACCTGATGAAGCGGTTCCGGGCCGGCGCCGTCGAGGCGGTCATGGAGCGGTTCAACATCCCCGAGGACGTTCCCATCGAGTCGAAGATGGTGAGCAAGCAGATCCGCAGCGCCCAGACGCAGATCGAGGCGCAGAACGCGGAGATCCGCAAGAACGTCCTCAAGTACGACGAGGTGATGAACAAGCAGCGGCAGGTCGTCTACGCCGAGCGCAAGCGCGTGCTCGACGGCGAGGACATGCACGACCAGGTCACCCACATGATCGACGACGTCATCACCGACATCGTCACGGCTGCCACCGCCGACGGCTTCGCCGAGGACTGGGACCTGGATCAGCTCTGGACCAACCTCAAGCGGCTCTACCCGATCACCCTGACGATCGACGACCTCGTCGAGGAGTCCGGTGGCGAGCGGAACACGATCGACCAGGAGTTCCTGATCGAGCAGGTGAAGCAGGACGCGCAGGCGGCGTACGGGCGCCGCGAGGAGGAACTGGGCCCCGAGGCGGTCCGTGAGCTGGAGCGCCAGGTGCTCCTCTCGGTGATCGACCGCAAGTGGCGTGAGCACCTCTACGAGATGGACTACCTGCAGGAGGGCATCAGCCTGCGGGCCTACGCGCAGCGCGACCCGGTGGTCGAGTACCAGCGCGAGGGCTTCGACATGTTCAACCAGATGATGGAGGGCATCAAGGAGGAGGCGGTCGGTTTCGTCTTCAACCTGGAGGTCCAGGTCGAGGAGGCGCCCACCGTCACCCTGGACCCGAGCCAGGCCTTCGAGCTGCCGAAGGTCATCGACGGCGAGGTGCCCGACGACGACCCGGAGCCCGAGCCCGACCACGTCGAGGTGCGCGCCAAGGGTCTCGGCGGTTCCGGCCGCCCGCAGAACCTGCAGTACACCGCGCCGACCATCGACGGCGAGGCGGGCGCCGGCAGCCCGTCGATCCAGCGGGGCCCGGCGCCCGAGCCCACCCCGACGGTGATCGGCCCGGGCGGCTCGCCGGTCCCGGCCAGCCCCGCGCACACCAGCGCCGCAGCGCCGCGCGGCCGGCACGCCGCCTCCTCGTCCGAGTCGAACGGCCCGTCGCGTAACGCGCCGTGCTACTGCGGCTCGGGCAAGAAGTACAAGCGCTGCCACGGAGCCCCGGGCCCGGCCTGAGGCCCTTCTTGACGGCCCGCGGTGGTCCGGCTCCTGCCGGACCACCGCGGGCCGTTTCGTGTGTCGACTTCGGGCGCACAGGGCGGCCGAACTCGACACACAGGTGTGGCCCGGGACGGCCGCCGCCGGATCGCTGCCGGACGCCCCGGGAGTCCGGTAGCGATCAGATGATCAGCAGGGTGGTGGCGGACCAGGCCTGCCGGTGCATCTCCAGGCGGAAGGCCATGGCCCAGGCGCGCTCGCCGGTGACCAGGGTGACGGCGGCCTCGACCGCGCCCGCCCGCGGCTCGCACAGCTTCACCCCGATCACCCCCACCGGGGCCGGTCGCTGCGGTGGCCGGGACCCGGGCCGGCCCGCCTTGCGCAGCTCGGCGACCCGGCGCGCGCCGGCCAGGCCCTGCGCCACCACATCGGCGGCCTCGGCCGGAACCGACACCCGGCGCAGGTGAGCGGCCGGCCGGAACCCGTTGAGCACCTCCAGGCAGAGCCGCACGAACCGGCGGACGGCGAGTTTCGCGTCACCGGACACCCCGCTGACGGCGGGCAGTGGCGGCCGGGGCAGCACGGACGGCGGCGGCCCACCGGGCGCGAACGCCGAGCCCGGCCGCGGCGCCGTCCGCCGCTCGGCACCCCGCCGAGCCGCCGCCTGCCGCTCCGCGCTCGTTCGAGCCGCCGACGGCTGGTCGGCGCCTGTTCGAGCCGCCGACGGCTGCTCGGACGTTGCTCCGGCGGCTGGTGGCCACTCCGGCGCTGATCGTGGCGAGGACGTCCACTCCGGCGGTGCGGACTCGTCGTCGAACGGGGGTTCATACCGGGGAACCGGGCGCAGGCGGATCGCCGGCCGGGACCCGGCGGGTGCAATCTGGATCGCCGATCGCATCGCCACCGCCAATTCTTGTGTTTGCCTCCGTTTGCTTTCGATGACCCCGATTCTGGCTCGTTGGCTTACGCCGGGGCAACCGCGCGTCATCGATCCGGGAAGAGGCGCAAAAGCCGCCGTCCGGTCAATCCGTCTCGCGCTCCGCCAGCGGGTTGTCGCGGACCCAGGCGGCCGTCTCGGCGTACTTCTCCTCGATGTATTCCTCCAGCTTGGCGCGCTCGACGCGCCACTGACCGCGCCCACCGACCTTGATCGCGGGCAGTTCGCCGCTGCGCACCATGTGGTAGACCTGCGAGTCCGAGACGTTCAGCTCGGCGGCCACGTCGGACAGCAGCAGGAAGCGTGGCTCCGGCATGGATCCTCCTATCGACAGCCTCAGTTTGCCACCGTTTGCCATCAGCAGAGCCCGCCGGCCCACGCTGCCACGTTCCGGAGACTCCTGGTGGAATGGTGCGTCCCCGGGCTGAGATGACGGTGTACTGTGCTCGCCCGAGCGCCGAGTGCAGGAGGAATCACGTGCCGATCAACGACCTGGTCCGGGTCTATGTCCCGGCGACCCTGCCGATGCTGGCGGCCCTGCGTGCCGACGGCCGGCTCGGCGAGCACACCACGGTCGCGCACGCGGTGACGCCCGCGCTGCGGGAGTGGTATGCGGAGGGTGACGAGGAGGAGCTGGAGTACGTCGCCTTCACCCGCGCCGCCCAGGGCGCTCTCCAGTTGCTGCGGCACGATCCGTCCGCGCCGCGCCGCCGGGTCGTGGTCTCGGCGGACGTGCCGGCCGCCGGCCTGATCCGGGAGGACACCGAGCTCGGGTCGAGCACCGTCCGGCTGCCGCAGCCGGTGACGATCAAGGAGCTGGCCAGCATCCACGTCGACGGCGCGGAGGCGGCGGAGTCGGTCGCGGCGGCCGCCGACGTGGTCGAGGAGGCCCTGGCCGGCGACCCGGACGCCCAGTTCACCGTCGACAGCGCCGAGGATCACGAGCTTGAGTGGTACGCGGTGTCCGAGCTCGACGAACTGCTCTGAGTCGCCGGCTCCGCGCCTCCCGTCAGGCGGTGGTGGACGGGCGCTGGGCCGCGGCCGGTGAGTCGGACGTGGAGGGGCTCTCCGCCGCGGCGGGCTCGGACACGGCCGGGTCGTCCGGCACGGGGCTGGTGTCGGTGGCGGCCGGCGATGTGGGCGCGCCGGGGGCCGGAGAGTCGGCGTCGGCGGCCGGGGAAAGGGTGCGGCCGACCGCGACGAGCGCCGTGAACGCGCCCACGAAGAGGACGATCAGGCCGTTGTTGAGGCGGGCCGAGCTGAGCATCTGCTGCACGGCGAGTTCCAGTTCGCTCACCTTGCCGGCCAGCTCGAGCACCTGGGCGCCGGCGGTGCGGGCGAGCAGCTCGGCGATCACGATGACCAGGCCGGGCCCGGCGCCGGCCAGCGCGTACAGCGGCCAGCGCAGGTCGGCGCCGGTGCGGCGGCGGGCCCGGCGGAGCAGCGCGTACGGGATGAGGCCGGCGGCCAGGCCGCTGAGGGCCGCCTGACTGTACGAGAACCACTGTGCCGCGTCGGCCGAGGACGCGACGTCGCCGATGCCGTAGGCCTCGAGCACCGGGTCCTGGAAGAGGTTGAGCAGGAAGCCGACCAGGAAGACACCGACCGAGCCGGCCGCGGCCCCGGCGATCACCGCGGGGATCCGCAGCCCGGCCAGCGCGCCGCCGATGGTGGCCGCCGCGGCGATGGTGCCGGCGACGATCGCGTACATCGTCCCGGCGGTGTTGATCGTGAGGATCGGCACCGCGCTGAGCAGACCGGTGAGCAGCCCGGCCCCGGTGGCGACGGCGAACCGGGCGCTGGCCCCGAGCGGCCGGCGGGCGCTGATCAGGGTCAGCGCCAGCAGGGCCACGGCGGCGCCGGCCACCAGGTCGGCCGAGACGGCGCCGGGCAGCGCGTACGCCGTGGAGGTCACCTCCATCGCGGCGTCGTCCCGCCCGGTGATGGTGGCCCGCGCTGACCAGAGCATCGCGACGGTCCAGCCGATCGCGGCCAGCGCGAGCAGCGCCACGGTGAGCCGGGACTCCTCGACGGTCTCCGGGGCGGCGGTCTGGCGGTCTGTCATGGGGGTCAGGGTAACCGGCGAACCTGCGCAGTCCCGATGATGGAGGGTGCCCACCGGGCGGCACGGGCCCGAACCGGCCGCGGAAGGAGACCGGTCACTTGGCGCTATTTGCACATGGGCGGATTGTCGGGTTTCGCGTGTCGCAATCGACCCTTACGCCGGAATCCTGCCCGCAACGGTTCGTCTGACCGTTTATCTGCGCCATATTACCTGCTCAGTGGCCGTTTCACCGCCGAAACGCCGGATCGGCACGCTCGTTGTCGGACTGTCTGTGCGGGACAGTCGTTTGTGGAGGCGCAAACTGGACGGATCGGGCTAAATCCTGGACGGCGGCGCGACAAAGTGGCAGCTTAGAAGGCATGCCCGACTTCCAGATCAATCCGACGGCGGCTGCCCTCCTCGGCCTCCTCCATGAGGGGTCGATGACCGGTGGTCAGCTGATGGCGGCTGCCGAACGCCGCCTCGGGCCCTACTGGTCGATGACGCGGAGCCAGGTCTACCGCGAACTGCCCGTACTGGCCGAAATGGGGTACGTCCGCCTCGGAAAGCCGGGTCCTCGATCCAGTCAGCCCTACGCCATCACCGCCTCCGGCAAGCGCGCCTTCAGCCGGTGGCTCACCGAGGCGCCCGGCCGGGACGCGCTGCGCAACCCG
Organism: Actinoplanes sp. NPDC019969; assembly: GCF_055562375.1. Classification (NCBI taxonomy): domain Bacteria; kingdom Bacillati; phylum Actinomycetota; class Actinomycetes; order Micromonosporales; family Micromonosporaceae; genus Actinoplanes; species Actinoplanes sp. NPDC019969. The sequence continues at coordinate 312,990 of NZ_JBVHFK010000002.1, read as the reverse complement.
GTGGCGCTCCGGGTCGCCTTCGGCTCCCAGCACTCCGGGGACCAGTTGCAGGAGCTCTACAGTCACGCCAACCAGTACCACGCGGAGGCCATGGCGATGGCGAAAGAGCAGGCCAAGGAGGCCAAGAAGAACGGTGACCCGTTCGGCGCCGCCGCGCTGGAATTCGCGGTCGCCTATCACAAAGCCGCTCTCACCTGGCTCAAGGCCGTACCGACGGGCTGAACATCGACCGCCCCGGCCAGCATTCTGGCCGGGCGGCGTAGTCTTGAGTGTCGTGACCGCTGCCGACTTTCCCGAGCAACTGAAGTCCCTCGACGCGACCCTGCGCAACATCGAGAACGTCCTGGACGTCGACAAGCTGCGCCGGGACAAGGCGGACCTCGAGGAGCAGGCCTCCGCGCCGGACCTCTGGGACGACCAGGCCCGTGCGCAGGAGGTCAACAGCCGCCTGGCGTACATCTCCGGGGAGATCTCCAAGCTGGAGCGCCTGCGCTCCCGTCTCGACGACGCCGGGCTCCTGCTGGAGATGGCCGAGGCCGAGGGCGACGCCGGGTCGGTCGCCGAGGTCGGCGACGAGCTCGTGACGCTGACCAAGCAGATCGAGGAGATGGAGGTCCGCACCCTCCTCTCCGGTGAGTACGACGCTCGTGAGGCCGTGGTGGCGATCCGGGCCGGCGCCGGCGGTGTGGACGCGGCCGACTTCGCCGAGATGCTCATGCGGATGTACCTGCGCTGGGCCGAGCGCCACGGCTACCCCACCGAGGTCTACGACACGTCGTACGCGGAGGAGGCAGGCCTCAAGTCCGCCACGTTCGCGGTGAAGGTGCCGTACGCGTACGGCACCCTGGGCGTCGAGTCCGGCACCCACCGCCTGGTGCGGATCAGCCCGTTCGACAATCAGGGCCGCCGGCAGACCAGCTTCGCCAGCGTCGAGGTGATGCCGGTGGTCGAGCAGACCGAGTTCGTCGACATCCCGGAGAACGAGATCCGCGTCGACGTGTACCGGTCCTCCGGCCCCGGCGGGCAGAGCGTCAACACGACCGACTCGGCGGTCCGGCTGACCCACATCCCCACCGGCATCGTGGCGTCCTGCCAGAACGAGAAGTCGCAGCTGCAGAACAAGGCGGCCGCGATGCGCGTTCTCCAGGCCCGGCTGCTGGAGCGGAAGCGCCAGGAGGAGGAGGCCAAGATGGCCGGCCTGAAGCTGGACACCACCGGATCGTGGGGCGACCAGATGCGTTCGTACGTCCTGCACCCCTACCAGATGGTGAAAGATCTGCGCACCGAGTACGAGGTCGGCAACCCTTCGTCGGTCTTCGACGGCGATGTGGACGGGTTCATCGAGGCCGGCATCAAGTGGCGCAAGCAGAACCAGCTCGCCAGCTGATCCGACGGTGACCGAGCGCTACCCCGCCTGGACGGAAAGTCAGGCGGGGTGACGTGCGATTACGCCGTTACCGCAGCTCGTGAATATTCCCGACCCCGGCGGGGTTGGCGATTTCGTTACACCGCGTAGACTCCAGTCCCGTGATTCAGCTCGAGAACGTGACGAAGACGTATCCGAAGGCGTCTCGGCCGTCGTTGGACAATGTCAGCGTCGGGATCGAGAAGGGTGAGTTCGTCTTCTTCATCGGTCCCTCCGGTTCCGGTAAGTCGACGATCGTCAAGCTGCTGCTCAGAGAGGTGCAGGCGACCCGCGGCAAGGTGGTGGTGAACGCCAAGGACGTCACCTCCCTGCGCTCCTGGAAGGTCCCGCACTTCCGCCGCTCGATCGGCTGCGTCTTCCAGGACTTCCGCCTGCTGCCCAACCGCACGGCCTACGAGAACGTCGCCTTCGCCCTCGAGGTGATCGGCAAGACCAAGGCCGTCGCCCGCCGGGTGGTGCCCGAGGTCCTCGAGCTGGTCGGCCTGGGCGGCAAGGAGCACCGGTACCCGCACGAGCTCTCCGGTGGTGAGCAGCAGCGTGTCGCGGTGGCCCGGGCCTTCGTGAACCGGCCGCTGATCCTGCTGGCCGACGAGCCCACGGGTAACCTCGACCCGGACACCTCGATCGAGATCATGCGTCTGCTGGACCGGATCAACCGGACCGGCACGACTGTCGTGATGGTCACGCACGACTCCAACATCGTCAACCAGATGCGCCGCCGCGTCATCGAGATCGAGAGCGGACGGATCGTCCGGGACCAGGCGCGCGGTGTCTACGGATAAGCCCGGCTCCGCCCTCGTAACGCAGGCTGCAGCACCGACACGCGGAGTCCCGGAAGGATCCCCCCGATGCGCGTGAAGTACGTACTCAACGAGGTCCTGGTGGGCCTGTGGCGAAACGTCACGATGACGGTCGCCATGATCATCACCATGTCGGTCTCGTTGTTCATGCTGGGCGCCAGTGTGCTCATGTACATGCAGGTCGACCAGATGAAGGACTACTACTACGGCAACATCCAGGTCTCCATCTTCCTGGCCGACGACGTCAACGACGGTCAGCGCCAGGCGATCGCGGCGGCCATCGACAACAGCCCGCTGCTCGCGGAGAAGACGTACGAGACCAAGGAGCAGGCGCTCGAACGCTTCAAGAAGCTCTGGGCCGACTCGCCCGACTTCGTGAACGCGATCAACGCGAACAGCCTGCCGGAGTCGTACCGGGTGAAGCTCAACGACCCGGAGAAGTACGAGGAGTTCGCCAAGACTGTCGAGGGCCTGCCCGGGATCCGGCAGATCATCGACCAGCGCCAGACCCTGGAGAAGGTCTTCGAGATCTTCAACGCGATCCAGGTGGGCGCGCTGTTCGTGGCCTCCTTCATGGCGCTCGCGGCCCTGCTGCTGGTGGGTAACACCATCCAGGTGGCGGCGTACAGCAAGCGGCGTGAGGTCGCGGTCATGAAACTGGTCGGCGCCTCGAACTGGTTCATCCAGGCGCCGTTCGTCCTGGAGGCGATGGTCGCCGGCATCGTCGGCGCGCTGCTCGGCTTCGGTCTGCTGGGCCTCAGCAAGGTCGTCCTGCTGGACAACAAGCTCCAGGCCCTGACCACGATCATCACCCCGGTCCCGACCGGCAACCTGATGCTGATGCTGCCGTTGCTGGCCCTGATCGGCTCGCTGGTCAGCGCGATCACCGCCTGGATCACGCTGCGCTTCTACCTCAAGGTCTGACGCTCCACCGGACTTTGCCGATGGCCGCAACCGATGGTTGCGGCCATCGGGCGTTTTGGGGCATTGCGGGCGTTTGGTCGCGGTAGCGTGACGTCCATGAGGTATCGCCGTCTGATCGCCGCCTGCCTCAGTCTTCTCAGTCTCGCGGCATTCGTCCTGGTCGTGCCCCGGCCCGCCGCCGCGGACCCCGGCGACGACGCCGCCAAGGCCGTCCAGCGGGCCGAAGCCCTCCTGGAGAGCGCCAGCGCCACCGCCCGCGCCGCGGCGGCCAACCTGGCCCGGGCGAGCGCCGCCCTCCCGGCCGCCCAGAACCGGCTCGCCACCGCCCGCGGCATCGTCGTCGCCACCCAGGTCGAGGCGAACACCGCCCGCCGGGCCGCCGACGCCGCCCGCGTGGAGCACGAGCGGGTCGCCGCGAACTTCGCCATCGCCGCCGGGCAGGTCGAGGCCGCCCGGGAGCGGGTCGACGAGATCGCCGCGTCCAGCTACATGGGCGGCACCTTCAACCGGATCAACCTGCTCGTCGGCGCCGCGGGGCCGCAGGACATGATGGACCGCCTCGGCTTCGTGGAACACCTGATGGACCGGGAACAGGACGAGGTCCGTGCCCTCGTGGCGGCCCGGCGCGCCGCCCGTATCGAGCAGGACCGCGCCGCCGCCGCGAAGTACACCGCCGAGAACGCCGAACAGGTAGCCGCCGGCCGGCTCCGCGCCGCACAGGCCGCACAGGCCGCCGCGATCCAGGCCCGGCAGGCGCTCGACCAGCTCGTGGTGGCCCGGCAGACCGCGCTGCGGGCCGCGCAGTCCCAGCGCGCCACCGTCCTCGCGCAATACCGCGCGGCGGTCCGGGCCGAGAGCCGGGTACGGTCGGCCATGCGCGGCTGGGAGACGAGGTCCGGGGTCGCCGCCACCTACTCCGGGGGACGGCTGCTGATGCCCGTCCAGGGGTGGAAGTCCAGCGACTTCGGCTACCGCTACGACCCGTACTACCACGTGTGGCAGCTGCACGCCGGCACCGACATCGCCGCCGGCTCCGGCAGCCCGATCCGGGCCGCCACCTCCGGCCGGGTGATCCAGGCCGGCTGGAACGGCGGCTACGGCAGGTACACCTGCATCTCGCACGGACGGCTGGGCGGGAGCACGTTCAGCACCTGCTACGCCCACCAGTCCCGGATGTACGTCCGGGTGGGGCAATACGTCCGCGGCGGCGAGATCATCGGCCGGGTCGGCAGCACCGGGGCCTCCACCGGGGCACACCTGCACTTCGAGACGCGCTTCGGCGGCGTACCCCGAAACCCGCTCGTTTACCTGCCCGGGTGTCTCTGCTGAACCACGGGTAGTCTTTTCCCTCATGCCACGGGAACAGGGCCGCAAGGTCGTCGCCTCCAACCGCAAGGCGTACCACGACTACACCATCCTGGACACCTACGAGGCCGGCATGGTCCTCACCGGCACCGAGGTGAAGTCGCTGCGGGCCGGCCGGTCGTCGCTGGTCGACGCGTTCGGCCACGAGAAGGACGGCGAGATCTACCTGCACGGGATGCACATCCCGGAGTACACGCAGGGCACCTGGACGAACCATGAGCCGCGCCGCGTACGCAAGCTGCTGTTGCATCGCGAAGAGATCCACAAGATGCTCGGCAAGCTGCGCGACGACGGCGTCACCCTGGTCCCGCTCTCGGTCTTCTTCCACAACGGGTACGCGAAGGTCGAGATCGGCGTCGCCAAGGGCAAGAAGAGCTACGACAAGCGTCAGGACATGGCCAGCCGGGACGCGCAGAAAGAGATCAACCGAGCCATGGGGCGGCGTGCCAAAGGCATGGACTGACGGGTATTCTCGCCCGCCGGACCCGTTGATCCTCTGCTGCCACTAGGGAGCCCACCCGTTGGCGAAGCATGCCGAACGTCAATTCATCATCGCCCGCGCCGTCTTCGGCTCGGCCGCCGCGCTGCTGCTGGGCCTCGTCGGCTGGGTGGCGTTCCGATCCGGCGGCAGCCCCGAGGACGGCAGCGGCAAACCGCTCCTGGTCCAGCCGACCACCACCCTCCAGGCAGCCGGGGGCACCCTGCCGGCCGTCACCACGCCGCCCGTCGAGTCGGCCCGGGTGACACCGTCCGTCTCGTCGTCGCCGACCCCGTCGCCGTCGAAGTCGTCGCCGTCACCGACGCCCTCGAAGTCCTCGGCCTCGCCCACGCCGTCGGTGACCACCGGCAAGCCCAGCCCCAGCGCGCCACCGGCACCGTCGCGCACCACCCCGGCCCCGGCCGCCGACACCCTGGCCATGACGTACTCGACCAGCGCCTCCTGGCGCGACGGCTTCATCGCCGCGGTCCGGGTGACCAACAACGGCACGTCCGGCCGGGACTGGACGGTCACCCTGACCTACCCCGCCAGCGCCGACATCGACGTGCACGGCTCCTGGAACGCCTCGGTCAGCCGCAGCGGCGACACCGTCACCCTGCGCGGCAGATCCCTCGCCGCCGGCGCCTCGGTCACCGCCGGCTTCCAGGCCTCCAAGGACACCGGCGGCCTGGTGAAGCCGGTCTCCTGCGCCCTCGGTGGCGGAGCCTGCAGGATGAGCTAAGATTGCGACGCTGTGAAACAGACATGGGGGTGACTGGTTTCGACTTCGTACGTGGAGACAGGGGAAGCGAGCCGAGGAAGCCGACGTCGTCTCGAGAATCGGTCGTCGGAAAACTATAAGCGCCAACGATAAGTTTGACGCTGACCAGTACGCTCTCGCCGCCTGAGGCAAGTAGCGTGGTCTGTCGGTCTGGGAGCGCCTCCGTCCCAGCCACCGGCATCAGCTAGGAGGCTGGCCAATGGGTCCCGGTCACGGGGACCTTGCGGCGAGATCAATCAGTGACTGGGCCCGTCATCCGAACTTGCTCACGTGAGTCGGAGGGCCGAGTAGAGGCATAGTGAGCTGCGCTCGGAGAAGCCCTGACAAAACAACGAAGGACCCGGGTTCGATTCCCGGCACCTCCACGAGAGAGGGCTTACTTGAACCCGCGACAGCGGGAGAGAGTTCGCTCGAAGCGGCGGCACCATCGGTGCCGCCGCTTTCGTTTCTCGCCTCGTTGACCAGCGGCAACACCAGGTCCGAGGTAGCCGATCGGCGCACGGCCCACCGACCCACCCCGGATGATCTTCTGACCCATCTTGTACGCGATGTCCGCACCCGATGCGCGGGACTGGTACTCGTTGACCCCGTCGAGCACCGTGGCGACCAGATCACCGATCGCCGAGTCCTCGGTGTAGTCCATGACTGAAATCAGGGTTGCGCCCGCGCTACGAAGATCCCGTTTGGTGATCGCCGCGTCGATGCTGTTCCGGTGGAGTCGGGACCGGGCGTAGACGAGCACATAGTCGACGTTTTTCTCGGCCTTGAGCCGGGCCATCATCTCTCGGAACACCGGCCGGCCGTCCACGGTTGTCGCGGAGCGACCGGGCTCGACGAACTCGGCAACGATCTCGGCGCCCAACTCGGCTGCGCGTCGCTGGATTGCCGTGCGCTGTGCGGGCAGCGAGATGCCCTCAGGGTCGTAGTCGGTGTTGACCTGCCCGGCCGACGAGACACGCAGATAGCTGAACGCGCGCTTGTTCGTGCTCGCCGGCCGGTCGTGCTGGCGCTGACTCTGCGCCATCTCGGGTTCCTCCTCGGTTGTGGTTGATCTCCTCGGCGATCGTGACGAGCACTCGCGCGAGGACTTCGGGATCGATGCGGATCTCACGTACGGGCCGACGGCGCCGCTTCGGGCGGGGCTCGTGTCCGTTCATCCGTCCGCCGTCCGTCCGCGCCTGTAGCAGCGCAGACGCGTGCGCGGAGACGGACGTCCGCGCGGACTATCCATCGGACTCGTCCCTTGGCATCCGCCAGCGTCCGCGGCGTACCTGCGTGGCGTGAGCTTGGAGTCGGTCGTAGATCCATGTGCGCCTCATTCCAGTCATTCGCATGAGTTCGGGGACCGATAGGCCGTGCTCGGGCGCCTCGTTGAGCGCGGTCCAGAGCACCTTCTCGGGGTTGGCCTCATCGAGGATCACGCCGTCGTAGATCTCTTCAGTCAGTGCATCGGCCGACAGGCGGTCCAGGTCCGGGCGGTCGGGTGCGTACCGCTCGACGGTGACCCGGACGTCGTCGTCGGTCACCAGGTAGGCGCGGGCGCGGCGCGGATGTTTGAAGCCCTCGGCGGAGACGAGGAATTTGCCGGGTGCGTCCAGGTCGTGCGCGTGCCACCCGGCGGTCACCATGCCCTGACCGAGGATGAGATCGGTGTCCCGGCGCTCACGGACGCGCAGGCAGACTCGCACGTCCATCTGTGAACGGATGGCGCCCTTGCCCATGGCCTGCTGAGTCGGACGTTGGGTTGCCGCGAGCAGGGTCTCGGCGACTGCACGGCCACGACGAGCGATCGAGTCCGCGTACTCGACGGCGGCGGGGGACTGCTCGGCAAGCTCCGCGTATTCGTCCACCACGATGACGAGCGCGGGTGTGTTCTCGGTCGGTATCCAGAGCCGCGACGACGACTCGGCCATCGCGCGGGCACGTGCTTCGAGCACCCGTACCGCGTCCCGCAGCATCGTCTCTGCCTCGGCCGGGGTGGTTGCCAGCCGAGCGAGGCAGGGTGCCCAGGGACCCAGCTCCATGCCGCCCTTGAGGTCGATGCCCCAGAGCACGACGTCGGGGCAGGCGACCAGGTTGCCGATGATGACGTTGAGAATGCCGCTCTTGCCGGCACCCGCGATGCCGCCGACCAGGACGTGCCGACGCAGCATCGGCACTGCGACATGGGCTGCGTCCTCGAAGACACCGAGCCGGATGGGGTCGGCGACCGATCGAGCTGCCGGTCCACGCTACGGGACGGCGTTGGCGTGCGGATCCTCGGCCAGCACTCGCATGACGAACCGACCGGCGTGAGCTGGATCCGGCGCGACCCGGACCGCTCCGGGCCGGGTGCCGAGTCCGGACTCGATCGCGGGTACCTGCGCGATGGCATCTGCGACCGTCTGGCCTGCTCGCAGCGTTATCCGGGCGCGCCAGCCCCACACGTCGACCACCGCCGAGAGCACCCGCGACCCGGCGAGTCCGATCTGTTCGGCCAGATCGGGCCAGGCCTGAATGGTGCGGTCCACGCGTACACGGGCTCGACGGCGCCGGTGCGACCACCACGGGATCGCACCGGCCGTCATGGCGACCAGCAGAAGCGACTGCAGCGGGCTCGGTCCCGGACCGAGCGCGGTCGCTGCGGCGAGCCACGTACCGGCAACCGTGGTCGCGACCGCTGCGTACGCACGTTCTTCGGATCGGACAACGCCCCAGGGTGCACCTCGGAGTGCTGCCACCGCAGCCGCTGCGACGGTGACAGCGAGAACCCAGCCCCACCCCTCCGGCTGCGTCGAGTGCAGCCAGAGGGCCGCCAGGTCGAGGGTTGCGGCAAGTGCCAGCGGAGCGAGTTCGGAGCGGTACCGGACGCGGAACGGATCCCGACCAGTTCGTCTGCGGGGTTCAAGTAGGCGGTGAGCACCTCCACGGAGGCGAAAGGCGCCCTATCTGCGGAAAGCGCAGATAGGGCGCCTTTCGACACATCTGCCCCGATGGGGAGCCCTCAGAGCCCCCGCAGTGCGGTGGTTGCGTTTGGCGGCTCACTGCGCGGGACGGTCGTCAGCTTAGCTCCCCAAGTCACGTAGCCCGCAATTGGTTTTAGGCTGAAGGCTACTCTCACCGGTTGAGATACTGCTTGATCACGCTTGAAGGCAAACGGCCTTTGTCGCGGACGTGAATGCCTGCTTTCGCTGCCCAGGTTCTAACCGCTGCCGCATCCACGCTTACTGGAGTGGGGACGAATCCTAGTGTCGTGGTTTCTTCCTCGGAAACCGACAGCTCTGGGTCCGTTGATTCGACCACTTCGGGTGGGGCCTTGACGCTATTCGGGCCGTCGGACTCAACGCCGATCGCTCGCAGCTTGGATGCGGTGATGTCGGGGGATTCTAACGGATAGTACTTATCTCCTTTGCGCCTGACAGTCTGCATCAGTGGAGAGGTAAGGAAGGCGAGGATTTCTTGAATCTCGTCGGGATCTGGGTCAAGTTTGTCTCGCAACAGGTATCGCAACGCCGTGACATCAAGCATCCCGCCCGACCTCGCTACCTCCCGGTCATCATTGGCTTCGCGCCACATCGTCGCCACGACCTGCTTCATGAGCGTTTGCCTTCTGATGGCCTCATCCCAGGCGGTTTCCGGCGCCGCGGTTTCCACGTCGAAGATGCCCGCCAAGGCGCTCGGTGCGAGAGGGGCGATTTCGTTCAGTTCCAAATACCGTCGCAATGTCGTGACATCGATCAAACGGACGTTGCGCTGTTGTGCCCATTTCCGCAAGCGGCCGTCCGGGAAAGACGGGCCGACGATTACGGCTCGGTCCGCATCATGTCGGGCTCTGTGCTCCTCAATGGCGTCAAAGCTGATGGATCCTTCCAATACTTGCCCGGATCCGGACGACTTGACTTCCACGGTGATTCGGCGCTTCTTGCCAGGGCCGAGCCATATGGACACCATGACATCCGTGCGTCCGGGCCCGCCGAGATGGCGGACGCCGAATCCGAGAAGGCGCAGAGCGTTCTGCACAGCGAGTTCGAACCGCTTCGGATCGCGGGAATCGGTTGAAGCTTCTTGTAGCTCAACCACCGCTTCCTGCGTAGGTGAAAGAACTGGCGCGGCCAAGTTCTCCGCGGCCGGCGAAGGTGTGCTGTCGGGCTGGATGCAGGGCAGGTCAGCAACCACCGAACGGCCGAGCGGGGTAGCCATGTAGCTGGTGTGCGACACGCGTACGAGCAGCCCGCAGCTGCTCAGAAGGCGGAGGCGGACCCCGATCTCCGAACGTTGCGGGCTGTCGTCTCCGAGCAACTCCTGAACAGCACTCATGAGGTCGCCGACATCGGTGGGTCGAGGTAACAAGGTCACCAGCTCGCCGAAAAGGAGCACGTGGGAATGAATGATTCGCATGAGGTCGACAGGTTCCGAACTCTCGAGCCACTGCTGCGCGCCACTTGTTGGAGTGAACCTGTCTAAGCCCGCCTGTTCTACCAAGCCGATAGATCGTAGCGCTGCCAGCGCCGTTTCGGCCGATGACTTCGAGAGGCCGAGTTCTACACTGCAGATGCGCTGGTACTCATGCCTCTCGATCGCTGGACTGAAGAAGGTGGTGAGCCGGCGTAGGCTCTCGTACAAAGTCTCTCCCTCGCGCCCAGCCGGTAAAAAGCCGATGACCCGCTTACGTGCGCTGAGCTTTTCGTCGTCGAGAGAGTTGAGAAGTCCGGCGATAGCACCCTCGGCGGGTGGGATGTCGATGACTGTCTGTTCCTCCCGGCCCGCGTGTGGAAGTGAGGAAGGGTCCACGTTTTGAAGCTTCTCGAGGAATTGGCGGCCGCGAGCCGTCGGCACGACCTCGTAGTGCGACCATCGCTCGATGAATCCTCCCACCCGAAGCCATGCCGTCCTCCGGCGCACCTGATCGAGGGAAGACCAGCCGACTCCGTACTTGGATTTGGCGCGCTCGAGCAACTCCTCGTGAGTGCGTGCCTCGCCGCATATCTCGGCCAATGCTTCACCGACGAATCGGATCCTGCTGTGGATAAGGCCGATCAGGAATTCTTCACTGTGGTTACCAAGCCAGTCTTCGGCTTCCTTGGTCAGCGTGATCAGCCCCGCATCATTCTTGACCAACAGCCCGATGGGGGACAGACGGCGCAGTAGCCACTCGCCGGTAACCTTCTCGGGTTCACCCGATTTCCAGTTGAACATGGACTGCGCCGTCAACCGGGCTTCGGCGATCGACGGCAGCATGTTCCGAAGGTCTGAGATCCATCCCTCCGGCGCCCCGGGCAACACCGGGACGGCGAGCAGTCGTGATGCCCATGGCAACGCAGGCGGAATTTCGAGGGGGGAAGTACCGCTGTCGGGCATCGTCGGGCCTGGTCCTTTCGGCTTTTGGAGATATCTGGGGGGTGTGGAAGGCGCTGGATGGTTTGACGCGAGAAGCATGGTAGGGCGTGGGTACGACATTCTGCGTAGGTGCGTTCACTCGAAAGGGTGGTTCGCGCAGCGTCGGGCTGACCTGCGCGCACACGGGTGACGCCGACACTCTCGCGCGTACGCCCTAAGGCGCATGATCGTCGCCATCGTCCGTGCCAAGGTCACCCTGGCCCGAGGCTCGTCCTGCACACCGTGGAAAGCGCCGTCAGGAGGGACCCCGCGCGGTTCCGCGCCGATGTGGTTGCTTTCGTTGATCAGCTTTCCAGTGGTGCGATCGCCCCTGAGGTCACGACGTTGCCACTGGCGCAGGCTGCAGAAGCCCGCCGCCTGCTCGAGAGCCGTCAGGTCACGGGAAAGACAGTGCTCATTCCCTGAGTCAGGCTGTCTGATCGAAACCGTTCGTGGTGAGAACGGAACGGAGTCCCGGCGTCTCGTGGGCGCGGTTCAAGTAAGCGAATATCAGCTTCACTGCAAGATCGTGACTGTGGCGCCCTCCGATGAGGGTGGCGCCACAGTCATCTTCGACGGTGTCACGGCTGACGTTGACGGGGTGGGTCGATCAGTTTACGTGCGGGTCGTTGAAGAAGTACCCACCGCTGGGCTTCCGGTCGCTGCCTGGGGGGCTCTGCGTGAGCTCGACGGGCGGCTCGGTGTTCCGGTGAGAGCCGATCAATCCGGGCGCGGGCACCTCAGTGATGCGAGGAGTTCGGTTTCAGGCTCAGAACCCCTGTCAGCTCTCGACCGCGATATGGGTCGCCGGCAGGGTAAACTTGTACCGGATAGTGGTACGACTCTTGGAGGGCGTTGCTGTGGCTCTGTCTGCGAGTGAAGCGCGAAAGCGGCTCTTTCCACTGATTGAGCAGGTCAACGACGATGAGGAAGCGGTGGAGATCGTCTCGAAGTCGGGCACCGCGTTCCTCGTGCCTGAGAGTCTGTGGCGATCGATGGTGGAAACGCGGTATCTGCTCAGGTCGCCGGCGAATGCGAGGCGACTGATGGACAGCGTGGCCCGGGTGGAGGCCGGTGAGTTCGAGCGTCGTGATTTGATCCCCGGCGGCGAGGAGCTGGGGCGTCAGGCGTCGTGAACATCGCCTTCGACAAGACCGGTTGGGAGGACTACACGTCTTGGGTGGGTGAGCCCAAGACGCTTCGTCGGATCAATCGGATGATTGAAGAGGCTTTGCGCGATCCTGGCCAGGGGATCGGCAAGCCGGAGCGTCTGACCGAGAACCTCAGTGGCTATTGGTCCCGGCGGATCACTGATGAGCACCGGCTCGTCTACACCGTACGCGGCGAGAACCTGATCATCGTGCAGGCCCGCTATCACTACTGATCAAGGTCGCGCGCAACTGTTCGAGCTGGACCGTTCGGTGCAAGCAGGAGGCCATCACCTCCACGGCATGGCGGCCCCTCTTCGCGGAAAACGCGAACAGGGGCCGTTTCGGTTTCCCGCTCCGGGGGCCGAGCCCCCGGAAACCCCGCACCACGGTGGGCGTGGCAGGTGGGTCGCGTTGCGGTTCGTGCGTTGCGGTTGCGTCAGATGGGTAGGACGGACACGTCGTATTTCTGGATGTGGGCATCGCGAGTAACCAGCGTCAGACCCTCGATCTGAGCCTGAGCGATCAGGTCAGGATGCGGTCGAAGGGATCGCGGTGATGTGTCGGCAATCGACCTGCCGCTATCCCATGATCGACTGTGATGGCCAGGTGCCGAAAGCCGCTGTCGCGGATTCGCTCGGGCAAGTCCGGCGGTCCCAATTTACCAAGTGCCTGCTTGATCGATACCTCCCACACCGTGGCTGAGCTGACGTACACCTCGTCGTCCTGATCGAGACGATCCTTGATGCTGTCGGCGAGGGTGGGATCGTCGTCCAGCCACCACATCACCACATGGGTGTCCAGCAGAAGGCTCATGGCGCGAGCCCGAAGTCACGTGCAATGCCTTCATTGAGCTCGGGCGAATCCCAGTCATCGGCGGCGGCGAGCCGGCCCTTCAGGGAGCCTCGGCCAGACCTGATCGTTCGCGGCCGGATGGTCTGGAGCGGCGCGCGCGTGCCTGACTCATCGTCTATCTGCCAGAACGCCCAACCGTTGCGGTTGTCGTTGATGCCTGGGTTGTAGTGCCTGACTACGGCCCGTGCTGCGCCGGTGGGGCTCTTGAATGACTGACCAGCAAGCGGGCCGTCGACGATTTCGACGCGTGCCGGCTCGAAGTATCGGGCACGCACTCGGTGTCCGTCGTAGTCCCCATAGATCGCGATGCCGTGATCGGTTGAGGTAGGGAGACTCTCCTCGGGCAAGAGGCTGGCCTCGATCAGGCGACGAATGATCCCGCCCTCGGTCAGGTTGGCCATCCGCGCTGCGAAGGAAACGGTCTGCTTCGTGTACTCGTCGACCTCGATGGTTGCCATGGGCGTCACCTCCGTCCAAGAAGATAGCGCAAATATATAAGCAAACACAGCAGACGCAGCATGGACCGGTGCTCGTCTCCTTCCATGGCCAGTTGCCGGAAAGTGCCACTTGAAGCCGCTGCACACTCGTTGAGGGTTCAAGTAGGCCACTGCCACCTCCACGGCATGGCGGCCCCCTGCTCGCGAAAGGCGCGAGCCGGGGGCCGTTCCGGTTCGCTAGCTCCGGGGGCCGAGCCCCCCGGAAACCCCGCGTTACGGGCTCGCCGTTCGTTGCCGGCCTGCGGTTACCCCGGCTTGTTGTTGGCGGTTGGCCTCGCGGTTGTTGTGGGTTCGGCTGGTTGTCAGGGCTGTCTCAACTGCAGTTGAGACAGCCCTGACAACCAGCCGGGGGTGACCGGAAGGGGCATGCATGGCCCGCACCCGAGGGCGATCGGGAGGGAACGCCTGCCGTGGTCGCCGCGAGGCACGGGACTTCTGTGGCCCGTACCGGAGCAGGGGTTGAGAGAAGTGTGGTGGGTCAGTAGGAGTTGTTGGCCTGGAAGTGGGACCAGGCGCCGCACGGGGAGTCGTAGCGGCCTCTGATGTAGCCCAGTCCCCAGGTGATCTGGGTGGCGGGGCTGATCTCCCAGTCGTCGCCGGCGGAGGACATCTTGCGGCCGGGGAGGGCCTGCGGGATGCCGTAGGCGCCGGACGGGTTGCGGGCCTTGTAGTTCCAGCCGCTCTCGTGGTCCCACAGCTTGTTCAGGCAGGAGAACTCGCTGAAGGCGAAACCCGATTTGATCATCAGGGCGCAGCCGATCTCGCGGCTGCCGCTGAACGACTGGCAGGACGCCGGGATCGTGCCGGTGTAAGGGACCGGGCCGGTGCGGGCGGCCTTCTCGGCGGCGGCCTTCTTCTCGGCGGTGTCCTTCTTCTGCGCGGCGTCCAGGGAACGCGCGTACGCCGTGTCGGTCCGGGTCAGCGCCGCGGCCTTCTGGGCGGCGGTCTTCTCCGACGCGGCGCGGGCGGCGCGGTCGGCGGCGTGCTTGGCCTCCCGGGCGACGGTGAGCTGCTGCGCGACGATCTGGGACCGGACGGCGTCGTCAGCCGCGCGGTCCCGGTCGGCGTGCTGCCGGGCCAGCTGGACACCACCGGCCAGGCCGGCCACCAGCAGCGCCACCGATGCGGTGCGGGCGCCCACGCTACGAAGTCGATTCACCGGTGATCCCTTCAACGACCATGGATCTTCCCCGGCGGGCAGGGCGGTGTCCACCGGGGTGCGGTGACTTTTTGGGTACGGCGTACGGCTCAGGGAAGCTCGAAAGGCAGTTCGATGCCCGCCAGGGCGTCCGGGCAGGGGCAGGTGCGCTCGACCGGAAGCTTGGCGACCGCGTCCAGGAGAACGTCCCGGAGCCGGGCCGTGTTGTCGGCGAAGACCGTGAAGACCTCCTCCTGGGTGACGCCGTGGTCGCCCTCGACACCCGCGTCCAGATCGGTCACCAGGGCGATCGCCGTGTAACAGAGCGCCAGCTCGCGAGCCAGCACCGCTTCCGGGTGACCGGTCATGTTCACGATCGTGCCGCCGATCGAGGTGAACCAGCGGGATTCGGCCCGGGTGGAGAACCGCGGGCCCTCCACGACGACCATGGTGCCGCCGTCCACCGCGTTCACCCGGGCGGCGGAATCCAGCACCGTGGCCCGGCCGGCCGGGCAGTAGGGGTCGGCGAACGACACGTGCACCGCGCCCGAGTCGTAGAACGTCTGCTCCCGGCCGCTGGTGCGATCGATCAGCTGATCCGGGACCACGAACGTGCCGGGACCCAGCTCCGGGCGCAGGCCACCGACCGCGCACGGGGCCACGATCTGCCGCACCCCGAGCGAACGCAGCGCCCACAGATTGGCCCGATAGGGAATCCTGTGCGGCGGAAAGCGGTGGTCACGGCCGTGCCGGGGCAGGAACGCCACCCGGCGCCCACCCACCTCGGCGACCGTCACCGGGTCCGACGGCGGGCCGTAGGGGGTCTCGACCACGTGCTCGGTGGCGTTGTCGAGAAGCGCGTACAGCCCCGATCCGCCGATGACGCCGATCTCTGCTGCCGTAGGTGGCCGGTTCATGCACAGACCTTATCGGGGGGCGGAAACGCAAGCTAATGTGCGAGTCATGGCTACGTCGACTGGACGGCGGTAATCAGGTGTTCGGTGAGCAGCAGCGGATCGGAGGCCGGTCGGTGGAGTCGATGACCGGTCAGCTGCTCGTCGCCACGCCCACCCTCAAGGACCCCAACTTCGACCGTACGGTCGTGCTGCTGGTGGCCCACGAGACGGGCGGCGCCCTCGGGGTCGTGCTCAACCGCGCCACCGAGGTCCCGGTCGCCGAGGTCCTCGGCAACTGGGGCGAGCTGGCCGGCGACCCCGCGGTCCTCTTCGAGGGCGGCCCGGTGCAGCCGGAGTCGGCCATCTGCCTGGCCCGCACCAAACCCGCCGTGAAGAAGCGGCTGTCCGGCTTCCACCCGGTCAGCGGCGCCCTCGGCACCCTCGACCTGTCCGCCGACCCGGACCGGCTGCGCGAGAGCGTCACCGGCATCCGCGTCTTCGCCGGCTATTCCGGATGGTCCGCGGGCCAGCTGGAGGACGAGATCGAGGCCGGCTCCTGGTTCGTCTTCGACGCCCTCCCCGGCGACCCGTTCGTGGAGCGACCAGACGACCTGTGGGCCATGGTGCTGCGCCGGCAGGGCGACATCCTGGCAGCCGTCGCCCACTTCCCCCCGGACGTCTCGCTCAACTGAGGGGGGTCCTTCGACGGGGCTCGGAGGGGTGTGTAATATTTCCAGCGTGCCCGGGGGAAACGCCGGGGCAAGCAAGACGAAGTAGCAGTTCAAGGGGCTGTGGCGCAGCTGGTAGCGCACCACACTGGCAGTGTGGGGGTCAGGGGTTCGAGTCCCCTCAGCTCCACCCTTGAAAAAGGCCTGACCGGATTCCGGTCGGGCCTTTTCTGTTTCTCCCGGGTCCGGCGGCCCAGCGGGACAGGCCGAACGGCCCCTGCGGAACACCTGCCGCCGGCCGATGTGGAGGGCACAACGATCGCGCTGGTTGTGGCCGGAGGAGGCGACATCATGGTGCAGGCGACATCGCCCGCTCAGGGGTCCGGGCGGGACGGTTTCCGGGTGGGGGCCAGCCACGACGCCCCGGCACGGACGGCGGTTCCGGCGAGCCCGGGCGACACGCGGAAACTCCCGCCGATCGTCTGGGCCCGCGTGGATCGGCGCAAGATCCTTGTCGAGGACCTGGTCGGGACAGGGAAGTCCGTGGCGGTGGCGCTGCTCGGATTCGCCGTGCTGATCGCGGTGGGCGTGAGCGTCGCGCTGGTGGTGACCACCGTCCTCAACGCTCTCGGCCTCGACCCCTCGTCGCTGTACTGACCTCGGCGCGCCGGCGATGTGGCGTCCATGAGCAAGGATGGTCGCGTCGTGGTGATTGACGAACGGGGGCCAGGGTGGAGACTCAGCAGGTGGTCGAGGCCTTGTCGGAGCTGCCGGAGATCCGGGTCACGGTGCAGGCGGGGCGGGTCGGCGTCGTCGTGCCGGCCATCGACGACACCGTCTGGCTCGATGCCGGGGCGGTCTGGCGGCACCGGAACATCACGGCGCCGGACGGTGATCCCGCCGTGGAGTTCGTGCTGGAGGGGGAGCAGGGGATGCGGCCGCTGATCCTGACCCCCGGCGACGTCGTCTTCGCGCCGGTGGACACGGGGGTCGTGCTCGACTCCACGATCGCGGTCCGGATCGCGGACGCGCCGTCCTTGGTGGCCTACAGCGAGATGGAGCGCACGGCCGAGCAGGTGGCCCGGGCCTGCGCGCAGGACGGGCCGATCGAGCTGGACGGCCTGGCGGCGGGCCTTCTTCTCGTACGCTGCCAGATCGTCGCCGCCGTCCGCGCCGGTCTGTGGCCGGTGCGCAGCGCGGCGTGGTGGCAGCGTGGCTGGACGGCGCTCGGTGGCGACCTGCCCCTGCCGCCGTTCCGCCCGGACCCGATGTGGGAGGGTCTGATGCGCGAGACGATGGTTTAGGCCGCGGCCTGCCGGTGGCCCAGCTGCCAGGCGAAACGGTACTGGTTGGTCAGGGTGGGGTGGGCGGTGCTCCAGTCGTACTGGCGCACGCCGCCGGAGACGCGTGACTCGATGCGGGTGGGGAGGGCGCGGTCGCCGGCCCAGGTCACCTCGTGGGCGGTCAGGCGGACGCCGAGGCGCTCGGGGAAGCGGATCGACACCGACAGGTGCTCGGTGGGCCAGCGGATCTCGCGCTCGAACCAGTCGCCCCACTTCGTGCAGGGCACCCGGTACCGCGTCTCGATCATGGCGGACTCGCCGGGATAGAGCGGGGTGAGCATGCCGTGCGGTTCGAAGCGGACATGCAATTTCTTGTACGAGTCCCGGTCGCGGACCAGGTCCCAGCGGGTGGGTTCGCCGTTGAACGCGGCCCGGAAGTCGAGTTCGTCCAGAGTGACCGGGTTGTCCCGGTAGAAGAGCCGGGAGCGCCGGGCGTCGGCCGGGTAGACGTCGACCTCGATGTGCACCGGGAACCTGGTGACCGGCTGCTCCGAGCCGTTGTGGATCTCCCGCTGGATGGCGATCAGGTAGAAGCCGTCGTCGTGGCGGGACAGCTCGGCCCGTTCGTGGCGGACCACCAGGCCCGGTGAGATGCCGGGCAGGGACCGGCGGCCGTCGGGCACCTCGGCCGCGGGGTCGCCGGCCAGGAAGGCGGACACCAGGCTGCCCTCGGCGTGCAGGACCGTGTCGGCCCGGACGGCGAACTCGTAGGTCGGGCGGTGGCGGCCGCTCTCCATGTGGCTGACGTAGGACGGGTCGAAGCCGATCAGCTTGGCCAGTTGCTTCTTGTTGAGGCCGTGCGCCTCGCGAAGTCGGGTCAGCGTCTCAGGAAACGTCATCCGGGTCACCTCAAGGCGGGGCCTCAAGTATCCAGGGACGACAGTCGATGACGCAAAGTAAGATTTCCGTCACGCAGTGGAGCGCATGTGGGGGTGCGCGGAGATAGGTGGCCCGCGCCGCTACGGGGGGAACGGCGCGGACCGTGCGTAACGATATCGATGGTTTCGGGGGAATGCGAGAGGTTGGCGCGGATACATAGGAATCGCACAGGGGTCGATCCCGTTCAGGACGCGAGTGCCCCCAGCTGCCGGCGCCCGATGACCTCCTGCAACGTGGCGAGAACGGCCTTCGGCGACAGCGGCTTGGTGACGTAGCCGTCCGCGCCCGCGACCAGCCCGGCGTCCACGTCGTAGGCGTGGCCGTTGCCGGAGACCATCAGGATCGCCATGTCGCGGGTCGCCGGGGTCAGCCGGGCGAGCTGGCACAGCTCCATGCCGTTCATGGCCGGCATCCGGACGTCGGTGATCATGCCGATCGGCTTCGCCACGGTGAGGATCCGGGCGGCGGTGTTGCCGTCCTTGGCGCCGAGCGCGCGGTAACCGGCCGCCTCCAGGGTGACGGTGAGCATGTCGCGGACGTCGTTGTCGTCATCGGCGATCAGGATCAGGTTCTGGTTCATCGGGGGTTCCCTCCTCGTGGACGTCCTGACGATCGGCGGCGGCCCGGTGTTCATCAGTGCCGTGCGGTTGCTGTCCGGTTGCGCCGAAAGACGGGAGAAGCCCCTGCTCCGGGGAGCAAGGGCTTCTTCCGGGGTACGGGTCACGAGCTGACGGACGTCGTCTTGGTCGAGGTGATGAACGCCTTCAGCGCCAGGGACAGCGACCAGCCGGTCTCGCCGGGGGTGAGCCGGGCGGACTCGATGAGGACGGCCCGGGGCTGGACGGTCTGCAGGTGCTTGAGGAAGCGGGTGATGTTCTCCACCTTGCCCTCGACGTTGAGGCTGATCGGCAGCTCGTTGACGGTGGGCGCCGCCTTGGAGAGCTGCGGCGCCGAGGCGCTGTAGCCGCTCACCTCGACGTCGTACGTGCCGCCGAGGGTCTGCAACTGCTTGAGGAACTCGGGGATCTTGTTGGTCGTGGTGCCGTACGGCAGCGCCTTCTGCGCCGTGAGCAGGTCGGCCTTGTAGGTGGCGACCTTCTTCAGGTCCTCGTTGAGTTCGGCCAGCTTCTTGCGTTCGGTGACGAGCTGGACCTCGGTGTCGGCGGTGTCGGAGAGGACCGCGTCGCGGGCGGTGTACTGCGGCTTGATCACCAGGAACCAGCTGCCCAGCACCAGCATGATCACCAGGGTGAGCCCGCCGAAGAGCCAGAGCTGGTCGATGCGGCGTGCGTTCATCATTTGCCTCCGCTCGGGCAGTCCTTGGCGAAGCGACCGCAGTACGCCTTGTCGGTGATCGTGACGGACAGGGTGAACGAGACACCCTTGGTACCGGCGCTGACGTTGGTCACGCTGGTCACGAACGGGTTGGTGAGGTCCTCCAGGTCACCCAGCTCGTTGACGAAGTCGGCGACGACCTTCTTGTTCTCGGCCACCCCGGAGATCGTCAGCATGCCGATCGCGTGTTCGTCGATGATCGTGGCGCCGCTGTCCGCATCGCTCAGGGAGGCGCTGAAGTCGCTGAGGGACACCTTGGTGGCGTCGGCGCGGTCCCCGACCAGGTTGATCAGGTTGGTCCAGGAGAGATCCTCGGCGAGGACCGTGGTCAACTCGGCGTTCAGTGCCTTGCCGCCGGTCTGGTACTGGACCAGGGCGGTGAGCTTCTCGGTCTTCTGCTCGTCCCGGACCTTGCTCAGCGTCTGGAAGGTCTCGTTGTAGTCCTGGTCGGCGGTCTCTTTGGCGACCGTGGCCTGCCAGTACCAGCCGCCGAGGACGGCCAGCGTGGCGACCAGCAGGAAGATGATCAGGGAGCGGGTCCGGGTGGCCCGCCGGCTGTCCCGGATCTCCGGGGGCAGCAGGTCGGCGCGGATGGTGAGGATCCGGGCGGCCTGCTGCGGCGACACCGAGGGGTCCACGGGCATCAGGGCGGTGGTGGTCATCAGGCCGCTCCGAGGGTGAGACCGATCGACACCGCGGCCGACGGCACGAAACTGTCGAACCCGCGTTCCCGGGCCTTGCGGGTGTCGCGGAGGCGGGCGGCGTTGTCGGCGTACATCACCGCGACGCCGAGCTGCTCCTGCAGGTGCTCGGCGAGGCCGGGCATCAGCGCGCTGCCGCCGCACAGCGAGATCCGGGTGACCTGCTTCTGCCGCTCGCCGGACGCCAGGTAGGTGAACGAGCTGCGCAGCTCGCTGGCGAGCGGGCGGACCGCGTCGATCAGGGCCGCCACGGTGTCCGGGTTGCCGTCGCCGTGCAGGCCGTACCGGCACTTGAGGGCTTCCGCCTCGATCGGCGGCAGGCCCAGCCGGGTGGCGATGTTCTCGGTGATCTCGGTGCCACCGCGGGGGAGGGTACGCACGAACAGCGGCTCGCCGTCCGCGTGCACCACCACGCTGGTGATGTTGGCGCCGATGTCGACTATCGCCTCGACCTGGGCGTCCAGCCGGGAGGCGGCGCGCAGCAGGGCGAACGAGGCCAGGTCGACGCCGGCGACCTTCAGACCGGCCTTCTCGACGGCCTGGACCAGGGTGAGGACCGCGTCCTTGGGCATGGCGATCAGCAGGCCGCGGACGGTCGGGCTGTCACCGGGCTGCTCGAGCGGGTAGAAGTCCAGCAGCGAGCGCTCGACCGCGAGCGGGAGCTGCTCCTTGACCTGGAACGGCAGGGCCTGGCGCATCTGGCCGGCCGGCAGGTTGGCGATCGACGTCTCGCGGACCACCAGCTGCGGGTTGGTGACGGCCAGGTTGACCCGCTTGGTGCCGAACTTGCTGGCCGCCCAGAGCTGCTTGAGGGCGGCGGTGACGGCGCCCGGGTTCTGCACCACGCCGGCCACCACGGTGCCCGCCTCGAGCGGGAACTGGCCGAAGTTGATCAGCGTGTAGTCGTCCTTGCTGCGGCGAACCTCGACCGCCCGGATGGAGGACGAGCCGATGTCGAGCCCGATCGGCGGTGAGCCAGCCATCGGTTTCCTTCCTCTACGAGTGTGCCCGCACAGGCGGGATCCGCCTGTTCTGATCGGTCGTTGCCTTCGGCGCTTAAGAAGCGGGAAGTAGCAGATTGGTGTACCAGTCGGCGAGCGGCGCCGCGGCGAAGACCGCCAGGAAGGCGCCGGCCAGCATGTACGGGCCGAACGGGATCCGGCTCCGGCGGCTCGCCAGCTTCGTGGCCAGCAGCACGCCGCCGACCAGGCCGCCGAGCAGGAAGCCGGCGAAGGCGCCGACCGCGACCGCGCTCCAGCCGAGCCAGCCGAGGTAGAAGCCGAGCAGCGGGGCCAGTTTCACGTCACCGCCGCCCATGCCCCAGAGGGCGAGCACGCGGTAGAGGACGTAGAGGACGACGGCGGCGAGGAGACCGCGGAGCAGGTCGGCCGGGTCGCCGGCGGTCAGGGAGACTGGGACGAGCAGGGCGGCCGCCACGCCGTACGACGGAAGCACGATCTTGTTGGGGAGCCGCATCACGTCGAGGTCGATCATCGCCAGGGCGATCGCGATCGCGGCCAGGTAGAGGTACGCCGGCAGCTCCCAGGACCAGCCGAAACGGGCGGCGACGGCGGTGAAGAGCACCGCGGTGCCGGCCTCGACCAGGGGGTAGCGGGCGCTGATCCGGGTGCCGCAGTCGGCGCACCGGCCGCGCAGCATCAGCCAGCCGAACACCGGGACGTTGTGCCGGGCCCGGACCGGGTGGCCGCATTCGGGACAGTGCGAGCCGGGGCTGACCAGCGACTCGCCGCGGGGCACCCGGTGGATCACGACGTTCAGGAACGAGCCCACCGCGAGCCCGAGGAGGGCCACGATGCCGAACAGCAGAGCCTGGGGCACGGTGGGATCCTCCGGAGGACTCGCGGGAGACGGACCGGGTGGCGCCGTAGCGCCACCCGGCGTTCAGTGCGTCAGGGGGTGGTGGGGTTGCAGGAGGCGAGCACCAGGGCGCCGGAAGCCGCCTTGACCGAGCCGCCGGCCAGGCTGTTGTACAGGTACCACTTGCCGCTGCCGCCGGTGTTGTTCGCGCAGATCTTGTACGAGATCGGGTCGGTGCCGCTGGCCGGGACCAGCACGTACGAGAGCTGGGTCTTGTCCGACAGGGTGATGGTGGCCGCCGTGCCGCCGGCCGTCGCCGGGAGGACCAGGGTCTGGTTGGCGGTGGTGCCGTCGTTGGTCTTGTTGGCGCTGGGCGTCGGGTAGGAGTTGCCGTTGCTGGTGTAGTACTGCTCGACCGCGCTGATCGCGCCGCGGACGTCCGACTGGGCCGACTTGTCGGCGGCGCCCTGACGGTAGTTCAGGTACACCGGCACGGCGATCGCGACCAGGACGCCGATGATGACGACCACGACCAGGAGCTCGATCAGGGTGAAGCCCTCGTCGTTCTTCTTGCCGGCGCGGAGTCGGGCGATGATGTCCTGCATACGCATTCGGGTTGCCTCCGTGGGCATAAGGGTGGTGCGGGGATGGGTGGTTCGGGCTCGGGCGCCCGGGGTGGTGCTACGGCCGTCGGGAGTCGGCCGGGGAGTCAGCGGCGCGTCGTTGCGAGTCGCGTCAGCCCTGGATGTTCTGGCCGATGGTGAACATCGGCAGGTAAAGGCAGATGACCATGCCGCCGACCACGGTGCCCATGACGACGACCATGATCGGTTCGATCGAGGCGGTCAGTGACTCGGCCGCGGTGTCCACTTCTCTGTCGTAGAAGTCGGCAACCTTGTCGAGCATCTGACTGATCTGACCGCTCTCTTCGCCGACCTCGATCATCTGGGTGACCATGGTCGGGAAGATCGGGTGGTGGCGGAGCGCCGAGGACATCGGGTTGCCGTCCCGGACCGTCGCCTGGACGTCCTTCATGGCGGCGTTGATGATCTCGTTGCCGGTGGTCTCGCCGACGACGGCGAGCGCCTGCATGACCGGAACACCGACGTTCAGGAGCAGGCCGAGGTTGCGGGAGAACCGGCTCATGGCCAGTTTGCGCAGCAGCGGGCCGAAGACCGGCGTGCGCATCTTGAGCTGGTCGACCTTGAGCCGGAAGTTAGCGCTCGCCCGGTGCTGGCGTTTGTAGAGGATGGTGCCGGTGACGGCGATACCGAGCGTCAGCGGCCCCAGCCAGCCCATGTTGTGGCTGGCCGTGACCAGGAACTGGGTGGGGGCCGGCAGTTCGCCACCCAGACTTTTGAACATCCCCTCGAAGATCGGGACGATGTAGATGAGAACGCCGGCGATCATGACGAAGGTGAAGCCCAGCACGATCGCCGGATAGGTCAGCGCTGCCTTGATCTTGCCGCGGAGCGCGGTGTCCTTCTCCAGGCTCTCGGCCACCTGCTCGAGTGCCTGGTCGATCATGCCGCCGGTCTCGCCGGCCCGGATCATGGCGATCATCAGGCGCGGGAAGACCCGGTCGTGCTTGGCCATCGACGCCGACAGCCCGGCGCCGCCGGCCACGTCGGTACGGACCTCGGCGATCGCCTTCTTCAACGGCGGCGACGTGGTCTGTTCCTCGAGGATCGACAGCGACCGCAGCAGCGACATGCCGGACGCGGTCATCGTGGCGAACTGCCGTGCGACGACGGCGAGATCCTTCAGCTTGACCTTGTTGCCCAGCCCGGGGATCTTGATGTCGCGCTGCAGGCCCTTGCCGGACTCGATGACGCCGAGCGGCACCGCGCCCTGGGTGCGCAGCATGTGGGTGGCGGCGGCCTCGTTGGGGGCCTCGATGGTCCCCTTGGTCTTCTTGCCGGTGGCGTCGAGCGCCTCGTAGTGGAAGGTCTTGGTGGTCGCCATCGGATCACGCCCGGCCCACGAGGCGCTTGAGCTCCTCGGCGGAGTGGCAGATCTCCAGCGCCGTCGCCATGTCGACCTTGCCGTCCCGGATCTTCTCGGCCAGGTGCTGGTCGAAGGCGAGCATGCCCTCGCTGCCGCCGGCCTGCATGAAGGACGGGATCTGGTGGGTCTTGCCCTCCCGGATGAGGCTGCGGATGGCCGGGGTACAGGTGAGGATCTCGCAGATCACCGCACGCCCCTTTCCGTCGGCGGTCGGCGCGAGCGCCTGGGTGATCACGCCCTGCAGGCTGGCGGCCAGCTGGGCACGGATCTGCAGCTGCTGGTGCGGGGGGAAGATGTCGATGACCCGGTCGATGGTCTGGGTGGCGCTCTGCGTGTGCAGGGTCGCCATCACCAGGTGGCCGGTCTCGGCCGCGGTCAGCGCCGTCGCCGTGGTCTCCAGGTCGCGCAGCTCGCCGACCAGGATGATGTCCGGGTCCTGCCGCAGCGCGTGCTTGAGCGCCGAGGCGAAGTTCTCGGTGTCCGAGCCGACCTCACGCTGGTTCACCACGCAGCGCTTGTGCGGGTGAAGGAACTCGATCGGGTCCTCGATGGTGATGATGTGGTCGGCGCGGCTGCGGTTGGCCAGGTCGAGCAGGGACGCGAGGGTGGTGGTCTTGCCGGACCCGGTCGGGCCGGTCACCAGCACCAGGCCGCGGGGCAGGTGGGCGAAACGGCCCACCGACTCCGGCATGCCCAGCTCGTCCAGCGGCTTGATCTTGTGCGGGATGGACCGGAACACCGCTCCGCACGAGGTGCGCTGCCGGTAGAGGTTCCCGCGGAACCGGGAGACGCCGACGATGCTGTGCGCGAAGTCCATCTCCTGCTCGACCAGGAACGTCTGCCACTGGGCGGGGGTGACGGCCGCGCGGGCCAGCAGCTCGGTGTCGGCGGTGTTCAGCTTGCCGTAACCGGGGACCGGCCGCAGCGCGCCGTGCACCCGCATCATCGGCGGGGAGCCGACCGTCAGGTGCAGGTCGGAGCCGCCCGACTCGACCAGGGTGACCAACAGGTGGTCGAGCACGTCCAGGTCGTCCGCGGAACCGGCGGAGCCCGCCTCGCGTACGTCGTGCTGGAGCGTGTCCATCTGCTCTCCCGGCTTCGTTCGGTGTTTCTCTCCGACGCTTGTTGATTCGGCACCGCGGGGAACGGGTTTAGTAGCGGAAGCGGTGCGCTGGTAGCCGTACCGTTGCGATCTCAGACAGCGATCCGGGAGACCTCCCGCAGCGAGGTGAGCCCGCCGGCGGCCTTGGCCAGGCCGTCGGCGCGCAGGTCGTACATCCCCTGGGCGAGGGCCACCTCGCGGATCTCGCCGGCCGAGGCCCGCTTGATCGTCAGCGTCTCGATCTCCGGGCTGATCGGCATCACCTCGTGCACCGCGATCCGGCCCTTGTATCCGGTGTTCGCGCAGTTGCGGCAGCCCACCGGCTTGTAGAGGACGTCCGGGAAGGGCAGGTCCTGCAGCGGCCAGTTGGCGCCCAGGACCTCCTCCTCGGTCGGGTGGTACGGCTCCTTGCACCAGTCGCAGATCCGCCGGGCCAGCCGCTGGGCGAGCACGCAGTCCAGCGACGAGCCGACCAGGAACGGCTCGATCCCCATCTCGGTGAGCCGGGTGACGGCGCCCGGGGCGTCGTTGGTGTGCAGCGTGGAGAGCAGGAGGTGACCGGTGAGGGCGGCCTCCACGGCGATCTGCGCGGTGTTGCCGTCCCGGATCTCGCCGATCAGCACCACGTCCGGGTCGGTCCGCAGGATCGCCGGCAGCACCGCCGCGAAGGTGAGCCCGGCCTTCGCGTTGACCTGCACCTGGTTGATGCCGCGCAGCCGGTACTCGACCGGGTCCTCGACGGTGATCACGTTGACCTCCGGCCGGCTGATCTTGCCGAGGGTGGCGTACAGCGTGGTCGACTTGCCGGAGCCGGTCGGGCCGGTCACCAGCACCATCCCGTGCGGCTTGCTGAACGAGGCGCTGAACCGGCGCAGGTTGTGCTCGGTGAACCCGAGTTTGGCCAGGTCCAGGTCGATGCCGCCGGTGTCCAGGACGCGGAGCACGATCTTCTCGCCCCAGACCGTGGGCAGGGTGGCGGTCCGCAGGTCGACCGTACGGTCCCGGATCATGGCGGTGATCCGGCCGTTCTGCGGGACCCGCTTCTCGGTGATGTCGACCCCGGACATGATCTTGATGCGGGAGATCAGCGCCGCCATCACACCCCGCGGCACCAGGTCCACCTCGTGCAGCACGCCGTCGATCCGGTACCGCACCCGCATGTCGTCCTCGGTCGGCTCCAGGTGCAGGTCGGAGGCGCGGTTCATGACGGCCTGCTCGATCAGGCTGTTCACGTACCGGACGATCGGGGCGTCGTCGGCGCTGGTCGCCTGCGCAGACATGCCCGCCTGCTCGTCCGCCGACTCGTCGGCCAGATCGGCCAGGTCTGCGCCCTCACGCTGCAGCCGTTCGATGATCCGGCGGACCTCACCACGGGCCACCACCACCGGCCGGATCGTCATGCCGGTCGCCGCGCGCACGTCGTCCAGCGCCACCACGTCGGCCGGGTCGGTCACCCCGACCACCAGCTCGTCGCCGTTGATGGCCAGGCCGAGGACCCGGTGCCGGAGCACCACCGGCAGCGGGATCCGTTTCAGGGCGGTCGGATCGGGGGTGAAACCGACCAGGTCCAGCGTGTTGAACCCGAACGCGGCAGCGGCCGCCTGGGTGAGCTGCTCCTCGGTGACGACCTGGTCGTTGATCAGGACGGCCCGGATCGACCGGCCACTGCGCTGCGCCTCCGCGGCGGCCCGGTCGACCGCGTCCGCGTCCACGCCGATCTGTTTGAGGGCGTCGAGCAGCGGGCGGAAGGTCTGGTCCATGTAATCCTCAGCCGGGGGCGGAAAAGAGATCTCAGTGATCCATCGGACGAATCCGCCCCGAACTGAGTGTGTGTGGTTCGGCCGCCCACGGCGCCCGAACTACACACGCCGGAACGTGCGGCGGTAGGCGGTCGGCGCCACCCCGAGGGTCGCGTGCATGTGCTGGCGCAGGGCGGTCGCGCTGCCCAGCCCCGCCCGCCGGGCCACCGCCTCCACCGCGAGGTCGGTCGATTCGAGCAGGATCCGGGCATGCTCGACGCGCTGCCGCAGCAGCCACTGCCGGGGACTGAGCCCGGTCTCGTCCCGGAAGTGCCGGGTGAACGTCCGCACGCTCATCCGGGCGTGCCCGGCCATCTCCTCCAGGGTGACCGGCTCGGCCAGCCGGTCGAGCACCCACGCCCGGGTCGGCTCGGTGCCGGTCCCGGCGGCCGTCGGGACCGGGCGCTCGATGTACTGCGCCTGGCCGCCGTCCCGCCACGGTGGCACCACACAGCGGCGGGCCGCCCGGTTGGCCACCGCGGCGCCGTGATCGGTGCGGATGATGTGCAGGCAGAGGTCGATCCCCGCGCCCACCCCGGCCGAGGTGAGGATGTCGCCGTCGTCGACGAACAGCACGTCGAAGTCCCACTTGACCGCGGGGTAGAGGCCGCCGATCCGGCGGGCCCAGGCCCAGTGGGTGGCGGCGGGTCTCCCGTCCAGCAATCCGGCGGCCGCCAGCACCGAGGCGGCCGTGCAGATGGAAACGATCCGGACATTCCGCCGATGTGCGGAGATCAAGGCATCACGCACCTCGGCCGGCAGGGTGCCGTCGGTGACCGGCCCGCCCGCATGGATGCCGGGCACGATCACGGTGTCGGCGTGCTCGAGAGCCTCCAGGCCGTGTGCGGGGACGACGGTGAAGCCGGCCTCGGTGGTCGCCGGCCCGGGGCCGCAGACAAGCAGTTCATAAAGTGATCTGTCCGCATCGTCCCGGGCGGACTTGAAGACCTGTGCGGGCACCCCCAGGTCGAAGGGGACCACGCCATCCAGGACGAGCACCGCGATCACATGCGCCATGGCCTGATTCTTGCGCACGATGGCCTCCCGGCCACTCGTCCGAAAGCAGCTGACAACGAAGGATCAGAGGCGTGAAACGCATGCATCCCGCCTGGCTCGTGGCCGCGGTCGCCTTCATCGCCCTGCTCGGCGCCGCGGGGTTCCGGGCCACCCCGTCCGTCATGCTCCAGCCGCTGCACGACGAGTTCGGCTGGTCGCTCGGCACCATCTCCGCCGCCGTCTCGGTGAACCTGCTGCTCTACGGCCTGACCGCGCCGTTCGCCGCGGCTCTGATGGGGAAGTTCGGGATCCGCCGGGTCGCGATGGGCGCGCTGCTGCTGGTCTCGGCCGGTTCCGGGCTCACCCTGTGGATGACGCAGAGCTGGCAGCTCGTGCTCTGCTGGGGTGTGCTGGTCGGGCTCGGCACCGGCTCGCTCGCGCTCGGGTTCGTGGCGACCATCACCGGCCGCTGGTTCGTCAGGCATCGCGGCCTGGTCACCGGGGTGCTGACGGCGGCCGGGGCGACCGGCAACCTGATCTTCCTGCCGGTGCTGTCCCGGATCGTGGAGTCGGACGGCTGGCGGACCGCGGCGCTCACGGTGTCGGTGGCCGCGCTGGCCGTCGTACCCCTGATCGCCTGGCGCCTCCGCGACCATCCGGCGGACCTGAACGTGCCCGCCCTCGGCGCCACGGAGATCGAAGTGCGGGCGTCGCCGGCCGGAGGGGCCGCCGGAAACGCGCTGCGGGCGCTGCGGGACGCTGCCCGGACCCGGGCGTTCTGGCTGCTCGCGGGTGGGTTCGCGATCTGCGGGGCGACGACGAACGGGCTGGTCGGCACGCACTTCATCCCGGCCGCGCACGACCACGGGATGCCGCAGACGACCGCGGCGACCCTGCTCGCGCTGGTCGGCGTCTTCGACGTGGTCGGCACCATCGCCTCCGGCTGGCTGACCGACCGGGTGGACAGCCGGATCCTGCTCGGCGCCTATTACGCGCTGCGCGGGCTGTCGCTGCTGGTGCTGCCGTCGCTGTTCGCGGCGACCGCGCACCCCAGCATGCTGATCTTCATCCTGTTCTACGGGCTGGACTGGGTGGCCACCGTGCCGCCGACCGTGACGTTGTGCCGGGAGTACTTCGGCGCGGCCGGCCCGATCGTCTTCGGCTGGGTCTTCGCCTCGCACCAGTTCGGCGCGGCGGCCGCGGCGACCGCCGCGGGCCTGGTCCGCGATCAATTCGGCAACTACAACCTGGCCTGGTACGTGGCCGGCGGGCTGGCGATCCTCGGCGCGATCCTCAGCCTGATGCTGTACGCCGGAAAGCGCCTGCCCGTGCTGGAGGACGTACGCGCTACGGCGTGACCGGGACGACCTCCAGGAGACCGCTCAGCACCAGCACCTGCCGCACCTGATCGGACGGGTGCGCGAGCTGGAACGCTATCCCCTGGTCACGGGCGCGCTGGAAGCCGGAGATCAGCGCGCCCAGCCCGGTCGAGTCGATGAACGACACCCCCGCCATGTTCACCACGATGCGCCGGGGCCGGGCGGCGACGGCCTCGCCCAGCGCCACCCGAACCTGCTCGACGGTGAGGATGTCGATCTCCCCGTCCAGTTCCAGAGTGGTCGTGCCGCTCTCGTCCGTCACCGGGCCTCCTTTTCTGTGGCCATCGTTCCACGTACGGTAATCGGCATGCCGATCCGTGGTGGTCTCCCGCCGCGCAACCCGCGCTTCGCCGGCCGAGAGGACCTGCTCGCGCGGGTACGCGACATGCTCGGCAACGGCCCGGTGGTGCTGCTGCCGAGTCCGGAGCATCAACTCGGCGGCACCGGGCGCACCCAGCTCGCGGTGGAGTACGCCCACCGTCATGCCGCATCGTACGACCTGATCTGGTGGATACCCGCCGAACAGACCGCCGGAACCCGTGCGGCGCTCGCGGGTCTCGCCCAGCGGCTCGGTCTGCCCGAGACCCGCGATCTCAACCGGACACTCGGCGCGGTCCGTGACGCGCTGAGCCGCGGCGAGCCGTTCCGCAACTGGCTGGTCGTCTTCGAGAACGCGAACCGTCCCGAGGACATCACCCCGTACCTGCCGTCCGGCGCCGGGCACGTGCTGGTCACCAGCCGGAACCCGCGCTGGACCGCGGAGATCGCGCAGTCGCTGCCGGTGCCGGTCTTCGACCGGGCGGACAGTGTGGACCTGCTGCGCGCCCGGGCGCCCGAGCTGTCCACCGGCGACGCCGAGCGGCTCGCCGAGCGGCTCGGCGACGTGCCGATGGCCCTCGACCTGGCCGCCGCGGTCCGTGACGCCACCGGCCGCCCGGTCGCAGGCTATCTGGAGGACTTCGAGCGCCGCTCCGCCGAGCTGGCCTTCCCGACCCCGGTCCGGGTGGCGTGGGGTCTGGCCGCCGAGGCGCTCGGCGCCGACGCGCCGGCCGACCGGGTGCTGCTGGAGCTGTGCACGTTCCTGGCCAGCGCCCCGATCTCGTGGCGGCTGCTGTGGGCGGCCCGCACCCTGCCGCTGGACGCGGAGCTGGCCCGGACCGTCCGGGTGGAACGCCGGCTGCGCGCCGCGATGCGCCGGATCGGGCGGTACGGCCTGGCCGAGCTGGACCCGGCCGGCGAGCGGCTCACCGTGCACCCGCTGATCCGGGGCATGTTCGGTCAGGAGCTCAGCTCGGAACGGCACGCGGAGCTGCTGCGCACGGTCCGCGGCATGCTGGCCGCCGCCGACCCGGGCGACCCCGACGACCCCGCCGGCTGGTACCGGTACACCGAGCTCGCCCCGCACCTGATCCACTCCGACCTGCTCGGCGGCGACGCCGAGGAGGTCCGGCAGCTGGTGATCAACTGCATCCGGTTCCACTTCGCCCGCGGTGACTACGACTCCAGCCGCGACCTGGCGGGCTCGGCCGTGGCCCGCTGGCGCGACGCCCTCGGCGAGTCCGCCGAGCAGACCCTGCTGGCCTCGTTCCACCTGGCCAACGCGTTGCGGGCGGTCGGCCGCAGCGCCGACGCGCGCAGCCTCAACCTGCAGACCCTGCGCACCCAGCGGGAGGTGGTCGGCGCCGACGACGAGGCGACCCTGGCCACCGCCAACAGCGTCGGTGGCGACCTGCGGATGCAGGGCCACTTCGGGCAGGCCCGCCAGCTCGACGCCGACAACCTGGTGCGTTACCGGCGTCTCTTCGGCGACAGCTACCCCACCGCGCTGCGCTGCGCCAACAACCTCGCCGCCGACCTGCGCCTGCTCGGCGACTTCCGGGGCGCGCGGACCCTCGACGAGCAGGTGCTCCGGCACCGGCAGGCGATCTTCGTGGACGGGCATCCGGAGATCGTGGCGTCCCGCGCCGAGCTCGGGTTCGACCTCTTCGGGCTCGGCGACTACGCCGGGGCGGCCGAGGTGCTGGCCGCCTGCCCCCGCGACGACGACCACCCGTTCGCGCTGTGGGCCGGGCGGTGCGCCGCGATGGTGGCCCGCCGGCGTGGCGACCCGGCGGCCCGGGCCCTGGCCGAGGCCAACCTGGCCACCTACCGGCAGCGGTTCGGTGACCTGAGCGTCGACACCCTGGCCGCGGCGGTGTCGGCGGCCAACTGCGCCCGCGCCGACGGCGACCTCGACGACGCCCACGAGCTGCTGGAACGCGCCGTCATCCGGTACCACGCGGTGCTCGGCGACGAGCACCCGTTCACCCTCGCCGCGTCGGCCGGGCTGGCCGGGGTGGTGCGGGCCTCCGGCCGGGTCACCGAGGCGCGGACCATCGACCAGGAGGTGCTCAGCGGGCTGCGGCGCAGCGTCGGATCGGACCACCCGTTCACGCTGAGCTGCGCGAACGGGCTCGCCGCCGATCTCGCCGCGGCCGGTGAGACCCAGCAGGCCCGGGAGCTGGCCGCCGACACGCTGCGCCGGTCCCACGCGGTCCGCGGCGCCGACCATCCGGACACCGCCGCCTGCGCCTGGAACCTGGCGCTCACCGGCGGCGACGACACCGCCCGTCAGCAGGCGCTCGAGGCGCTGGTGAAAGCGTTCGGCGACGACCACCCGGTGTTCCGGGTGACCGCCGCCGAACAGCGTCTGGAGACAGAGGTGGATCTGCCGCCGCTCTAGGGCAGGACCTGCGCCGACTGCTTGTTCAGCAGTTCGGTCACGTCGACCGCCGGCATCGGCCGGGCGAAGTGGTAACCCTGCGCCCGGGAACAGGCCAGCTCCTTGAGCCGCTCCGCCTGCCCCTCGTCCTCGACGCCCTCGGCCACCGGCGACAGGTTGAAAGTGCGCGCGATGTGCAGCACCGCCTCGGCCACCGACGCGCCACCGGTCTCCGGCATCGCCTGCACGAACGAGCGGTCGATCTTGACCACGTCCACCGGCAGGGTGCTGAGGTGGCTGAGCGAGGAGAAACCGGTGCCGAAGTCGTCCAGGGCGATCCGTACGCCCAGGTCCTTCAGCGCGCTCAGCACCCGGGCCGACTCGACCAGGTCGGTGAGCGCCACCGACTCGGTCAGCTCCAGCACCAGGTCCTGCGGCGGCAGCCCGGTCCGGGCCAGCACCTCCCGTACCTCGTCCACGAGGCGCGGGTTGCTCAGCTGCGAGGCCGACAGGTTGACGTTCATCTCGAAGCCGGGGAACCGGTCCTGCCAGGTCAGCGCCTGCCGGCAGGCCTCCTCCAGGACCCAGCCGCCGAGCTTGGGCACCTGGCCCAGCTGCTCGGCCAGCTCCAGGAACAGCGCCGGCGGGACCAGGCCCTTCTCCGGGTGACGCCAGCGGACCAGCGCCTCCACACCGACGGTGATGCCGCCCTGGTTCAGGTCGACGATCGGCTGGTAGTGCACCTCGAACTCGCCGGCCTCCAGGCCGCGCAGCAGATCCTGCTCGGCGAGACGGCGCTGCTCGGCCTTCGCGAACAGGACCGGGTCGAACCGGCGGGCGACCCCGCCACCGTCCCGCTTGGCCCGGATCAGCGCCTGGTCGGCGCGCTTGAGGACAGCGTCCAGCCCGTCGCCGCCGTCGGTGATCGCCACCCCGGCGCTGGCCCGCATGTTCAGCGTCATCCCGCCCACCTGCAGCGGGCGGTGCAGTTCGGTCAGCACCCGCTCGGCCACCGCGACCGCGGCCTGCTCGTCCTCCAGGCCGGGCAGCAGCACCACGAACTCGTCGCCGTCGAGACGGGCGACGGTGTCGTTGGCCCGGACGTTCACCGACAGCCGGTCGGCCGCGGCCCGCAGCAGGTCGTCGCCGGCCGCGTGCCCGAGGACGTCGTTGACGTCCTTCAGCCCGTCCAGGTCGACCACGATCACCGCGGTCCTGGTCCGGGACGGCTCGGCGAGGACCTCCTCGGCGTACTCGACGAACATCCGCCGGTTGCCGAGCCCGGTCAGCGGGTCCCGGAACGCCTGCTGCGCGAGCAGGGTCTGCTGCCGGTTCCGGTCCGGGTCGATCCGGTTGCCGAGGAACTGCCGTAGCAGGCCGGCCGCCCCGATCAGCAGCACCAGCCACAGCGCGGCCGGCGCCAGATCGCCGTTCAGGTGCCGGATGGCGACCACGAGCAGCGCCGCGCCCACCGTCACCAGCCGTAGCGGGCCACGACGGGTGTCCAGCAGCACCACCGCCAAACCCAGACACAGTGCCGCCAGCAGGGGCATGATGCGGCCGGTCAGCCCTCCGAGCTGTCCCGGATCAGCCACCGGCCAAGCGAGCAGTACCAGCGACGCGAGCGTCACGGTGTCGTCGACGACGACCCGTACCCGGTCCCAGAGAGCGTTGCGGCCCACGATCCACCTCCGGCGAGTCAGATCGGTCCCGGCGGGTCGTGGTTGAGTTATCCGGCCGCTCTCTTACCCGCGCTCTTGCGAGAGCCAGGCCGCCAGCGCGCTCACCGGCGCCCGGGGGACGGCGCGGGCCACGGCCCGGAGGATCTCCGGTCGCTGTCGCGGCGCCGGGTGCGGGGAGACGAGAGCGAGGCCACCCCAGTTGCGAGCTTTCTGGTACGCCGCAAGCGCGGTCCCGTGGTCCCCCCGCACGGTCGCGGCATCCGGCCCGTCACCTGCCGTCGTCCCGTGCAGCGCCGCCCGGATCAGCGGCAGCCGGGGGCTGCTCTCCAGCACCCGGCCATCGCCCGGCACCAGGACCGGGGTGACCTCCGGCGGTTCCGAGCCGGCATGCCAGGCCGCCGCCAGCCGGGCCGTGTCCGCCTCGCTCACGGTGAGGTTGCGCAGCCGCCAGCGGGCCCGGTGGTCGGCGTTCGCCAGGTCCGCCAGGCGCTGGATCTCCGGCTCGACCGGCTCGCCCAGCCACGGCGTCACCTCGTCCCGCAGCGCCGTCACGAACCTCGTCCCGGCCGCGGTCAGCTCGCCGCCGGCGAGCAGCCCGTCCGCCGCCGCCGCCACCGCGCCACGCCAGCGGGCGAACTCGAAGGCCGCCGCGGCCCCCGGCTCGCCCCGGCGGAACCGGGTCACGGCGAGATAGGCGTACGCCCCGTGCAGCACCCCGAACGCCGGCCGCGGATCGTCGCGCCACGGCGAGTAACCCGGCGGGCCGCCCGGCTCGACCAGCGGGAACAGCAGATGGGTGGCGTTCAGGACGCTGTGATGGGTCTCGTGCAACAGCCCCACGGCCAGCGCGCCCGGGGTGGCCGGCGCGGACAGCGCGACCGCGCCGAACGCCTCCGCCGAGGTGGCGCTGATGCCCTCGGCGGCCGGATCCGGCAGCACCGGGACGATCACCCGCAGCACGGCGGCCAGCACCTCGGCGGCCGGGCGGTGCCGGCCGACGAGCAGCTCCCACGCCTGTTCCAGCAGCTCGCGCCAGTGCGCGGCCTGCTCGTCGGGCAGCGGGGGAGCGGGGGTGAGCCCGAGGCGCGACCGGATCGGGTCGGTGTCCTCCAGCCGGACCGTCAGCGACAGGCCGTCGCGGGTCACGGTCAGGACGTGCCGGCTGTGCGGGCCCGGCTCGGGCGGGCCCGACCGCAGCGCGTGCGCGGCCCACAGCGCGGTCATCGGGTCGGTGACCCAGCGTGTCGCCTCTTCCGGGGAGGCGGCCAGCTGGACGGCGTACCACGCAGGGGTGTCGGAAACCCGGCGGCGCAACTCCCGTAAGAGAAGCAGTGACCGGCTGTGCTCGGCGCGGCGCAACGCGCCGAGGGTGTCCCCGCCGGGCCGACCGGCGCCCAGCGTGGCGAAGGCGGTGTCGCCGAGCCGGAAGGGCTGTACGGTCATCTCCGTCACAGCGCGGAGTTGAAGCCGGCGATCGGTTCGCCGGGCGCGGCGTCACCGGTGATCCGGCGCACGGCGCGGAGCAGGGCCGAGCCGTCCTGCTCGACGAGATCCGGGAGAGAGACGGCGGAGAGGTCGATCATCGCGGAGCGCCATTCCTCGGGCTCGTCGCCGTCCGGGCCTGCGTGCACCGCTACCTCCTCGGGTCCGCTCGTACCCATCGATTCGTTGCCTGAAGGTTACGGCGGTCGTCGGGTCGGGTGACCACCGGGAGTCACCAAAGCGGGTGCTCGCGGGGTTTGCGCAGGCGTGATCTCATGGGACTTCATCACGGCAAGTCGGTAACGGAGGACGAAACGTGCTGGATGGTGAGCGGACGGTCGCTGACGGCGAGGACACGCAGTCGGTCGACATCGAGGAGCCGGTGATGCCGGCGCCGGAGTTCCCGACTTTCAACCACACTCCGACGCTGCCGCACCAGTCGCCGGGCAACGGGTTCGAGAGCGGGCGCGACAGCCGTGCCCGGTGAGACCGGGGCGTCTCTGCCGCGCCGGGGCCCGGCCCCGCCGGTGGACCGGATGGACAACGCCGAGCTGGCCCGCATGATCGAGTCGGAACACCCCTATCGGGGGAAGGCTCTGTTCGAGCTCTGCGACCGGGTCGCGCTGGACGGCGACGCGGCGACCAAGGTGGCGATGCTGTCGCGGCTCACGTCGCTGCGGCAGGCGCGGCTCTTCGACCGGGTGTCGCTGGCGTGGCAGGCGATCATCGCGCTGCTGGCGGCGGGAACGTCACACGCGCGGCAGGAGGCGTACGCGGCGTTCGGCGCGCTGGACCCCGCGGAGCAGCGCGACATGCTGGATTATCTGGAGGTCAAGACGATCGAGGAGGCCCGGCCACGGATCTCGTGAGCGGGCCTCCGGTGGTGTCGTCAGGCTTCGATCAGGACGTCTCTGCGGAACGCGACCCGGTCGCGGACCGCGGAGGCGTCCGGTTTCGGGTCGGGGTAGAACCAGGCGGCGTCCGGGGCGGTGTGCCCGTCCGCCCGGAGCGAGTAGTAGGACGCCTTGCCCTTCCAGGGGCAGACGGTGTGCGTCTCCGAGGGGACGAGCACGTCGCCACGGACGCTGGCGAGGGGGAAGTAGTGGTTGCCCTCGAGCACCACCGTGTCTTCGCTCTCCGCGATCACTTCGTCGTTCCAGATGGCCTTCGGCATGCCCCGAACGTAGCGCGTGGGCGGGTTTGTGTCTGATATGTGCGATTTATTCACCTCTCGTGGGTGAATTGCCGCAGCTCGCTTGAAGATCTAAAGTCGATTTCCTATGTCACAGAGCAGCAGGCTGGACCAGTTGCGCGGCTCCGGGCGGGCCAAGCGCCACAACGCGCGGACCATCGCCGCGCTCACCGGCAACCCCGGCTGCAACCGCCGGGCCGTCCTCGACGCCGCCGGCATCGACAAGACCGGGCTCGCCGACCGCATCGGATTCCCCGGCAGCTTCGGGCAGTCCCGGTTCGCGCTGTCCCGCGGCAACGCCTTCGAGGCCATGCTCAAGGCCGACGGCTGCGCCCTGCTGCGCGAGGTCCTCGACGTCCAGGACGACCTCGACTACGCCGACCTCGGCGAGGACAGCGACGGCACTCTCGGCGACCGGTCCGCCCGGACCGCCGACCTGCTCGCCGGGGCACAGGCCGCCCTCATCGACCACCCGCTGCTCACCCTCGACGTCGCCGGCCAGACCGTCTACCTCGAACCCGACCTCATCGCGTACGCCCACCACGGCCGCCTCCAGGTCGTCGAGATCAAATCCTTCGCGATCATCGACGACCAGGCGGAGAGCGCCAAGGTGTCCGCCGCCGCCGTGCAGGCCGCCGTCTACGTGCTCGCGCTGCGCGCCCTCCTCACCCGCCTCGGCCACGACCCGTCCCTGGTCAGCCACGAGGTCGTGCTGGTCTGCCCACGCAACTTCAGCCTCCAGCCCGTCGCCGTCGTCCTCGACGTCCGCAAACAGCTCTCCACCCTGCGGCGGCAGCTGTCCCGGCTCGCCTCCGTCACCACCCTCGTCGAGGCGCTGCCCGCCGGGCTCAGCTTCGACCTCGCCCTCGAACCGGCGGACCTGATCGGCGCGCTCGGCCACATCGACGCCCGGTACGCCCCCGAATGCCTGTCCACCTGCGAACTCTCCGTCTACTGCCGCAGCGAGGCGGCGGGGAGCACGGGCGCGCTCGGACGGACCGTCCGGGAGGCGCTCGGCGGCATCGAGACGGTCCACGAGGTGCTGGCGCTGGCCGAAGGACGCGCGACGCCCTCGGAAGAACAGACCGAGGCCGCGGCGGTGCTCCAGGCGGCGTTGCGGTTGCGGTCCGAGGCCCTTTCTTGAGCACTTTGACCGCGCTGGCACGGGCGCAGGCCGTCGTGGCGGGCCGGGCACAACCCGTCGCCACCGTCCGCCACCTGCACGTCCACGACCATCCGATGGTGCTGATCCCGCTGGCCATGGCCGGGGAGGCCAACGCGCCGCTGGCCGCCATGGTGGGCACCGACCCGGCCCGGCCGCGGCTGCTCACGGTGGCGCAGCCGCGGAACCGGGACGACCGGTTCGCCTTCGCCGCGGACCTGGCCGGCCTGCTCGTCCCGTACCTCGACTCCTTCGCCACCGACACCGAGGACGTGCCGATCGACCGGGGCAAGGACGTTCGGCAGCGGTACGTCGACGCGCCGCAGCTCTGGGTGCCGAACCCGGGCGGCGTCGACTTCCTGCGGCTCTTCGGCCGGTCCACCCGCTTCCTCAAGATCGACGGCGAGCATCCGGTGCCGCCCGCGGTCCCGCTGCTCGGCCGCTGGCTGACGTTCTTCGCCAACAGCGCCGAGGTCCCCGGATCGTCGCTGCTGGTCAACGCGGTACAGGCGCTCGGGCTGCACTGGGTGACCGGGCAGAGCGGCGCCGAGGACGCCCAGTTCGCCGTCCAGCTCGCCTGGATCGAATCCGGTTCCGCGGCGGCCCGCGAAGCCGAGAACGGCCCGGTCGCCGGCCCCGCCACCGACCCCGACTTCGACAACCGGGTCCTCGCCCCCCTGATCGAACGCTCCGACCCGGACCTGCCGCGGGTGCTGCACGATCTGCTGCTGCCGACGTGGGAGCGGATGTGGCGTACCCTCGCTCTGCTCCGCCGCCTCCCCACCGGCGACCGGGTGCCGCTGCGCTGGGACACCGACCGGGACGCGTTCACCGCCTTCACCCAGAACCTCGCCGACGGCGGCCCACCCCAGCCCCGCCGGGACGGCGCGGTCGCCGCCGCGGCCCGCCTGCAACGGCTGGAGAACGCGGCCGCCCGGTACGCCGTCCAGCGCGCCTTCGACGACCCGCTGGTCCTGGCCGAATACCGGCTGTCCGGCGCCGCCTTCGCCGGCGCCGTCACCCTCGCCAACCCGGACCGCGTCGACGACAGCGGCAAACGCCCGGTCCTCCGCCCACGGATCATGGTCCACACCACCGAGCCGGTCCGCGTCGAACCCGGAACCTCCCTGACCTCCCCGTCCCGG
Organism: Actinoplanes sp. NPDC019969; assembly: GCF_055562375.1. NCBI lineage: Bacteria > Bacillati > Actinomycetota > Actinomycetes > Micromonosporales > Micromonosporaceae > Actinoplanes > Actinoplanes sp. NPDC019969. The sequence continues at coordinate 273,936 of NZ_JBVHFK010000002.1, read as the reverse complement.
CCATCCCAGAAGGCCCGGGTGATCTCGATCAACCCAGCCGGCGACGGCCACGACGTCCTGCTGGAGCTGTCGGGCGGAATGGGCCGCAGACTCGTCGCCGAGCCGGGCAGCGTCCCCACCGTGGGCGAACACCTGATCCTGACAACTCTCAGCGAGGCGTACCGCCCCGGCGGCAGCCTCCCCGACCCAGCGGAAACCCCCTGGACGCACGGCGGCCCACCGACCTACGACCCGCCGCCGGACCCCGCCCTTTCGCCGGACCCCGCCCCTTCGGCGGACCCCGCCCCTTCGGCGGACCCCGCCCCTTCGGCGGACCCCACCCCTTCGGCGGACCCCGCCCTTTCGGCGGACCCTGGATCATCTGCGGCTCTCGGTCCGGGCGAAGTCCCCATGCCGTCCATGGATGCCGCCGCGGTCGTTGACGGGCCGGCTGGTGACGTGAACTCGGCTTCAGCGGTTCCCCCGGCCGCGATCATCGATCCGGCGCTCGCCGGCGATCTCGCCGGAGCCCCAGATCCCCTCGCCGACATCGAGCCGGCATTCGCCGCCGATCACCGTTCCGCCCGGGCCTGAGCCAGGAGCACGCCCTACCGATCTTGTGCCCTTGGCATCGGAGCATGCGCGGCTGATCTTGAGGCCTTGGCGCCGGAGCCGGGTGCACAAGCGTCGGGATATCGCCCATCCTTGTGCGTCCGGCTCCGGAAATCCGGTGCCTCTCAATCAAGATCGCCGAAGTTGTCGATCTTGAGCGAGAGGGATCGGTGTGAATCGCACAAGATCGGAGCCGACTTGCGCCTTCCGTTTGACCTCCTACTCTTCCGCGGGAAGCGCCCAGCGGAACGCCCGCATCAAGCGTTCAACGGATCGCCTGTGTCAAGCGTCCGGCGGGCTGGCCACGTCAAGCGTCCGGCGGGTCGCCTGTATCGAGTGTCCGGCGGGCCGCCTGCCTCAAGCGTCCGGTGGGCCGCCTGTGTCAAGTGCCCGGCGGGTCGCCCCGGCGCGGCTTCACCCGCCGTCATGGCGATGCTTTGAAGATCGTGAACCGGCGGCTCAGGTGAGGCGGATCAGGAGCAGGGCGATGTCGTCGCTGCGGCGTGGGGCCGCATCCAGCAGGTGGGTACACAGTTCGTCGGCAGTGCTGCCGGCCGACCCCCGCAGGACCGCCGACAACCGGGCGATGCCGTCGTCGAGAAGCTGGTCGCGGTCCTCCACCAGGCCGTCGGTGTAGAGGACCAGCGTCGAGCCCGGTGGGACGTGACGCTCCGCGGTGGTACGTGGCTCCCGCGGCGGCAGACCGAGCAACGGCTCCGGCTGCACCCACCAGACCTCGACGGCGCCGTCCGGCAGAAGCAGCAGCGGCGGTGGATGCCCGGCGTTGGCGAAGCCGATCGTGTATCCCGAGCGGGACCGCCGGACCCGGGCCAGCACCATGGTCGCCGACGCCGGCACCCGCAGCCCGAACAACGCCTGGTCGAGAGCGGTGAGCAGGTCACCGGGCTGGTCGTCACGGCCGTACGCGTCTCCCCGTACCAGATTGCGCAATTGACCCATCGTGGCCGCGGCCTCGATGTCGTGGCCGGAGACGTCGCCGACCGCCACCATGACGCTGCCGTCGGGCTGGGCGAAGGCGTCGTACCAGTCGCCGCCGACGGCTGCCCCGTCCTGCGCCGGCAGGTAGCGGGCGTGCAGTTCGATCCCGGGGATGTCCGGCAGCTCGGTCAGCAGGCTGCGTTGCAGCACCTCGGCCATGTGCCGCTGTTCCCGGTAGAGGCGGCTGTTCTCCACGGCCAGGCCGGCCCGGCGGCCGATCTCGGCTGCCGTCCACTCCTCGGAGGCGGTGAAGGCCTCCTGGTCCGGTCGTTTGACCAGTAATAGCGCACCGAGCGGGCGCTGCCGCACCGGTGAGGTGACCGGGACGATCATCGAGGCTCCGAACCCGGCCCGGGTGGTGATCGCGGCCAGCTCGGCGTCGGAGATCCGGTTCCGGAGGTCGGTGGTGCCGTCGGCGGTGCGTACCGTCCGGCCGGCCCGGCGGACGGCGAACAGGATCGCCCGCAGGTCGGCCCGGGAACCGGCTGCCGTCTCGCTGAGCCGCTCCATGTCGCCGGCCAGGTCCGGATCACGGTGGGCGGCGGTGACCCGGGCGGCGTCACCCGGCCCGTCGGCGACCGCGACCACGCACCAGTCGGCGAGGGTGGCCGTGGCGATCCGGCAGAGCCGGCGCATCGCCTCGTCCATGTCCATCGTGGCGGCCAGCGACTCGGTGAGCTGGGCGAGCAGTTCGAGCTGGTGGTGTGCCGACTCGGCGGCACGGCGGGCCTCCTCGGCGGCGGCCCGGGCGATCCGCAGGCACACCTCCGACGAGCAGACCTCGGCCAGTTCGCTGAGCAGGGCGATCTCGCTGGGCGTCCAGACCCGGGGCTCCTGGTCGATGGCGCAGAGGGTGCCGACGATCAGTCCGTCGGGGTCGGTGATGGGGGCGCCCGCGTACGCGATCGCCCCGATCTCGTGGATCATCGGGTTGTCCCGCATCCGGGGGTCGGCGCGCACGTCCGGGACGATCTGCATGGCGCCGGCCGCGACGACGTGCCGGCTGAACGAGTGGGTGAGCGGCATCTCGCGGGCCGAGGCCAGTGGATCCGGAACCCCGGCCTGCCCGGCCAGGACCTGCCGCTCGGCGTCGACCAGGCAGACCACGCCCATCGGCGCGTCGACGATGGTGCGCACCAGCATCGCGACCCGGTCGAAGGCGTCGTCGGGCAGCGGACCGCCGACGATCCGCCGCACCGACCGCAGACGCAGCGGATCGGTGAGCACGTCGCGGTCGGCGCCGCCGATCACGTCCCACTGAAGCACATCGCCCCCCGGCCGTCCCGCTCGCCAGGCTACCGGCGAGCGGCCGGTTCCTCCGCAGGCCCGATCATCCGTTTCCCCACGCCCGAACGGACGACCCACCCCCCCCGCAACCCGCCGCCGTCGTAACCGACCGCAAGCCGGCAGGGCGGCGGAGTGGTGCCGGCGGGGGAGCGCCGGCTGAACGGTCTGGGTGGTGGAGTGGTGCCGGCGGGGAGCGCCGGCTGAGCGGCCTGGGCTGGAGGAGCCTCCCCGCCGGGAGGGCGGCCTCGACCGGCGTGTTGAGCGGGGGAATCGTCGGCAGGGAAAGGCCGGCTCAAGCCGCGTGTGGAGGAGGAGTGTGGAACGGCTGCCGCCGCCCCGCCGTCAGCCCGGACCGCAGGGTGCCACGGATCTCCCGCCACCCCAGCCCCGCCTGCAGGGCCGCCGCCGTCAGCGCCCACCGCACCTCCGCCTCGTCGAGCAGCCCCGCCCCGATCAGCCGCCCGAGTGCGAAGGCCGCCCGGTTCAGCGTGTCGTTCCGGGTGCCCTCCACGGCGGTGGCCACCCGGCCGGCCTCGGCGTCGAGGGCCGCCTCCGCGTAACGGTCCGGATGGGCCAGGGTGCGGGGCGCCGGGTGCGAACCGGGTGGCGGGCCCGCGATCAGCTCCCGCAGCCGCGCCGGGCCGGGTGGCAGGGTCACCGCGGGCCGCCGGATCCAGTGGTAGACCGCTCCGCTGGCGTGCCTGGACGGCGGGGCCAGCACGTAACCACCCACGCCGCGCCAGTCCACGCCGGGCAGCAGACGGACGCGATTGCCGTAACCGGTCGGGCGGAACCAGAGATGCCGGCCACCACTGCCGGTGCGCACCTGCGGGCCGGGCGGGACGTCGCCGCCGAGCACGTGGCGCAGCCCGTGCCAGCCCTCCGGCGAGTCCACGTCGGCCACATCCATCACGACACCGGTGCGCAGGCCCACGTTGGCCCGCGGCCAGAAGGTCCACCACAGCCGGATCTGATGGGGATCGGTCGAGGCCTCGGTCAGGCCGTGCCGGAGCCGGGGATGCTTGCCGGGACGATCGCATCGGGCTCCTCTGTCGCAGGAACAGGCGCCACCCAGGTCAGGCGTGTGCACCGGCAGGACGGGGATGCCGTGCCGGGCGTACGCCAAGGCAGCCGTAAGCGACATTAGAACAACCGTACGACACTTCTCAGGCCTCCGGCAGGCTCCGCACGACGTGCGCTATGTGGTGCGAGGTGCTCCACGCGATCCAGCTGGCGGAACTCCCGGCGCCGCGCGCGGTCCTGGCACGTCTCGCGATCTCGGCGTCGCCCCAGGAGAACCGGGCGCCGCCTGACGGCCATCGGGGCGAGGTCACCAGGGCCCGGCACAGGTCGTGGCACCGGTCGTCGCTGCGGCCACCGCGCCGGGCCCAGCGGTAGATCCACCACGCGTTCTCCGTGGTGTAGCGCAGGGTCGGGAGCTGGCGGTGGTTCTGCACGCCGTACCTCCGCACCGGCGAGGTCACGCCGTAGTCCGCGTAACCCACGCCGGGCTCGCCGAGCCGCGCCCACACCCGGGCGTCCAGCCGGTCCACCGCGACCGGCCGGTCCGTCGGCAGATCGTCGAGGTTCGGCGGCATCGCGCCGGAGGCCACGCTGACCGAGCGCCACGGCGCGTCCCGGGCCCACCGCAGCACCCGCCGGGCGCGCTCCAGCACCTCGGTGGCGTGCGCCAGGCAGGCCGTCCCGGCCAGGTCGATCAGCAGGTCGACGTCATCCTGGTCGAGCTTGGCGGCGCGCAGCATCCGGTCGACGGCGGTGTCGGCCTCCGCCGGATTGCCGGCGTCCGCATGCGGACGCAACCGCAGCATGGCGCGGCGTTGATGCATCCGTGCGGCATGGCCGTGGGAGAGGAGACGAGACCCGCTTTCGTACGGCCGGAGCACCGGAATCATCGTGAACCCGAGCCCCGCCAGCCGCTCGGCGAGCCCTTCCGGATCGCCCGCCGGCTCGGGAACGTGCCCGAAGTCGACGGCGATCTCCGGCGTCCGTGGCCGCAGCTCGCGCACCAGCGGCAGGATGCTCGCCGCCGGCTCCAGCTCGACGATGGGCGTGACCCGGGCGGTCTCCTCCGCCGACAGGTGCGCCAGCGCCGTCAGCTCGCCCCGCCGGGGGCGCAGAATCGGATGATAGGCCCGATGAGGGTTCATTCATCAACGTTAGCGCCGCCGACGATACAAATGGGCCAGCATCGATTGGTTTGCCTCCCACCCGTCCGGAAACTTGACCGGCACGTTGAGGTGCATCGGCTCGGTGGACGGATGCGCGTCGAGCAGCTCGGCGATGCCCGCCCGGGCCACCAGGACGCAGGCGTGCCGGTGCCGCGAGGTGAGCACGCAGAGCCGCCCCGACTCCAGGTGGAAGGCGGTGGCGTCACGCCTGCCGGAGAGCGGGTGCAGCACCACCGTCAGGTCGTACTCCCGGCCCTGCAACCGGTTGGCGGTGTCGACGGTGACCTCGGCGGCCTCCGGCGGCAGCAGCGACCGGATCACCGCGACCTGGTCGCGGTGCGCGGCGCCGATGGCGATCCGCTCCGCGGTGAGCGGGCCCGTCCCGGACTCCGAGGTGGCGACCGCCTCCCTGGTCAGGGCGCGGGCGGCCAGGGTGGCGCAGGCGGCGGCGGCCTCCGCGTCGGTCCGCACGGTGAACCGCTCCGCCAGCTCGTGCAGCCCCCAGCCGGTCGCCGCGGCGGTGTCCAGCACGTCATCGAACGCGTCGCGCGCGGGCCGGGTGAAGGCGAGGGTGCGGTCGCCCGGCCCGGTGCCCGACCGGAACCCGGTGAACGGGTAGAACGCCTCGGCCACCACCGGCGCCGCCGACGCGGGCAGCCGCCAGGAGACCGGCAGCCGGTGCACCGGCAGATCCGGGTTGTGCCGCAGCAGCACGGCCACCGCGCTCTGCATCGGATCCCAGGAGAGGCCGATCCACCGCTCCACCTCGACGGTGGAGAACGGGTCGAGCTGCCCGGGGTCGCCGACGAACAGCGCCCGCTCGAAACGTGGCGCCACGCGCAGCAACGCGTCGGAGCGCATCTGGTACGCCTCGTCGACGATCGCCCAGGGCCAGGTGCCCTCGGTCACGGTGGCCCACTTGGCAGCCGTGCCGATGGTGACCGCCGGCGAGCCGAGGTCGCCGACCTTCGCCGCGACCCGGCAGGCGGGATGGGCTCGTACCCGTGCGGACGGCTCGTAGTCGACGGCTGACAACCGGCCCACCGTGATCTCCGGCGAGCGGGCGGCCAGCCGGTCGATCAGGTCGTCCACCTGCTCGTTCGTCTGCGCGACGATCATCAGTGGGGCGCCGGTCGCGGCCAGCTCGCCGGCGGCGCGCACCACCAGGGTCGACTTGCCGGCGCCGGGTGGGGAGTCGACCACCACCCCGCGATGGTCGCCGCCGGTGAGGTCGGCCAGGACGGCGGCGATGACTGTCGCGGCCTCCTCGGCCGGGCTGACGTGCGCGTTGGAACCCACCCCGGCACGGTATCCCGCGCCCCCGGAAACACCGTGGCACGGGACGCCGTCGTCCACAGCGGCGCGTTGTCCACAGGCCGTCCTCTGCCTGGCCGGGTATCCGGCTACCTTCGGCCGCGAAGCCATCACCGACGGAGGAATGCCGATGTTCGACGGGCGGGAACTACGTGAGGCAGGGCGGCTGATCGACGAGTGGCGGGGCGTCCTCGAGGAGCGGGCCGGTCTCGCCCGTGTCCTCTCGGTCCGCCTGGCCCGGTTGCGGGAGACCGTGCGGAGTCCCGACGGCCTGATCGCCGTCACGGTCACGGCAGGCGGTGACCTGATCGCCCTCGACCTGGCCGAGGGCATCCGGCAGCGCCCCGCGGCGGTCACCGCCCGGGAGATCGTGACGACCCTGCGCGCGGCCCGGATCGCGATGATCGCGTCCGTCACGGCCGCGACCTCGGCGATGGTGGGCGCGGACTCGGCGACCGGGCAGGCGATCATCGAGACGTACGCGGCCCGCCTTCTCCCGGACGGCGGCGGCCACGACTGAGCGCCGCTTCAGCCGTCCGTTGCCGGAAGGCGTCACTTCCCGGCGCGTGGCCGCCATTCCGGCGACTGTTTGCGGCGGGCAGAATACGTTTCGGTCGTACGGCCGGAATCGATCCGGCGCGGAATCAGCCGAATACCGGGAATCTACTGCCGGGTAGGTTTGCATTGTGGCTGGCCCGGGCGTCCATGACGATTGCCGTGAACGGGGCGAATCGGATGCCGCATCGATCTTCGGCTCTCGGTCAGTGGCGGTCCTCGGTGTCGGACCGTGGACAGCCGAAGGTGCGGACGGGTGCGATCTGTCGTCGTCGTGGCTCGGGTGTGACCAGCGAGGGGCCGGAGAGCGTTTGCCCGGGCGGGCGCGCACAGCATTCGGGAACTGACGGGTATCCGACACTTCCGCCATGTCCCCGGAGGGCCAGTGATCAGTTATGGACCCGATTGGCGTCGAACCCTGAAACGGGACGCGCGTACTGCAATTCTTTTCGCCGCCGGTATCGCCGGGCCGACTGCCGGGCGGGTGATCAGTCGGGGACCCGCGCCGCAGGTGAGGCTGGAGTTGATCACGCTGCGTGCTGCGCTGTTTGCCTCCGTGTCACCACTTGGAAATAACTATCCGGTTGAATATCCGGTACCGGCGAATGGCGAAACGGCCCATGCAACTTGCGCATGGGCACTATGCGCAAGTTGCATGTTTCGCGGTCTCAGACCTCGCCGCCCCATCGTTGTGGCCATGGATTGATCCACAAGTTCCCATTCATTCATGGTTGTATTTGTGATCTCGTTGTTGCCCCTTCCAGTCGATCATTGGAAGTGCAACTCTTCTAGCCAGCAGTGACGTCGGCATCACGGACGGTGGTGGTGAGGAATGCGTCCAGACGTTCTCGTCGGTCCGAGCGATTGGCTGATCGAGCAGTTCGGTGACAAGGTCGCCGACGAATTGTGGACCCGCGTGCCGGAGGCGTTGAGCACGGCGATCGATCGTGAGGTCCACGCTCACCCGGCCATGACCCAGACCATGGAACGTGTGCTGGGGAATCCCCGGTGGTCGTTGCCGTACGAGGAGCTCGTGCTCTTCCTCGGCACCCTGCCGGGCGCCGAGATCATCAGTGTGCCGCGGTCGGTCTATCAGCTCGTGCTGATCAATGGCCACGTGATCGTGCCCTGGTGCTACGGGCAGTCGGCCCGGATGTCCATGCGGGATGCCGAGGTCGGCCGTTCGTTCGGCCGGCTCGCCCGTGAGCTGTTGCGCCGGTTCGGCCCACCGTGGCGCCGTTCCCCGGTCGAGGCGCCGCTCCCGCTGGACGCCGTCGACGAACGCGAGGTCGCGAAGATCTGTGCCGCGATCGCGCGGATCGTCCCGAAACCCGAGGTGGTCATCGCGGGCTATGCGGGCGCCCCCAACCTGGGCCTGCTCCGCGCCTGCCTCGGCGAGATCAAGTCCACTGACAACGGCACCCTGAGCTGGAGTCATCTCGACGACCTGCCGTTGCCGCCCCCGGTGATTCCGCGTCCACGCCGCATGCAGTTCCCCTGACCCGGAAACGCCGAAGCGGGCCGGCCCACCTGGGCCGGCCCGCTTCCGCATCCCCGGGAGGCACGCCCCCAGATCAGCGTGTGGAGTTCGGCCGCTATGCGCGCCCGAACTCCACACGCCGGAAGTAGCCGGTCAGCCGGTCGCTGGAGGCCGCCGGTCAGCGATAGTCGGCGGAACAGCCGGGGGTGACCGGGACGGCATGCATGACCCGCAGCGGGGGGCGGTCGTGAGGGAACGCCTGCCGGGGCCGCCGCGAGGCACGGGACGCTGCTGGCCCGTACCGCAAGAGGGGTGGCAGAAGCACCGCGGACCGCAAGCCGTCAGGTGAGGTAGGCGGTGGAGAAGGGTTCGAGGCGGGAGCGCATGTCGGCGTATGCGGTGACCAGCATCGGGGGCAGGAAGACGCCGGCGGCCAGGGTGTAGGCGCCGTCCAGCACTGCCGAGACCGCGAGCCCACCGGCGGCGCCGACCGCGCCCGTCACGATGGCGCCGCCCAGGCCCAGCGTGACCGCCGCGGCGACGGTGATGCCGAAGACGGTGGCGACGCGGGCGGCGGAGGTGCCGAAGTCGGCGTGGAAGATGGCGAAGCAGCGGCCGATTCCGGAGCCCGGTTCGAGGGTGGCGACCACGGTCAGGACGGTCAGGACCGCGGCGACGTAGAAGACCGGCAGCACGCACAGCAGCAGGGCCGCCGCGGTCATCAGCCCGCCGAGGAGACCCCAGCCGAGAACCGCGTGGGTGCGGCGGAGCCCGGCGGCGGTGGCGGCCCGCAGGCTGACCGGCTGCCCGGTGGCGGCCTGTACCACCAGCCGCACGCTGACCGCGGTGGCGATCGCCGAGACCAGGGCGTTGACGAGGAGGGCGGCGAGGAGGACGAGGTACGCCCGGAGCCGGGTGGTGTCGGCGGTGAAGTACGCGTCGGCAGGGACGGTCAAAGCGAGGGTCGGCAGGACCACGATCGCGTGCAGGATCAGCGCCTGCTTCCAGATCCGGCCGGCCAGGGTGACGCTGCGCCGCCACCAGCCCTCGTAGTTCGGGCTGACCAGCGGGTCAGCCGGTGTCGCGTAGAACGACGCCGGAATCGTCGGCGGCTGCGCGGGCCAGTAGTGCCCGTTCCCGTCGCGTTCCGCCCAGCCCTGGTTCACGGGCCTCCTCAATGATCGTCGATATACAAGATCAGCGCGGGTCACCTTAGCGGCTCCTTAAGTCCAGGCGCCGCCCCTGTGACCCCGGTTCGTGCCGGGGAGCAGGCCCTAGACTTCTGCGGATGGCCGAGCAGCGGGAATCGCCCACGACGATCCGGGATCGGGCCGTGGCGGTCGCCGACTATCTGCTCGCCGTGCGAGCCCAGATGGACCGCCCGGCGCGCACCGTGCCGTCCGACGCGCACTGGCTGCACGCGCTGCCCCGGCACGCCGAGTGCCAGGCGGGCCCGGCCGCCGACGGCGCGTCCTGGCTGCGGGTCGGCCGCCCCGAGACGCCCGGCCCGGTCGCGGTCCCGGCCACGCTGCGCCGCCACCTGCGCGGCGAGGTGACCGCCGCGGAGGAACCGGCGGCCGGCGCCGGTGACGCGGAGTTCACGACCTGGCGGGACCAGGTGTGGCGGCCGTGGGCGGAGCTCACCGCCACCACCGAGCAGACCCGTGAGCTGCACCGCCGGCTGTTCGACCGGATGCACCAGCTGGACATGGCCGCGGCCACCACCGAGCTGGTCTGGGGTCACGGCCTGCTGGAGACGGTGATCGACGGGACCCGCGTGCGGTACCCGCTGGTCGCGACACCGGTTCTGATCGAGTACGACCCCGACCGCGCCCTGATCACCGTCTCCCCGGCCGGCCCGTCCCGCCTGCAGACCGAGGCCTTGACCGGCCTGGACGAGCGGCACCTGGCCCAGCTGACCAGCCTGACCGGCCCCGGCGGCACGGTCGAGGTGGACCTGTGGAACGACGCCGGCCGCCGGGAGCTGTTCGAGCGCGCGCTGACGAGGCTCGGTTTCGATCGGACGGTGGTCGCCGGGGCCGAGGAGAAGCCGGGCACGGAGACGTACATAAGAGATGTGTCCGTGCTCTTCGCCCGCCCGAAGCAGCGCCATCTCCGGGGCTTCCTGGAGAACATGCGGGATCGCCTGCTCGAGGGCTCGCCGGGCGGGGTCGGCGCGCTGGCCGCCGTGGTCGCGCACGAGCCGAGCCGCCTGCGGATGCCCGACGACCGCCCGGAGACCTGGGAGCGGGTGGGGGAGCGGCTGCTGATGCCGTTGCCGACGAACGAGGCGCAGGAGTCGATCGCCCGCCGCCTGGCCCATCACCGCAACGTCGCCGTGCAGGGCCCGCCCGGCACCGGCAAGACGCACACGATCCGCAACCTGATCTGTCATCTGATGGCGAACGGCAAGCGGGTCCTGGTGGTGGCGCAGAAGGAGGAGCCGCTGCGGGTGCTGCGCGACGGCCTGCCGGAGGAGGTGCAGCCGCTGTGCCTGGCGGTGCTGGGCCGGACCACCGATCAGCTGGTGCAGTTGCAGCTGGCCGCGCGGGAGCTGTCGGACCGGGCCGCCACGCTGGACGGCGAGGCCGAGGAGCGCCGGGTGCAGCGGCTGACCCGGAACCTGGAGGAGGCGGAGCGGGAGCTGGCCGCGGCGATGGCGGGGCTGCGGCTGATCGCCGAGAGCGAGGCTCAGACGTACCAGATAGGTGGCGTCGCTCTGCTGCCCGCCGAGGTGGGCGCGTGGTTGCGGGAGCGGGCCGCGGCGCACGGCGGCATCCCGGATCCGGTCTCCGGTCCGCCGCCGCTGACCATCGAAGAGTTCACCACGCTGCTGAAACTCAGCTCCCGGCTGACGCCGGAGGACCGTGCGGCGGCGATGCGGCCCCTGCCGGAGATCTCCGATCTGCCGGATGCGGCCGCTGCCGCGGCGTCCCGGGAGACAGCGGTGGAGACGCGGGCGGGCCTGTCCCGGCTCGCCGATCAGGGCGTCGATCTTGCGGCGGTACGGGCGGAGCGCCGCCCCGGCATGTCCGAGCTGTTGACCGAGCTCCGGGACGCGGTGGCCTGGGTCCGCCGGCGCGAGGGCACCTGGACCGACCGACTGGGCCGGCTGCTCGACGATCCCCACTGGCGCACGCTCTGGAACGACCAGGTGGTCACCACCGAGACGCTGTTCGCGGAGCTGGCGACGCTGACCCGGGAGGTGTCCGGTCATCGGATCACGGTGCCGGAGCACATCCTGGCCGAGCCGAAACTGCTGCTCACCCGGCTGGCCGAGATCCGGCAGCGGTTCGCGGCGGGCAAGGGCCTGAGCCGGCTGCTGCAGTCCGGGCTGTACCGGCTGGCCGACGAGGTGCGGGTGGACGACGAGCCGCTGCGGACCACCGCGGACGTCGATCTGGCGGTCAAGGCGGTCCAGCGGTCGCAGGCCCGTGCCCGGCTCGGCGAGTCCTGGTTCGAGTGGGTGGAGCGGCTGGCGATCCCGGAGCCGCCGGGCGGCTGGGGCGATCCGGAGATCTGGGCCGGCGCGCTGCTCGCCGAGGCCATCCAGTCGCTGGACTTCGACCTGAACCGGTGGCCGCCGCTGGCCCGCCGGATCACGGCGCTGATGCCGCAGCACGAGCTGGCCGTCGACACCGCCGCCCTGGCCGCCGCGACCGAGGCGCTGGAGGCGTCCGCCGAGATGTTCGCTTTGGACAAGGCCGAAGCGGTGGAACGGGCGGTGGCCGAGCGGGTGGCGGCCTGGCCGGAGCTGGCCGAGTCGTGGCGGACGCTGGACGACTGGGACGAGCGGATCGCCGAGGTGCGCCGGCTGGTGCTGTTGCAGCCGGACGTGCTGCGATTCGACGCGGCCTTCCATCGGCTGGCGGTGGCCGCGCCGGAGTGGGCGGCGCTGATCGCGGCCGGCGAGCACCCGGTGGTCTCCGGCCAGGCGTGTCTGGAGGCCTGGGAGTGGCGGCGGGCGCAGACCTGGTTCGACGGCGTGGTCGGTGACGTCGATCCGGCGGTGCTGGCCCGGCGGGTGGAACGCGCCCGGGACCGGATCCGCCGGCTGACCGGTGAGCTGGTGGTGGCGTCGGCGTGGCTGGAGGTGTCGCGGGCGCTGGACGACCGGCGCCGGGCCGCGCTGGCCGACTGGACCACCGCCCTCCGCAAGATCGGCAAGGGCACCGGGCGGGGCGCCGCGGCCTGGCAGGCGCACGCCCAGCGGGCGATGGAGCAGGCGGTCACCGCCGTGCCGGTCTGGGTCATGTCGGTGGACCGGGCGATCGAGCAGTTCGCCGGGGGCGCGACGTTCGACGTGGTGATCGTCGACGAGGCGTCCCAGGCGGATCTGTTCGCGCTGCCGGTGCTGTCGCTGGCGGAACGAGCCGTGGTGGTCGGCGACGACCAGCAGATCGGCCCGCAGCTGGGGTTCGTCGGCGCGGTGGACGGCCTGATCCGGCGGCATTTGACCGGGGTGCCGTCGGCCGAGCACTTCGACCCGGAGTCGTCGCTGTACGACCACGCGGTCCGCCGTTCCCCCGAGCGGATCCTGCTGACCGAGCATTTCCGCTGCGTGCCGCAGATCATCGAGTTCTCCTCGCGGCACTACTACGACGGGAAGATCCGGCCGTTGCGGGCGGACCGGCCGGCCCTGCCGCCGATCCAGACCGTGCACTGCCCGGACGGGGTGCGCCAGCCGATCGCCGGGTACGGCGACGTCAACCTGGAGGAGGCCGCCGCCCTCGTCGAGCGGGTCACCAAGATCGTGGCGGATCCGCGGTACGACGGCCGGACCCTCGGCGTGATCAGCCTGCTCAGCAGCAGCGGGCAGGCGGGCTGGCTGCTGGAGCAGATCCGGGAGGCGATCGGCGAGGACGAGATCCAGGCGCGGCGGCTGCGGGTCGGCGACGCCTACACGTTCCAGGGCGACGAGCGGGACGTGGTGCTGGTGTCGATGGTGGTGTCGGAGCGGGATCCGCGGATCGCGGCGTTCACCAAACGGGACTACCACCGGCGGATCAACGTGGCGGCGTCGCGAGCCCGGGACCAGCTCTGGATCTTCCATTCGGTACGCCCGGGCGCGCTGCCGGCCGACGACGCGCGGGGACGGCTCCTGGCGTACGCCATCGATCTGCCCGTGGAGGCCCTCGCGGCCGACGCCGGAGCGCCGTGCGAGACCGACTTCGAACGCGCGGTCCTGAAGTCGCTCGTGGGCCGGGGTTTCCGGCCGGTCCCACAGTTCCGGATCGGCGGCTACCGGATCGACTTCGTGCTGAACGCCCCGGACGGCAGGCGGCTGGCGATCGAGTGCGACGGCGACGCCTACCAGGGCCCGGAGCAGTGGGAGAGCGACGTACGCCGGCAGGCCGTGCTGGAACGGGTCGGCAACTGCGTGTTCGTGCGGATCCGCGGCAGCGTCTTCGCGCGGGAGCCGGAGGTGGCGATGCGGCCGGTCTGGCAGCGCATCGATGAGTTGCAGATCACCCCGGCCTGATCGTCACGCTGTGCGCATCGGCGAATGCGGTGGGTGCATGTGGACGGTGGGAACGGGGTAGGGAACTGCGGAAGGTTCCGTGGCGGACACTGGTAGTGACTGTCTGTCATGGAGAGGGCCGGAGTTTTTCGACGGAAATGTAAGGGAACGAGGTCATCCATTCGGTTGTTTCGTTACTCTGGATGGGCGATAATTCCCTGCTCCCGGCCTTGCCTGCGGATACGTCAAAACTTTGACGCCTACGTCCACTGTTACTACGGCCTGGTGACAGGTCGTAATAGGTGAGGGGTCTTGGTGGCGCCAACGGGAACGGCCGTGCGCAAGGGGGGAGGTGGCGGGGTATGACGGTGCCCGACGAACGGGAACGCTGGACTCCGGCGCCATCGCCATCACTGCCGGCCGCCCTGCCCGAGCCCCGGCAGCCGGCCGACGACCGGGCGGCGTGGTTCACGTACACCGCCGCCGGTGATCAGATCGTCTGGTCCGCCGCGATGTCGGCGATGGTCGGCCGCGACCCGGAGGAGAGGGGCAAGACCCGCCAGATCCTCTCCCGGCACGTGCATCGTGACGACCACGCCAAGGCGCTGGGCGCCATCACCGAGGCCTGGACCAGCAAGCGGACCGTGCACACGACGGTCCGGCTGATGCGTGCCGACGGCGGCTGGTTCGACATCGACTGCACCCTGGAACCGATGGACGGCCCGGACGGCACGGTGCGCGGCATCCGCGGCACGGTCCGCGACGTCTCGGCCCGCGAGCGTGCCCGCCGCGAGTCGGCCCGGCTCACCCGCCGCGGCGAGACCGTGCAGGCCTCCCTGATCGAGCCGGACCCGGCGACCGGTCTGCTGACCCGGGCGCGGTTCGCCGACGAGATCGACCGGGCGCTGCGCGGCGCGGGCGGCGCGCTCCTGGTGGTCCGGGTGCAGGCCGGAGACACCGCTGCGGGGGTACGACCGGAGCGTAACGCCGATCTGCTGCACCACGCGGCCCGCCTGATCGAGGAGAACGCCCGCCCGGAACACCTGATCGGCCGGGTCGGCCCGAACGAGATCGCCGTCCTGCTGGCCCGCACCACCTGGCGGGCCGCCCGCGAGCAGGCCCGCGCCCTGGTCACCCTGCTGAGCGGGCACGCCCGGGTGTGGGGCGGCCTGGTCCGGTTCGAGCGCGACGCCGAGGCCGGCAGTCACGGCCTGCTGATCGACGCCGAGCAGGCGTGGCGGCAGTCCCGGGAGGCGGACCGCCCGATGACCCTGGTCGCGCATCCGGTGCCGGTCCGGGACCGGCAGGGCTCCTACCGTTCCCGGGTCGCCGACGCGCTCGGCACCGACCGCTTCACCCTCTACGCCCAGCCGATCCTGGAACTGCAGACCAACAAGGTGACCCGGCACGAGCTGCTGCTGCGGGTGCTCGACGAGAGCGACGGGCCACAGTCCCCGATCCAGGTGCTGGACGCCGCGGAACGCCTCGACGCGATCTTCGACATCGACCTGTGGGTGGTGGAGCGGGCGATGCGGCTCGCCGCCGAGCAGCCCGGGCTGTGCCTCCAGGTCAACCTCTCCGGCCGGTCGGTCGGCGACCCGCGGCTGACCAACGAGGTGGAGAAGCTGCTGGACCGCTACCGGGTGGAGCCGGCGCAGCTCACCTTCGAGATCACCGAGACGGCGCTGATCGGCAACCTGAGCGAGGCCCGGCGGTTCGCCGACCGGGTCCGCGACCTCGGCTGCGGCCTGGCCCTGGACGACTTCGGCTCGGGGTACGCGTCGTTCCGCTATCTGCGGCTCTTCCCGATCGACCTCGTCAAGATCGACGGCGAATACGTGGTGGACCTCGTCGACAATCCCCAGGACCAGGTGCTGGTACGGGCGCTCGTGCAGGTCTGCCAGGCGTACGGGATCCACACCGTCGCCGAGTTCGTGCAGGACGAGCCCACCCTGCGGATGCTGCGCGAGCTGGGCGTCGACTACGTCCAGGGCTATCTGATCGGCCGGCCGTCGCCGGTCGTCCCGGGCCGATTGCGAAAAGCCTGACCTGGGTACGTCCGGGGTCATGGAGCACTTCACGATTGCCACCGTCGCTGAGCAGAGCCCCGACTTCCGCCGCGTGCTCTGGACCGGCAAGCACACCCAGCTCGTCATCATGACCGTCCCGCCGGGCGGCGAGATCGGTGAGGAGGTCCACGAGGTGGACCAGATCCTGACCTTCGTCAGCGGGGTCGGCAAGGCGGTCGTCTCCGGCCAGACCCGCAAGGTCCAGCAGGGCGACCTGGTGGTCGTGCCGGCCGGCCGCAAGCACAACTTCGTCAACGAGGGCCCGAACCCGCTGGTCCTCTACACCGTGTACGGCCCGCCGGAGCACGCGGACGGCGCCGTGCACAAGACGAAGGAAGAGGCCGACGCCCTCGAAGAGGCGGGCAAGGACGAGCCGCCCGCTCAGTGAGAAGCTCACTGAGGAAGCTCATAGGTACACGACGCCGGAACCGGCCGAGGCCCCCCAGCCAGCCGGTTCCGGCGCCGTGTCGGGGTTGAGGTCCTCGGACAGCCTACCCGGCAAAGTTCACGGAAGTCGATCGAATCAGAGTCCTATCCCTGACGCCGTGTGGTGGATCCCTGCCGTCCGGTGCACATCGCGGTAACCGAACGCCACTAATGTGCCAGCATGGACGAGCCCCGCTGGTTGACCGATGAGCAACAGCACGTCTGGCGGCAGGTGGTCGAGGTGCTCGTCCGGGTCCCGGCGGCGCTCGAGGCGCAACTGCAGCGCGACGCCGGTCTCACCCACATGGGATACCTGGTGCTGATGACCCTCTCCGAGCGCGAGGACCGCCGTCTGGCCATGAGCAAGCTGGCCAGACGCGCCTGCGCGTCACTGTCCCGGCTCTCCCACGTGGTGGCCCGGCTGGAGGAGAAGGGCTGGGTGCGCCGGGAACGCGACGCCGCCGACGGCCGGGTCCAGATCGCCGTGCTCACCGACGCGGGCTGGGCCAAGGTGACCGAGTCGGCGCCCGGCCACGCCGAGGCGGTCCAGCAGCTGATCTTCGACCGGCTGACCCGCCCGCAGATCCGGCAGCTCGCGAAAGTCGCCGAAGCCCTCCTGGAGTCGCCGGTGGAGGTGGCAGGGTTGTCCCCATCGGACCGGCCCTCATCGGCCCGATCAGCGAGGAGAGGTGTGCGCGGATGAGTCAGCGGGTGCGGGGCGTGATCGCCCGGGAGAAGGGCAAGCCGGTCGAGGTGGCCACCATCGTGGTGCCCGACCCGGGGCCGGGCGAGGCGGTCGTCAAGGTGCAGGCCTGCGGGGTCTGCCACACCGACCTGCACTATCGCGAGGGCGGGATCAACGACGAGTTCCCGTTCCTGCTCGGTCACGAGGCGGCCGGCGTGGTCGAGGCCGTCGGCGACGGGGTCACCGACGTGGCGCCCGGCGACTTCGTGGTCCTCAACTGGCGCGCGGTCTGCGGCAACTGCCGGGCCTGCCTGCGCGGCAAGCCGTGGTACTGCTTCGCCACCCACAACGCCGGCCAGAAGATGACCCTCGAGGACGGCACCGAGCTGTCCCCGGCGCTGGGCATCGGCGCGTTCGTGGAGAAGACGCTGGTGCACGCCGGCCAGTGCACCAAGGTCGACCCGTCGGCCCGGGCCGCCGCGGTCGGCCTGCTCGGCTGCGGGGTGATGGCCGGGATCGGCGCCGCGATCAACACCGGCGGGGTGACCCGTGGCGACTCGGTCGCGGTGATCGGCTGCGGCGGGGTCGGCGACGGCGCGGTGGCCGGGGCGGCCCTGGCCGGCGCCACCACGATCATCGCGATCGACACCGATGACCGGAAACTGGAATGGGCCCGCGGGTTCGGGGCGACCCACACGGTCAACGCCCGCGAGCACGACGTGGTGGAGAAGGTGCGCGAGCTGACCGGCGGGCACGGCGCCGACGTGGTGGTCGAGGCGGTCGGCCGGCCGGAGACGTACCAGCAGGCCTTCTACGCCCGTGACCTGGCCGGGACCGTCGTGCTGGTCGGTGTGCCCACCCCGGAGATGACCGTCGAGCTGCCGCTGCTCGACGTCTTCGGGCGCGGCGGCGCGCTGAAGTCCAGCTGGTACGGCGACTGCCTGCCGTCCCGGGACTTCCCGATGCTCACCGAGCTGTACCGGCAGGGCCGGCTCGACCTGGACGCGTTCGTCACCGAGGAGATCGCGCTCGACGAGGTCGAACAGGCCTTCGCCAAGATGCACACCGGCGACGTGCTGCGCTCCGTGGTGATCTTCTAGCGCTTTCAGCGTGTGGATTTCGGCCGTTATTCGCGCCCGAGATCCACACACCGAAGTGGGCTGCGCCGCGGGATCTCATCGCGGCGGGATTCTCGACCACAGCCGGCTCGCGCGCCCGGGCAGGTACGGCGAGTCCAGGCGCTTCCCGATCACCCCCGGGAGGCCCTGGGCCGCTGCCGTCTCCCGGGCGAACGTGCCGCCGCCGGAGAAGTACGGCGGGGTCTGCCAGTTCGGGCCGGCCAGCGACAGGCTCTCCAGCAGCTCCCGGCGCTCGGCGTAACGGACCAGTTCGACCGTGCTGTGCCCCTCCAGCCAGAGCAGGTCGTACAGCATCAGATGAACCGGGGTGCGGTCCGCCGCCCGCCGGGCCGCCGCGGGATCCTTCGGCGCGGTGCGCCGGGTCAGCAGGGCCGGATCCGGGCGGGGCCCGTCGAAGGCGACGATCTCGCCGTCGAGCACGGCCTCGGCCGGCGCCAGCGCCGCGCCCAGCGGCCGGATCTCCGGGTACCACGAGGTCACATCGTCGCCGTCACCGTCGGTCAGGCGGACTCTTCCCCCGGAGACGTACGCGAGGACGCGCCGGCCGCCCCAGTCCATCTCGTAACCCCAGTCCCGGTCGTCCGGCGGGAGCCCGGCGGACGGGGTCGCCAGCATCGGCCGTACCGCCTCCGGCATCGGCTCCCAGCCCGGCTCGGCCGGATCCATCCGCCGGACCCGCCACTCCCGCTCGTCGATCCGGAAGAAGACGTACCGCCCGTGGGTGCGCTCACCGCGGAAGGTGACCCCGATCTCGCCGTCGCGCCACTTGTCGGCCTCGTACGTGCCCCGGTCGAAGATCGTCATCAGGCCACCGCCGTACTCGCCGGCCGGGATCTCCCCGGCGAAGTCCAGGTACTCCAGCGGGTGGTCCTCGGTGGGCCGGGCCAGGGCGTTGCGGGCGGGCTCGCGGGGCAGGCCGCGCGGCACGGCGAAGGAGACCAGCACGCCGTCGCGTTCCAGCCGGACGTCCCAATGCAGGCTGCGCGCGTGGTGCTGCTGGATGACGAAACGCGGCTCGCCCTCGTCCCGCGGTCGCTCCGGTGATCGGCGGGGCGCGGGGATCGGCTCCGGGGTGCGCCGGGCGTCCCGCCTGCTCCGGTACTCGTCGAGACGGTCGCTCATGACGCGATTGTCTGCCCGGGAACTACAGGCGTGTAACTCGATGGCCCGAAAGTGTCATACCCCGGTGGTTGAGTGTCCACATGGAAACCTTGTCGCCCCGGTCCCGGCACCGCTTCTACCGGCGCCGGCGGGCCGTCGCCCTGGCCCGCGCCGGCCGTGCGTTCGCGGCGGCGATGGCCATCCCGCCGCCGGAGACCGACGGCCCGCTTCCCGCGACGGGGTGATCGCGGGTGTTCCCCCACATTGGTTGCTGGGGGTAATGTCGTCACTCCGACGCGTATCAATCGACAAGAAAGCGTTGGTGTCATGAGCTTGCGCATCCTCGTGGTGGGCGCCGGCATCGCCGGCCTGGCCGCGGCCCGGGGGCTGCGAGTCGCCGGTTTCCGGCCCGAGGTGGTGGAGGCGCTCCCGGCCACCGTCCTGCCCGGCGCCGGCATCCATCTCCCCGGCAACGCCACCCGCGCGCTGCGCCAGCTCGGCCTCGACGTCCCGCTGCGCCCACTGGGCGATCTGGTCTTCCGGCAGGTCTTCCTCGACACCCGCGGCCGCGAGCTGTTCGAGATGGACGCGGCGGCCCTGTGGGCCGGTGTCGGCGAGTCCCGGGTGCTGTCCCGCGCCGATCTCCAGCAGGTGCTGCTCACCGGGGTCGGCGGCGAGGTGCGCTACGAGACCGAGGTGCGTGACGTCCAGATCGTCGACGGCGCCGCCAAGGTCGAGTTCTCTACCGGCGGCATCGCGGAGTACGACCTGGTCGTCGCCGCCGACGGCAGGCGCTCCTCGATCCGCGACCAGGTCGGGCTCGGCGGCCCGGCCGTGCCGACCGGGCAGATCGTCTACCGCGCGGTGGTCAGCGGCGGCCCGCCGCTGGCCGACTGGACGGCGGTGCTCGGCCGCCGCTCGCAGTTCGTGGCGATGCCGATGGGCGGCCGCCGGCTGTATTGCCACGCCGACGAGACCGCGCCCGACGCGCCCAACCCGGCGGATCCGCTCGCCCGCCTGCGCGAGCTGTTCGGCTCGTTCGGCGGCCCGGTCCCGGCCATCCTCGGCAAGATCGAGAAGGTGCAGGTGGCCCGCACCGACGAGGTCGTGCTGCCGTCCTGGTCCACCGGCCCGGTCGTGCTGGTCGGCGACGCCGCGCACGCCACCGCGCCGACCCTGGCCCAGGGCGCCGCGATGTCCTTCGAGGACGGCTGGGTCCTCGGCCAGGAGCTGCGCGACGCCGCCGGGGACATCCCGGCCGCGCTGCGGGCGTGGGAGGAGCGGCGCCGGCCACGCTGCGCCGAGGTGCGCGAGCGGACCCGCGAGCGGGACCGCACCCGTGACGTGCCACCGGCCCTGCGCGACCCGATGCTGCGCCGCCGGGGCGCGCACATCTTCACCGATCACTATCGGGCGCTGGTGGCTCCGGTCTGACCCGACCGTCTCTCCGGGCCGGCCCTCGTGTGTCTCCGGTCTGACCGGAGAGGTGACCTGGTGTGCTCTTTGGTCACCCCGCGACGGCGGAAGGTACGCGGGGGACTATTCTGCCAGCCAGGTACGCCCGATCTTCGGGATATCCCGAGAGGGACGAACGAGACAACGGAGGCAATTCGTGACGACCGTTGCGCCGTCGCCGATCGCGACCCGACCATACCCGGTCCGGCGGCAGGTCAAGGGCTCGGCGTTTGCCCGGATCCTGCGGACGACGGACGCGAAGCAGATCGGGATCATGTACATGATCACGGCCTTCGTGTTCTTCCTGCTCGGTGGCTTGATGGCGCTGCTGATGCGCGCGGAGCTGGCCCGTCCGGGCATGCAGCTGCTGTCGCCGGAGCAGTACAACCAGCTGTTCACCATGCACGGCACGATCATGCTGCTGTTCTTCGCCACGCCGATCGTGTTCGCGTTCGGCAACTACGTCGTGCCGATCCAGATCGGCGCGCCGGACGTGGCGTTCCCGCGGCTGAACTCTTTCGCTTACTGGCTCTACCTGTTCGGCGGCCTGATCACCATCGGCGGGTTCCTCACCCCCGGTGGCGCCGCCGACTTCGGCTGGTTCGCGTACACCCCGCTGAGCAACAGCCTGCACTCGCCGGGCGTCGGCGGGAACATGTGGGTGGTCGGCCTGGCCCTCTCCGGTCTGGGCACGATCCTCGGCTCGGTCAACCTGATCACCACGATCCTGACCCTGCGGGCCCCGGGCATGACCATGTTCCGGATGCCGATCATGACGTGGAACATGCTGGTCACCGCGCTGCTCGCGGTGATGGTCTTCCCGTTCCTGGCGGCCGCGCTGTTCGCCCTCGCCGCGGACCGTGTCCTCGGCGCGCACGTCTTCGACGTGGCGACCGGCGGCCCGATGCTGTGGCAGCACCTCTTCTGGTTCTTCGGCCACCCCGAGGTGTACATCATCGCCCTGCCGTTCTTCGGCATCATCACCGAAGTCATCCCGGTCTTCAGCCGCAAGCCCGTCTTCGGCTACAAGGGCCTGGTCGCCGCGACGCTGCTGATCGGCGCGCTGTCGATGTCGGTGTGGGCGCACCACATGTTCGCCACCGGGCAGGTGCTGCTGCCGTTCTTCAGCTTCCTGAGCTTCCTGATCGCGGTCCCGACCGGCATGAAGTTCTTCGTCTGGATCGGCACCATGTGGCGCGGCCAGATCAGCTTCGAGTCGCCGATGCTCTTCGCGGTCGGCTTCCTGGTGACGTTCCTCTTCGGTGGTCTCTCCGGCGTGCTGCTCGCCTCGCCGCCGATCGACTTCCACGTCTCCGACTCGTACTTCGTGATCGCGCACTTCCACTACGTGCTCTTCGGCACGATCGTGTTCGCGGTGTTCTCCGGCATCTACTTCTGGTTCCCGAAGATGTTCGGCCGGATGCTCGACGAGCGCCTCGCGAAGATCCACTTCTGGCTCACGATGATCGGCTTCCACGGCACGTTCCTGGTCCAGCACTGGCTGGGCACCAAGGGCATGCCCCGGCGGTACGTGGACTACCTGCCGGCCGACAATTTCACCTTCCTGAACACGTTCTCCACGATCGGCTCGTTCGTCCTCGGCCTGTCGACCCTGCCGTTCATCTACAACGTGTGGAAGTCGTACAAGGTCGGCAAGCTGACCACCGCCGACGACCCCTGGGGCCACGGCAACTCGCTCGAGTGGGCCACCACCAGCCCGCCGCCGCTGCGCAACTTCGACCGGATGCCGCGGATCCGCTCCGAGCGGCCCGCCTTCGACCTGAAGTTCCCGGAGCTGGCGGCCGGTCAGACGATCGCCGGCCCGCCGGAGGGTGGTGCGAAACCGCTCACCGCCGAGTCGGACGGTGGCGCCACGTACCAGGAAGACGTCAGCACCGACCGCGACCGCTGACCCGCCGCATCGAACGGCCCGCGCTCTCCCGAGCGCGGGCCGTTTGCTTTTCGTCACATCCTTAACCGTTGGCTTTTCGTCGTACCCCCACGGCAGGATGGGCGGCGGAGGTCAGGATCCACCATGCTGCTCACGCCTTACCGCGAAACACTCGCGCTCCCGAAGATCACGTCCGTGCTCGTGGTCGCCACCCTCGCCCGGATCCCGATCGCGGCGGCGACGGTCGTGCTCACGCTGCACGTCGTCGAGGGCCTCGGCATGAGCTACGGCGCGGCCGGCCTGGTCGGCGCCGCGTCGACGATCGGCGGCTCGATCGGCGCCCCCGTGATGGGCCGCCTCATCGACCGCTGGGGGCTGCGGCCGGTCCTGGTCCTCACCACGGTCGCCGAGGTGGTCTACTGGCTGGTCGCCCAGGCGCTGCCCTACTGGGCGCTGCTCCCGGTCGCCGCGGTCGGCGGTTTCCTGGCCCTGCCGGCCTTCTCGGTGGCCCGGCAGGCGATCGCCGCGCTCACCCCGGAGTCGCACCGGCTGCCCGCGTTCGCGCTCGACTCGATGACCACCGAGCTGTCGTTCATGGCCGGCCCCGCGCTCGGCGTCCTGATCGTCACCACCGGCAGCTCCCGCGGCGCCATGCTGGCCCTGGCCGCCGGCATCCTGCTGGCCGGCATCGGCCTGTGGCTGCTCGACCCACCGGTCCGGGCCGCCCACGAGGCCCCGGTGTCCAGCGGCGAGCGGGTGCCCCGCAGCACCTGGCTCAAGCCCCGGTTCTTCGCCGTCCTGGCCGTCACGATGGCCGCCACCCTGGTCCTCTCCGGCACCGACGTGGCCGTGGTCGCCACCCTCCGGGCCTCCGGCGACGTCGAGTTCGCCGGCCTGGTGCTGGCCCTGTGGGCGCTGTTCTCACTCATCGGCGGCTTCCTCTACGGCACCGTCCGCCGCGGCCTGCCGATCCTGGTGATCTTCACGCCGATGGCCCTGCTGACCATCCCCGTCGGCCTCGGCGGCGACCACTGGTGGCTGCTGGCGCTGCTGCTGATCCCGGCGGGCGCCCTCTGCGCCCCGACGATCACCGCCAGCTCCGACGCGATCAGCCGGATGATCCCGGCCGGCGCCCGCGGCGAGGCGATGGGCATGCACAACTCGGCCCTGACCGTCGGCGTGGCCTGCGGCGCCCCGCTGGCCGGCCTGGCGATCGACCGCTGGGGCCCGGCGTGGGGGTTCGCCGCGGTGGGCGCGGTGGGCGTTCTGGTGGCGTTGCTGGTCCTCCCGGCCGAGCTGCGCCGCCGCCGCGACACACCGGCACCGTCGGCGTCTCCCGCCTCGGCTGGGACCACCTCGGCTGTGCCTGCCTTTGCTGTGGCTGCTTCAGATGCGCCCGCTTCGGGTGTGCCTGCCTCAGCTGTGCCTGCCTCGGATGCGCCCGCTTCAGTCGTGTCTGCTCCGGATGCGTCCGCCTCCGCTGGGGTTGCCTCGGATGCGCCCGCCTCGGATGCGCCCGCCCTCACCCCGCCGGTGGCCGGCGGCCGCGCCGCGGATGCCTCCGTCAGGCCGGAGCCGGTCTCCGAGGACGTCGTGGGCCGCTGACTTCGCCGTTATGGGGAGCGGTCCCCAGCCCGCGGGTCGCTGCCGGCTGTGCCGACCGTCGATGGTGGGGAGCGGTGACGGTGTCGCAGTCCTCGCCTCGCGAGCCCTCTGCGGTTGTATGCGTGCGGTCGGCCTGTGGTCCGAGTGTCGATCACGCGTTGCCAACTTCGCACCATGAGCGGCTGATTGCGGTGCGGCCGCTGCTCGGCGCGCCTCTACGGGCCAACACCCGTGGGAAGTCTCCCGAGTTCGTGGGGACGACCGGAAATCCCTCGTCCGAGCCGTGTGGTCGGACCGCGACGTCCAGGGCGCGGGTTCCGGGCAGAGCCCTGCTGTCGATCTTGTAGACCTGAATCTGGTGTCGCGCGAACAAGATCCGAAGTGGGTCCGAAGGTGTGCACACGGCTCCGGGGATCCGGAGATTAGCGCCCAAGATCGTGAGCCGCACCGATCTTGAGTGCGGCGAACCGATGCGAATCGCACAAGATCGCGACGGAACCGGCTGAACCCGGTGGTCAACTGCTCAAGATCGCGGCAGAGCGGGCCGACGCCGATGGCCAGTTGCTCATGCAGGCTGAGGAACTGCCCGATCCCGGCGGGGAGTTGCTCATACACGCGGAGGAACTGTCCGACTTCGGTGACGAGCTGAGGAACTGGCCGATTTCGGTGGTCAACTGCGCAGAGTCGTGCAAGTGCTGGTGGCGAGCTGCGCGAGCGGGCGGTGAGCTGTTCGATTCCGGCGCTGGACCCGGGGCGTGCTGTCCGATTCGGTGGTCGGCTGGTCCTGCGGGCGGGGGCTGTCGGATCCGGTGGTCGGCTGGTCCAGCGGGCGGGTGCGCTGCCCGACGCCGCTGGTCAACTGCGCACGAATGCGGGGATGCCGGCTCACTCCGATGGTCGAGTGCTGGCGACTGCATCGGATCAGGGAACTGGACGGCCGAGCTGAGCCGGAAACGGCACGGTCCCACGCCCCGCCCGGGGCATGGGGCCGCGATGTGACGGAGATCAGGCGACGGAGAGAGTGGCGGTACCGATGACGATGCGGTGGTCGGAGCAGGAGCCGGCCGCGTAGGCGCTGGTCGCCGGGATGCCGGAGCAGGCGGTGGAGATGCTCAGCGAGTCGCCGCTGTAGCTGCCGACGATCCGGTTCTGGCGGGCGAAGATCAGGTCGATCTTGGCGCTGCCACCGCACGGCGGGGTGGCGCCGGGGGTGCCGGTGGCGGTCCACTCGCCGTACCCGAGGCAGTTGCCCGAGTCGTTGTCGTCCAGCTCGCGGTAGGCGCCGGTGTTGCCGTTGTTGTTGGCGACGTTCAGCGTCGACGAGTACCAGTTGTTGAGCCTGCCGTAGTGCGGCTGGCCGTTGAAGTCACCGGCGATGACGGCGGTGTCCCCGGCGGCGTTGAAGTCCTCCATGCGGGCCAGCGCGTAGTCGAGCTGGTTCACGTTGTGCGCCTTGCCGTTGGACGCGATCTCGTTGCTGGTGGTGATGTGGGTGCCGCAGAAGTGCATTCTCGGCCGGGCGGTCGGGGCGACGCAGGTGAGGGTGCGGGCGTCGTCGGAGCCGTCCGACGGCAGCGTCCAGCGCTGGGCGCCGTTCAGCGCGTGCTTGCTGAAGATGGCGTTGCCGTACGGCTCGCTGCCGGAGCCGGGCAGGCAGGTGGCCGAGTCGCGGCTGGAGGTGAACCGGGAGAAGTTGCTGTCGTCGTTGGGGTAGCCGAGCTCCCGCAGCCGGGCGATCAGGGCGTTGTACTGGCCCTGGCAGATCTCGTTGAACACCACGAAGTCGGCGTTCCGGTTGACGATCGAGGACGCGGCCACGTTGATCAGACCGTCGCTGGTGCTGCCGTTGTGCATGGTCACGCCGGCGACGTTCCACACCCAGAAGTTGTACGTGACGTTCGTCGCGGCCGAGGCGGGGGCGGCCGGCAGTGCGGCGCCCCCGATGGCGAGGAGCATGGTGGCCACGGCGACCGCGGCCTTCTTGAGTGAACGCATAATGACCATCCCGTAAAGATCATCGATACACAGTGGATCGATGATGGGGCATGGCCGTCAGGCGTCGACCACCGGGCTGCCGGTTACGGCGATCGATGCGGCACGGAACTGCTCGAGGGCGGCCTCGGTGGTCTCCCGGGCCACGCCGGCGGTCAGTTCGAGCACCACGGTGGTGGTGAAGCCTTCGCGGGCGGCGTCCAGCGCGGTGGCCCGTACGCAATGATCCGTCGCGATGCCGACCACCTCGACGTCGGTGACCCCCCGGGCCCGCAGCCATCCGGCGAGGGTTTCGCCGTTCTCGGTGCGGCCTTCGAAGCCGGAGTACGCGGCCTGGTGCTCGCCCTTGTGAAAGACCGCCTCGATCCGGTCGGTGACCAGCTCCGGGTGGAACTCCGAGCCGGTGGAGCCGACCACGCAGTGCGCCGGCCAGGTGTCGACGAAGTCCGGGTGGTCGCTGAAGTGCGCGCCCGGGTCGACGTGGTAGTCCTTGGTGGCGACCACGTGGTCCCACCGGTGGCCGGCCTTGTCGAGCACCAGCGAGATGCCTTTCGCGACCGCCGCGCCACCGCCGACCGGCAGGGAGCCGCCTTCGCAGAAGTCGTTCTGCACGTCGACGATGATCAGCGCGCGTGACATGGAAACCCCCAGGATCAGGCGGTGGGAACGATGACGACCGGGATGGCCGGGTCACCCGCGGAGAGCTTGAGGCCCTCCCACGGGATCGAGATCAGATTCTGCCGGAGGTGGTCGCGGGACTCGGTGAGGCTGGGCGTGTCCTGCACCGTGCCGGCGGCGACGTAGGAGCGCTGCAGCAGCCGGTCGTTGGCCTGGTGGTCGGGCACCCCCTGGGAGTAGATGATCTCCTCGGTGGCGGTGCCGGTGGGCTTGTGCCGGCGGATCGCGGTCTTGCGGCCGCCGACGGTCGCCTTGTTCTCGGAGCGTTTCACGACCGGGCGTCCCTCGACCTCGACCAGCTTGTAGACCAGGCTGGCGGTGGGCGCGCCGGACCCGGTGACCACGGCGGTGCCGGCGCCGTAGATGTCGACCGGCTCGGCGGCGAGGGTGGCGATCGAGTACTCGTCCATGTCACCCGAAACGATGATCTTCGTCTCGGTGGCGCCGAGCGAGTCCAGCAGCTCACGTGACTGCTGGGCCAGCACCGACAGGTCGCCCGAGTCGATCCGCACGGCCCGCAGATCGGGCCCGGCGACCGCGATCGCGTTGCGGATGCCCTGGCTGATGTCGTACGTGTCGACCAGCAGCGTGGTGTTCTTGCCGAGCGCCGCCACCTGCGACCCGAACGCCGCCGGCTCGTCGTCGTGCAGCAGCGTGAACGCGTGCGCGGACGTGCCGGTGGTCGGGATGCCGTAGGCGCGGCCGGCCGCCAGGTTCGACGTGGAGGCGAACCCGGCCAGGTACGCCGCGCGGGCGGCGGCCACCGCGGCGTGCTCGTGGGTGCGCCGGGAGCCCATCTCGATGATCGGGCGCCCGCGGGCCGCGGTGACCATCCGGGCGGCCGCGGCGGCGATCGCGCAGTCGTGGTTGAGCACGGACAGGATCAGCGTCTCCAGCACCACGCACTCGGCGAACCTGCCGGAAACGGTCAGGATCGGCGATCCGGGGAAGAACAGCTCGCCCTCGGAGTAGCCCTCGATGTCGCCGGTGAACCGGTAGTCCGCGAGCCACTTCGCGCAGGCCTCGTCGACGATCCCGGCCGAGCGCAGGAACTCGATCTCGCCCGGCTCGAACCGGAAGTCACGGATCAGCTCGATGAGCCGCCCGGTGCCGGCGACCACGCCGTAGCGCCGGCCGGTGGGCAGCCTTCGAGCGAACACCTCGAAGACGCAGTTCCGGTCGGCGGTGCCGTCCCGGAGCGCGGCGCTGACCATGGTCAGCTCGTACTGGTCCGTCATCAGGGCCGGCGCGATGGTCTCCACGACTCACACCCTATTGCGCCGCGGGCCGGGATGCCGACCATGGGGCTCGACGCGGCTGTTGACCAGCGGTTCGATGCTCCGGTTCACCGGTTCGCCGAATCCGGTGGCAACATGGGGGCATGGCGTTGCCTCAGGTTGCTCCCGTCGAGACGCCGGAGATACAGGAAGTACCGGCCGAGGATCGGCCATGGGTGACCATCGTCTGGGACGACCCGGTCAATCTCATGTCGTACGTGACGTGGGTCTTCCAGAAACTCTTCGGCTACAGCAAGGAAAAGGCCGAGAGGCTGATGATGGACGTGCACACGAAGGGCAAGGCGGTGGTCTCCACAGGTGCGCGCGAGCGCATGGAGATGGACGCCAACCAGCTGCACGGATACGGTCTCTGGGCGACTGTCGACCGTGGTTGACGGCCTGACGAGCGGGTGGGGAAGAAGATGTTCCGACGCAGCGGTGGCCAGTGTGTCGCCACGTTCGCGCACGACGAGGTGCGAGTCCTGCGGAAAGTGGCGGCCGAGGTGGTCGGTCTGCTGACCGACGGCATGGATCACACCGATCCGGTGGTGAGCCGGCTCTTCCCGGACATCTATCCCGATCGACCAGAGGACTCGCAGGAGTTCCGGCTCTACACCGAGGGCGATCTCAAGACCAGCAAGATCGACCAGGCGGGCGCGATCCTCGCGGCCCTTCCCGACGAGGGCGAGGGGGAGGTGCGCCTGGACGGCGAGGCTGCCGAGGCCTGGCTCCGGGCGATCAACGACGCCCGGCTGGCCATGGGCACCCGCCTGGAGATCAAGCCCGACACCGACCTGGGCGAGGAGCTGGACGACGCGGTGCTCGAGGATCCGGGCTCCAGCCGGGTCTTCCAGCTCTCGGTGTACGCGTACCTCGGCTATCTCCAGGAATCGCTGCTCAACGCGCTCCCCGAGATCAGGTAGGTGTGGCAACTGCCACGGTGGGCGTACGGAAATCTCACGGTAATGTGAACGGCGTGCTGACCATCGACCGAGCGATCATCGACGCGATCGTCGCCCACGCCCGCCGGGACCACCCCGACGAGGCCTGTGGCGTCGTCGCCGGAGCGATCGGCAGTGATGTGCCCACCCGGCACATCCCGATGGACAACGCGGCGCGCTCGATGACGTTCTACGAGTTCGACTCGATGGAGCATCTGCGGGTCTGGCGCGAGATGGACGACCTCGACGAGGAGCCGGTGGTGATCTACCACTCGCACACCGCGACCGAGGCGTTCCCGTCACGGACGGACATCTCCTTCGCCGGCGAGCCGAACGCGCACTATCTCCTGGTGTCGACCCGCGAGCCCGATACGGAAGAGATCCGCTCGTTCCGTATCGTGGACGGTGTGGTGACCGAAGAAGAGGTCAACATCGTGGATGCGACGGTGAAGGCGTGATTTCCACAGCTGTGCAGTCGTTCATGTTCGGGCAGAGCCCGGCGTCGGTCTTCTACGAGTGTCGCTGCCGGTAACAGCGCGACCCGACCGACCCTCCGCCCTTTCCGTTCGACTCCTTCAGGAGATTTGCAGCCATGGCCATCGAAGTTCGCGTTCCCACCATCCTGCGCACCTACACCGGCGGCGCCAAGATCGTCGAGGGGGCCGGTGACACGCTCACCGAGCTGATCGACGACCTGGACGCCAAGCACAGCGGCCTCAAGGGCCGGCTGATCACGCCCGAGGGCGGCCTGCACCGGTTCGTGAACATCTACGTCAACGACGAGGACGTCCGCTTCCTCGGCGCGCTCGACGCCAAGGTCAAGGACGGCGACTCGATCACCATCCTCCCGGCCGTCGCGGGTGGCGCCCTCGGTTTCGCCGCCGCCGCGGCGCTGCTCGGCGGCCTGTAAGTCTGATGGCTCGTTACGAGAGCCTGCTGGACGCGTGCGGGGGCACGCCGCTCGTCGGCCTGCCCCGGCTCTCCCCGGCGGTGCCCGAAGGGGCGCCGCCGGTGCGGCTCTGGGCCAAGCTGGAGGACCGCAACCCGACCGGCAGCATCAAGGACCGTGCCGCGCTGTTCATGGTGCGCGAGGCCGAGGAGTCCGGGCACCTGCGGCCCGGCGACACCATCCTCGAGCCGACCAGCGGCAACACCGGCATCGCCCTGGCCATGGTCGCCAAGCTGCGGGGTTACCGCCTGGTCTGCGTGATGCCGGAGAACGTGTCGGCCGAGCGGACCCAGATCCTCCGGATGTACGGCGCCGAGATCATCTTCTCTCCCGCGGCGGGCGGGTCGAACCAGGCCGTCGCGACCGCGAAGCAGATCGCCGCCGAGCACCCCGACTGGAAGATGCTCTTCCAGTACGGCAACCCGGCGAACGCCCGCGCGCACTACGAGACCACCGGCCCGGAGCTGCTGCACGACCTGCCCACGATCACGCACTTCGTGGCCGGGCTGGGCACCACCGGCACGCTGATGGGCACCGGCCGCTTCCTCCGGGAGAAGGTCGACGGCATCCAGATCATCGCCGCCGAGCCGCGGTACGGCGAGCTGGTCTACGGCCTGCGCAACATCGACGAGGGGTACGTCCCCGAGCTGTACGACGCCTCCGTGCTGACCCGGCGGTTCTCCGTCGGAACCCGGGACGCCGTGCTGCGGACCCGCCAGATGATCGAGGTCGAGGGCATCTTCGCCGGGTTCTCCACCGGCGCGGTGCTGCACGCGGCCCTCGCCGTCGCGCACGAGGCGGTCCGGGCCGGCAATCGTGCCGACGTCGCGTTCGTGGTTCCGGACGCCGGCTGGAAATACCTGTCGACCGGCGCGTACGGCGGCACGCTCAACGAGGCGGAAGAGGCCCTCGAGGGCCAGCTCTGGGCCTAGATCACGTGTGTGGAGTTGCGGCGCGAACAGCGGCCGAACTCCACACGCTGGATCAGTAGGACAGGGCGACCAGCACGTTGCCGGCCATCGGCGGGGCCGCGGCGAGCAGCAGGATCCAGGGCAGGGTGCGCTGGTGGATGGCGAGGAACGCGGCCACCACCGGCGCCACGCTCAGCATGGTGAGCAGGGCCAGCACCGGCAGGTACCAGCCGGGCGCGCCGCTGAAGACGGCCATCACCGCCCACAGCCCGACGGCGACCCCGCACAGCCCGAGCGCCGCGCTGTAGAGGGCGATCGCGAGCATCCGTGCCGCGCCGGGCGCCGGGTCGTCCGGCGCCGGGAAGCGGAAGGAGACCTCGGGATCGGGCGCCGCTGGCGAAGGGTCCGTCGCCGCGTGCGGTTCCGGGGCCGGAAGGTTCGCCTGGGTCACGATCCGGGTGGTCCGCGCCTGTTCGATCGAGGTCATGCCGCCTCCATCCGATGATCTTCAAAGCACTCACCCTGAGCAACGCGGGTGGATCACCGGACGTGACGGTGCAAAGGTGATGGACGAGGTCATGAGGGCTGTGATGTGCGTTGTCGATTTAGCGACAAATCGATCAGTTGTTAACGGCGGGCAGTTGTCGCGGCGTACGCTTCGCTCCGTGATTGACTGGTCTGACAAGTCCGGCACGGACCGGTCGGGTGGGGCGTGGCCGACGACTCAGGTCGGGCCAACACAGCGTGAGCCAGAGGGATCCGGATGCGACTAACCGTTCTCGGTTGTGCCGGCAGTTTCCCCGGCCCCGAGTCGGCATGTTCGGCCTACCTCGTGGAGGCCGAGGGATTCCGGCTCCTGATCGACTTCGGTTCCGGGTCACTCTCGGCCTTGCAGCGATACTCGGACATGCGGCGCGTCGACGCCATCCTCCTCACGCACCTGCACTGCGACCACATGCTGGACGCGTGCACCTACGTCGTGGTGCGCCGTTACGACCCCGCCGGCGCGCTGCCGCCGTTGCCGGTCTACGCCCCGCTGGGCGCCGCCGAGCGGATCGCCGCCGCCTACAGCACCGAGGGCGAGCCGGTCGACGACGTCTACACCTTCTACGGACTGCAGCCGGGCACGTTCCCGATCGGCCCGCTGACGGTCACCGTGGACCGGGTCAACCACCCCGTGGAGACGTACGGGGTCCGCATCGAACACAACGGCCGGGTGCTGGCCTACTCGTCGGACACCGCGCCCTGTGAGGCGCTGCTGCGACTGGCCGCCGGCGCCGATCTGTTCCTCTGTGAGGCGAGTTACCAGGACGGTGTGGTCAATCCCCCCGACCTGCACCTGACCGGCGGAGAAGCCGGCGAGGCGGCCACCAAGGCCGATGTGGGCAGGCTCCTGCTGACCCATCTCGTACCCGCCTGGGCCAGTGAGGCATCTATTGTGGAAGCCGCCACCGCCGCCTATGCGGGACCGGTCGAAGTCGTCCGCCCCGGCGCCAGATACGATCTCTGAGCCGGTTACGGGGGCGAGATCGGCTCAGCACCGACCGCATCACGTGACGTGACTTGGAGCTGTTGCATGCGCATCGTCCGCCTGGCCAACTTCGTCACGGTTCACACCGGAGGCCTGCGGACGGCGCTGCGCGAGCTGGGCCGCGGCTATCAGGCGGCCGGTCACGAGGCGGTCCTGGTCGTTCCGGGCCGTCGCTATTCCGACAAGGTCACCACCCAGGGCCGGGTCATCACGCTGCCCGGCGCGCCGTTGCCGCGCACCGGTGGTTACCGTGTGCTCGCCGGCCGCCGTGAGCTGATCAAGCTGCTGGACGGGCTGGAGCCGGACCGGATCGAGGTGTCCGACCGCACCACGCTGCGCTGGACCGGCGACTGGGCACGCCGTCGCGGGGTCCGGTCGATGATGGTGTCGCACGAGAGCCTGGCGGGCCTGCTCGGCGTCTGGGGCATGCCGAAACGCGACGCCCTGGCGGACCGGTTCAACCGGCGCACCGCCGAGGCGTTCGACACGATCGTCTGCACCACCGCGTTCGCCGCCGAGGAGTTCCGCCGCATCGGCGTGCCGAACCTGGTGGAGGTGCCACTCGGCGTCGACCTCGACCTGTTCCACCCCGGCGCGATGGACGCCGCCGTCCGCTCCCGGTACGCCCGCCCCGACGAGCTGCTGCTGGTCTACTGCAGCCGGCTGTCCGCGGCGAAACGGCCGGAGCTGGCCGTCGACACGGTCGCCGCGCTGCGCAACGGCAAGGTCCCGGCGGTGCTGGTGATGGCCGGTGACGGCACCCGGCGGACCGCCCTGGCCTATCGGGGCGCCCGGCTGCCGGTCCGGTTCGCCGGTCACATCTCCGAGCGGCCGGCCGTCGCCGCGCTGCTGGCCAGCGCCGACGTGGTGCTGTCGCCGGGTCCGGTGGAGACGTTCGGGCTGGCCACTCTGGAGGCGATGGCCTGCGGCACGCCCGTGGTGGTCAACGAGCAGAGCGCGCTGCCCGAGGTGGTCGGTGACGGCGGGGTGGCGGTGCCGGGCACGGCCGAGGCGTTCGCCGATGCGGTCAGCCGGTTGCTGGAGCGGCCCCTGGTGGAGCGCCGGGCGGCGGCCCGGGCCCAGGCCGAGCGGTACGGCTGGCCCGCGTCGGTCGAGGGCTTCCTGCGGGCGCACGAGGCGATCCCGGAGCCCGTGACGGCTCCGCTGGCGGGGCTGATCCGGCCGGCGGTGCCGTCCACGCCGTACCTCAACGGGGTTCCCACCCCGCGCCGGATCAGCGCCACCGACGAAAAACCGCGTGAGGCCGGGGCGGACGAAGCCGGCGCCGCCCGTTACGCATAGGGTTGGGGCATGGCGCGTCCCGACGGCCGAACGGCCGACCAGCTGCGACCGGTGACCCTGACCCGGCACTGGAGCATCCACCCCGAAGGCTCGGTGCTGGTGGAGTTCGGCAACACCCGGGTGCTGTGCACCGCGAGCGTCACCGAGGGGGTGCCCCGCTGGCGCAAGGGATCCGGCCTCGGCTGGGTCACCGCGGAGTACGCGATGCTGCCCCGGGCCACCAACACCCGCGGCGACCGGGAGAGCGTCAAGGGCAAGGTCGGCGGCCGCACCCAGGAGATCTCCCGGCTGATCGGCCGCAGCCTGCGGGCCTGCATCGACCTGAAGGCGCTCGGCGAGAACTCGATCGTGCTCGACTGTGACGTGCTGCAGGCCGACGGCGGCACCCGGACCGCCGCGATCACCGGCGCCTACGTGGCACTGCACGACGCGGTCACCTGGCTGGCGTCGCGCAAGGCGCTCGCGGGCAAGGTGGAGAAGGTGCTGCACACCTCGATCCAGGCGGTCAGCGTCGGGATCTTCGACGGCGAGGCGCGGCTCGACCTGAACTACGAGGAGGACGTCGCCGCCGGCGTCGACATGAACGTGGTGTGCACCGGCGAGGGCGACTTCGTCGAGGTGCAGGGGACGGGGGAGAACGGCGTGTTCCGCAGGGCTCAGCTGGACGCCATGCTCGATCTCGGTGTGCTCGGGTGCGCCGAGCTGGCCGCCGCGCAGCAGAAGGCCCTCTCCTCGTGAGCGCGCGTCTGCTGCTCGCGACGGGGAACACGAAGAAGCTGGTCGAGCTGCAGCGGATCCTGGACGCGGCGCTCGGCCGCAGCCAGGTCGAGCTGGTCGGCCTCGGTGACTTCCCGGGCTATCCGGACGTCCCCGAGACCGGCCTCACCTTCGGCGAGAACGCGCTGATCAAGGCCCGGGAGGGCGCGAAACGGACCGGCCTGCCGACGGTGGCCGACGACTCCGGCATCGCCGTCGACGCGCTCAACGGCATGCCCGGCGTGTTCAGCGCCCGCTGGTCCGGCAAGCACGGCGACGACGCGGCCAACCTGGACCTGGTGCTGGCCCAGATCAGCGACGTCGCCGACGAGCAGCGGGGCGGGGCGTTCGTGTGCGCGGCCGCGCTGGTCCTGCCGAACGGGCGCGAGCACCTGGTGGAGGGCCGGCAGACCGGGCGCCTGCTGCGCAGCCGGCGCGGCGAGGGCGGTTTCGGTTACGACCCGATCTTCCTCGGGGACGGCCAGGATCGTACGAACGCCGAGCTCGCCCCCGCCGAGAAGGATGCCATCAGCCACCGCGGCAAGGCCTTCCGCGAGCTGTCCAAGGTCATCGCCAAGGAACTGCCCCGCTAGTCCTTCAGCAGCGTCAGCAGATGGTCGAGGACGCGTTCGGAGCGTCCGAGACCGTCGTGGGCGTACTCGCTGGTCACCCACTGACGCAGGTTCCTGATCGAGGACGCGGTGGCCAGTGACATGTCCCGGTCCACGTACATGTCGTCGTGGTAGACGGCGGCCACCACCGGCACCTCGTTGGTGGCCAGCCGCGCCGGGTCGTACAGGGCCGGCCAGTCGTCCTTGGCGGCCAGCCGGTCCGCCGCGCCGGCGAGCGGGACCAGCGCCGGATCCTCCTCGAACAGCCAGGGGTAGATCATCTCCCCGGTGAACCGGACCGGCCCGCCCGCGTCCACGTCGAACGCCGGGAACTCGGCACGGACCCGGTGCGCCGCCCACCCGGTCGCCGCGCCCTGGCCGTAGATCGCCTCGTGCACGATCGCGAACAGCGGGAACTCGGCGAACGAGATCGCCGCGTCCACCCGGCGCAGGAACACCTCGGACAGGTCCGGCCCGGCGAACGCCTCCTCCAGGAGGTGGTGCAGCAAGTCGAAGCGGGCGTTCGAGCCGAGGTGGATGCCGAGCGTCTGGAACCGGCGCGGGGTGAGCCGGTCCCCGCCGGGCAGCCGGGCGTCCTGCTCCCGCAGCGCGTCGACGACCCGCCGGGCCACCGCCTCGTCCTCCGGGTACCGCGCGTAGTACCGCTCGTTGTGCGCCAGCACCCGCGGATAGGCGGCCCGGTAGACGTCCTCCGCGGTCGCGGTCAGCCCCGGCAGCCCACCCGTGATGATCACTTCGCGCAGCCCGTGCGGGGCGAAGCTGAGGTACGAGACCGCGCAGAACCCGCCGAAACTCTGCCCCAGCACGCTCCACTGCCGGTCCCCGGCCAGGTGCGCCCGTAGCAGCTCGGCGTCGGCCACGATGCTGTCCGCCCGGAAGTGCGCCAGGTACCCCGCCGGGTCGTCGACGCGGGCCAGGGTCTGCCGGGTGAGGGGAGTGCTGCGGCCGGTGCCACGCTGGTCGAGCAGCACCACCCGGTAGTCGCGGACCGCCCGGCGCAGCCACACCGGCAGCTCCCGCGGCGCCCGGTGTCCCGGCCCGCCCTGCAGGTAGAGCAGGAACGGCCGGCCTTCGGCCGCCGGATCGTTCGCCCGCACCTCCCGCGCGAAGATCTCGATCCGCGGCCCGTCCGGCTTCCGATGGTCCAGGGGTACGGCGAGGGTGTGCCCGGCGAACACGAGCCCGGAGTGACGATGAATCATCCCCCGAGCCTCCCGCATCGACCCCGGTGTGTTGAGTTCGGGCGCGTAGGACGGCCGAACTCAACACGCGAGGAAGTCGACGTTGGTGTGTTGAGTTGGGGCGCGTAGGACGGCCGAACTCAACACGCGGGAAAGCTAGCGGAGGGGGCCGGTAGTGGCCTCGATGGTGGCGCGCAGGGACGGGCCGGCGACCACCGCGCGGGCCTGTTCCAGGATCGGGGCGAGGAACAGATCGGGGCCGGGGACGCCGGCGAACGGCTCGACCGCGGCCACCGCTGCCCGGCCGGCCGGGGACGGGGTGAGCGGGGCGCGCAGCTGCAGGCCACGGACCGCGGCGAGCAGTTCGACGGCGAGCAGGCTGGTCAGGTTGTCCAGGACGGTCCGCAGCTTCTTGGCCGCCGCCCAGCCCATCGACACGTGATCCTCCTGCATGCCGCTGGTCGGCAGCGAGTCGACCGAGGCGGGGGAGGCGAGCCGCCGGTTCTCCGCGACGATGCCGGCCGCCGTGTACTGGGCGATCATCAGGCCCGAGTTGACCCCGGCGTCGGGGGACAGGAACGGCGGCAGGTCCCGGGAGCGGGTCACGTCGAGGAGCCGGTCGACCCGGCGTTCGGCGATCGCGCCGACCTCGGCGGCGGCGATGGCCAGGAAGTCGGCGGCGAAACCGAGCGGCGCGCCGTGGAAGTTGCCGGTCGACTCGACCCGGCCGTCCGGCAGCACCACCGGGTTGTCGACCACCGACACCAGCTCCCGGCCGCAGGTGACGGAGACGAAGTCGAGGGTGTCCCGGGCCGCGCCGGCGACCTGCGGGGCGCAGCGCATCGAGTACGCGTCCTGCACCGCGTGCGCCAGGTCGTCCCGGTGCGAGTCCATGATCGGCGAGTCCTGCAGCAGCCGGTGGATGTTCGCGGCGGACGCGGCCTGGCCGGGGTGCGGGCGGATGTCGTGCAGTTCGGGCAGGAACGGGCGGTCCGAGCCGAGCATCGCCTCGATCGCGAGGGCCGCCGTCACATCGGCCATGGCGAACAGATGGCGGGCGTCGGCGATCGCCAGCAGCAGCATGCCGAGCATGCCGTCGGTGCCGTTGATCAGCGCCAGGCCCTCCTTGGCGGCCAGGTCCAGCGGCCGTAGCCCGGCCCCGCGCAGCGCCTCCGCCCCGGCGATCCGGGAGCCGTCCTTGGCGAGCACCCAACCTTCGCCGAGCAGCACCAGCGCGCAGTGCGCGAGCGGCGCCAGGTCGCCGGAGGCGCCGAGCGAGCCGTGTTCCGGCACCCATGGCGTGATGTCGTGGTTGAGCAGGTCGACGAGGCCCTGCGCGAGTTCCGGGCGGACCCCGGAGCGGCCCAGCGCCAGCGACCGGACCCGCAGCAGGATCATCGCCCGGACCACCTCGCGTGGCATCGGCGCGCCGATCCCGGCGGCGTGCGAGCGGATCAGCGCGTGCTGCAGCTCGGCCCGCCGGGACGGGGCGATCGACGTGCCGGCGAGCGCGCCGAAACCGGTGGAGACGCCGTAGACGGGCCGCCCGGATGCCTCGATGCCGTCGACGATGGCCCGGCTGACGGCCATCGCCTCGACGGCGGCTGCCGAGATCTCGACATGTGCGGTGCCGCGGGCCACGGCGAGGACGTCGGCGGGGGAGACCCCGGTGGGCTGAACGGTCACGATCATTGCGGCACTCCGTCGTGCAGAACGGTTCGGATCAGGGGCACACCGGGCCGGTAGGCCAGGTGCAGGTGGGAGGGGGCGTCCAGGACGATCAGGTCGGCGCGGGCGCCGACCGAGATCCGGCCGATGTCGGTGCGGCGCAGGGCGTGCGCGCCACCCGCGGTGGCTGCCGTGACCGCTTCGCTCGGGGTGAGACCCATCTCGCGTACGGCCACCGCGATGCAGAACGGCATCGAGGACGTGTACGACGACCCGGGGTTGCAGTCGGTCGCCAGCGCCACGGTGACGCCCGCGCCGAGCAGCCGCCGGGCGTCCGGGTACGGCGACCGGGTGGAGAACTCCGCGCCCGGCAGCAGGGTGGCGACCGTGCCGGACGCCCGGTCGCAGTGGCACATGCAGTCGATCACCGTGGAGGCGAGGGCGTCCACGTCGTCGTCGGTGAGGTGGGTGCAGTGGTCGACGCTGGCCGCGCCCATCTCCACGGCCAGCTGGACACCGGGACCGGGGCCGAGCTGGTTGCCGTGCACCCGCAGCCCGAGCCCGGCGGCCTGCCCGGCGGCGAGAACGGTCCGGGCCTGGTCGGAGTCGAAGGCGCCGGTCTCGCAGAACACGTCGATCCAGCGGGCGTACGGTTTCACCGCGTTCAGCATCGGGCCGGTGACCAGGGCGACGTACGCCCACGGGTCGTCCTTGAACTCGGCCGGCACCACATGCGCCCCGAGGAACGTCGTCTCGCTGGTGAACTCGGCAGCGATCCGCAGGGACCGGGCCTCGTCGGCGACGTTCAGCCCGTACCCCGACTTGATCTCGACAGTGGTGGTGCCCTGCCGCCGCGCCTCGCCGACCAGCCGGGCGGTGGACCGGCGCAGCTCGTCGTCGGTGGCCGCCCGGGTCGCCTCGACGGTGGTGCGGATCCCGCCGCCGGTGTACGGCTCGCCCGCCATCCGGGCCGAGAACTCGGCGGCCCGGTCCCCGGCGAAGACCAGGTGGGCGTGGCTGTCGACGAAGCCGGGCAGCACCGCCGCCCCGCCCGCGTCCAGCATCGTGTCGGCCGCCGGAGCCGAGGCCGCCGGGCCGATCCAGGCGATCCGCCCGTCCTCCGCCACGACCGCCATGTCCCGCCGGATCCCGAGTCCGTGGTCGTTGGTGAACAGCTCACCGATGTCGGTGATCAGGATGCTCATGAGAGGACCTTCGCCAGCTCGCGGGGCACGTCGACGAGGGTGTGCCTGCCGTCGGCGACGATCCGCCGGCCCCCGGAGATCACGTGCGTGACGTCGGCCCCGGTCGCCGCGAAGATCGCCTGGTCGGGACGGGCGCCGGTGGTCCGTACGCTGTCCAGAGCAACCGCGACCAGATCGGCCCGCAAGCCGGGCGCGATACCGCCCGCGTCGTCCCAGCCCAGCGCCGCGTGATTGGCCGCCGCCGCGACCAGCGCCGGCACCGGGAAGTGGCCGCGGCTCTCGGTGGCCAGCCGCTCGTGCATCTCCAGCCCGCGGATCTCCTCGAACGGGTCGATCACCGCGTGACTGTCGCTGCCCAGGCTCAGCGGCACGCCCGCGCCGGCGAGCCGCCCGGCCGGGCCGATGCCGTCGGCCAGGTCCCGTTCGGTGGTCGGGCAGAGGCAGACGCCGGCGCCGCTGTCGCCGAGCAGCTTCACGTCGCCGTCGGTGAGGTGGGTGGCGTGCACGGCGGTGGTGCCCGGCCCGAGGACGCCGTGCCGGTCCAGCAGCTCGGCCGGCGTGCAGCCGTGCACGGCCCGGCACTGCTCGTTCTCGGCGCGCTGTTCGGAGAGGTGCACATGCAGCGGGCCACGGCCGGCCAGCTGGCCGAGCTGATCGGCGGGCACCGCCCGTACCGAATGGATGGCCGCCCCGATCCGGGCGTGGCCGCCCGCGGTGAGCCGGTCCACCCGGTCCGCCCAGGCCGCCGCGTCACCGTCGCCGAACCGTTCCTGCACGCCGTGCAACGGTGTCCCGTCCACGCCGGCGGTCAGGTACAGCGTGTCGAGCAGGGTGATCCGGATCCCGGCCTCGTCGGCGGCCCGGATCAGCGCGGCCCCCATCGCGTTCGGGTCGTCGTAACGCGTGCCGCCGGGACCGTGGTGCAGGTAGTGGAACTCGCCCACGCAGGTGATCCCGGCCAGTGCCATCTCGGCGTAGACGGCCCGCGCCAGGGCCAGGTAGGAGTCCGGGTCGAGGGTGTCGGCGGCCGCGTACATCTGCTCCCGCCAGGTCCAGAAACTGCCCCGGCCCAGGTGCGTACGCCCTCGCAGCACCCGATGGAACGCGTGCGAGTGCGCGTTCGCCAAACCGGGCAGCACCACGCCGGGCAGTGTCTCGCCGTCGCCCCGCGCGCCCGGCGTCACCGCGGCGAACCTGCCGTCCGCGATCTCGATCAGCACGTCGTCCTCGATCCGGCCACCGACCCACGCGTGCCGCGCGAAGAACCTCATCCGAGCGCCTCCAGCACCGTGGCCAGGGCCTCCACACCGGCCTCACAGTCGGCGTCGGAGGCGTGCTCGGCGGGGGCGTGCGACACCCCGGTCGG
Organism: Actinoplanes sp. NPDC019969; assembly: GCF_055562375.1. Lineage (NCBI taxonomy): Bacteria > Bacillati > Actinomycetota > Actinomycetes > Micromonosporales > Micromonosporaceae > Actinoplanes > Actinoplanes sp. NPDC019969. Next base: position 233,300 of record NZ_JBVHFK010000002.1, on the reverse strand, counting down.
GTTGCGCACGAACAGCATCGCGGTCGGCACGTGCGCCGACAGCACCCCGGCGTCGTGCCCGGCCTGGGTCGGCAGGATCGGCGCGTCGCCCAGCAGCGCGGACAGCCGACCGGCCAGCGCGGTGTCGAACGCCACCTCGCCGGTCACCGACTCGGCCGTCACCGCCAGTGCGGTTCCGTCCCGGCCCGCCCGGTCGGTGGCCTCCCGCACCACCGCGTCCACCAGCCGGTCCAGCGTCGCGGTGTCGGCGGCGCGGGCGTCCAGCCAGCCGCGGACCAGCGACGGGATGGCGTTGGTGGCGTTCGGTTCGACCTGGACGCGGCCCATCGTGGCGTGGGCGCCTTCCCGGATCGCCTGCTCGTTGGCGGTGAGCACGGTGTGCGCGAAGGTCAGCATCGGGTCGTGCCGGTCGGCCATCCGGGTGGTCCCGGCGTGGTCGCCGACGCCGGTGAAGTCCATCCGCCAGCGGCCGTGCGGCCAGATCGCGCTCCCGACCCCGACCGCCGTCTCCAGGGCTCGCCCTTGCTCGATGTGCAGCTCGACGTAAGCGGCGATATTCGCCACTTGTTCGATAGATCCAGACGGCGCGGCGCCGAGCGCCTCCCCGAAGGTGATCCCGTCCCGGTCTTTCAGGGAGGCGGCCTTCGACGGGGTGACAGTGCCGGTCATAAGGCGAGACCCCAGGCACGGTACGCCGAACCGCCCGCCCTCCTCCTCGACAAATGCCGCAATTCCGACTTTTTGCTCACGCGGCAGGCGATCGGCGGCCAGGAACGCGCTCACGATCCCCAGCGGCCCGTCGTAACCACCGCCGTACGGCACCGAGTCGAAATGCGACCCCGTCAGCACCGTCCCCGGCGCCCACGGCTCACCCCGCCACGCGAACAGGTTCCCGTTGCCGTCCTCGGTCACCGTCATGTCCCGGACGCCGGCCTGCGCCCGGAACCAGTCCCGCAACGTCAGCTCCGGCTCGGTCAGCGCGAACCGCAGGTACCCGCCCCCGTCCACCCGCCCGACCGGCGCGATCTCCGCCCACAGCTTCGCGAACTCGCTCATGACGACATCGGGATGTGCACGCCACCGGCCGACCGCGACTCGTACCCCGCGTCGACGTGCCGCAGCACCCCCATCGCCGGGTCGTTCGTCAGCACCCGCTCGATCTTCTGCCCGGCCAGCGCGGTCCCGTCGGCCACACATACCTGGCCGGCGTGGATGCTGCGGCCGATACCGACCCCGCCGCCGTGGTGGATCGACACCCAGCTCGCCCCGGACGCCGTGTTCACCAGCGCGTTCAGCAGCGGCCAGTCGGCGATCGCGTCGGAGCCGTCGAGCATCGCCTCGGTCTCCCGGTACGGCGACGCCACCGACCCGGAGTCCAGGTGGTCCCGGCCGATCACCAGGGGCGCGCTCACCTCGCCGCGCGCGACCATGTCGTTGAAGCGGACCCCGGCGACGTCGCGTTCGCCGTACCCCAGCCAGCAGATCCGGGCCGGCAGCCCCTGGAAGGCGACCCGCTCGCCGGCCATCCGGATCCACCGGGCGAGCGGCTCGTTCTCCGGGAACAGGTCGAGGACCGCGCGGTCGGTGGCGGCGATGTCGGCCGGGTCGCCGGAGAGCGCCGCCCACCGGAACGGGCCCTTGCCTTCGGCGAAGAGCGGGCGGATGTACGCGGGGACGAACCCGGGGAAGTCGAAGGCCCGCTGGTAGCCGGCGAGTTTCGCCTCGCCCCGGATCGAGTTGCCGTAGTCGAACACCTCGGCCCCGGCGTCCTGGAACCCGACCATGGCCTCGACCTGCTTGGCCATGCTGTCCCGGGACTGCTCGGTGAACTCGTCCGGATTCTTCCGGGCGTAGTCGGCCATGTCCTCCAGCGCGACCCCGATCGGCAGATAGCTCAGCGGGTCATGGGCGCTGGTCTGGTCAGTGACGATGTCGATCGCGACGCCGTTGCGGAGCAGCGCCGGGAAGACCTCCGCGGCGTTGCCGACGACGCCGACACTCAGCGCGCGGCGTTCCTGCTTCGCTTTCATCGCGAGGGTCACGGACTCGTCCAGACTGTCCGCGATGACATCGAGATAACGGGTGTCGACGCGGCGCTGCAGACGGGTCCGGTCCACGTCCACGACCAGGCAGACCCCACCGTTCATGGTCACGGCCAGCGGCTGTGCCCCGCCCATCCCGCCGCACCCGCCGGTCAGGGTCAGCGTTCCGGCCAGGTCGCCGCCGAACCGCTTGGCGGCCACCGCGGCGAACGTCTCGTACGTGCCCTGCAGGATCCCCTGCGTCCCGATGTAGATCCACGAACCGGCCGTCATCTGCCCGTACATGGTGAGGCCGAGCTGCTCCAGGCGGCGGAACTCCGGCCAGGTCGCCCAGTCGCCGACCAGGTTCGAGTTCGCGATCAGCACCCGCGGCGCCCACTCATGGGTGCGCAGCACGCCGACCGGTTTGCCGGACTGCACCAGAAGCGTCTCGTCACCCCGCAACTCGTCCAGCTCCCGGACGATCGCGTGGAACGAGGGCCAGTCCCGGGCGGCCCGGCCGGTGCCGCCGTACACCACGAGATCCTGCGGCCTCTCGGCCACCTCCGGGTCCAGGTTGTTCATCAGCATGCGCTTGGCGGCCTCTTGCGGCCAGCCCTGCGCGGTGTACGCCGTACCGCGCGGCGCCCTGATCTCCGACATCGTTTCCTCCCTCAGGCCATGAAGATGTGCCGGCGAGCGGCTGTCGCCTCGAACTCCTCGAGACGGCGCTGCACCGGCTCCGGGGCCGCGTCACACATCGCCTGCAGCAGCACCATGGCCATCGCCATCGGGCCGGTGTGCAGGTCGAAGACGAGCTGGGTGCCGACCGCGGCGGGCAGCACCACGTCGGCGTGCTCGGCCACCGGGCTGACCGCCGAGTCGGTGATCGCGACCACCGAGAGCCCGGCCGCCTTCGCCTCGCGAACGGCCTCCACCGACTCACGCGGATAGCGGGGGAGCACGATGGCCAGCATCGCACCGGCGCCGTCCGCCCGGGCCTGATCGAGCCGGTCCAGCAGGCTCGTGCCACCGCCGTCGAGCACCCGCACGCCGGGGAACACCTTCGCGGCGAAGTACCCGAAGTAGGCCGCGAGCGGTGCGGCGGCCCGCAGGCCCAGCACGGGCAGCGGGCGGCTCTTGATCAGCAGGCCGGCTGCCCGGCGTACGTCGTCAAGCTCGTGAAGTTGCTCCGCGACCCGCCGCAGGTGCTCCGTCTCGGCGTGCACCGCGCTCTGCATCGCGTTCTGCTCCGCCGGCTCGTCCGGCTCGCCGGTGGTCAGCGCCCGCAGCTCCCGTCGCAGCGCCGGGTATCCGGACCAGCCGAGCGCCATCGCGAACCGGGTCACCGACGGCTGACTGACCCCGGCCAGCTCGGCGACCTCGGCGGCGGACAGATAGGCCGCCTTCGCCGCGTGTTCCACCAGGCTGTGCGCGATCCGCCGCTGGGTGGGGGTGAGGCGCGCGCCCTGGAAGAGATCCAGCACGCGCCCCGCCGTCCTGACCGCATCGTCATTCACGCGGTCAGCTTATGCATAAAATCTTTCAGAAAGCCAGGAGTCCCGGGCTCACGCCTGGGTGATCGGATGCAGAGTCGGGCGGGCCAGCCGCAGATAGTCCTCGGTCCGTAGAGCGATCGAGCGCTCCAGGGTCGCCGCGTTGAAGAACAGCTCCGGATGCGCACAGATCTCCGGATCGGCGAACAGCTCCAGCCGCGGATCGAAGGCGAACGGGACGATCGCGCCACTGACCGCCCCGGACAGCCGCTCCGCCGTCGGCCGGTCGGCGAACATCGCATCGCGGGCCCCGGTCAGCGCCGTGATCCGGGCGAAGTCGACGTGCCGGTGGCCGGGCACGACCGCGAGCACGTACCGATAGCGGCGTTTGGTCACCCGGCTGCGGACCACCAGGCACTTGGCCGCCTCCGCCGGCGAATGGCCGCGCAGCAGGCTGGCCCGGTCGGTGTTCCCCTCGGCGGCGTGATCGATGGTCCGGTACGCGGCACGGCCGCGATCCAGGAGTGCGAAGAGCAGTTCGATGGTCGGCGATGAACGGCGCGCCGGACGTTCGGACGACACGTGGGAACTCCCTCGAAGACGTACGGGAACGACAGTCGCCATTGACCGCAGCGAATCGTAAGCACGCCCCTGACCGGGGACAACGCGCAGCGGCGGCCTTCTCCTCCCAAAGGCGGAGGCGCCACCCGGCGAATGTCCCCCCGTCGCAGGATGCCCACCCGTATCGACCACTGTGAAAATCCTCGGAATGACAGCCAGAACCCTGTCCCTCCGGACCGGTGTCGCCGTCGCCGTCGCCGTCACGGCTCTCGCCGCCCCCGCCACGCCCGCCTCCGCCGCCCCGCCGATCACCTGGGCCGCCTGCACCGAGACCGCCCTCACCGGCTACGACTGCGCCACCTACCAGGTGCCGCTCGACCACGACCAGCCCGGCGGCGCCACCACCACCGTCGCGCTCGCCCGCCGCCCTGCCGGCGACCCCGCCCGCAAGATCGGCACCGTCTTCGTCAACCCGGGCGGGCCCGGCGACCTGGGCCGCGAAACGGTCCGGGCCGCCACCACCATCCTCGCGCCGGACGTCCTCGACCGCTTCGACGTCGTCGGCTTCGACCCGCGGGGGGTCGGTGCCAGCGATCCGGTCCGGTGCTTCCCCACCGACGCCGAGGCCGCCGCGGTCCGCGCCCGGATCGCCACGGTGCCCCTGGCCGACACGCAGATCACCGGCACGCTGCAGGCCCACCGTGACTACACCGACGGCTGCAAGCGCAACGCCGGGCCGCTGCTCACCCACATGAGCACGCTCAACGTGGCCAAGGACCTGGACCTGCTGCGACAAGGCGCCGGGGACACCACGCTCACCTACATCGGCTACTCGTACGGCACCCTCATCGGCGCCACCTACGCCAACCTCTACCCGGACCGCATCCGCGCCCTCGTCCTCGACGGCAACGTCGACCCCGACCAGCGCACCAACCGCCGGATCGCCAACAAGTTCGAACGCGCCGGCGGCTTCGAGACCGCCCTCGACGGCTTCCTCACCGCCTGCGACGCGGCCGGGCCGAACTGCGCCTTCTCCGGCGGCGCCCGCGCCAAGTTCGACACCATCCGCGACCGGCTGCGGCAAGGACCCGTCGAACTCCCCGGCAGCGGCCCGATCGACATCGACGTGCTGACCGGGTTCGTCACCGACACCCTCCAGGTCGTCGAATACTTCCCCGAACTGGCCGGCACCCTCCAGTACATCCACCAGGTCATCTCCGGGAGCGCGGTGACAGCCCGGACCCCGGCGACCCTGACGCTGCCAAACCGCGGACGGTCCGGTGACTACCCGTACGCGACAAGCTCCCGCGGCAGCTACGACGCGTTCCGGGCCGTCAACTGCGCCGACGCGCCACTGCCCCGCAACCCCGCCGTCTACCCGCCGCTCGCCGCCGCCTTCGAGACCGCACACCCGACCTTCGGGCGCGCCGAGGCGTTCAGCGAAGCCGGCTGCGCGAACTGGCCCGCCGTCGACGAGCGCTACGCCGGACCGTGGAACAAACGCACCGCACAGACCGTGCTGGTGGTCAACCCGACCTACGACCCGGCCACGCCGTACACCTTCGGGGTCCGGATGTCCCGGCAACTCGGCAACGCCCGCCTCCTCACCCTCGACGGCTTCGGCCACACCAGCAGCTTCAGCGCCTGCGTCATCGGCTGGTACACCCGGTACCTGCTCAACGGCGAGATCCCCGCCGCCGGCACCCGCTGCGCCCAGGACCGGGCGCCCTTCCCCGCCGCCTGACATGCTGCGGACCCGGCCCGTACGCGAGCCGGGTCCGCACATGGCAGTCTGAGGCCATGCGGATCTCGGCGCTGCACACGTACCCGGTCAAGGGCTGCCACCGCCTCGACCACCACGAAGCCCGCGTCGAACCCTGGGGCCTCGCCGGCGACCGCCGCTGGATGATCATCGACCCCGACGGCGTCGGCATCACCCAGCGCGACACCCCGATCCTCACCCAGCTCACCGCCCACCCCCGCCCCGGCGGCCTGACCCTCCGCGCCCCCGGCCGGCCCGAACTCGACGTCACCGAACCCACCGACGGCGTCAAGATCCAAGTACGGGTGTTCCGCAACAAGAACCCCCTCCCCGCCCGCCTCGCCGACACCGCCTGGATCTCCGCCTTCCTCGGCCGCGACGCCCGCCTCGTCTGGCAGGCCGACCCCACCGCCCGCGCCGTCGACGACGCCGCCCAACCCGGCAACCGCGTCAGCCTCGCCGACGGCTACCCCCTCCTCCTCGCCAACACCGCCTCCCTCGACGCCGTCAACGACTGGCTCACCGAAACCGGCGACGAACCCGTACCCATGCACCGCTTCCGCCCCAACCTCGTCGTCGACGGCGCACCCGCCTGGGCCGAGGACCAGTGGATCGGCCACACACTGGACATCGGCGAAACGCGCTTCCGGGTCGCCAAAGCCTGCGCACGCTGCCGCGTCACCACCATCGACCAGGAGACCGGCGAAACCGGCCGGCAGCCGCTCACCGTCCTCGGCAGCCACCGCCGCGTCGGCAAAGGACTCCTCTTCGCCGTCAACCTCATCCCCGACCTCCCCGCCGGCCGCACCACCACGATCCGGGTCGGCGACCCGGTCAGCCCGCCCGGCTGATCACCGTCCCTCCCCGAACCGATCACCGTCACTCTCCGGCCGATCATGGGAGCGCGATCACTCGTGGTGGTGACCGTGTCTTAGGAGAGTCTTAGGAGAGTTGCCCCCACCCCGCCGCGACGACCAGGATGCCTGGTCGTGAGTGCTCATCGACCGAAGTTCCCCGCCCGATGGCTCGCTGCCGGCGGCGCCGCCGTCCTGGCGGGCATCCTCGGCGTCGCCATGCTCCTGCAGAACAGCGGATCCGCGTGCGCCGCGCCACCGAGCACCACCGCCAAAACCGGCAAGGCCACCTTCTACGACCTGGCCGGCACCTCCGGCAACTGCTCGTTCGAGGTCCCCGCCGACGACCTGTACGTGGCCCTCGGCCCCGCCGAATACTCCGAAGGCGCCTCCTGCGGCGCCTACCTCGACGTCACCGGCCCCAAGGGCAAGGTCCGCGTCAAGGTCTTCGACTCCTGCCCCGAATGCCCCGCCGGCCACATCGACCTGAGCCGCACCGCGTTCAAGAAGATCGGCGCCGAGATCGACGGCATCATCCCGATCAAGTACAAGCTGGTCACCAACCCGGTCACCCCCGCCGGCATCAGCGTGCGGATCAAGGAAGGCGCCTCCCGGTACTGGTTCGCCGCCCGCATCGACAACCACGCCAACCTGCTCTCGAAGGTGTCGGTCGCCAGCGGCAGCGGCAGCTTCAAGACCGCCCACCGCACCGACTACAACTACTGGCTGATCGACTCCGGCGCCGGTTCCGGCCCCTTCAAAATCAAGATCACTGACGTGTACGGCAACACGACCACCGTCTCCGGCATCAAACTGACCCCCGGAACCGTCCAGAAGACCAGCACCCGCATCACCAGCGGCGGCTCCACCACCGCTACCGCCGAGAAGGCCACCACCCCGACGGCTGCCGCGAAGGCCACGACCAAGGCCCCCACCGCCAAGCCCAAGGCCTCGACCCCGTCCGCGGCCACGTCGGCAACCCCGCTCCTGGAGTCCGGTTCCACGGCCCCCAGCGCCGCGGCCCCGGCCACCCCCACCGAAACCACCGCCGACCAGCCCTTGGTCAACCTGGCCGCCGCCGACCAGCGCGCCGAATCCTCCTGCTGAGACGAAGAAACGGGTAGCCTGCTCGGTCATTGATCGAGCAGGCTACCCGTCCGCCTGTAGGGCCGGCGGGACTCGAACCCGCACTGTCACGGACCTAAACCGTGTGCCTGCTGCCAGTTGGGCTACGGCCCCTCAGAGGCATAAATGTACACATCCGGTCGAGGTTCCTGTCGAGGTGGGAGCCGTCTTCCTGACGGATTCCCGGTCGGGTGACATCGTCTTCGACGGCTCCGCCATCGACTTGGCAGGTGAAGTAGTGGTAGCCGGTCTCAGGACACGTCAAGTTGCCGGAATCGGTGGCGCGTGCTCGCGGAGTGCCGCTGCTCCTCGGTCAGGCGCCCTCGGTAGCCGACCGGCTCTTCCGAAGGATGTCCGCGACAGTGGTCGCTGAGATGGTGATTGGCCGTAAGGGCCTGACGCAGAGAGACGCGGCTATTTTCCGTGCGCCCCACGAGGGATGTGCTTGTGCGAAGGCTATGACTTCGGCTCGGTCGAGGGTGGAGATCCGGCCCTGTCGGGGTGCTGGCGTGAGGCTGCCCCATGCCGCCAAGCGGTGCGTCAGCGTGTTCACGTGACTGTGATGGCAACCGAGTGCACGAGCAGCGTCGGTGACGCTCAGCTGGTTTTGTCGCACCTGCCGAACGATGCCGATGCGCTCCTCCTCGGTGAGAGGATCGGTTTCGTCGGCCTGGGCGGGCGGAGGGTGCTGTTCGGCCCGGCTGCGGCCGGCGAAGGTCGCTGTCTGGCTGTGACAGTTGGGGCACAGGAAGCGCAAATTTTCAGGCCGGTTGTCGAGGAAGTCGCCGTTGATGTGGTCGACCTGCAGGACCAGTGGCCGGTTGTTGTAGGTGGTCCCGCAACCGCACCATGCGCAGTGTTCGGGCAGGCCGTTGTCAATGAGGGCCATCCGTAACCGTTTCCCTGGAACTCGACGAGAGCCTTCCGGGAGTTGCCGGAGTCTCTCATGCCGAGGCATGTTCCAGACGTTGCGATCACCGCGGTTGTGGGCGGATCCGGTGAAGTGCGATGTGTCGATTCCGAGCTGCTTCAGTCGTCGGCTGATGTGTGCGTGGGTGCCGCCTGCAGGGCGGAGGCCCAGCACGCGTAGCACCCCGGCGATGCTGGTGGAGTGTGCGGCTGCTGCGGTGAGCACTTCGGCGGTGTAGTTTGCCCTTGGCATGCGAACACCTTACACAAGTAACTAGTCTCGTGTCACTAGTCTTGTGTCATATAGGCGATCCTGCATGAAACGTGCACGGCGGCCGCCTTGCGGGTTGGTACCGCATGACGGCCGCCGTGAGTCCGGGTCGCGCGTTGCCGGAAAAGGGGGCTGCGATTGCTCTCCCCATCGGCCGTGGCGGCCCGGAGTTGTGGGTTTCCGCTGACCTTTCCAGTCAGCGGGACGCTCGGTTCAGTCGAGGCCGAGGTCGCGGCGCAGTTTGGCGACGTGGCCGGTGGCCTTGACGTTGTAGAGGGCGCGCTCGATCGTGCCGTTCTCGTCGATGACGAAGGTGGAGCGGATGACGCCGGTGACGGTCTTGCCGTACAGCTGCTTCTCGCCGAAGGCGCCGTAGGCGCTCAGCACGCTCTTGTCCTCGTCGCTGACCAGGGGGAACGTGATGGCGTCGTGCTCGCGGAACTTGGCGAGCTTGGTGGGCTTGTCGGGGGAGATGCCGACGACCTCGTACCCGGCGGCCTGGAGGGAGGCGAGGGAGTCGCGGAAGTCGCAGGCTTGTTTGGTGCAGCCGGGTGTCATGGCAGCGGGGTACGCGTACAGCACGACCTTGCGCCCGCGCAGGTCCTTGAGGGTGAGGCTGTCGCCGGTGTCGGTCGGCAGGGTGAAGTCGGGCGCGGTGTCGCCGGCGCTGAGGCGCGCGTTGTCTGTCATGGAACCGAGATTAGTGCGGTTCTTCAGGCGGCTCGGCGGCCGCTCCAGAGGGTTCGTGCGGTGGTGAGGTCGCGGGGCCATTCCTCGCCGCGGCGGGTGAGGACGCGTTCGGTGATCTCGTAGTCGCCGACGAGGCGGTGGAATTCGGCGAGCACGTCGGCTTCGCGGAACGGTTTGCAGGAGAAGACGTTGACGAAGATCTCCCGCAGGTGGGGATAGGTGTGGATGGCGGCGTGCGATTCGGCGAGGATGACGACGGCTGATTTTCCGGCTTTCTCGGGCGGGCCGGCCTCGGTGGCGACGAGCGGCCCGGCGATCACCGTCATGCCGATGCGGCTGACCAGCTCGTGCATGAACCGGGTGAGGGTGGCGTCGTCGTCGAGGAGCCGGGTGTCGCTGATTCGTGAGAGCCGGAGTGTGAGCTCGTCCCCGTAATGGTCGCTTCGTTGCGAGAGCATCGGTCCTCCTCGAGCAATTGCGGTGACCGTACGCTAGCAATTCCTCACGCTACGTGGAGTGCCAATTGTCGAGCGCCGTGGATTCCGTTTCCGGGCCTATTCCGGGGTGGTCATCGCGCGCCCGGAAAGCCGTTCCGGAACGGAAACGACGGCATTGTGCAAGGTGTTCTGCGCACGGAGTATCAGCCTCCGGCCGGCTCTGGGGCGGGGGCCGGGACGGCGGCGCGGAGGCGGAGGACGCCGGTGAGGGCGAGGCCGGCGCCCGCGCCGATCGCGACGGCGACCGCGACCCGGGGGAACCAGCCGGGGCCGGCGGACGGGACGACGGCGGCGAAGAAGACGTCGGCGCTGCCGAAACCGGCGAACGCGGCCAGCACGAAACCGGCGAGCGTCAGGTAGAACGGCGGCGGGCGGTAGGCGGCCGCGCAGGCGAGCAGGCCCGCGACGATCGGTACGCCGGCCCAGCCGCCGCCGTCCAGGGCGGTCGTCACGACGTACCCCAGGGTGGTGAGACCCGCGGCGACCGCGAGCGGGCCGGCGGACCGTGGCCACCGCGCGGCCAGGAGGGTGACGGCGGCGCCGAGCAGTGCGGCGCCGGTCCACCAGGCCCAGGCGAGCGGTGGCGGCTCGTAGTCGAGGGTGCCCTGGATGTCGAAGGTCCGCACCTGGTCGCGCAGCGGCACGGCCCATTCGCGGATCCGGTGCGGCTGATCGGGGGCGGCGGTGACCGCGGGCGGCGGGCCGGGTTCGGTCCAGAGGATGCGCTGGTCGTGCCAGCGGACGGTGGTGTCGCCGGAGACGCGGCGCCAGGACGGCGCCGAGGTGGGGTTCGCGGCGGGCGGGACGGGCGTCTCGCCGCCGAGGGTCTCGTTGACGTACGTGGCCGGCGAGTTCACGTTCTGGTAGGTGCCGTCCGGGCGTACTTCCAGGTACGGCTCGCCGGAGTAGCCGAGCACCTCGATGGTGCGGCCGGTGGTGTTGCTGAGTTCGAGGCGGGCGCCGCCCTCGACGACCCGGACGGTGAGGCCGTCCATCGGGCTGCTCAGCCCGGTGACGGTGACCCGGTAGTCGCTGACCGAGGCGGTGTCGCCGACGTGCGCGGACGCGGGAGTGGCCGGCACGAGAACCGTGCCGGCCACCGCGAGGGCCCAGAGGAGGAGCCGTCTCACCCGGCCGCCTTGCCGATGGTCTCGGTGAGCAGGGCGGTGTCCGGGACGGTGTCGTTCGGCCCGGTCAGCTTCGTGCCGTTGACCGTGATGGTCGGGGTGCCGTTGTAGCCTTTCGCGGCGAACTTCTCGGTCGCCTGCGCCGCCCATGCCTTGTAGGTTCCCTCGTTCACCGCGGTGGTGAAAGTGTCGCTGGTCAGGCCGACGCCGGCGGCGAGTTCGAGCATCGCCGCGTCGGTGAGGCCGTCGGTGTTCTCCTGGGGCCGGTTGGCGTAGAGCGCGTCGTGGAACTCGACGAACTTGCCGGCCTCGGCGGCGGCCGCGGACGCGGCGGCGGCGCGGGTCGAGTACGCGGTGCCGTTGGAGAACCGGTCCAGGATCGCCACCGGGTGGAACCGCAGGGTGATCTTGCCGTCGGTGGCGAGCTGCTTCAAGGTGGGCGCGGTGTTCTCCTCGAAGCTGCCGCAGGCCGGGCACATGAAGTCCTCGTACACGTCGACGGTGACCGGGCCGCTGCCGACGGCGAACGCGGTGCCGTCGTCGACGGCCGAGGCGGGCGTGGTGGCGGCGGCGGTGGTGTCGTCCTGGCCGCTGAGCTGGGTGTAGCCGATCAGGCCGGCGACGAAGAGGACGAGGACCACAGCGACGGAGGTCCAGAGCGTCACGGTACGGCGGCGCTCCCGCGCCTTCTGTTCGGCGACGATCTGCCGCGCCTTCGCGGCCCGGTCCTTGCTGCCCTTGCTCATCGATCCCCCATCAGAACGCCGTCGAGAGAGAACCGGGTGCGTGGCCGCCACACCAGGAACCCGGAGAGTGCCAGGAACGCCAGGTCACGCAGGATGTCGACGCCGTATGCCGTGCCGACGCCCTCGGCCAGCTCGCCGCCGGAGCTGAAGCAGCCGCAGTCGATGCGCAGCCCGCGCGCCCACGCCGAGGCGATCCCGGCGATGAAGACGGCCATCAGCAGCGCCGAGATCGCGGCGGTCAGCCGGGTGGACAGGCCGATCAGCAGCAGCAGCCCGAGCGCGATCTCCAGGAACGGCTGGACCGCGCCGACCACCTTGGCGGTGTCGTAGGACATCAGCTGGTAGGCGTTGACGGCGCGGGCCGAGGCGGCCAGGTCGCCGACCTTGAGCGAGCCGGCGACCAGCCAGACGGCGGCGAGGGCGACCCGGGCAGCGGTGCCGGCCCACGGCCAGGCCACTGCCATCCGGCTCTGCCGTGCGGTTTCCATGGTCACCTCGGGTAGTCGGAATCCGGTGCGTTCCGGTTCCCGGCAATCTTGGCCCGGATAACTGAGAAAAAGATGGGCCTTTGGTCCTAGCTCGCCCGGGCCTGGGCCACCGCGGTGATCAGCTCGTCGCGGGCCCGGGCCACCCGGGAGCGGATGGTGCCGACCGGAACGGATTCGACCTCGGCGGCTTCGGCGTACGACAACCCGAGCACCTGGGTCAGCAGGAACGCGGTGCGGCGCTCGTCACTGAGCCGGTTGAGCAGGTCGGCGCTGGTGAGCCGGTGCGCCGGGTCGGGGGCGGGCATCTCGGTGGCGGCCTGCGCGGCGAGCCGGGCGTCGAGCCGGCGGCGGCGGACCACCGTGCGCAGGTGGTCGGCGCAGGTGCGCCGGGCGATGCCGAGCAGCCAGGTGCGGACGCTGGACCGGCCGGCGAAGGTGTCCAGCGCCCGGAACGCCCGCAGGAACGTCTCCTGGGTCAGGTCGTCGGCGGCGCCGGAGTCGACGAGCGCCGCGGTGAACCGCCACACCTCGGCCTGGGTGGCGCGTACGAACGCCGCCTGCGCCGCCGGGTCGCCGTCGCGGGCGGCCAGGGCCAGCGCGGTGGTCTCGTCCGTCTCTGCGTCACCAGCGGTCACGAGGCGTCATGGTACGCGCTCAGGCAACGTCAATGGGGATCTGGAACCATGCAGGGATGCCAGTCATGACCGCTGACCGACGCCGGGTACTCGCCGTGCTGGCCGGACTACTGATCGGATTGTTCGGGCCGTTGCTGATCCCGGCTCCGGCGAGCGCGCACGCGGCCCTGACCGCCAGCGATCCGAACAACGGCTCCACCATCCCGGACGCGCCGAACAAGGTCACCCTCACGTTCAGTGAGTCGGTGCAGCTCATCCAGGGCAAGATCCGGGTGCTGGCCCCGGACGGCTCGCGCGCCGACCAGGGTGACCCGTCGGTCAGCGGCTCGGTCGTGACGGTTCCGCTGCGCAACGGCGGCGGCCGCGGGACGTACCTGGTCACCTACCGGGTCACCTCCGCCGACAGCCATCCGGTCGCGGGCACCGTCACCTACTCGGTGGGCGCCGCCTCGACCCCGCCTTCGGCTGATTCGGACGCCGAGGTGGCGGTGGATCCGGTGGTCCGCGCGCTCATTCCCGCGGGTAAATTCCTGGGGTACGTGGGACTCGTGCTCCTGGTCGGCCCGGTGCTGGTCCTCGCGCTGCTGTGGCCGCACCGGCTGGAGCGGCGCGGACCCGGCCGGGTGGTCTGGACCGGCATCGGGCTGGTGGCCGGCAGCACCCTGCTCGGACTGTGGCTGCAGGCCCCGTACACCCTCGGCACCGGTCTCTTCGACGTCACCGTCAATGACATCCGGGACGTCCTGGGCAGCACCTTCGGCGCGGTCATGCTGGTGCGCCTGGGCGTGGTGACGGCCGCCGCCTTCCTGCTGCGCCCGCTGCTGGTCGGCACCGGTGGCGGCGAGTCCCGGCTGGACCTGGCGCTGCTCGGCGTCCTCGGGGTGGCCGCGCTGGCCACCTGGCCGCTGACCGGGCATCCGACCGCGTCGCCGGTGGCCGGGGTGTCGGTGGTGATCGATGCCCTGCACCTGGCCGCGATGGCGGTCTGGCTGGGTGGCCTGGTGATGCTCTTCGGGTTCCTGCTGCCCCGGGCGAACGCCCGCGAGCTCGGCGCGATCCTGCCGATCTGGTCACGCTGGGCGATGACCGCGGTCGGCGCGCTGATCTTCGCCGGAGTGGTGCAGGCGTTGATCGAGGTGTCGACGCTGGACGGTCTGATCAACAGCACCTACGGCAGGATGATCCTGGCCAAGGTCGGCATCGCCGCCGTGGTGATCGGCATCGCCGCCTGGTCCCGCAAGCTGGTCGCGTCCCGGGCCGCCGAGGAGAGCCCGTCGCGGCTGCGCCGGGTGGTGGTGGCCGAGCTGGCGCTCACCGCGGTGGTGCTCGGGGTGACGTCGTTCCTGGTGCAGGAGCCGCCGCCGCGGACCGCGCGGGCCGCCGAGACCGGCCCGGTCAGCACGAACGTGACCCAGACCCTGACCTCGGAGAAGATGTCCCTGCAGGTGGACATCTTCCCGGCGAAGGTCGGCAACAATTCGATCCACCTGTACGCCTACACGCCCGACAGCAAGCCGCAGACGGTCGTGGAGTGGAAGGCGACGGCGGCGCTGCCGGCCAAGGGCATCGAGCCGATCGAGATCCCGCTGCTGAGGATCTCCGACTATCACGCGATCGGGGACATCGGGCTGCCGATGGCGGGGGAGTGGACGTTCAAGTTCACCGCCCGTACCAGCGAAATCGACCAGAGCACCCTGACCATGACCGCCAAGATCTCCTGACGCATCGCTCGCCTCGCAGAGGCCCGGCCCGGAAGGGGCCGGGCCTCTTTCATATCTATCGGGCATACGCATGCCTGTTTGACCACTTTGGGGTTATTTGCCTCTGTATGGTCTGCGCAGTACGGCCCGGGAAGGGGGAGAGACAGATGCGGGTGTTCCGCACGATCCTCGGCATGCTGTTACTGACCACCGGACTGCCCGCGCTGCTGGCCGGCGGCGGCCTGTGGGCAGTCATGCAGCACCGCGACCCGGGAGGCGCCTACAGCGGCGAACTCCAACGGCTCACCGTGCCCGGGTACGCCCTCGTCGTCCCCGACATCGACCGGCTGCTGCGCGACCACGCCCCCTTCACCCGCATCGGCGAGAGTGAGCTCGGGCTGTCCGCGGTCACCGTCGACGGCCAGGCGTTCCTCGGCCTCGCACCGGCCGACGAGGTGGCCCGCTACCTCGACGGCGTCCCGTACAGCCGGGTCGACGGCCTCGACATCGGCACCGGCGCCCTGCCCGTCGACGCGTTCCCGATCCCCGGCCGGCACGGCCCCACCGCCACACCCGGCATGCGGAGTTTCTGGACCGCCAGCGGCACCGGGCAGCTCGCGTTCAGCCCCGACGACCTGGACGACCGCCCGTACAGCCTGGTCGTGATGAACCCCGCCGCCCGCCCGGTGGTCCGCCTCGCCGCCATCGCCGAGGTCCGCCCCGGCTGGCTCGGCTCCGGCGTCTGGGGTTTCCTCACCCTCGGCACCCTGCTGGTGATGGGCGGCGTCATCGCCCTGGTCTGGCCGGGCCGCCGCCGCGAGGTCGTCTACGTCGTGGAACCCAGCCAGGTCCCCGAACTCATGCACGCCATCGGCGCCCCGCTGCCCCTGCCGGGCGGCGTCGCCTACTTCGCCGGCCCGCGCGGCGGCGCCCACCGGCCCCGGACCCTCGCCGACACCCGCCCGGCCCGGCCCCCGGCCCTGCCGCAGTTCGCCTGGCCGCCGCAGTCGCCGGCCGCGCTGCCCGCCTCCCCGGCGGAACCGGCCGCCGGCTCCCTCACCGCCGCCACCCTCACCGGAATCCCGACGAGCCCGGCCCCCTCCGGTTCCCCCCTCCCCGGCACCGCTCTCCTCAGCCCGGCCGGTCCGGCGGGTTCCGCTCCCACCAGCCCGGCGGGTTCCGTTCTGTCCGGTGCGGCGGGTACCGCTTCGTCCGGTGCGGGTTCCGCTGTGTCCGGCTCGGCAGGTTCCGCTTTGTCCGGCCCGGCTGGGTTCACACCGGCCGGCTCAGCCACCGCACTGGTCACCGGTCCGGCCCCCGGCGCGGGCGTCGCCTCCCAGGGCGGCATGCCCGCCGACGCGGGATCTCCGGCCGGTTTCGCCTCGCCGGGCGGCACGCATGCGGGCATCCCCTCCCACAGCGGAGGCCCTGCAGGGGGACCTGCTGTCGCGGGCGCGCCTGCCGGGGCCTTCACCCCGGCCCCCGGCCAGCCGCTGAACCTGATCGGCGACATGCCCGCGACAGCCGGCCTCCACCCCGGCCCGGTACCCGCCCGCCGCGGCGACCACCGCCGCCCCACCCCAGGGGACCTGGGAGAGTTCCGTGCCACCGCGGTCGGCGCCTGGGTAGCCGCCACCGCCCCGGAACGCGCCCGCCAAACCGAGGCCCGAGCCGCCGCCCGCCTGGCCGAGGCCGCCCGCCGCAACGCCGGCAAGTTCACCCCCAGCCAGGCCGGCAGCCGCAACATGCCCCCGCTGGGCATCCCGATCGCCGCCCCACGCCGCAGCGACCGTCCCACCCCCGCAACCCCGGACAGCGAGGCAGCCGCCCCGCAGAGGCCGGACGCCACCGCCGCCACCACGTCGGCCCCGGCAGCCACGAAGAATCCGTCACCACCGGCTACCGACCCCGGTACGGCTGAGCAGTCGCACCCGGCTACCAGCCCTGGGGCCGCGGTCGTCGAGCCCGGCACGAAAAAGCGTCCGGACCCGGCCACGGGGAAGCAGCCGCACCCGGCTACCGACCCCGGCACCGCTGTCGTCGAGCCGGCCATGGAAGAGCAACCGGAACCGGCCGCCGAACCTGAAGCGGCGACTGTTGGGCAGGGCAAGAAAGAACGGCCTCGGCCGACTGCCGAGCCTGAGCCGGGCGCGGAGGCGTTGCGGCCCCAGCCGGCCGCCACTCCGGGTGACGTACGGGCGGACGCCCCGACTGAAATCGCATCCCGGGTGGCCCTGCACACGGGTCCCGCCGTCACCGACTGGACGGCCACCTCGACGACTCGCCTTGGCCCTCCGCCGGCCTCCCGCCCGTCGCCGCGTCCCGCCCCGGCCGCCGAGCGGGTACCAGTAGAGGCCGCTGTCGAAGTCGCTTCCGCCGCTCCGCCGGTGTGGCCGCCGGTCGGTGAGCCGGCCGAGCAAGCCGTCTCCACCCGCGACAAAACCGCCCCGGCCAACCGTCAAACCGATAAGTCGGAAATGTCGTCGATGCCGACAGTGGCAGAGGAACCGGAGGCGGCAGCGAAACCCCGACTGCCGGAGCACCTGAAGCAAACAGAGAAGCGCGCGACGGCGGAGAGGCCGGAGGAGCCGGACGATCGCCGGCCCATCGTGCCGATCCCCGCCGTGGCGGTCACGCCGGAAACCGCCACTTCTGATGCGCCCGCGACGTCCCGCGCGGAGGAGGCCGGCAAACCCCGTACCTCCATCCACGCGGTGGAGGCCGCGATCCCGGTGCTCGAGCAGTCCACCCAGGATCTGCCCGACGAGCGGCTGACCGAGGACCCGGCCGGCGGGCAGCCGGGCGACGAGCAGCCCGGCGTGACCGACTCGGCAGTGGCCGGTGGCGGGAAACCGCGGCCTGGTCCGTTCCAGCCCGGCCAGGGACGGTCCACCCGGGAAAGCCGCGCCTCGGTGCATACCGTCGAGGCCGACGGCCCCGCCGCTCTCGGCGCCGGGCCGGCACCGGTCCCCACGCAGGGCCTGCCTTCAGGGAAGACCGCGGAGAACACTCCCCGTGGACGGACCGCCGCGACCCCGGGCACGGAGCGCGGCAAAGCCGGGACTGACACCCCGCGCGCGGAGCCGGTGAAGGCCGGAGCTGGCGGTCCGAGCACGGAATCGGAGCAGGCCGGAGCCGAGACCCCGCGCACGGGACAGGGGAAGGCCGAGGCTGAGAACCCGGGCAGGACCGGAACCGAGCGGCCGCCTGCGAACAGGGCGAGGAAGGCCCCGGCCCCCAAGGACGGTGAGGAACGCCTGATGGCCCGGGCCGCCGGCCGTACCACCGGCAAAGGCGCGACACCCCGCCCGGCCCCGGCGACGCGGCGGGCTCCGGCGGCCTGGATCAAGGCGGCCGAGTCGATGGCGGCCCGTGCCGGAGCGGGTCGAACGGGCGCGGAAACCGTACCCCCGAAAGACAGTGACCCGATGCCCGCCGCAAGCGAAGCGGGGGAGGAGCAGGAGGCCGGCGGCAGCCGGACGCTCAGCTACCGGGAGGAGGCCGCCGAGCTGCTCGCCCGGAACGGTGGTGGGACGCGGCGGCGCCGGACCGTCGCGGGGCAGGCCAAGGGCAAGGGGCCCGGCCAGAAGGACGCGAAGCAGCCGAAAACCGACTGACGACGTATCGAGAGGAAGCGGGCCGCCCGGGACGGGGCGGCCCGCTTCGCTTTGCGGTCAGGAAGTGGCCGCAATGGTGAATACCGTCGAGTCATGACGGTGCTTTCGACGCGCGTGCTGAACCGGACCTATCTGCGGCGGCAGCTTCTCGCCGGGCGGGCTCCCCGCACGGCCGGGGAGATCGTCGAGCACCTCGTGGCGTTGCAGGGGCAGGAGTCCGACTCGCCCTACCTGCAGTTGTGGGCCCGGTCCGCGGACTTCCGCCGGGATGATCTGACCGCGCTGCTGCGGGACCGGAGCGTGGTGCGCAGCGGACTGCTCCGGGGCACCCAGCATCTCTGCACCGGCGTGGACTACCGCTGGTTGCGGCCGACCCTGCAACCGGCCCTCGAGAAGATGGCGGGCCGCGCCGACCGCCTGAACGGCTGCGATCCGGTCGCGTTCACCGAGGCCGGCCGCGAGATCATCAGCGCGGCGACCCGCGAGACCGGCAGAGTGCTGACCCGGCCGGAGATCGCGCGGCAGTTGGCGGCCCGGTTCCCGGCGGCGGACGCCGCGAGCCTCGCGCTCGTCGTACACCTCAGGTTCGCTCTCCTGCACCCGCCGCCCGCCGGCACGTGGGGGCATCGCGGCAGGGTCGGCTGTGTTCTCGCCGAGGACTGGCTCGGCGCTCCGATGGCCGCCGCCGACCCGGAGGCGCTGGTGCTGCGCTATCTGGCGGCGTTCGGCCCGGCGTCGGTCAAGGACGTGCAGACCTGGTCGGGTCTGACCAGGCTGGCGGGGCTGCTGGCCGATCTTCGCCCACGGTTGCGGGTGTTCCGGGACGACAAGGGCGTCGAGTTGTACGACGTACCGGACGCCCCGATCGAGGATCCCGACGCCCCGGCCCCGGTGGTGTTCCTGCCGGAGTTCGACAACGCGGTGCTGGGCCACGCCGACCGGGACCGGATCATCCACCCGGGTGACCGGTCGCTGGTGACGCCGGGCTGGTCGATGGTGCGGCCGACCGTGCTGGTGGACGGTTTCGTGGCGGCGACCTGGTCGCGAGCGGGGGGGGACGCTGAGCATCGCCCCGTTCCGGCCGCTGGCGCCGGCGGACCGGGCGGCGGTCGAGGAGGAGGGCGCCCGGTTGATGGCGTTCGCCGGCCCGGACGGCCGCCACGAGATCCGCTGGGCATGAAAGAGCCCTCCGTGCTGCCGACACGGAGGGCCCTTTACCGGGGGGAACGGAGTAACCGAAGGGGGGCTTCGTCCGTTAAGTACACTTTACCGCGCAACCGGCGAAGTGGGAAGTCCGGGCTACAAACCGGACAAACAGGCCGTACAAGAGGAGCGGCCCCGAACGGCGGCTCGCCGCCCGGCGTAGGCTGTCGGCGTGGCGGATCTTCTGGTGTGGATCGACTGTGAGATGACCGGGCTGGACCTGGGCAAGGACAAGCTCATCGAGGTTGCGGCCCTGGTCACCGATCCGGAGCTGAACGTGTTGGGTGAGGGCGTCGATCTGGTCATCCACGCCGACGACGCGGCGCTGGACGCGATGCCGCCGGTGGTGCGCGACATGCACGCCAAGTCCGGCCTGACCGAGGAGGTCCGCCGGTCGGCGATCACCATGGCCGAGGCCGAGGAGCAGGTCCTGGCGTACATCAAGGAGTTCGTGCCGAACCCGCGCACCGCCCCGCTGTGCGGCAACTCGATCGCCACCGACCGCGGCTTCCTGGCCCGGGACATGCCGGCGCTCGACGCCCACCTGCACTACCGCATGATCGACGTCTCCTCGATCAAGGAGCTGTGCCGCCGGTGGTACCCCCGGGTGTATTTCGGGCAGCCCGCCAAGGGCCTGTCGCACCGGGCGCTCGCCGACATCCGCGAGAGTATCCGTGAGCTGGAGTATTACCGCCGCACCATCTTCGTGCCGCAGCCCGGCCCCGACGTCGAGGCCGCCAAGGCCGTCGCCGCCGAACTCTAGGTAACCCGCTCGACGGCGCCCGAGGGCATGTGGCTATGATTGTTCCGCACGGTGGGGATGCGAATTCCTGGCCGGCATGGTGGTCGTAGCTCAGCTGGTAGAGCACCGGGTTGTGGTCCCGGGGGTCGCGGGTTCGAGTCCCGTCGATCACCCCACTGAAAGGCCCCGTCTGCGGACGGGGCCTTTTTCGTCGTTCCGGTGGGCTCGCTCCCATCACGCGGGAAACCGAAAACTTTTCCGTGGGAGCGCGCAACCTTTCCGGCTCGCCGTGCCACTGGGGTGTGGATCAACAGTCGTTCCCCCAGGAGACACCCTCATGCTCGCCAAGCGCATCGTCGT
Organism: Actinoplanes sp. NPDC019969; assembly: GCF_055562375.1. Classification (NCBI taxonomy): domain Bacteria; kingdom Bacillati; phylum Actinomycetota; class Actinomycetes; order Micromonosporales; family Micromonosporaceae; genus Actinoplanes; species Actinoplanes sp. NPDC019969. The sequence goes on along the minus strand of NZ_JBVHFK010000002.1, from coordinate 212,496 downwards.
ACCGCTCTCGGTACTGACCCTCGGCAGCGCCGCCGCCGTCGCCGGTGTTCTGAACGCCGACGCCGCGGCGGCCGCCGCCTGTGCGGTCACCTACACCGTGCCGAGTCAGTGGAACACCGGCTTCACCGGCGACGTGAAGATCAAGAACACCGGTGGTACGGATATCGACGGCTGGAAGCTCGGATTCACCTTCCCGTCCGGGCAGAAGCTGGCCGGCGGCTGGAACGGCTCCTGGGCCCAGAACGGCGCCGCGGTCACCGTGACCGACGCGGGCTGGAACCGGGCGATCGTGCCGGGCGGCCAGGTGGCGGTCGGTTTCAACGGGGCCTGGAGCGGCAGTAACGCGGTCCCCACCGGGTTCACCCTCAACGGCGTGACATGCGGCGGCACCGCAGCGACCGCGACCGCGACTCCGACGAAGGCGACCCCCACGCCGACGAAGGCCACCGCGGCCCCCACGCCGACGAAGGCGACCGCGACGCCCACGCCGACGAAGGCCACCGCGGCCCCCACGCCGACGAAGGCGACCGCGACGCCCACCAAGACGGCGGTCAGCAAGGGTGCGGAGAACTGCACCGACTACGCGGCCCTCGTACGCGGCAAGTACTGGGTGAACAACAACGTCTGGGGCAAGGCCGACGGCACCGGCTCGCAGTGCGTCTGGGAGAACGGCGCGAGCGGCGACAATCTGAGCTGGGGCACCCGGTGGACCTGGGCCGGGGACAACACCAAGGTCAAGTCGTACGCCTCCGCGGTCCTCGGCTGGCACTGGGGCTGGAAGGTGCCGAGCGCCACCACGGGCCTGCCGGTCCGGCTCAGCGCCGGCAAGCCGGTCACCACGACCTGGAACTTCACCGCCACCCCGGCCGGCGGGAACGTGATGAACGTCGCCTACGACCTGTGGCTGCACGACATGGCCGCCCCGGACTGGCAGAACAACCCGACCGACGAGGTCATGGTGTGGCTGTACAGGTCCGGCGGGGCCGGCCCGGTCGGCACCAGGCAGGCGACGGTGACGATCGGCGGCGCCACGTACGACCTGTACAAGGGCAACATCGGCTGGGAGGTGTACTCGTTCGTGCGTACCTCCAACACCTCGGCCGCCACCCTGAACCTGACCGATTTCACCGACGATCTGGTGGCACGCGGATGGCTCGCCAAGACCAAGTATCTGTCCAGCGTGCAGGCCGGCACCGAGATCTTCACCGGCTCGGGCCGCCTGGACACCACCGCGTACTCCGTGAAGATCGGCTGATCTCGGCCGCCCCGGGTTCCGACCCCACGGCCCGGGGCGGCCGGCACTCCCCGTATCCCCTGACGGTCAGGAACAGTGAGTTGTCCGACCTTGGCGCCGAATACGCCTTCCGTCGTTTCTTCGACGACCATCACACCGACCTGTCCCGGCTCGCCTATCTGGTGACCGGTGACTCGCAGGCCGCCGACGACCTGGCGGCCGACGCGTTCGTGGAGGTGTGGCGGCACTGGGAGCGAGTCCAGGCCGCGGACAGCCCGATCGCGTACGCTCGCGGCATCGTGACCAACCTGGCCCGCCAGTGGATCAAGAAGCAGACCCGGGAGCGGGCCGGCCTGCTGCGGCTGGGTCTGCTGCGCCGGGACCGGAGCGAGAGCGACACCCCCGCGGTCCTCGACGTCCGCGCGGCGCTGCAACGGCTGCCGCAGCGGCGCCGGGAGTGCGTGATCCTGCGGTACGCGTTCGACGTCCCGGAGAAGGAGGTCGCCGCGATCCTCGGCATCTCGGTCGGTGCGGTCAAGAGTCACACGTCCCGGGGCGCCGCCCAGTTGAGCGCGCACCTGCGCGGGATGCCGCTGATGATGGGAGGCCACCATGGCTGAGCGTCCTGAGCCCGATCTGGGCCCGGTGCTGCGCCGGGAGGCCGGCCGGCACGTGCCGGACCGCACCGCGATGCTGAACCGGATCGCCCAGCGCCGTGCCGAACCGGCCCGCAGCCGGTGGGCCCTGTCATTGCGGCCGGTCGCCGCCGCGGCCTCGGTGGTCGCCACCCTGATCGTCGGTGTCACCGGGATCCGGCTGCTCGGCGACGGCCCGGAGCCGGACCGCACCCCGGCCGCCACCGACGGATCACCGGCGCCGGAGGTCACCGGGTCGCCGGCGTCGTCCGTCCCGGCGAGCAGCCGCGCGCCCCGGCCGAAGACCGGCACCGGCACCCGGGACACCGGCGACCGGGCCACCCCGGCGAGCGCCGCGCCCGGGCCGAGCTGGACACCGTCCGCCGGTTACCTGAAGTCCGCCGCCGTCGTCGACTCGCATTCGATCAGCACCTGGTCGCAGGGCAACGTCACACTCACCACCACCCGGACGATCACCGCGCTGGACCTGGTGATCAACGTGGCGAGGACGGCGGGTGTCGAGGACGCCGGGAAGTGGACCACGATCCCGGCGGAGATGGTCAGCACCGCGGTCACCGAGGAGAAGGACCGCCTGGTCTACCGCTTCACCCTGAAGCAGGGCTCGCTGGCGCCGGGCGACTACGTGTTCGCCGTGCAGTACTGGCACGCCGCCGGGGACCGGGACGCGGGCGGCGACACGTACGGCGCGGTCGCCACCGCCGACGGTGAGCAGGTCGTGGTCACCGGCGCCTTCCGGTGACACGAGAGCGGGCCCGGTCGTGATCGACCGGGCCCGCTCTCGTCGTGCCGGGGGCGCTATTTCAGGTAGCTGCCCTTCTTGTACTCCTCGTAGCTCATGTTCCAGTCGGTCCAGCCGTTGCCGTTCTTCAGCTTCTCCTCGGTGCCGGAGACCGTGATCACGTCGCCCATCAGGGTCTTGCCGAACAACCACTCACCGAGGGCCTCGGAGACGTTGACGCAGCCGTGCGAGACGTTACGGCGGCCCTGCTGGCCCTCCGACCACGGCGCGGCGTGGATGAACTGGCCGCTGTACGTGATCCGCTGCGCCCAGTCGATCGGGGTCTTGTACCCGTTCACCGGGTCCTCGTCGGTGGTGTCGAAGACGGTGTGCGCCGCCTTCTCCATCACGACCATGGTGCCGCTGGACGACGGGGTGCTCTTCTTGCCGAGGCTGACCGGGATGGTCTTGATGACCTTGCCGCTCTCCTTGACCGTCATCTTCTTGGTCTTGTTGTCGACGGTCATGATCAGCTCACGGCCGATCTTCAGGTCGACGGTCAGGTCGGAGCGGCCGTACCACCCGTCGCCGAGCTTCACGCCCTTGAGCGCCACCTTGTAGAAGACCTTGGAGTTTGCCTTCCAGTAGGTCTGCGGGCGGAAGTGCACCTCGGTGGGGCTGATCCAGCGCCACGTGCCCTCCTGGGCCGGCGTGGCGGTGACCGTCATCCGGCGCTCGACCTCGGCCCGGTACTGCTCCGGGATGGCGCGGCCGAACTTCATGATCAGCGGCATACCCACGCCGACGGTGTTGCCGTCGGCCAGGAAGCTGCTCACCCGGACCAGGTTGGCCGGCTGCTTCATCGTCGTGAACGTGCTGGTCGCGGTGTTCTGCTTGCCATCGGCGGCCGGGGTGCTGACGGTCACCGAGTATTTCGTGCCCCAGGCCAGCGACTGGCTCGGCGCCCAGAGCTTGCCGTCCTTGTCGACGGTGCCCTTGATCTCCTTGCCCTTGGCGTCGGTGACCTTGACCTCGGTGTTCTGCGGGTCCTCGCTGGTGAACTTCACCTCGGACCACAGCTCGACGCTCTTCGCGTCGGCGGCGGGCGAGGTCACCGCGACGGTGCTCACGGCGGGCGCGGCCGGGCTCGTCGAGGTCGACTCCTCAGGACCGGTGCCGGCGCCGGCGCCACCACCCTGCCAGGACGGCTTGTCGTCACCGCCGCCGCTGCACGCCGCGGTCAGGAGCAGGGTGCTCGCGAGCACCGCTGTCACGGCCAGGCGCAGACGGCTCCGGCCGCCACGGCGCATTGCATCCATTTCCATGGTCCCCTCACGGCGTCGTTCTCCCCGGCGCCCAATAGTGCTCCAGAACCAGCGTCGCACCAATCCCGGTTTCGTGCCGTGACCGGTGCGACGCCATCGATGTACCCCGTTGGGGAGACGAAACCGCGCGAAGTACGCCTTACAGGGCGCTGCCCGCCTTGAACTTCTCCCAGCTCACGTTCCACGGGGTCCAGCCGTCGCCGTAGTCCAGCTGGTCCTCGGTGCCCTTCACCACGACCGGGTCGCCGATCAGGGTCTTCTGGAACAGCCAGGCGGCGTTCGACGGGGAGACGTTGACACAGCCGTGTGACACATTCGTGCGTCCCTGTGAACCGGTGGACCACGGGGCCGAGTGGATGTACTGCCCGCTCCAGGTCAGTCGCTGCGCGTACTGGATGTTGGTGCGGTAGCCGTCGGCGCCGTCGGTGTCGGTGGTGTCGAAGACGGTCGCCTCCTTCTTCTCCATCACCACCATGTGGCCGTGGACCGAGGGGGTGCTCTTCTTGCCCAGGCTCACCGGCATGGTCTTGACGACCTTGCCGTTCTCGAGCGCTGTCATCTTCTTGGTCGCGTTGTCGACGCTCATCTCGAACTTGCGGCCGATCTTGACCTTGGCCGAGCGGTCCTTGTCGCCGTACCGCCCGCCGCCGGTCGGCAGGCCGCCGACGGCGACCCGCACGGTCAGCTCGGTGCCGGTCTGCCAGTACTCCGGGGCCCGGTAGTAGGCCTGCGTGCCGTTCGGGGTCCACGACCAGATGCCCGGCTGGGCCGGCGACGTGGTGACGAACATCCGCTTCTGTACGGCGGCGCGGTCGGCCTTCTTGATCCCGGGGTTGAACTCGACGACCACCGGCATGGCGACGCCGTAGGTCCGGCCGTCGAACAGGTACAGCCCGGTGCCGGTGGTCCGGCCGGGCGCGCCCATCGTGGTGAACGAGGTGCTGGCGGTGGTGCTCCGGCCGTCGCCGCCGGTGGCGACGACCTTGGCCGTGTACGTCTGTTTGGTCTGCAGGGGCTTGGCCGGCACCCAGGCCGACCTGTCCTCGCGCAGGAAGCCCGCGACCGGCTTGCCCTTCGCGTCGGTGAGGGTGACCGTGGTCACCTCGCCGTTGCCGACCTTGAGGCCGATCTCGGCGCTGACCGGCACGTTCTTCGTGTTGGCGGCCGGGGTGATGCTCAGCGTCACCGGGCCGGCGGCGGTGGTGCTCTCGGTGACCGGCGTGCCGGCGGAGGCGGCCGCCGAGGGCGTCCCGGCGGCGGGCTCGGAGAGGGCGGGTTTGTCGTCGGCGCCGCAGGCGGCGAGGCCGGCGGTCAGGGCGATTGCCATGATCGCCGCCAGGGTGCGGCGGAGGTGAACCATCGTCGGGCCCCGTTCTGGAGTTCTCAGCGCAGACATACTGACGTATGCGCGCAACCCACGGCTCCCCCTTGTGGGGGTAAAGGGCCGATTTCAAGGATCTTCACAGCCCGTGCTAACGTTTTCCTCGTTGCACGGCGAGCGCTGCTAGCTCAACTGGCAGAGCAGCGGACTCTTAATCCGCGGGTTGTAGGTTCGAGTCCTACGCGGCGCACTCATCCTGCTACAAGGGGCGGTCACGAGATCTTCGTGGCCGCCTTTTCGCATCTCAGGGACCCGGGCCCCCGATTGGCCGGGGCCCACCGGCGGGTGTTAAAGTTCTACCCGTCGAAAGGCGCTGCTAGCTCAACTGGCAGAGCAGCGGACTCTTAATCCGCGGGTTGTAGGTTCGAGTCCTACGCGGCGCACGGCATGACTGAGGCCCCACCTGATCCAGGTGGGGCCTCAGCGCTTTTCCACCATCCGGGCGTCCGATTCAGGCCCTTGAGGGTCGTATCGTCGCGGGCATGACCCGCGTCCTGCTGATCTCGGGAAGCACCCTGGGGAGCTCCCTGCACACCGCCGCCCTCCGTACCGCCGCCCGGACCGCCCCGCCGGAGATCGCCGCCACCCTCTACGAGGATCTCCGGGAGCTGCCCGCCTTCGTGCCCGGCGAACTGCCGCTCGGTCCGGTCGCCGAGCTCCGGTCGATGGTCGACGCGGCCGACGCCGTGCTGTTCAGCACCCCGGAGTACGCGGGCGGCCTCCCCGGCAGCCTGAAGAACCTGCTCGACTGGCTGGTCGACGGCGGTGACCTGAGCGGGAAACCGGTCGCCTGGCTGTCGGTGGTCCGGCCCGGCCTGGACGACGGCGCCCGGGACGCGCTGGAGGCGGTGCTCGGTCACGCCGGCGCCCGGCTGCTGGGCCCGGCCTGCGTGCGCCTGCCGCTGGAGATGGCCGCGATCGACGCCGCCGGGCTGGTCGCCGACGATCGTCTGCACCTGGCGCTGGGGGACATGCTCGGGGCGCTGGCCCGGGTCCTGGCCGCGGCCCGGCCCCGGGCGCAGCCGTCCTGGCAGGCCCACTCCAGCGTCTACCCGGTGATCCAGCGCCAGGACGCGCCCGGTGGCACCCCGGTGGTGTGGCCGTTCACCTGAGCGCGCGGCCCGCCGTCCAGCAGGCGTCCGGGCCGACACAGGTGGCCAGGCCGCGCAGGGCGGTCCGCAGCTCGGCCAGGCGCTCCGGGCGGAGCGTGCCGGCCACGTTCCGCAGCATGTACGGGTCGGCCAACCGGTCGAAGTACTCCGCCTTGCCGTCGACGTACTCGATGTAGGTGAAGGTCTCGGTGCGCAGCGCGTCGTACGACGGCGGCACGTTGATGCTGTCCTTCTCGTAGTCCGGGTCCTTCGGGTCCGAGGCCGGATCGTGGTGCTCGACCAGCGCCGCCGTCCGCCACTCGGCCGGCGGCGCGCCGGACAGCAGCGGGGCGAAGCTGCGCCCGTCGGACTCCCGGGGAGCGGGCGCGCCGGCCCAGTCGGAGAACGTCGGCCGGAAGTCGATGTTCTCCACGATCTGCGGCAGTTCCCGGCCGGCCGCGACGCCGGGTCCGGCCACGATCAGCGGCACGTTGACGTCGGTGTCGAAGGCGGTCTGCTTGCCGGCGGGCAGCGAGTACTCGCCCATGTGATACCCGTTGTCCGAGGTGAAGACGATCATGGTCTGGTCGGCGATCCCGGCCTTGGTGAGGGTGTCACGCACCGTGCCGATCATCTTGTCGACCGACTGCACCGACTGCGCGCGCAGGCGGTAGTAGTTGTCGATCGCGGCGATCTGGGCCGGGGTCAGCTTCGGCTTGGCGGACAGCCAGGCCGAGTTCTCCGGGACCCGGTCCCAGGCCGGTGTACGCGGCGCCTTGAGCCCGGCGAACAGGTGCGCGTCCCGGGGCGCCGGGGTGAACGGCAGGTGCGGGGCGTACGTCGACAGTTCGATCATGAAGGGCTTGCCGCTCGCCGCGCTCGCCGTGATGAAGCCGGTCGCCTTGGCCGTCATCACGTCGGTGAGGTAGTCCTTCGGCTGCTTGCCGTACTTGACCACCCGGCCGTTGTCGTTGATCAGGTAGTCGAAGTTCTTGTACGCGTCCCCGCTCACCCACCACTGGTCCCAGCCCGGCGGCACGTACGGCTTACCGGTGTTCATGGTCAACCGTGGCTGGTACTCGTTGAGGTACTTCCCGAGGAAGGCGGTGCGGTACCCGGCGGCCTGCAGATCGGTGCCGATCGTGGTCTTCTCCTGGCCCCGGCTGTGGAACAGCAGGAACCCGCCGTCCGACCCGTGGTTCTTGATGATCCCGGTGTTGTGCGGGAACTGGCCCTTCAGGATCGACGCGCGGGACGGGCAGCACAGCGAATCGGTGACCGTGTAGTTGGTGAAACTCGTGCCCTCGTGCTGCAGCCGCCGGACGTTCGGCATGTACTGCACCAGATTCATCGAGAAGTCGTCGGTGAGGACGAAGACGATGTTCGGCTTCACCACGCTGGACTCGACGGGCACCGAGGCGGAGGCCGCGGCCGACGGGACGGCCGGCGCGGACGTGCCCGGCAGCGGGTGCGCTTCGGCGGCCGAGCCCCGGGGTCCGGAGCCCGCGCTGCAGCCGGCGGCGGCCAGCAGCGAGGCGATGACGGCGGCGGTGTGCCGGAGAGTGCGGAACGACATGCGGCGCGATTGCTCCATCCCGGGAGAGGGTCCCCAGGAGGGTAGTCGGATATTTCGGCCGCCAGCTTCGAAGGATGCTTACCTCTCCTTCAGATGATCTTTAAGAAAGTCTGAACGGCCACCCGGCAGTGGCTGGTTCGTCGGATAGTGGACACCTCCCTGGAGGTGATCAGAACCTGTGACGAGCCCCGAACCACCCCGCTCGTACGTCGTGATCGTCGTGGCCGCGGCCGGACCGCGACCCCGCCGCCTGCGGCGACCCACCGCCCGCCGGCCGCGCCTGCCGGTCCGCCCGCCCCGCTCGCCGCGGCGCGTGCTCCTGTGACCCGGGCGAAGTGACAGTCGTCATATGACCCGATCGTGGCCCGGGCGGTATTTCCCGGCCGGACTGGCATGATGTCGGCCGTGCCGGAGCCTCACGACGTCCACCAGCCCACCGCGCGGATGCCGGTGGTGGAACCGCGCGGTGTGTACCGGGCGGCCGACCCGCGCCGCACCGCCCTGATCGCCGCGGGCGTCTCCGCTGTCGTCCTGGTGGGGCTCGTGGTCTGGCTGTTCTCCGGCGACGACGAGCAGCCGGCCGCACCGCCGGTGGCCGTGGCGAGCGCGCCGGTGGAGCCGGTCACCGAGGCGACCACGACCGAGCCGGCCGCGGAGCCCACGACGACCCCGGCGGCCACGCCGGCCACCGCGCCGACCACCGCCCCGGTCACCGTGCGCGAGGGCACCCCCGCCGAGTGGATCGCCGGCCTGATCAGCGCGGTGAACGCCCTCGAGGATCAGGACCGGCTCGACGACGACGCCGCCGAGGCGCTGAACCGCCGCCTGGAGCAGGCCGCGGGCCGCCTGCGGCGCGGCGACGTGAAGGGCGCCTCCCGCAAGATCGACGAGTTCGGCAAGAAGCTCGCCGACCTGCGCAAGGACGACGACGTCAGCAAGGAGACGTACGACCTGCTGCGCGCCGCCGCCAAGAAGGTGAAGGACGCCATCCCCCGCCGCTGATCAGGAACGGCCGGAGCTCCGGGCTCACCGCCGACTCCCAGCCGGCCGGGCCGGTTCAACCGGCGGAGTGTCAGAGCACGCCGAGGTCCGCCATCCGCCGGATCTCGCCGACCTGCTCGATCGCGGTCTCGTTGCCCATCTCGGACAGCCGCAGATCGGAGCCCTTCTGCAGCAGGTCGCCGACCATCGTCTGCGCGCCGCGGTGATGCTCGGTCATCATCGTGACCCACTTGCGGTCGAAGTCGGCGCCCCGGGCCGCTTTCAGATCCGCCATCGCCTGAGCGGACTGCATGCCCGGCATGGTCGCGTGGTCGTGGGCCGGATCGGACTCCGGCTGGCCCCGGTCGGCGAGCCAGGCGCGCAGCACCGCGATCTCCGGGCCCTGCGCGGCGGTGATCCGGGCGGCGATGTTCTTCACCCCGGCGTTGGTGGCCCGATCGGGTGCCAGCCCGGCCATTTCGATCGCCTGCGCGTGGTGGGCGATCATCATTTGGGCGTACCCCACGTCGGCCTGGTTGTACGCCGGCATCGCCGGCGCCGTCACCTTGTCGGAGTCGGTGACCGCCGCGGACTCGCCGGGCTTGCCGGGAAGGAGGACCCGCACCGGTGACGAGGACGCGGCGGGCGCGCTCACCGGTCGCGGCTCGTCGGAGGCCCGGGCCAGCCAGGCGACGCCCACCGCGCCGGTCAGAGCCAGAGTTGCGCCGGTCAATGCCAAAGTGCGTCGGTGTTGCATGTATTTCCTTTCCGGCGGGCGGCCCCAAGAACGGTCGAACACGGTTATCGTAACGACCGATATCGCTGTCACCGGGTGCACGCGCGACACGACTCGCCGTGCCCTCGGTGCTCCGCAGCCGGAAGGAGCTTCATGAGGCACTCTGCCCCACGAGGGCGGTTCATGCGCCTGTCCTGTGCGGGGGCGGCGGCGGTCCTGCTCAGTTTCGTGGCAGCCGCGCCGGCCCAGGCCGACGCGGTCATCCCGGGCGTGGATGAGATCGTCAGCAGCCCCAACATCAAACAGATCGCCAACGAGCCGAAGTACGGGGCGTTCGCTCCGGAGAACGCGCTCAACAGCGACCTTGCCTTCCAGGGCAAGTACGCCTACGCCGGCAACTACAACGGTTTCACCGTCTATGACATCAGCAACCCGCGCGACCCCGAGCCGATCACCCAGGCGGTCTGCCCGGGCTCGCAGAACGACGTTTCGATCCAGGGCAACCTGCTCTTCACCGCCACCGACTCGATCCGCAACGACGACTCGTGCAACAGCGTGGCCGTGCCGAACACCGAGCCGGAGGGCACCCCGCGCTGGGAGGGCGTCCGGATCTGGGACATCAGCGACCCGTACAACCCGCAGTACGTCAAGTCGATCCACACCACCTGTGGTTCGCACACGCTGACGCCGGTCCCGGGCAAGGGCAAGGACCGCGGTTCGGTGTACGTCTACGTGTCCTCGTACAACACGACGGCGAACAACCTGCCGAACTGCCCGCTCCCGCACGACAAGATCTCGATCATCAAGGTGCCGGTGAAGAACCCGGCCGCCGCCGCCGTGGTGTCCACGCCGGTGCTCTTCCCGGACGGCGGGTTCCCCGGCGACCCGGACGACCCGCGTGACTACGCGACCAGCGGCTGCCACGACATCACCGCGTACCCGGAGAAGAACCTCGCGGCCGGCGCCTGCATGGGCGACGGCGTGCTCTTCGACATCTCGAACCCGGCGGCGCCCAAGGTGCTGACCACGGTCCGTGACGTGGAGAACTTCGCGTTCTGGCACTCGGCCACCTTCAACAACGACGCCACCAAGATCGTCTTCACCGACGAGCTGGGCGGCGGCGGTGGCGCCGAGTGCAACCCGGCCATCGGGCCGAACAAGGGCGCCGACGCGATCTACGACATCGTGCGCAAGGGCAAGAGCGTCAAGCTCGAGTTCCGCAGCTACTTCAAGATCCCGCGGGAGAACGCGGCGACCGAGAACTGCGTGGCCCACAACGGCTCGCTGATCCCGGTGCCGGGCCGCGACATCATGGTCCAGGCGTGGTACCAGGGCGGCATCTCGGTCTGGGACTTCACCAACTCCCGCAAGCCGGTCGAGATCGCCTACTGGGAGCGCGGGCCGCTGAGCACCGAGCGCCTGATCACCGGCGGCTCCTGGTCGGCGTACTGGTACAACGGCTACATCTTCTCCAACGACATCCAGAAGGGCTTCGACGTCCTTCAGATCAACGATCGCCGGATCGACCGGGCGAAGAAGAGCCGGACCTGGCAGTTCAACCCGCAGACGCAGACCAGCTACCGCCGGTGGTGATCGCGGTCAGCCCCGCTGACTGACGATGCTCCGCTGAGCGCGGCGTTCGCGCTTGCGTTCGTACATCGCGGCGTCGGCGGCACGCAACAGCGTGTCGCCGACGCCCGGTGTCCCGGCCGAGACACCCACGCTGGCGCCGACCCGCAGCACCAGTCCGCTGATCGGCATCGGCTCGGCCACCACCGCGGCGACCTGCTCGGCGAGCCGGCCCGCGGAGGCCGCGTCGGCGCCCGGCAGCAGCACCGCGAACTCGTCGCCACCCAGCCGGGCGGCCAGCTCGCCGGCCCCGAGCAGCCCGGTCAGCCGGGCCGCCACCTCCTGCAGCACCAGGTCACCGGTGTGGTGCCCGTGCTGATCGTTGATCTCCTTGAAGCCGTCCAGGTCGATCAGCAGCATCCCGACCGGATCCGCCGACGCCGCCAGCCGCCGCTGCAGCAGCACCCGGTTGGCCAGCCCGGTCAGCGCGTCGTGGGTGGCCTGCCGGCTCAGCTCGTCGTGCAGGGCGCGCGCCTCGACGACCAGCCGCTCGTTGTCACGCAGCGCCGCGACCTGCCGGCCCAGCACCAGCGCGGTGATCACCACGGCGCCGATCGCCACACCCCACACCCGCAGATCGACCCGCCCGTCCCGCAGCGACACGACCAGCAGGATCTGGGTGCTGATCACGGCCAGGTACGGCAGCCGGCTGGACCGGCCGCCGGCGTTCGGCTGCTCCTCCGCCAGCCGCCACACCTGCAACTGCTGCAGCCGGAAACTCGCCGAGGCCAGCACACACGGCAGCAGCTGCACCACGGTCATCAGGCCGTCGCCGGGATCGCCGAGCAGCCCGGAGGTGATCGGCGCCGCGAACGCCGTACCGGCCACGCCCAGGGCCGCCGAGACACCGGCCGCGCGGCTGAACGGGGCGGTCCCGCTCAGGATCAGCTTGAGCACCCCGAACGTGATCAGCAGCATCACCACGGCGGTGGCCGCGGCGCCCCACCGGTCCGCCGCCTGACGTCCGCTCAGGTCGCCGGCCAGCACGAAGTACCAGAGGAAGACGGCGACACCGGTCAGCACCGTGCTCGCGTCGAACCAGAGCCGCAGCCGCTGCCGGCCCTCACCGCCCAGCGGGTGCCGCAGCATCGCCGCGACCACGATCGTCATCCCGGTGACGACCAGCGCCGTCTGCACGCCACTGATCGTGGTCCGGCCGGGGTCCGCCAGGACCAGCGCGGTCTGATAGCCGTCGCCGAGCAGGCAGGCGGCGCAGGCGACCAGAGCGGTCCGCCAGAACCGCCGCCCCGCCGCCGTCATCATCGGGTGCCGGGCGATCCGCCAGATGAAGTAGACGTTCGCGGCGTCGATTCCGGTCTGCAGCACCCAGGACGTGGCCCGCTGGTCGCCGTGCCGCAGGAACCAGGGGACGATGAACACGCCGAGTGCCACGAGGCCCAGCAGGACCGGGTCGGTGATCCCGGATCGCTTCGGCATGAGGGCTCCCGTCGGCGCATGGTGTCGATGGAGCCCATCGGCCACGAACGGGTGAACGTGAGCGATCCGTATCGGTCAGACGACCCCGGATAGAACGTTCGTTCCGCTCGACGGCGCCGCAGTGACGGCAATCGGCTCCAGACGGCGCGTCAAAAGGGACTTTAAAGACTATTTAGGTACGTTGGGGGCATGACGACGACCCGGGGCAGAGTGCTGCTCCGGTCGTTCCCGGTGCTGTGGGCACTGCTCCTGGCCCTGTTCGCGCCTCTCGCGCCGCCGGGGGCCACCGCGGTTCCGGTGACCGCTTCCGCCGGCCCTCTGGCCGTTCACTCCGGTCCCGTGGCGGCCTACTCCGGCCCCGTGGGGGCCTCCTCGCGAGAGCCGGGGCGGGACGAGGCCTCTTCGGTGGCGGCGGGGCGCGACGAGCGTACGACCGCCTCCTCGCCTGCGGTGACCGTCGCCGGAGCCGTGACCGTGCCGCCGACCGTGACCCGGGCCGTCGCGGACCGTGCCGTCGCGCTGATCGCCTCGCGCACCGCCGGCGTCGCGGGATCCCGCGCGCCGCCGCGCACCGCCCTCGCCTGACTCCCGCTCTCGTGTGCGCTCTCGGGCGTGCCTGAAGCCCGTCCTCCCGTTTGCGCTGAGCGCCCGCCGTCACCGCGGCGTCGTGCGCCCGCGCGCCCTCCGCGACAGGAAAGCCGCCATGAACGTTTTCGCTGAGATGCTGCTGAACGAGCCCACCCCGATGGCCATCTGGGTGGTGCTGATGCTGCTCACCCTGCCCGCGCTGGTAGTGCTGGCCCGGCCGGAAGGGGTCCGCGACCCACGCCGGGCGCTGCTGGAGACGGCGCGGTTCGTGTGGCAGACCGGGGAGCGGCGTGCGGCCCGGCGTTCGCGGCGGGCGGCCGAGGTGGCGCAGACGGTGCGCTATGCCGAGGAGGTACGGGTCGCGGCCACCCAGGCCACCGAGGCGGTCGACCGCTGGCAGGCGCACTGGCAGGCAGCCGCCGACCGGGTCGACGCGACGTCGGCGGCCTGGCAGGCGGCGTCCGCGCGGTGGGAGCGCAGCCGGGCCGCGGCGGCCTTCGGCACGCCGTGGACACCCCGGACCACGCTGGAGTACGCGGCCCGCGAGCGGTTCCTGCACCAGGAGGTACGGGCGGCCGTGGAGCGTGGTGAGCTGCCCGGTGACGCGGTCGGCGACGCCCTGGCCGGCCGGGCCGGATGGGACCCGCGGCTGCACCCGGTCGCGCAGGAGCTGGTGGTGCACCGGGCGTGCGCGGCGTACCTGGAACGGGCACACCGGGCCGCGGTCGCCGCCGAGCGGGCCGCCTGGCACGACGTGCAGCTGGCCCGCCGCAGCCGGGACAGCCTGCGGCGGGAGGCGGTGCTGGCCGAGGCACGGATCGTGTCGCCGGCGGTCACCCGGCCTGCCGTGCGCCGGGCCGTCCTCGTTCCGGCCTGACGGGTCCTGGCTCGTGGCCTCGCTCGCCTGACCGATCCTGATAATTGCTGGAATGCGATTCACATTCGATTTATCCGAGCAATTCTCGAATATGAAGCCGCCCGGCCGCGTTGCGCGGCCGGGCGGTGCCGTGCCGGGCGCCCCCGTGGGGGATCGCTACGGCACCTCGGGGTGCACATCGTGAAAGGAGCCGCTCAGTTCAGGGGTTCCATCGGTGCGCACCGATAGGTAGACTCTGTCACGAAACAACGATGTCGAATTCGCCGTCCTTGGCGGAGTCCACGAAGGCGGTCCACTCCGCCTGCGTGAACATGAGGGCCGGACCTGTTCGGTCCTTGCTGTCACGGACGGCGATTTCTCCGTCGAGGAATGCGACCTCGACGCAGTTGTTGCCTCCGCTGCCGTTGCTACGGCTGCCCTTCCTCCAGACGGCACCATCGATTTGGTGCGCGAGCAACTCAAGCACCTCCCTTTTCTGAGGATTCCTCGGGGAGTGCTAAGCGACGAGCAGGCTCTCGATCATCTTTACGGTCGTGCGATGGTCGAGCGCCTTGGCGCTCAATCGCTCGAACTCCTGTCGATACCAGTCAACCATGTCTGGTTGTTCCTCATACAAGTCTCCCGCAAGGCCTTCCATGTAAACAACATCCATATGGGTGGTCTCTCGGAATTCCAGCAGGGTGGCAGGTCCGCTCAGGAACAGGTGCTCGCCGGCGGTCAGCGGCAGGATCCGCAAGAATACATTCGACAATTTAGCTATTTCTATCAAATGCCTGAGCTGCTCTTTCATGGTCTCTTCGCCGCCGATCACCCGGCGCAGCACCGACTCGTCCATGAACGCGGAGAACTCCAGCGGGCGCTCCCCGCGCAGCCGTCCCTGTCGGGTTTTGCGCAGAGCGATCCGCCGGTCGATGTGCTCCTCGGGGTCGAGTGGCCGCCCGCTGGTCATCAGCGCGCGCATGTAGGCAGGGGTCTGGAGCAGGCCGGGAAGGATCACCGGCTCCCAGGTGCGCACCGCCGAGGCCGCCGCCTCCAGGCCGACGAAGTTGCCGGGGCGCATGATGTCGCGGTAATCCGTCCACCACGTCCGCTCCCGTGACATCCGGGCCAGCTCGACCAGCGCCTCGCGATAGCTCTGATCCCGCACGTTGTAAAGGGTGAGCAGATCGCGCACGTCCCGCGGGGTGACCGCGACCCGCGCCGTCTCGATCCGGGTGACCTTGGCGGAGTGCCACTCGAAATGGCGCGACACATCCTGCTGAGTCAGGCCGGCGGCTTCCCGGCATCGTTTGAGCTCCGTCCCCAAGCGGCGGCGGCGCAGCGTCGGACCTTCGATATCGGACACCTGGACTCCCTACGGTCCTGATGGGGTCGATATTACGACTGCTGTCTCACGATCCACGAGCCACATTCATGATCGTCATTTCACACTGATCAATAACGGCGAGGCCTGAATCAGAAGTCTAGTACTTCTTGTATTGACCTTGCTGTTGGGTACATGATGCTGCGGACATCGAGTTCTGTCTTGTTTCCTACACACATAGGCAAAAAGATCATTGGAACTTGCGTCTAAGGGGCGTGGGCGGAGTGTTGGCTGACCAGTACTACCTGATCGCACACGAGGACCGGACAGGACGGTCGCGCCTGCATCCTCGTGCGACCGGCCTGGGCCTGGCTGCCGCGTTATTGGCCGAGCTGGTCCTGGAAGGCCGTATCGGAGTCACCGACGGCGACCTCTTCATCCTCGACCGGCACCCGCCGCTCGACTCGCTGGACCACGACATCCTGGCCCTTCTCGTCGCGCAACCACAACACCGGGACGTCCGGACCTGGCTCGCCTTCCTGTCCCAGGACGCGGCGGCGCGGGTCGGCGAGCGGCTGGTCCGCATGGGCGCGGTCGAGCCGGTCACCCGCCGGCGGATGCTGGGCACCGCGCAGACGCTCTACATGCCGAACAGCGCTCAGCAGCGCAACGCCGCCGCCTGGGCCTCGACCCGCCTGGCCAACCTGCTGGTTCGTGGCATGGAGCTGAGCGTCGTCGACCGGATGCTGGTCAGCCTGGTCTCCGCGACCGGCCTGACCCGGCAGGTCCTCTACGGGTTCGAGAACTACCCGCACGCCTTCCAGTACCTCCCCAACGCCGCCGCATCCCTGCCCAGCGACCTGCGGGAGATCGTCGACTACACCGAGGCCTCGATCGGCTCGGTCGTGACCGTTGGCCGCCGATGAGCGAGCTTGCGAGCGAATCAATGAGCAAACTCAACAGCTCATCGCGGCGCCGGAGCGCAGCGGAGGTGACGGGATGAGTTCCGGTAGGCACGCGCTCAGGCACAACAACCAGGATCAGTGGGCCGGCCGGTTACTGATGGACCGCAAACCCGCCATCGAGCCGGACATCATCACCAGGGCCCTGGCCAGCAACCGCATGGGCGTGGCCTCGGTGGTGTTCTTCGGAGTCGCCGGAGCGGCGCCCCTCACGGTCATCATCGGCTCCATCTCGGCGATCTACGCCATTCAGGGCAGCACCGCCGTGCCGGTGGCCTACCTGGTGGTGGCCGGGATCCTCTCGCTGTTCACGGTCGGCTTCGTCGCGATGAGCCGGCACATCGTCAACTCCGGCGCCTTCTACTCGTACATCAGTCACGGGCTGGGCCGGATGATCGGCGTCGGGGCGGCGTTCGTGGCGCTCCCCGCGTACTCGCTGATGCAGATCGGCCTCTTCGGGCTCTTCGGGTCGGCCGCCGCCGGGATCCTCGCCGAGTTCGGTCTCGAGGTCTCCTGGTACGTCTGCGCCCTCGTGGCCTGGGCGCTGGTCACCGTGCTCGGTGTGCTCTGGGTGGACCTCAGCGGCAAGGTGCTGGCCGTCCTGCTGATCGCCGAGATCAGCATCGTCCTCGTCTACGACCTGGTGATGGTCGCGAACCCGGCCGGCGGCGAGGTCTCCTTCGCCACGCTGTCCCCGGCGCCGATGGTCACGCCCGTGGTCGGCTCGCTGCTGGTGCTGGCGATCGCCGGCTTCGTCGGGTTCGAGGCGACGGTGGTGCTCTCCGAGGAGGCGCGCGACCCGAAACGCACCATCGCCCGCGCCACCCACCTCGCGGTGCTGCTGGCCGGCCTGCTCTGTGGCCTCTCGGCCTGGGCGATGTCGGTCGCCACCGGCCCGGACCGGATCCTCGCGGTCGCCGGCGAGCACCAGACCGACCTGGTGTTCAAGCTGGTCGGGCCGCATCTGCCGGGCATCCTGGTGGACATCGGCTACGTGCTGTTCATGACCAGCGTCTTCGCGGCGCTGCTGGCCTTCCACGCTGCTGTGTCGAGGTACCAGTTCTCCCTCGGCCGGGAGGGCGTGCTGCCGTCGGCCTGGGGTTACACCCACCCGCGGACCGGCGCGCCGCTGCTCGGCTCGATCACCCAGAGCGTGCTCGCGCTGGTGGTGATGAGCGCGTACGCCGCCGCCGGGGCGGAGCCGCTGCTCTACCTGTTCGCCTGGCTGACCACGATCGGCGGCCTGGGCGTGCTGATCCTGATGTGGGCCGCGTCGGCCTCGGTGATCGCGTTCTTCCAGCAGCATCGGCGGGGCGAGAACGCCTGGCGTGCCTACATCGCGCCGTTCCTGGCCTTCCTGCTGCTGTCCATCGTCCTCGCCGCGACGATCATCGGGTTCGGCGACCTGTTGCAGGTGTCCGAGGACTCGATGTTCCGATGGGTCTTCCCGGTCGCCTACCTGGGTGTCGCCGGGCTGGGTGTGCTCTGGGCGCTGATCATGCGGGCCGTGCGGCCGGAGGTCTACGCGGCGATCGGCCGCGGCGCCGACGTGCACGTTCCCGCCGCCGTCGAGAACGACTTCCCGCCACCGCTCCCGCCGATCACTCCGGTGGGCGCACGCGGCTACCACTACTGAACGTCCGTCCGGAAAGGAAACCGATGACGTACGCCATCCAGGAACTGGTCATCCGGGATGTCACCCCGGTCGACACCGACGAGATCACCGATCTCGTCGCCGAGGCGATGCGTGACGGCCCGGTCGCCCGGTGGCTGCACACCGATCCCGAGGTACGCCGCCGCGAGGCCCCCCACTACTTCTCGATCTTCGTGGAGCACGCCACCCGGCACGGTGAGGTCTACGCGACCGCCGATGCGGAGAGCGGCCGTCTCTCCGGCGTCGCCCTCTGGTTCCCGCTCACGTCGCTGATCCCGCCGCCGGTCGACTACGAGCGCCGGCTGAAGGAGGCGGCGGGTGACGCCTTCGACCGTGCCTGTCAACTGGACCTGGCGATCGAAGAGCACCACCCGCTCGATCCGCACCACTACCTGGCGTTCCTCGCCGTACGCCCGGAGGAGCAGAACCGCGGCGTCGGCAGCGCCCTGCTCGACCGCCATCACGCCCGGCTCGATCACGCCGGGATCCCGGCCTATCTGGAGGCCAACGATCCCCGGAACCGCGACCTGTACCTGCGGCACGGGTATCAGGTCCGGTCCGTGATCCAGCTACCCGACGGGCCGCCGCTCTGGACGATGTGGAGGGCGCCTATGGCGGATTGACACCCTCTCGCGTCCGCTAAGCGGCGGCGGGGAACTCGTACATCCAGAAGGATTGTTCGTCGATCTTGTTGAACCGCATGTTGTTGTTGCAGAGCCGGCCCACCATCAGCCGGAAGATCCGGGACATGCGGCGCACCTCGTCGTTGTAGGTGCAGATGTCGAGACCGACCATGCCGTTCTGGGTGGCCGCCACCAGGTACATCTCCTCGACCAGCTGGGCGAAGGCTTCCTTGCCCTGGGCCTGCGGGCTGACCGCGACGAAGACGATGTACCAGATGCGCCTCGCCGCGAAGTGATCGGGCCATCGGCGCTCGAAGTACTGCGGCGCGATCAAGGGGATCGCTTCGAGGTGGTTGGTGTAGCAGGCGATGCCCGACAGGCTGCCGTCGGCCTCCATGGCCAGGTACTTGTCGACCCGGCTGTCCACCATGACCTCGTCGAACTCCTCGCGGTGCATGAGATGCCGCTGGGCGGCTCGCGAGTTCAGCTCCTCGAACGCGTCCCTGTAGAGAGTCCAGGCTGCCTCCAGAAGCTGGGCATCGGTGATCTGGGCGAGGACCTTGACAAGCATGGCTGCTCCCCTGCGCCTCGTACTTATGTAGGTCGATGACAGTTGACCAACAGAGTACGAAGAGCAATCGTGCCGCGACAATGCGTTGCGCTGAATTAAATGTGCCATTCCAGTAAGGAGGGATGCCCTTGGGTGATGTTTCTGCAACTTGCGTAGTTGCAGGTGGAGAAGCCGGATCGTACCCGTCGGAGTCCTTGTCGGCAATTCGTGGGAAACGCGGCTGGAATCGGTTCTGGAAAGTGCACGATCCCGTGGATCAGCCTTTCTGTGGAATGCACCGAGTACTAGCCTTCGCGCGGTGGACGATAGGTGTTCACCTCGATCACGAAAGCCGGTGGGGCTCACCCTTCGACGACGCGGCGGGTGTGGTGCGGCCAGGTACCGCGGGCCACCGGCGGTGAGGAGCGCATCCCCGCTCGCCACCCGGTGGTCCGCATCCATGTGTGTACATCGATTGACATAGTTTGGTGTCCAAACATAATCTGCCCAGGTCTTCCTCCCGCCGTCCTCGCTAGGAGCGTCATGACGCGACTACTCGGCAGATTGCTCGCGCTCGCCCTGATCGCCTCGGGGCTGGCCTGGGCCACCCCGGCGCAGGCCGCGCCGTCCGCCGCCGCGATAACCCGGGCCATGCAGCCCGGCTGGAACCTGGGCAACACCTTCGACGCCACCGGGGCCGACGAGACCTCGTGGGGCAACCCGCGGGTCACCCGCGAACTCCTGGCGAACATCCGCAAGCAGGGCTTCAAGAGCATCCGCATCCCGGTGACCTGGGGCCAGCACCAGGGCCCGGCGCCGGACTGGACGATCGACCCCGCCTACCTGGCCCGGGTGCAGGAGGTCGTCGGCTGGGCGCTGGACCAGGGCTTCTACGTGATGATCAATATTCATCACGACTCGTGGCAGTGGATCAACACGATGCCCACCGACCACGACACCGTGCTCGCCCGCTACAACGCGATCTGGACCCAGGTGGCGACGGCCTTCCGGGACACGTCTCCGAGGCTGGTCCTGGAGAGCGTGAACGAGCCGCAGTTCGCCGGCAGCTCCGGCGACGCCGAGAACTACGCGCTGCTCGCCGAACTCAACACGTCCTTCCACCGGATCGTGCGCGGCACCGGCGGCGGCAACACCACCCGGGCGCTCGTCCTGCCGACCCTGCACACCAACGCCGACCAGGGCCGCCTCGACGCCACCGTCGCCGAGTTCGCCGCCCTGAACGACCCGTACCTGATCGCGACCGTGCACTACTACGGGTACTGGCCGTTCAGCGTCAACGTGGCCGGCGGTTACCGGTTCGACGAGACCGCCCAGCAGGAACTGCTCGGCACCTTCCAGCGGCTCCGCGACTCGTTCGGCGCCCGGGGCATCCCGGTGATCCTCGGCGAGTACGGCCTGCTCGGCTTCGACCGCCACACCGGCACCATCGAACAGGGCGAGAAGCTGAAGTTCTTCGAACTCTTCGGCCACCAGGCGCGGATCAGCGGGATCACCACGATGCTGTGGGACAACGGGCAGCACTTCGACCGTACCGCCGCGGTCTGGAGAGACCGTGAGCTGTTCGCCCACATCTCCACCAGCTGGAAGACGCGGAGCGGCACCGCCGCGACCGACGTGCTGTTCGTGCGCCGGTCCGCGCCGGTCACCGCGCAGACGATCACCCTCGATCCCCACGGCACCGGCTTCACCCACGTCCGGCTCGGCGACACCACGCTGCGCCGGGGCCCCGACTACCAGGTGTCCGGCGATCGGCTCACGCTCAGCGCGGGGTTGCTGCAGAAGCTGACGAAGCCTGCGGGGTACGGGGTGAAAGCGTCACTGACCCTCCGGTTCTCCCGGGGCGTCCCGTGGCGGCTCGACATCGTCAGCTACGACACGCCGTCGCTGTCCGCCGTCACCGGGACGACCGCCGCGTACGCCGTTCCCACCGTCTTCAACGGTGACCGTCTCGCCACCATGACGGCCACCTACGCGGACGGCGGCAACGCCGGACCGCACGGATGGACGCCGTACAAGGAGTTCGACCGGGCGTTCGCCCCGGACTACACCGCCGGCACGATCCGGCTGACCCCGGAGTTCTTCGCCGAGGTCACCGAGGGCGCGGTGGTCACGCTGACGTTCGTCTTCTGGAGCGGCGAGACCGTCTCCTACCGGGTGACCCGCACCGGAGACGTGGTCACCGGAGCCCTCGCCGGCTGACCGGACGTCCGGGCGGCGCAGCGGTGGGGCCACCGCTGCGCCGCCCGGTCTTTGCGCCGCCCGGCCTTTGCCTCGCCTGACCCGCGCCTCGCCCTGCCTCGCCTCACCCTTGCGTCGCCTCGCCTTTCGGCCAGTGGTTTCCGGGGCCTGATCCGAACCGGTCATCGCCCGGCCTTTTCGAGAGCCGGCCTTTCGCGGGCCGGCCGGGCGAGGGTCGTGACCGGTTCAGGCGGTGGTGGCGAGGCGGAGACCGAGAGCGATCAGGACGGCGCCGGTGACAGCGTCCAGGGAGCGGCGCACTCCCGGGCGCGACAGGAACCGCCGCAACGCGGACACCAGATTGGCGACCACGGCGAACCAGGCGATCGTCACCGTCACGGCGACCAGCGACAGCAGCAGCACGTCAGCGGGTGCGCCGTCGACCGGGGCGAACTGAGGCAACACCGCGACGAAGAACACGCCGCACTTCGGGTTGAGCACATTGGTCAGCAAGCCGTCCCGGAAGGAGATCCGCAAGGGCGCTTCACCGCTTGCGAAAGGCGTCTGCTCCGGCCCGGCCCCGCGACGCCGGGCGGCGAGGAGCGCGGTGACCCCGAGCCAGATGAGGTACGCCGCCCCGGCGAGCTTGACCACCGTGAACGCGACCGCCGACGCGGCGAGCAGCGCGGCCACCCCCAAGGCGGCGGCCACCGACCAGGCGAACACTCCGGCAGCGACCCCGGCTGCCGCGGCCAGACCGTGCAGTCGCCCAGCCACCACCGACCGCCGCACCACCACAGCGAAGTCCGGCCCGGGCGACATCGCCGCCAGCCCGATCACCCCGCCGAACGCCAGTACCTGCCCCCACGAACTCATACCCCATCCTCACCCGCCCGCCCTCCTCCCCGCACCAGCCGAGCCTCTCCGCCCGTTCCTCCGTGTCGTCCCGACGCAGCACACCACCCTCGTCGGCTGGTCCTCAGTGCTGTCTCGGGTCAGTACAGACAGCACTGGTAGCCAGCCCGGAAGATCTCGGCTGGTCGTCATGGCTGTCTCCGCCGCCCTGAGACAGCCATGACGGCCAGCTGGGAAGGGGTGGCTGGAGACAAGCCCTGACAACCAGCTGCGGGAGGTCAGGGGTGGAAGGACAGGGTGGCGACGGTGATGTCCGGGTTCTCGAAGAGCACGAACAGGGCGTGAGTGCCGGAGGTCGGGGGGACCGGGGCCGAGACCTCGGCCGGTTCGCCGGCCGAGGCGGTCAAGGTGGCCAGGATCGGGCCGGTGAACGGGTCGTCCAGGCGCAGCACGACGGCGGACTCCGTGCCGGCGGAGAGCACGGCCCGCACGCTGGTCACGGGCTCGTCGAAGTCCAGGTCGTCGAAGACCGCCCAGGCGCCGGGTTCGGTGCTGCGCAGGGCCTCGAGGGGCGGTGCCGGGATGGCGGCGGGGGTCGTTCCGGCGTACCCATCGTTGTCGATCATCCGCAACACGGACCGCGGTGAGCGAAGGGGAATGCGCTCGCCGTGGACGCGCAGCGTCGTGGTCAGGCGCCAGTCGGTGCTGGACCGGCCGACGGCGACGGTGTGCGCGGCGTCCTCGATCACCCAGCGGGACCGGGTCACGTCCCAGAACGCCAGCTCGGCCGCCGGAAGCAACAGTTCCACGGTGGACCGCTCGCCGGGTTCGAGGCGCAGGCGCCGGTAGCCACGCAGGCGCCGCAACGGCTGCTTCACCCGGGAACGTTGCTGCCGGGTGTAGAGCTGTACGACCTCGACGCCCGGGCGGTCGCCGGTGTTGACCACGTCGACGGTGACGGTGACCTCGCCGTCCGGGCCGATGCTGTCCGCGCTGATCCGCAGGTTGTCGTAGTGGAAACGGGTGTACGACAGGCCGTGCCCGAACGGGAAGAGCGGCGTGCCACGGTAGTAGAGGTAGGTGGCGTCGGTCGCGATGATGTCGTAGTCGAGCAGGTCCGGCAGTTCGCCCGCGTCGGCGTACCAGGTCTGGGTGAGCCGGCCCGCCGGGTCCACCGGGAGGCCGGCCGGGTCGCTGCCGAACAGCACGTCGGCGATGGCGGCGCCGTGCTCCTGACCGCCGTGCGACGACCAGAGCAGAGCCGGGAGGTTGTCCCGGGCCCAGCTCACCGCGTACGGGTAGCTGCTGGTCAGGGCCAGCACGGTCCGCGGGTTCGCCGCGTGCACGGCCCGGAGCAGGTCGTCCTGGGTGCCGGGGAGCGCGAGGTCACGCCGGTCCGCGGTCTCCCGGCCGGCGACCAGTGGATGATTGCCGAGCGCCAGCACCACCACGTCGGCGCCGGCCGCCACCGCTGCGGCCGCCGCGACCCCGTCGACCAGCAGGTCCACCGTGAACACGGCGGCATCCCCGATCCGCTCCGCGGCGGTGCGGACCAGCCCGTCCGGGCCGGCCGTCAGGTAACGGCCGCTCTGCACGTGCAGCACCGCCACCCCGTCGCCGGACGGCTCGAACCGGAATGTCTCGCGGACCTCCCAGCCGTTCGGGCCGGGCCGGTCGGCGACCAGCAGGTGCGACTCGGCGCCCAGGCCGTCGGCGCCGACGAACCGGCCACCGGCCACCGCCCGCAGCGAGAACGTCTCCTCACCCCAGTCCAGCAGGTCGAAGAGCGCCACATCCGGGACGTCGCCGGCGGGGATCACCCGGAGCGGGCCGTCGCCGACACTCAGGAAACCGGCGTCGCAACGCAGCGCCACCCGGTCGGTGCCCTCGTGGTGAAGAACCTCACCGGCGCGTTCCGCGACGGCGTCGAGCAGGGTGCGGCGGTACGGCGGGGTGCCGCTGTACCAGTCGTCGAACGTGGCGCCGGCGAGCGGCCCGATCACCGCGATCCGGCCGGTTGCGGCCGGGTTCAGCGGCAGGATGCCGTCGTTGCCGAGCAGCACCACCGAGGCGCGGGCGGCCTCCCGGGCCAGCAGCCGGTGTTCCGGGCAGTCGATCACCTCGGGTCCGGTGTCCCGGTACGGGTCCTCCTCCGGGTTGAACTCGCCGAGCCGGACCCGTACGGACAGGATGTGCCGGACCGCGGCGTCCACGTCGGACTCGGTGATCAGCCCGCGTTCGAGAGCCGTGGTGAACGACTCCTCGGAGAGCGGCCCCGCCTCGGTCACACAGTCGATGCCGGCCTTCAGCGCGGCCGCGAACCCGGCCGGGTGGTCGTCGAACAGGTGCTGGTCACCGGCGAGGTTGTGGACCGCGTACGCGTCACCGACCACCATCACGTCGTCCTCGGCCCAGCCCCGCAGCACCTCGTTGATCAGCGGGCTGAGATGGGTGGGCCGGCCGTTGATCAGGTTGTAGGAGGCCATCACGGCGACCGCGGCTCCGGCGGCCAGGGCCGGGCGGAAGGCCGGCAGCTCGTACTCCTGCAGCACGCGCGGCGGCATGTTGCTGGAGGTCAGGCAGCGGTCGGTCTCGTTGTTGTAGGCCAGGAAGTGCTTGAGCGTCGGCGCGGTGCGCAGCCAGCGCGGGTCGTCACCGCGGAGACCGCCGGAGTACGCCGTGCTCAGCACCCCGGTCAGCCACGGGTCCTCGGCGTAACCCTCCTCGTTGCGGCCCCACCGGGGGTCCCGGAGCAGGTTCACCACCGGGGCCCAGACGTTGAGGCCGACGTTCTCCGGGTCGCGGTGGTGCATGGCGCGGACCTCGGTGCCGACGGCCGTGCCGACCCGGCGCAGCAGGTCCGGGTCCCAGCTGGAGGCGAGGCCGACGGCCTGCGGGAAAGCGCTTGCTGTGCCGAGCCAGGCGACGCCGTGCAGCGCTTCGGTGCCGGTGCGGAAGGAGGCGACGCCGAGCCGGGGGACAGCGGCCTGGTGCTGGTGCAGGAGGGCGATCTTCTCCGCCACGTCGAGCCGGCCCAGAAGGTCGGACACCCGCGCGGCGAGCTTCTGCTGCGGGTCGCGAAAGACGATGCGAGAGGGGGATGCGGTCACAACGTGTTCCTTCGGGCCGAGCCGCGTTGTCGAAGCGCTTCGACAACGCGGCGAAAGAAGCCTCCGCGAGTGGGTTTCGCGAATGTTTCGGACGGAGTTCCCTGAGGCTCGCACCACAGTTACGCCTCGGTCAAGGCGCAGCGGGCATGTTTGGTCATCGATTGTTACCCGCCGCGCGCCCACCGCTCCGGCCCGGCAGGCGCGCGGCGACCCGATCGACAGCACGGATCACCAGGTCGTTTCGGGTAGAGGCGGCAGTCGATAGGCGGCCGTGTCCGCGCCGCATCGGCGCCCCAAGATCGGCGCAGGCTCGCGAGGCGGTTGCCGTTCGGGGTCGAGGTTTGCGGCGGGTCAGCGGTGTGGGCTCGAAGGGCGGGGGCGCGCCGGCCGGGTCGGGCACCTGAAACATCGGCGTGAGGTCCAAGGGACGGGAAGCACCCGGGGGTCAGAGCAGCCCTCGTGAGGTCGGCTCGGAGGTTCAAGGGCCGATGGCGTCCGCGGGCGAAGATGCCCTCGGGGCTCAAGGGCCCATGGTGTCCGCGGTCAGAGCAGCCCTCGGGACGTTGGCGTGGCGCTCATGGGCTGACGGCTGAAGAGCGTATCGACGCCGCGAGGCCGGCGTGAGAATCGTCCGGCCATGGCGACGCCGGTGGGTTTCGAGAGGCCGTGGCGTTCGATAGGTCACCGCCGCCGTCGGAGGGCGCTGGTGTCCGGCCGGTGGGCTTCGCGAGGCTGCGGCGTCCGGGTCGCGGCTCGGCGAGATCACCGCGACCGTCACGAAAAGACGAGGCCGCGGCGTTGTGGGGCTCATGATCTCCGGCGGAGCAGAGGCACCGCCACCTCGACGCCCGGCTCGTCCATCGTCACGATCTGGCGCACCTGGGACAGGTCGGCCTCGACGCCGCGCCGCTCGGCCTCGGCCATCAGCGCGAGCACCGCGGGGTGCGCCGCGCCGTCGATCAGCGGGACCTCGTCGTCGTGGCGCCAGGACACCGACAGCTCCGGGCCCGCGGGAGTCTCACCCGTCACCACCGTGTGCCCGGGCACGGACCAGCCCTCGGGCGGTGGCCCGGCGACGGGCCAGCAGCACACCAGCTGGAGAACCGAGCCGTCCTCCGACATCCGCGGAACCGACCAGCACGGGCCGGTCGGTTGCCGGCCCACCGCGGACAGCGCGTGCCACGACGCGGTGAACGCCTCGTTGGCCTGCTCCGTCGTGATCTCCTCGTCGGCCTCCTGATCGACCGGCAGCACGACGCCGGCCCACGGCTGGGCGGCGACGTCGCGCTCCCGCATGTCCCAGGCGCGTGGGGGCGCCGTCAGGTAATCCGTGGCGGCGGCGAGGGCGGCATCCTGTCGGGCCCGGTCGGCGGCGATCCGGTCCCGGAACTCGGCCAGGACACGCTCCGCCGGCTCGCCCCCGGTGACGATGCGACCGGCGTCGGCCAAGCCGACCCCGGCCCGCCGCAGCGCGACGAGCTGAACCGCCGGGGCCAGCTGGGCAGCGGTGTATCGCCGGTAGCGCGACCACTCGTCCACACAGGCCGGCTCCAGCAGGCCCTGCTCGTCATAGAGCCGCAGCGCCTTCACACTCAGGCCGGTCAGCTGGGCGACTTCCCCGATCGTCATCATGCTTCGAGTCTGTGGCCTGCCCCAAGGGGAGAGTCAATCCGAGGACGCCCGGGAAGGCGCCGGGATCGAGCCGGTGTCGATGCGGTCCAGGTGGGTGACCGCACCGCCCAGCGCGGCCGCGTGCAGCCCCAGCGTGGACACCGTCAACCGCGCGCCCCCGGCGGAGGGCGCCAGGCTGTTGCGGGCCAGCTCGGCCCCGGCTGCCGGGAGGAGCCACTCGGCCAATGCGGCGTAGTGGTCGCCGAGCACGATGACCTCGGGATTCACCAGGTTCGCCAGGAGCGCCAGGCCCTGCCCGAGGTGACCGCCGGTGTCCCGCAGCGCGGCCAGCGCCGCCGGGTCGCCGGCCCGGGCGCGGATCGCCACCTCCTCGACCGCGGGGGCCAGGTCGATCAGGGACTCCGGGTCGGCTCCGGCCGGCAGCGCCCGCCGGATCAGTGGCTCGATGCCGGCCAGGTCGGCCAGGGTGGGGGAGCCGGCCGGGCCGAGGGCGAACCGGCCGATCTGCCCGGCGAACCCGCGTGAGCCGTGCAGCAGCTGCCCGCCGGCGACGATGCCCGCCTCGATCCCGGCCGCGCCGGTGACATAGGTGAGGTCGAGCCGCGGGTCGCCGTTGTGCCGCAGCTCGGCGAGGGCGGCGAGACCGGCCTGGTTGGCGACCGCGATGTCCAGCCCGGGCTGGCGCAGCGACCCGCTGAGCAGGCCGCGCAGATCGACGTCGGACCAGCCGAGCGGCGGGGACAGCCGGACCGTGCCGCCGTCCTCGACCAGGCCGGGCACGGCCACGGTGATGCCGAGGACCTGCCGGCCCTGCTGGCGGACCCGGCTCGCGGCGCGCTGGGCCAGCGCGGCGATGGCGCTGACGTCCCGGCCGGCGGTCCCGCCGGCCGGTGTGACGGCCCGGTGCCACAGCAGCAGCCGGTCGCCGGCGAAGTCGAGGGCGAGCGCGGTGAGCCGGTCGGCGGCGACCTGGAGACCGATTGCGGCGTACGCCGAACCGTCGAGTGCCAGCGCGGTGCCGGGCCGCCCGATCCGGTTGCCGCTGAGGCCGGTCTCGCGCAGCAGCCGCTGCTCGATCAGATGGCCCGCCAGGCTGGAGACGGTGGCCTTGTTGAGGCCGGTGGACGCGGCGATCGAGGCACGTGAGCTGGGCCCGTTGGCGCGCAGATGGCGCAGCACGACCGCCAGGTTCGTGGCGCGAACGTCGGTGAAGTCGGCCGGTTGTGGGTCGGCCCGGGTGGTCTTCACATCAAGCTCCGCTCTCGGCCGGGCGTGTGCTGTCCGCCTGGTCATTTTGCCGCATCACCGCGGTTCCACGTCTCCCCTGATCGGCGCTTGCCGGTGGGTGCGCTCCCATTTGGTTCTTGTCGGGTCGTCACCGCTTCGGTTAGCTTGTCTTCGATGTACTTAGTTTAGACGCTAACCAAACTGAACCCATAACGGAAGGGTGGTGCGCCGTGCGGAATACGCTTTCGGGCGCGTCGACGAACAGGCGGAACTTCCTGGGACTGGTCGGGCTGGGCGCGGCCACGGTGGCGAGCGGCGGGACGCTCGCCGGCTGCAGCAAGGAGCCGGGCGCGAAGAGCGCGTCCACCACCGCCGAGCAGGCCGCCGGTGTCATCCCCAAGTTCAAGGACTCCACCCTGGTTCCGCCGGACATCAAGGGTGTCCGGCCGATGGCGGACGGTTACGCGAAGTACCCGGCGTCGCTCGTCGACGCGATCAGCGAGAAGGCCGCCCCGAGCGGCAAGCCGATCACCGCGACGACCCCGTGGTGGGGCCCGGCGCCGCCGTCCTCGAACAAGCTCCACGACGCGGTGAACGCCGACATGGGCGCCGTGATCAACTTCAGCATCCAGGACGGCAACACCTACGGCGACAAGCTGAACACCATGCTCGGCGCCCGGGACGTGCCCGAGCTGACCTGCATCCCGGGCTGGGAGGTCGACAAGCTGGCCCGGTTCTCCGAGGGTGTGCCGGTGCTCTTCGAGGACCTCACGCCGTTCCTCTCCGGGGACAAGGTCGACGCGTACCCGCTGCTCGCCGGCATCGACTCGGTGGCCTGGCAGGAGTCGGTGTGGGGCGGCAAGCTGATGGCCGTCCCGTTCCCGGTCGACGCGCCGTTCCCGTCGGTGCTGTTCTACCGCAAGGATGTCGCCGACGAGCGTGGCATCGCGGCGCCGACCACTCTCGACGAGCTGTACGACTTCGGCAAGAAGTTCACCAACCCGGACAAGGGCGAGTGGGCCTTCGGCGACATCTGGCTGGAGGTGCAGCAGATCTGCGGCGCCGGTGGCTCGGAGAACGGCTGGCTGAAGACCGCCGACGGCAAGGTCGTGCACCGGATGGAGCTGCCGGAGTACAAGCGGGCCGTCGAGTTCATGGCTCGCATCTACGCCGACAAGCTGGTCCACCCGGACGTCGCCGCCAGCAAGGGCGGTGACCAGACCACCCTGTTCAAGGGCGGCAAGATCTTCATGTACGGCACGGGCGGCGGCAGCTGGAAGGAGACGTGGCGTCCGGCCGCGCTGACCAACCCGAAGTTCAACATGCAGGCCGTCAAGGTCTTCGGGGCGGACAAGGGCACCCCGCCGGTGCGCTGGAAGGCCCGCTCGGCGATCATCTGGACCTTCATCAAGAAGGGCCTGGGCCAGGAGCGTACGCAGGAGCTGCTGCGCGTGCTGAACTACACCGCGGCGCCGTTCGGCACCAAGGAGTGGGAGCTGCAGAACTACGGGGTCGAGGGCACGCACTTCAAGCGGGACGCCACCGGTTCGCCGGTCACCAACGACCTGTTCGTCAAGGAGTTCGCCAACCAGTACGTGTTCCTCGGTGGCCGCCCGCCGGTCGTGGTCGGTGGCCCGGAGATCCCGACCTACGCCAGCGACTTCGTGAGCTGGGGCAACGACGCCACGAAGTACCTGGAGAAGAACCCGTGGGAGGGCATCAAGGTCGAGACGCCGTCCCAGCAGGCCGCCCTCGCGCAGCCGACCGAGGACAAGATCACCGACATCCACCGCGGCCGGACCCCGGTCAGCGAGTTCGACAAGGTCGTCTCAGACTGGCGGGCCGCGGGCGGCGACGCCGGACGCGACTTCTACGCCAAGATCTTGGCTGACAACGGGCGATGAGTGCGCCACCCATCGCCGAGCCGCAGGCCCCCGCGGCGAAGGCGAAGAGGAAAGTCAAGGCGGTCTCGCGGCAGCAGCTGTCCTTCGGGCAGCGGCTGCGGCGGGACTGGCCGCTGCTGCTCATGTGCCTGCCGGCGATGCTGTTGCTGCTGGTCTTCCACTACCTGCCGGCGCTCGGCAACATCATCGCCTTCCAGGACTACAACCCGTTCGTCGGGGACGACCCCCTGGAAGCGTTCCTGTACAGCGAGTGGATCGGGTTCGGCAACTTCGAGTACCTGTTCAAGAACCCGGCGTTCTGGGACTCGGTGATCAACACACTCTCGATCACCGCGTTCCAGCTGCTGTTCTACTTCCCGATCCCGATCTTCCTGGCGATCCTGCTGAACAGCATCATGTCGCCGCGGATCCGGTCCCTGGTGCAGAGCGTGGTGTACCTGCCGCACTTCTTCAGCTGGGTGCTGGTGGTCTCGCTGTTCCAGATGATGCTGGGCGGCGCGGGGTTGCTCGCGCAGACGTTGCGGCAGGCGGGCTACACGCCGCCGGACATGATGACCAACCCGGACACCTTCATGTTCCTGATCACCTCGCAGGCGCTCTGGAAGGACGCCGGCTGGGGCATGATCGTGTTCCTGGCGGCGCTCGCGGCCATCGACCCCGCGCTGTACGAGGCGGCGGCCGCCGACGGCGCCAACCGGTGGCGGCGGATGTGGCACATCACCCTGCCGGGTCTGCGGGGAGTGATCATCCTGCTGCTCATCCTGCGCCTGGGCGACGCGCTGAACGTCGGCTTCGAGCAGTTCGTGCTGCAACGGGAGATGGTCGGGCGGGAAGCCGCCGAGGTGGTCGACACCTACGTCTACTACCAGGGCATCGCGGTGCAGCAGTGGGGTGTCGGCGCGGCCGCCGGTCTGTTCAAGGCCGTGATCGGCATCCTCCTGATCGTGGGCGCCAACAAGCTGGCGCACCGGTTCGGCGAGCAAGGGATCTATTCCAAGTCATGAGCGCAGATGCCGCAATCCGGCCCCGCCGCAATTCGCTCCGTCCCGCGTGGGAGGAGAAGCCCAGCCTGTTCGGCCAGTTCAGCAAGGGCACGATCCTCACTCTCGTGGTGGCGGTCGTGGTCGTGCCGCTCTGGGTGGTCCTGATCACGAGTCTCTCGTCGGAGAAGACGATCAACGAGGCCGGTGGGTACGTCTTCCTGCCCCGTGAGATCGACTTCTCGGCGTACCAGGTGATCTTCTCGGGCGGGCAGGTGACCGACGCGATCCTGGTCAGCACGATCGTCACGGTCGCCGGCACGGCGCTGAGCCTGGTCGTCACGGTCCTCGCCGCGTACGGCCTGTCCCGCCCCGGAACCCTCGGGCACCGGTCGATCCTGTTCTACTTCCTGCTGACGTTCCTGATCTACCCGGGCATGATCCCCAGCTACCTGGTGGTCACCGGCCTGGGCCTGAAGGACAACCTGCTCGCGCTGATCCTGCCCACCGCGATCAGCGCGTTCAACCTGGTCGTGCTGCGGGCGTTCTTCATGGGAATCCCCGGGGAGCTCTACGACAGCGCCCGCATCGACGGCGCCGGGGAACTGCGCATCCTCTGGCGGATCGTGCTGCCGCTCTCCAAGGCGGTGACCGCGGTGGTGGGCCTGTTCTACGCGGTCGGGTACTGGAACGCGTTCTTCAACGCGATCCTCTACATCGACCGGTCCGACCTGCAGCCGGTCCAGCGGGTGCTGCAGCAGTTCATCCTGGCCGGTCAGACTCCGACCGCCTCGGGCGGCGGCGCGATCACGGGCCTCGGCTCGGCGATGCCGCCCAGCCTGGCGATCAAGATGGCCGTCGTGGTGGTCACCATCGTGCCCGCCCTGATCATCTACCCGTTCATCCAGCGCCACTTCACCAAGGGCGTGATCATCGGCGCCGTCAAGGGCTGAAACCCGGCTGGTTCTGAAGAACCAGCCGGGTCCGGCCTCGTGCCGGGATCAGCGGCGCGTGGTCAGGTGGTGCGGGCGGCCGGCGTCGAGGGTGACCTTCTCCGTCGTGCCGCCGGGCAGCCCGATGTGGACAGTGCGCGCGGTGGAGGCGGACAGGGTCGCTGCCAGGGTGGTGGCGGTCCAGGTCAGGTCGACGGTGACGGGGCCGCGGGCGATCAGGCCGCGGACGCTGCCGGTGGGCCAGGCGGCGGGCAGGGCGGGCAGCAGGTCGATGCGGGCCGTGCCGTCCGGGCCGGTGTCACGGCTGCGCAGCAGCATCGCCACGACCAGGGCGGGGAAACCGCCGGCCAGGTCCACGTTGAACATGTGGTCGCGGTTGTGGGTGGGCACCAGGTTCGGGCGCCAGTACGCGTCGGCGATACGGGTGAGGGCCGCGTACGCCTCCTCGGCCAGCCCCAGATGCGCCGCGGCGACGCCGAGGAGCGCGAGCCCGTACCCCATCTCGTCGGAGGCCTCGCTCAGCCACCACCGCAAGCGGGAACGCACCGCCCGCACCGCCGCCGCGCGCAACGCCGGATCCTCGTCGAACGCCGGGTCGCCGCCGTGGAAGAACGGGTACAGGTGGCTGCAGTGCCGGTGCCCGTGGTTGTCCGGGAACCGGCTGTCGATCCATTCGGCGAGTTCACCGGCGTCGTTGATCCGGTACGGCGGCAGCGCGGCCAGCAACGCCCGCCACCGTTCCTGATCGGGATCGGTCACGCCGAGGATCTCGGTGATGTCGAGAAGCCCGCGCAGCAGAGCGCCGACGGCCTGCACGTCCAGTGTGGCGTCGACGGTGGCCTGGTCGCCGGAACGGCCGGGGTCGTTCTCGGGGGAGTAGGACGGGCTGAACCGGGCGCGGCCGCCGACGATCTCGGTGAAACCCAGGTGGAAGGCGGCGGTCTCGCGCAGGAACGGCCACGCGCGGTCGCGCAGGAAGGAGAGGTCGCCGGTGTGCTGCCAGTGTTCCAGGTAGAGCCGGGCCAGCCAGGCCGCGCCCGCCGTCCAGAACGTCAGGCACCAGATCGGGCCGAAGTGGTTCTGCCTGCCGTGGGTGCCGAGGTGGGCGGGGACGAACAGGCCGGGTACGCCGTACAGCCGCCGCGCGTTCTCCCGGAAGTCGTCGCTCAGGTCGTCGAGCAGGTCGAACAGCGGCGGCATCAGCTCGGGCGTGCCGGTGGAGTGCACGGCGAGCAGCGCGGCCTGCAGGTTGCCGTCGATGGTCCAGCCGCTGCGCCACGGCGGCGTGTACGTGCCGCTCCACACCCCCTGCAGGGTCGGCGGGCGGGTGCCGGTGCTGCTGATGATCGCGTACCGGCCGGCGTCGAACAGCTGCTGCGCGCGATCGCCGCCGAGGTCGAGATGAACCCGTTCGTACAGGTCGCGGTGGCCGGGCACGTGCCTGGCCAGCAGTTCGTCGAAGCTTCCGCCGGGCAGGGCGGCGAGGGCTTCGGCGGGCGTCCGCGTCCCGGTCACGGTTCGAGCAACGATCAAGATCCCTTCCCGCGTACGCCGTACGCGCACCGCCACGGTCCACCCGTCCCCGGTCCCGCGTGTGGAGTTCGGGTCGTCCTGACGGCTGAAATCACCACGTGGGGGCTGCGGTGTGCGTGTGGGGTTGCGGTCGTCCTGACGGTCGAGGTCACCACGTGGGGGCTGCGGTGTGCGTGTGGGGTTGCGGTCGTCCTGACGGCCGAAATCAACACGCGGGAAGGGGGTGAAGCGGCCGGTGAGGACCAGGTCGTCGCCGAGGCGGTCGACGGTGAAGTCGATCGGGCGCTCCGGGCTGCCGTCGATCGGCGCGAGAACGAACGTTCCGTCCGTTCCGGTGATCCGGATGATCAGCGCGTCGTCCGCCCGGGACACGAACGCGTCGACCACCACTTCCCGGCTGGTTCTCAGGGCTGTCTCGGCAGGCGTGAGACCGCCCTGAGAGCCAGCCGGATGCCACGACTGCCGGACGACACCGGTGGTGAAGTCGGTGCCCCGGACGTAGCCGTCACCGGGGGACTCCGGCGTGAAGGTCAGTGTTCCGGCGCCGATCAGGGGGTCGATCCAGCGCGTTTCCCCGTACCCCGGATGCTCGTGAACGGCGATGTCGCACACCGCGCGAGCCGCGTCGCGGAACCGGTCGCCGTCGAGAAGCTCGCGCAGGCGCGGCAGCTCCGGGGCCGTGTGCGGCGCCGGAAGCGGCTCGGTGACCGGCTGGAACAGGTCCTCGTGGGCGAGGGTGAACCGCAGCGCCGCGGGCGAGCCGTGGCAGAGCGCGCCCTGCCCGCCGTTGCCGCTGATCAGCGCGTGTTCCCAGTCCTCGGCGATCTGGTCGTCACGGAAAGACGGATTGACGTTGCTCTGCACAGCTCATACTTTGTTTAGCGGTCAAACTAAATGTCAAGGGTGGGTGCGCGGATGATCTTCTTCGGTGGCGACTACAACCCGGAGCAGTGGCCGGCGGAGATCCTGGACGAGGACGTCGCGCTGATGCGGCGGGCCGGCGTGAACATCGCCACCGTCGGCGTCTTCGCCTGGTCCGATCTGGAGCCCGAGCCGGGGCGGTACGAGTTCGGCTGGCTCGACCGGGTGCTCGACCGGTTGCACGACGGCGGCGTCCAGGTCGCCCTGGCCACGCCGACCGCGTCGCCGCCGCCCTGGTTCACGCTCGCCCATCCGGAGGCCATGCCGGTCACCGCCGACGGGGTCCGGCTCACGCACGGTAGCCGGGACACGTACTGCGTCTCCGCTCCCGCCTATCGCACCGCCGCCCGCGCCATCGCCGCCGAGCTGGCCGGACGCTACGCCCATCATCCGGCGCTGGCGATGTGGCACGTGCACAACGAGTACGGGACGGACTGCCGCTGTGACGCCTCGGCCGCCGCGTTCCGTAACTGGCTGCGGACGAAGCACGGCGACCTGGACGTGCTGAACGAGGTGTGGACCACGTCGTTCTGGAGCCAGCGCTACTCCGACTGGGCGCAGATCATGCCGCCGCGCGCCACCCAGTACCTGCCGAACCCCGCGCACGTTCTCGACTACCGCCGGTTCCTCTCCGACGAGCTGCTCGGCGCCTACGTCGAGCAGCGTGACCTGCTGCGCGCCGCCAACCCGGACGTGCCGGTCACCACCAACTTCGTGCAGGGCGGCTGGGTCAGCGTCGACCACGCGCGCTGGGCCGGCGAGGTCGACATCGTCGCTGTCGACCACTACCCGGCGGCGACGGGCGCCGGCGCCGAGGTGGAGACCGCGTTCGGGGGTGACCTGGCCCGTGGCTGGGGGCGAGGCTCGTGGCTGCTGATGGAGACCGCGCCGAATCTGATCTACACGGCCGGCCGGATGCACGCCAAGGAGCCGGGACAGCTCACCCGGAACAGCCTCGACTACATCGCCCGGGGTTCGCGCGGCGCGATGTACTTCCAGTGGCGGCAGCCGCGCGGCGGGGCCGAACTGTTCCACTCGGCGCTGGTGCCGCACGCCGGGCCGGACAGCCCGGTCTTCCGGGAGGCGGTCGGGCTCGGGCGCACGCTGCAGGCGCTCGCCCCCCGGCTTCCCGGCGACGGGCCGGTGGCCGACGTCGCGGTCGCCTGGGACGCGCCGTCGTGGTGGGCGCTGCAGGCCGGCGGGTTGCCGTCCAAGGAGATCGACTACCTGACGGCGGTGCAGCAGGCGCACCGGGTGCTGCACCGGTCGGGGCTGGCTGTCGACTTCGTGTTCCCGGGGCTGGACGACCTGCGGGAACGGCTCACGGCGTACAGGATGGTGGTCCTGCCGCACCTGTTCCTGGTCTCCGACGAGGCCGCGGCGGCGCTGCGCGACTTCGTCGCGGACGGTGGGCACCTGGTGGTCGATCACCTCAGCGGCATCGCCGACCCGGCGGGCCGGATCCGGCTCGGCGGATATCCCGGCGCCTTCCGCGACGTCCTCGGCCTGCGGGTGGTCGAGTGGCGACCCCTTGCCGGGGGTACGCCCGTCGCGCTCGACAACGGCGACCAGGCGATCCGCTGGAGCGAGCGGGTCGAGACGGCAGGCGCCGAGACAGTGGCGCGGTACGCCGGGGACGTGCTGGCCGGCGCCCCGGCGATCACCCGGAACCGGCACGGCGCCGGAACCGCCTGGTACGTCTCACCCGGTCTGGACGACGCGGCGCTGGGCCGGTTCCTGGACCGGGTCGCCGCCGAGGCCGGGGTGACGCCGATCCTGCCCGGGCTGCCGCCGGGAGTGACCGCGGTCCGCCGCGGCGACCTGCTGTTCCTCTTCAACCACGGCGAGGTGCCCGGTACGGTGCCGCTGCCCGCATCTCCGCCGGTCACCGTGCAGCCCGGCGGCTTCCGGTGTGTTGAGTTGGGGCGCGTATAGCGGCCGAACTCAACACGCGACTCAGGCGGTGGTGAAGGCGCGGCGGTAGGCGGACGGGGAGGTGCGGACGATCTGGGCGAAGTGGTGCCGGAACGTCACCACCGACTCGAAACCGACCGCCGCCGCCACCTCCTCGATCGGCGACCCCGTCGTCTCCAGCAGCGCGAGACTCGCGTTCACCCGCTGGTTGATCAGCCAGCGGATCGGTGTGGTGCCGGTGGCCCGGGCGAAGTGCCGCAGGTACGTCCGCGACGACATGTGCGCCCGCCGCGCCAGCACCTCCACCGTGATCGGTTCGGTCAGGTTGCCGAGCGCCCACTCCATGCTGCGGGCCAGCCGGTCGTCTGCCGGATCGTCGGCCACCGGCGCCTCGATGAACTGGGCCTGCCCGCCGTCCCGGTGCGGCTGCACGACGAGGCGGCGGGCCACCGCGTTGGCGATCGCCGGGCCGTGGTCACGGCGGACCACGTGCAGGCACAGATCCAGCCCGGCGGCACTGCCCGCGCTGGTCAGCACGTCGCCGTCGTCCAGGTAGAGAACGTCGGCGTCCACCTCGACCGTGGGATAGCGGGCGCGGAGCCGGTCCGCGTACCGCCAGTGGGTGGTGGCCCGGCGGCCGTCCAGCAGACCGGCCCCGGCCAGCGCGAACGCGCCCGAGCAGATCGACATGACACGGGCGCCGCGGGCGTGCGCCGCACGCAGGGCCGCCACCAGCGCGGGTGAGGGGTCGGCGCGGACGTCCGGCACGCCCGGCACGATCAGGGTCTCCGCGGCGGCGAAGGTGTCCAGGCCGTGTTCGGTGTACAGCGACGCGCCGCCGACCACCCGCAGCGGGCCGGGGGTCTCGGCGCAGATGGTCAGGTCGTACCACGGGCGGTCGAACTCGGGCCGGGGCAGGCCGAACACCTCGGTGACGATGCCCATCTCGAACACCGACATCCCGTCGAAGGCCAGCACCGTGACGGAGGGGCCGCGCCTGCCTATCTCAAGCATGGCGCGATCTTAGCGTCCGGTGGCATCAGCGCCACTGGGCCGCTTCCCCGGAGGGCGGCAGGATCAACGGCATGACCAGCGCGATCGAGCACTTCAGCAACCGGCTCCGTTTCGAGACCGACGTCAGCGACGTCCAGCACGCCCTGTCCACCGGCACGCCCGGCTTCGTGCTCGTCGACTCCCGCAGCACCGAGTCCTGGGAGCAGGGGCACCTTCCGGGCGCGATCCACCTGCCGGGCCGGGAGATCGCGGACCGGGCCGCCGGCCTGGTCCCGGCCGGCAGCGCGGTCGTCACCTACTGCTGGGGGCCGGGCTGCAACGGGGCGACCCGGGCCGCGCTCGCCTTCGCCACGCTCGGTTACGAGGTGAAGGAGATGATCGGCGGGTACGAGTACTGGGTCCGGGAGGGCTTCCCGGTGCTGGGCGCCGCGGGGGAGTGGTCGCGGCCCGCCGACGAGCTGACCGCCCCCGTCGCCGCTGCCTGCGGCTGCTGACTGGCGTGTGGATTTGCGGCGGACCGGTCCGCCGCAAATCCACACGCGTTCGGTTCAGCCGAGCAGCGAGTCGAGCCAGGGGTTGCGGAAGACGCCCTTCGGGTCGAAGCGGGCGACCAGGGCGGCGAAATCGGCGAAGCGGGGGTACGCGGCCCGCAGCCCCGACGGCTCGGCGGTGAAGACCTTGCCCCAGTGCGGGCGGGCGCCGAGCGGCCCCAGCACCGCCTCCAGATCGGCGACGACCGGCAGGACCGCCGCGGTATCGGCGATCCAGGTGAAGTGCAGGGCCAGGCTGTCCCGCTGGTGGTGCGGGCTGAGCCAGAGGTCGTCGGCGGCGATCGTACGGATCTCGCACACCTGAAGGACCGCCGCGACCCGCTCGCGCAGACCGGCCACCGCCGCGATCGCGGCCCGGCCGGCGGTGCGTGGCAGGTGCCACTCCGACTGCAGCTCCTCGCCGCTGCTCGGGGTGAACTCCATCCGGAAGTGCGGCAGCCGGGCATGCCACGGGCCGGGCACGCCACCCTGCTCGGTGCAGTTCTCCGCGGGCATGCCGGGCACCGGGTGCCGGGGGCCGCCGGCGGGCCGGGCGCCGAAGAGGTCACCGGTCAGCGGCTCGGCGCGTTTGAGCCACACCTGGTCGATGTCCTCGCCGGTCCAGCGGGTGAAGAGGCTGACGCTGTACCCCGCCGACAGGATCTCGTCGAGGTGGTCGTCCAGAGCGTCGCCGGGCAGGTTCTCGTAGACGTACTGCCGCAGCTCGAAGGCGGGTGCCACGTCCAGGGTCAGCGCCACCACGACGCCCAGCGCGCCGAGGCCCACCACCGCCCCGGCGAAGTCGGGATGGGCCCGGTCCAGCACCGCGATCGTCCCGTCGGCGCGCAGGATCTCCAGGCCGGAGACCGCGGTGGCCAGGTTGCCGTGCCGTACCCCGGAGCCGTGGGTGGCGGTGGCGACCGCGCCGGCCACCGAGATGTGCGGCAGGGACGCCATGTTGTGCAGGGCCAGGCCCTCGGCGGCGAGGGTGGTGGCCAGTTCGCCGTACCGGATGCCGCCGTCGACGCGGACCGACCGCCGGTCGGCGGCGATCTCGACGGTGCGCGGCAGGCCGGCCAGCGAGATCAGCGCGCCGTCGGTGTCGGCGAGCCGGTTGAACGAGTGGCCGCTGCCGAGCACCCGCAGGCGGTCCGCGCCGGCGACCACCTCCCGTAGCTCGGCGACGGATTCCGGACGATGCAGCCGTTCGGTTCCGAAGACGACGTTCCCGGCCCAGTTGGTCAGACGTTCGCGCATCGCCACACGGTATGGCCTGTTCACAGCCCCGGCCAGGGTGATCCGGGTTAAGTTGAGATCGCTTGGAGCGGGAGCGTAGGGGGACACGGCATGGCGTCGATCGTGGTGGCCGAGGACGACACCGACATCGCGCAGCTCTTGGACACGGTGCTGAGCAACGCCGGGCACACGGTACGAACCGCGCCGACCGGGCCGGCCGCCCTGGACATGATCGCCGAGGCCGGGCCGGATCTGATCATCCTGGACCACCACATGCCCGGGATGAGCGGCCTGGACGTCGCCGCCCGCCTGCGCGGCGAGGCGGCCACCGCGACCATCCCGCTGATCATGCTGTCCGCCGCCGCGCCGGCCGCCGCCCGCGGCCTGTGCGACGTGACGATCTCCAAGCCGGTGCGGCCGAAGCACGTGGTCGAGGCGGCCAACGAGCTGCTCGCGTCCCGCGACGGCAGCGAGCCGGCCGAGCACCCGCAGCACGACGCGGCCGCCCAGCTGGTCGACGTCGAGCGGCTGCTCGCGGTCTCCGACTTCCTCACCCGGCCGGCCCACGCCGACGCCCTGGACGCGTTCGCCGAGCGGCTCACCGAGATGACCGGGGTGCCCACCGCGGCGATCACGCTGGTGCTCAACGACAGCGTGGTGGTGGCCGGATCGCACGGCATGCCGCGCTGGGTGCGGGAGGCCGGTGGCGTGCCGGTGGAGTGGTCGCCGGACACCATCGTGGTGGCCGAGGACGTGCCGGTGCTGATCAGCGACAGCGCAGCCGACGAGGAGTACGCGAACTCGCCGCTGTTCTCGGTGAGCGGGGTGCGGTCGTACGCCAGCGTGCCCCTCAACTCGGCGGAGGGCCACGTGGTCGGCACCCTCTGTGTGATGGACGAGACACCGGGCACCTGCACCGAGGACACCGTCCAGATCCTGCACTCGCAGCGCGCCCAGGCTCTGATCCTGCTCGCACGCGCCGCCTGAATCACTTAAAGTTATATTCATACGCACTGTTCCCATGTGATCGCTCTGTGGCATTCTGTGTCCTTACGTGGCGAAACATGCGGTAAACCGTGCCGTCTCACGTTTGGCGTGATCCAAATCGAGATCCGCTGCACGTTCTCCCGTAACGAAAGTTGCGTCACAATCAGTCACGCCCATGGCGGTGGTGTGGGCAGGATGCAGCCCGGCGGAATCGCGAACGAGAGGAACGGCGCGAGATGGCGCAGATCCATCACTTTGAATACGGGGCGCTGACCCCCACGGTCAGTTACATCCTCTCGGTGCTCGGGTCACTACTCGGCCTCACCAGTGCGGTACGGCTGCGCGCGGCGAAGAGCAACGGCGAGCGGTTCTGGTGGCTGGTCCTTGCCGCGGTCGCCATCGGTGCCACCGGCATCTGGAGCATGCACTTCGTGGCGATGCTCGGCTTCGACGTCGAGGGCACCCCGATCCGTTACGACATCGGCCTCACCGTGGCCAGCGCGGTCATCGCCCTGGTCTCGGTCGGTGTGGGCCTGGCCATCGCGCTGCTCGGCGCGACCGCGTCGAAGGTCCGGATCCTGATCGGTGGAATCCTCGCCGGTCTCGGCGTCGGCGCCATGCACTACACCGGCATGGCGGCGATGGAGCTGCGCGGCGAGATCCACTACTCCGGCCGCGAGGTCGCCGCCTCGATCGCCATCGCGGTGGTGGCCGCCACCGTCGCGCTCTGGCTCACCCTGGTGGTCAGCAAGCCGATCGCGATCTTCGGGTCCGCTCTGCTGATGGGCGTCGCGGTGAACGGCATGCACTTCACCGGCATGCTGGCGATGTCGGTGACGCCGGAGGAGAACACCTTCGGCTCGGTCGAGGGCGCCACCGCCTCGGGTCTGCTGGTGCCGGTCGGCGCGGCTGTCATCTTCGCGATCGTCGGCATGGGCTACGCCCTGGTGTCGGCTCCGACCGAGGAGGACCGCGCGGCCGCCGATTACCTACGGCAACGGATCGACAGCCGGCACGCGGCCGAGGCGGCGCAGCGGGCGCAGCAGCCCGCCGTCCCGTTCGGCGGTGCGCCGGCCGGTCAGCAGCAGCCCCCGCAGCAGCCGCCGGGCCGGGCCGGCCGGACCACCCTCGGCGACGGCAACTGGACGTACCGCGACCGGTCGTAGTCCGTCCGTCCGCATTTTGCCGACCGATCCGCCAGGTGATCGAACCGCACGTCACCGGCCTGCGTGAGTAGGGTTCGCAGGGCGTAAAAGTGCAGGTGAACCTGGGGGTAAGTGTGGCGGTCGGGATTCTTGGAACTGGTTCCTATCTGCCGGCACGAGTGGTGACGAACGTCGATCTCCTCGCCCTCGTGCCGGACGCGGACCCGGAGTGGGTGGCCCGCAAGACCCTGATCGAGGCGCGCCGGTTCGCGGCCCCCGAGGAGGCGGCTTCGGACCTCGCGGCGAACGCCGCCAGGGCCGCGCTGGAGGCGGCCGGAGTAACCGCCGAAGAGATCGACTACATCATCATCTCGACCTCCACTGGTGACTCTCCGCAACCGCCGACGTCCAACCTGGTGCAGAATCTGATCGGCGCCACCCGGGCCGCGTGCTTCGACGTCAACGCGGTCTGCGCCGGATTCGTCTTCGCGCTCGGTGTGGCCAACGGGCTCCTCCAGACCGACCCGGACGCGCGGGTCCTGGTGATCGCCTCGGACATCTACTCGCGGATCCTCGACTTCGGCGACCGGCGCACCGCCGTGCTCTTCGGCGACGGCGCCGGCGCCGCGGTGGTCGGCCGGGTGCCCGACGGCTACGGCATCGTCGACCTCGACCTGACGTCGCGCGGCGAGGCGAACGGCCTGATCTACGTCAAGGGCGGCGGCAGCCGGCTCCCGGCGTCCCCGGAGACGGTCGAGG
Source organism: Actinoplanes sp. NPDC019969 (assembly GCF_055562375.1). Classification (NCBI taxonomy): domain Bacteria; kingdom Bacillati; phylum Actinomycetota; class Actinomycetes; order Micromonosporales; family Micromonosporaceae; genus Actinoplanes; species Actinoplanes sp. NPDC019969. The sequence goes on along the minus strand of NZ_JBVHFK010000002.1, from coordinate 170,276 downwards.
CCGGCGACCACTACTTCCGGATGAACGGGCGGGGCGTCCGGGACTTCGTCGCCTCCGCGGTGCCGCCGGCGCTCGACGAACTGCTGCTGCGCAACGAGCTGAAGGCCGAGGACGTCGACCACTTCGTCCCGCACCAGGCCAACGGCATCATGCTGCAGGAGCTGGTGGAGGCGGCCGGCTTCCGGAACGCGCACACCCACCTCACCCTGCCCTGGTACGGCAACGTGGGCAGCGCCTCGCTCCCGGTCACCCTGGACGAGGCGAACCGCAACGGATCGCTGCGTGACGGTCAGCTCGTGCTGCTGGCCGGGTTCGGCGGCGGCATGTCGATGGGCGCGTGCCTGCTGCGCTGGGGCCGCTGATCCCCTCCTACTTCGGCTGGATGAGCCACTCCCACGCGCGCCGCAGGCCGGTGGAGTGGCTCTCCGTCGTTTCGGCGGGCGTCTCGGCGCTCGGCACGGCCAGCCGCCCGGCCGGCTCGGCGACGATCACGCCGTGCTCGAACATCCCGTCCACCTGGTCGCCGCCCGCGAACCGGTGCCCGTCCCCAGTCTTGATCAGCAAGCCGTGGAAGACGTTGGTGTGCTCGTCGGAGAGCACGTGGTCGACGGTGCCGACCTGGTCGCCGGACCGGTCGTAGACGGCGGTGCCGTCGCTCACGACCAGGTAGGAGACCGGAGCTCCGAGATCCTCGGGTGCCGTGTTCTGTGTCATGACGTCGTCTTTTACCCGGCTACGAGGCAATTCAGCCGACCTCGGCAACATCATCTTTTCGGTTGAGCCGATCTAAACGTTTTGTCCGGATTATCTTTTTCACGGCGAAACGCTGGTCAAAAGATCCGCTCTCGTCGGAAATCCGCCTACTGTCCGTTTTGTCGAAGCCGGCCGAATGTGGCCGGCGGACTCAGGCACTGGAGGAATTCTGATGCAGAAGACACGGCGACTCGGCGCGATCCTCGCCCTGGCCACGGCAGCCTTCGGCATGGCGGGCACGATCTCCGCGGCCCCGGCCACGGCGGCGCCCAGCGGACCCCAGCCGGTGTCTAACTGGCTCCAGTCGGTGCGGGCGAACACCGGCAGCTGGGTGACCATCCACTGGCGTACCGACCGGCCGGTCTGCGACGCGCAGGTCCGCGTCCAGGGCGAGCGGGTCCGGGTCGACTACGCCGGATTCCGGCGCTCGGCCACGTTCTCCCGCGGCACCTCGCTGCGGCCGGGGCGCACCGACTTCACCCGGGTGCGCGTCACGCCGTACCAGCAGCGGCCGGGCGTGACGCGCCTGTGGGCGACCATCTCGTACGACGAGTGCGGCTTCAAGTCGCGCACCCAGACGCGCACGGCGGCGCTGTCGCTGCCCGTGCTGCGCAACACCGGCCCGGGTGGGCAGGGCGGTCCGGGCGTTCCCGGGCACGGCCAGCCGGGTGGCCCGAACCACGGCGGTCCCGGCGCTCCGGGGCACGACGGTTGGGGCGAGGGCCCGAAGGGTCCGCAGGGACCCCGGGGCCCGCAGGGCCAGCAGGGAACGGGTCAGAGCGGTCCTGGCGGCAACCAGGGCGGCACGTACAACTGATCACCGGTTCTCCCGGCCGGCTCGCACAACACGCCCGGCCGTTGTTTCGACAACGGCCGGGCGTCACACTTTTCGCAGCTCAAATGCCGTGCAATTCCGGAATGGCAAAACTGCCCGCCGAGCAGAATGCTCGGCGGGCAGTGTTCCTTCGAAAAAAGGATCATGGGGCGTCCGGCCGGATCGGGGGGCTGCCCGGCCGGGCGCCCTGCTCAGCGGCGCGCCATGATGAGCCCGGCCGGGTCGCTGCACACCAGGTCCAGGGCCCGCTGCACGACCGCCGGGTCGTACGTGGTGGCGTGGAACGTCGCCTCCAGGTGCAGGACGCCGTTCATCTCGCTGGTGGTCAGGGTGATGCCCTCGGGACCGTTGAGGGTCGGCACGCTCTGGTTGACCCGGCCGGCCGGCTCGACCGCCCACGGCAGGTCGCTGAGCATGTCGTGCCGGCCCTGGTTGCTGAAGGTGAGCCGGGGCTGCGCCTCGACGGCGATCTCGGCCGGAAACGGGTCCGGCATGCCGGGCGCCCCGGTCAGCAGGATCTTGCCCTCGCGCAGCAGCATCATGGTCAGGATCCGGCCGGTGGCCAGTTCCGCCTTCAGCGTCTGGTGGATGGCGAGCGGGTCGGTGAGGCTCGGCGGGGTCAGGAACGGCCCCATGCAGAAGTTGCTGTCGATGCTCGCGCCCTTGCCGAGGTACCGGCGGGCGTCGGCGAGGAACGTGCCGCCGCGCAGGTCCGGCCGGAGGCCGAGCTCGATCAGCGCCGAGGTGAACGCCGCGAACGTGATCGCCGACGTGGTGACGCCGGGCGCGTGCTGGTCACGCCAGGTCCGCATCTGGCCGAGCACCGCGCCGGACCGGGCCGTCACCACGGTCAGGCCGGGCTGCCAGGGGCGGGCCGGGCCCTGCTCGGTGTGCGGCGGGCGGGCGAAGCTCAGGCCCTCCTTCCAGCGGCCGGGCTTGAGGCCGAACTGCTTCCACCACGCCTTCGGCAGCGCGGTGCGGTGCCGCCGCGAGGGGGTGATCCGGGCCGCGCGGCCCTCGTACGCCGCCTGAATCAGCTCGTGGACCAGCGTGTTCACCGGGCCGGCGTCGCCGTAGGCGTGTGACACCTTGAGCGCGAAGTACCCGCCGCCGACCAGGATCCGCACCGGATGGTGGGCCCGCGGCTCGGCCTGCAGATGCCGGGTCATCGCGTCGAAGTCGACCGGCCCGTGCCCCAGGTCGGTGACGGCGTCCTGCACGTAGGCGGCGAACGACGCGGCGTCCATGTGCTGCCACTTCGCGCCGGACCGGTCCAGCCGGGACACCGCCCGGTGGGTGGGGTCGGCGGCGTGCAGGCCGATCAGCGCGTTGCGCACCCGGCCGGCGTCGACCCCGGTCAGCGGGCCGACGGTGCGGATGTACTCCAGCGGCAGCCAGGCACGCTCGCGCAGGGTCAGGCTGGTGGTGGACATGACGTTTACTCCCTCTGCTACCGCGGACATGTCGGCGACCGGCGCGAAGACGACCTTCAGCACCATCGGGGCGACCAGCACCATCTCGATCCCCATGACCACTGCCACCGCGGTGACCAGGTCGTTCAGATCGCCGTTGGCGCCGGCCCACCAGGCGGCCAGCAACTCGGCGACGCCCGCGAAGACCGAGAAGATCCCCGCGCCGCGCAGTTTGCCCTGCACCCGGGAGATGGCCAGGAAGAAGTGGTGGAAGACGAAGGGGACGTAGGTCAGCGCCAGGATCGCGAGCGCATCGCCGGCGGTCGTCGCGTACTCCGCGCCGAACAGCCCCATGATCCAGTCGGAGAGGAACAGCACCACCAGCGAGGCGGGGAAGCCGCCGGCGAGGCAGATCAGCAGGCCGACCCGGACCTTGCTCCGCAGCGCGCCCTTGTCGCCGGCGGTCACCGCGAACAGGGTGATCGCCACGTTGCCGGGCACCATCGCCATGAACGACAGCACCATGAAGGCGGTGTAGAACGCCGCGTTCGCCTCGGCCGACAGGGTCGCCGTGACGATCAGCGGCAGCGCCGCCCGGGGCAGGTAGGTGGCCAGGTTGAGCAGGTTGTGGTCGAAGGTGGCCCGGCCCCGGCCGCGCATCAGCCCCGGATGCGGGCGCAGCGTGTCGATCATGCCGCGCCGGCGCAGCGCCCGGAACAGGATCGCGGTCGACGCGACGATGCCGGCCACCCAGGTCAGCAGCAGCACCGGGCCGGTCAGCGCGATCCCCGGCAGCACCGCGACCACGCCCAGCAGCACCAGCTTGAGCAGCGAGAACCAGGCATTGCGCATCAGCTGCAACGGGCCCTGCAGGAGGCCGACCATGGCCTCGTCCAGGACCAGGGTCATCGCGTTCAGGGCGATGCCGGCGACCAGCAGGACGGTGCCGAAACCGCCGCCCAGCGCGTCCCGCAGGCTCGGCGCCCACAGTTCGGCCAGCAGCACGTAGGCCAGGCCGCCGACGGTGGCGGCGGTGCCGGCGGTGAGGACGCAGGTGGAGATCAGGTCCCACTTGCCGCGGGCGATGCCGGGCAGCTCCGAGATCAGCATGGTGCCCATGCCGAACATGCCGATGGTGCCGATCAGGGTCATCGCCGACACCGCGGCCGACGCCTGGCCGACCGCCGCCTGCGGGGCGAGGTGCGCCGCGACCCACCAGTAGGCGAACCCGAAGACGGACGTGACGAGCGTGGTCGCCATCAGCGAGCCCGCGTTCAGGAAGAGATCGACGTGACCCTTGAGCGCCGCGAGGATGCCGCCCTTGACCGGTACGGCGTCGGTTGCCGTCACTCTGATAACCCCCTGAAGATCGACGCAGTCGGAAACTAATGACTCGCCGGTTTCGCGGGGGAGGGCAGGACGTCCGAGATTTGACTACTGTCCGGAGTGGAAATCGGCCGAACGGGGGAGACGCCGGTCAGGCCGACTACTCTGCGTGATTTTCACAGCCATCCGGCTCGCTTGAACTGACGGTAGATCCCGCCACCGATCAGCAGCATCGCCAGGACCGAGCCGTAGAAGCCGTACGGCGAGTCGAGCCCCGGCAGGTGCTCGAAGTTCATCCCGAAGATCCCGGCGATCACCGTCGGCACCGCGGCGACCGCGGCCCAGGCGGCGATCTTGCGCATGTCGTCGTTCTGGTTCACCGACACCTGCGCCAGCCTGGCCTGCAGGATCGAGTTGACCAGGTCGTCGAACCCGGCCACCCGGTCCACCGCCCGGGCCAGCCGGCCGCGCACGTCTTCCAGGTACGGCAGGAGCGGAGCCGGCAGCACGCCCGACTCCAGCAGCCGGGCCAGCGGCTCGGCCAGCGGCAGCACCGCCCGCTTGAACTCCACCATCTCCCGCTTCAACTGGTAGATGTGGGCGAACTCCGAGGTGCGCACCGACGCGAAGGTCTCCTCCTCGATGCGTTCCAGGTCCCGTTCGACGTGCTCGGCGACGTCCAGGTAGCTGTCCACCATCCGGCTGCCGACCGCGTACGCCACCGACCACGGACCCTGCCGCAGCACGTCCGGCCGGTCCTGCAGCTCCTTGCGCACCGCCCACAGCGGGCCGACCGGCCCGTGCCGCACGGTGATCGCGAACCAGGGCCCGATCAGCAGCGTGACGTCCCCGGTCTCGACCACCTCGCTGGTCGCGGTGAGCCGGTCGTTCGCCACATGGCGGGCGGTCCGCAGCACCAGCCGGGTCACGTCGCCGAGGGTCTGCACGCCGGGCCGGTGCCCGTCCGCCAGCGCCTGCGCGACCAGCAGATCGTGCAGCCCGAAGACCTCGGCCACGCGGTGCATGGTGGCCGGGTCGGGCTCGTGCAGGCCCAGCCAGACGAAGCCGCGCCGCCGCCGGGCCAGCCGGGCGGCGTCCGGGAACGGCACCTGCGCCGGGCCACCGTGCCGCAGCCCGCCGGCGTAGACCGCGCAGTCGACGATCGCGTCCGGGTTGCCGGACCGTGGCGCCGGCCCGCCATCCGCGGGCCGGGTCAGCGTGTCCAGCAGGTGCTTGACGGTGCCGGGCAGGCGAAGGAGCTTCCGACCGAGCATGCGGTACAAGGTAGCGGGCCGGATCCGGCTGGTCGTGGGTGCTGTCTCCACCCCGCCGAGACAGCACTCACGACCAGCCGGAGTCGACCGTCAGTCGGAGCGGCGCATGGACCGGACGCCGGCGATCAGGCCGAGGGCGCAGACGAACGCGGCGGCGATCAAACCCCACAGCGTGGTACGGGCCAGCACGTCCCCGCTGAACAGCGCCCGTTCCGCGTTCACCACGTACGTCATCGGGTTGGCCTTGGACAGCGCCTGCAGCCAGCCCGGCCCGTTCTCGATCGGCAACAGCACCCCGGCCAGCAGCAACAGCGGGAAGAGCAGGGTCTGCTGTACGGTCCAGAACAGCCAGTCCCGGTTCTTCGAGGCGAGCGCCAGGGTGTACGACAGGGCGCCGAGCCCGACGCAGAACGCCGCCAGGATGAGCAGCCCGAGCAGCGCCCCGGCCAGGTGCAGCTCGAAGCCGAACGGGATGCAGACGGCCACGATCAGGACGGCCTGCAGCAGCATCGGCACGATCTCCTTGAGCGCCCGGCCGATCAGCAGCGCCGGCCGCCGCAGCGGGGTCACCAGCATCCGCTCGTGCGAGCCGGTCTGCATCTCGAACAGCAGGTTCGAGCCGGTCATCGACGAGCCGAAGAGGCAGGACATGACGATCACGCCGGGCACGAACCACTGCAGCGAGGAGTCGTCGGGCAGCAGCGGCGCGAACAGCCCGAGGAAGAACAGCGGCTGGATCATCGAGAAGATCACCGAGAACGGGTCCCGGACGACGGGGCGCAGCTCACGGCTGAAGACGACGCCGACGTCGGTGACGAGCGATGTCATGACGGAACCTCCACCAGGGTCTCTTCGCGCAGGCTGCGCCCGGTCAGGGTGAGGAAGACGTCGTCCAGCGTGGGCCGGACGACCTCGATCGAGGCGGGGGCGAGGGCGGCCGAGCGGGCCGCGAGCCGGGGCCCGTCGTCGCTGGTGAGCCGCACCTCGGCGCCGTGCCGGGCGCCGTCCAGGGCGCGGGCCGCGTCGGCCGCCGCGCTCTCCGAGTCGAAGCCGAGCACCACCCGGTCGCCGACGTGGGACGCCTTGAGCCGCTGCGGTGTGTCGTCGGCGATGATCCGGCCGTGGTCGATGATCACCACCCGTTCCGCCATCGAGTCGGCCTCCTCCAGGTAGTGCGTGGTCAGCACGATGGTGGTGCCGTGCTCGGCGCGCAGCCGCACGATGTGCTCCTGCAGGTTGGCCCGGTTCTGCGGGTCCAGGCCGGTCGACGGCTCGTCGAGGAACAGCAGGTCGGGCGCGTGGATCAGGCCCATCGCGATGTCGAGGCGGCGGCGCTGCCCGCCGGAGAGGGTGGAGACGGTCCGGTTCGCGACCTCGCCGAGACCGAGCGACTCGATCAGCTCGTCGGCGCGGGCCTTCGCGGCGCGGGTCCGCATCCCGTACGCCCGGCCCTGGCTGACCAGCTCGTCACGCCCGCGCTGGCTGTGGCCGGCGCCGTTGCCCTGGCCGATGTAGCCGATCCGCAGGCGCACCTCGCGCTGCTGCCGCACCACGTCGAAGCCGGCCACCTCGGCGCTGCCGCTGGTCGGCGGGATCAGCGTGGTGAGCATCCGCAGGGTGGTCGACTTGCCCGCGCCGTTCGGCCCGAGCAGCGCGACCAGCTCGCCGCGCGCCACCCGGAGATTGACGCCGTCGACCGCGCGGACCTCCTTGAAGTGCTTCGTCAGCTCTCGCGTCTCAATCATGTGATGACCGTAGGATTCGTTGAGGCCACTTCCTGACCGCAATTCGACGGAGTCTGGTGCCATGGCGAATACGAGTGCACGGATGCTGCGGCTCCTGTCGCTGCTGCAGACCCACCGCTACTGGCCGGGCTCCGAGCTCGCCGGCCGGCTCGAGGTCAGTCCCCGCACCTTGCGCCGGGACGTGGACCGGCTGCGTGAGCTGGGCTACCCGGTGGACGCCTCGCGCGGGGTGGCCGGTGGCTACCAGTTGCAGGCCGGGGCGGCGATGCCGCCGCTGCTGCTCGACGACGAGGAGGCGGTGGCCATCGCGGTCGGCCTGCGCAGCGCCGCGGCCGGGGCGGTCGCCGGTTTCGAGGAGACCTCGGTACGCGCGCTCGCCAAGGTCATCCAGCTGCTGCCGCCCCGGCTCCGGCGCCGCATCGACGCGCTCCAAGCGGTCACCGCGCCCGGGGTGTTCGGCGGCGGCCCGAGCCTCGACGCCCTGATCCTGACCACCATCGCGATGGCCTGCCGGGGCGAGGAGCGGCTGCGCTTCGATTACGCCGCCCGCGACGGCGAGGCCACCCGCCGGCACGTGGAGCCGCACCGGCTGGTCTCCCTGGGCCAGAAGTGGTACCTGGTGGCGTGGGATGTGGAGCGTGGCGACTGGCGCAGTTTCCGGGTGGACCGGCTGACCGCGCCGCAGCCGACCGGCGCCCGTTTCCGCCCGCGCGAGCTGCCCGGCGGCGACCCGGTGGAGTGGCTGCGCTCCCGGATGCGCCGGATCCCCACCCGGTACGACGTCTCGGTGGTGATCGAGGCGGACCCGGAGACGGTCCGCGCGACGGTCGGCCACTGGGGCGCGGTGGAGGAGGTGACCGGCGGCTGCCGGCTGCGCATGAGCCTCGACGACCTCGGCTGGCCGGTCATGGTGCTCGGGGTGCTGAACGCGCCGTTCACTGTGGAGTCTCCGGCGGAGCTGCGCGAGCGGGTGCGCCGGACCGGCGAGAACCTGACACGTCATGCGCGGTGAACACCATGGACGGACCGGCGCCCCCGTGGCGCCGGTCCGCAGAAAGAAATCTAGCCACGGGGTCTGACAATTTTCCGTCAAGTTTCAGCCGTGGCTTATATCAATCTCAGTGAACTCGAATCGAAGCGGCCAAATCGGTCACCTGCTTCGTGGTGAAGTCCCGCGGCGCCATCAGCTGATAGGCCGAGCCGTCCGGGTACGACCCCACCACGATCCAGTGCAGGGTGGTCCGGACCAGCTTCGCCGGGCGCTTGTTCACGGTCACCGCGGTCTCCGCCTCGAAACCCTCCCAGCCGGAGTCCTCCGGCTTCGCGCCGTACCAGACCACGTGCAGATCACGGTCGGTTCCGGGCTCCTGATAGGAGATGATCGAGACGGCCCGGTCGTCGCCCTTGAACCCGCCGAGCACCCAGCCGTCCGGGGCCAGCCCGAGCGTGACCTTGAAGTTCAGCCGCTGCGGCTCGTCCACGATCGACCGGGCCAGGCGCAGCACCTCGCCCTCGTTCGCCCGCGTTCCGTTGCCGACGATCGTCACCCACTGGCCGGGTTTGCGTTCCCAGTCCAGTTGCACCGCGCTGACACCGCCGGTGACTCCGTCCCGGAACGACTCGATCCGGCCGGGGCGGCCGTCCACGTCGATCTCCTTCTCGCTCCGGGAGCCGCCCGACGGCTCCGATGCCAGCGGGATGAGCACGACGGTGTCGTTCGGGCCGTTCCCGCCGTTCAACGGGCCGAAGATGCCCATCACTGGGCCGCCCGGATCGGCGGTGTAGGTCACCTCGTCGAAGCCGGGCAGGCGGAACGGGAACTGCGGCGCGGTGGCCGCGACCAGCCGGACCGGCCCGGGCGAGCCCGTCCGGCCCTGTGCCGCGACGTTCGGCGTGCGCTCCCAGTCCGGGTGCTTCTCCGGCAGGACCGCGACGGCTGCCGCGACGGCGGCGACACCGGCCAGGCCGACGATGGCGATGCGGGGCATCAGGCCCCAGCGCCGGGTGCGGGTGGGCGCCGCGATCGCCGACCCCAACTTGGTACGGGCGGAGCGCCACGCCTCGTCCGAGAGCGAGGTCGCCTCCGGCCCGTGCTCGTTGAGCAGGTCGATGTCGTTCACATGCCCTCCTCGGGGAGATTCAACGCGGCACGGGTCACCTTGCGGGCGCGGTTGATCCGGGAACGGACCGTCCCGATCGGGATGTCCAGGGTGGTGGCGATCTCGGCGTACGACAACTGGGCATAAGCCAGCAGCAACAGCGCGTCGCGGTCGCGGGCCTTGAGTTCCGCCAGCGCCGCGGCGAGATCGGCGCGGAGGGCCGTGGCGTCCACCCGGGCGTCCACCGCGTCGTCGGCGTGCGGGCGGGGTTCCTCCGCGGCGGCCCGGGCCAGCGCGCGGTACCGCCGTTCCTCCTGCCGCACGTGCCGGTGCAGGACGTTGGTGGCGATCCCGAACAGCCAGGCGCGTACCTCCAGGCCGAGCGGCTGATAGGCGGCACGGCGCCGGAAGGCGATCAGGAAGGTCTCGGCGAGCAGGTCGTCCGCGGGCGCCCCGATCCGGCGGGCCAGGTAGCGGTGGATGGTCACCGCGTGCCGGTCGAAGAGCGGCGCGAACTGTTCCGGCTCCCGCACCGATTCCCGGATCAGCACGTCGTCGGCGATGTGCATCGGTTGCGAGCGTAGGTCGTTCACACCCGTTGATGCCCGCAGCCCACCACCCGGTTCACGCGTGTCGAGTTCGGCCGTCATGTGCGCCCGTAGTCCACACGCGGTTGGGTGTGTTGAGTTCGGCCGTTATGTGCGCCCGTAGTCCACACGCGGTTGGGTGTGTTGAGTTCGGCCGTTATGTGCGCCCGTAGTCCACACGCGGTTGGGTGTGTTGAGTTCGGCC
>NZ_JBVHFK010000002.1:0-159941 GCF_055562375.1 Actinoplanes sp. NPDC019969 | reverse complement strand
CGTCATGCGCGCCCGTAATCCACACGCGGTCGGGGTCAGATGGGGCGGGAGAAACGCCAGGACCAGGCGTCGTCGGCCTCGGTGGAGCCGTAGGTGCGCCGCCGCTCCACCTTGCGGAACCCGCGCGCCTCGTAGAACGGGATGCCCCTCTCGTTGCCGTCCAGCGCGGCCACCCACATCTCGGTCGCGCCGAGTCCGCGGATCTGCGTGGTGACCCTGTCCAGCAGCAGCGTGCCGAGCCCGCGGCCACGCTCGTCCGGGTCGAGGTAGAGCACGAACAGCTCGCCCGTGCCGGGCCCGGTGATCCCGCCGGCGGCGGCGCCGACGATCCGCCCGTCCTCCTCGGCCACCTGGTACCCGAGCCAGCCCGGCGGCGTCGCGGCGATCTCCTTGGCGACCCGCTCGACGGTGTAGAACTCGTCCAGCATCCGCTCGATGAACTCGGCCGTCAGCAGGCCGGGGTAGGTGTGCCGGTATCCGCTCCGGCAGATGCCGGTGATCGCCGCCGCGTCGGAGTCCCGGGCCGCCCGCACCACAGTCATGCGTCGGAGGATAGGTCCCGTTGCCGGATGTAATCGTGGTGCCACTCGGAGCCGACCAGGAACCGTTTCACGCCGACGACGGCGAAACCGTACTTGTCGTAGAACCGGGCGGCCCGCGCGTTCTGCTGGTTGACGCCGAGCCAGCAGGTCTTCGCGCCGGTCCGGGCGGCGGCGGCCAGGGTCTCGGCCATCAGCACGGCAGCGGTCCCGCCGCCGTGCCGCTCCGGCAGCAGATAGAACTTGCTGAGCTCGACCGTCGTCGCCGCGTCCACCACGGCGGTCACGTCCGGGTCGTGGATCGGGCCGCCGATCAGCATCGCGTAGCCGGCCGGGGCACCGTCGGCGAAGGCGAGCAGCAGGATCCGGTCGGGGTCGGCGAGGTAGCGGCGGAAGCTCTCCGCGGACAGGTTCGTGGCGATGAACAGGTCGATGTCGGCCTGGGTCGTGCCGGGCGGGCAGGCCAGCCCGAACGTCCGGGCGGCCAGGTCGTGCAGGACCGTCTCGTCACCCGGTGTGGCGATACGTGTGGTGATCGTCATGGCGAAACTGTTTACAATCTTCAGAGTGAGCGAACGGGCGAAGCGACTCGGCGATGTTATCCCCAGGCCGGCCTCGGTACGGCAGGCCGGCGGAACGCCGTTCGAGATCCATTCCGGTACGGCGGTGAGCGCGCCGCCGGCCCTCGAGGCGGTCGCCGGGCACCTGGGCCGGCCACTGTCGGCCGACGGGGCGATCCGGCTCGGCCTGGACGGGTCGCTGGCCCCCGAGGCGTACCGGCTGGAGATCGACGCGGACCGGGTCACCCTGGCCGGCGGGTCGCCGCAGGGCGTCTTCTGGGGGGTGCAGACGCTGCGCCAGCTCGACCCGGTGCTGCCGGCCGGGGTGATCGAGGACGAGCCGCGGTACGCGTACCGGGGCGCGATGCTCGACCTGGCCCGGCACTTCTTCACCCCGGACGAGATCAAGGCGCACATCGGCCGGCTGGTCCAGTTCAAGATCAATCACCTGCATCTGCACCTCACCGACGACCAGGGATGGCGCCTGGAGATCCCCGGCTGGCCCCGGCTCACCGAGGTCAGCGGCGGCGCCGGCACCGGCTGCGACGGGGCCGGGCCGGGCTTCCTGACCGTCGCCGAGTACGCCGACCTGGTCGCGTACGCCGCCGACCGGTTCGTCACGATCGTCCCCGAGATCGACATGCCGGGGCACGTCAACGCGGTGCAGGTCGCCTACCCCGAACTCGCCGCCGACGGGCAGCCGGTCGCGCCGCGCACCGACGCCGAGGTCGGGTACTCCTCGCTGGTCGCCGGCAAGGAGGAGACGTACGCCTTCGTCGAGGCCGTCCTCAAGACCGTCGCCGACCTGACCCCCGGCCCCTACCTGCACATCGGCGGAGACGAGTGCCTGTCCACGCCGCCGGAGGACTACCGGGCGTTCCTCGCCCGGGTGCTGCCGATCCCGGGCGACCTCGGCAAGCGGGTGATCGGCTGGCACGAGATCGCCACCACCGACCTGCCCGGCGACGCGATCGTCCAGTACTGGCGGATCGAGGCCGCCGACGACGCCGTGGCCCGTGCCGCCGCAGCCGGGCACCGGGTGATCGTCTCCCCGGCCGACCGCACCTACCTGGACATGAAGTACGACGCGGACACCCCGATCGGGCTGGAGTGGGCCGGGCACGTCGGGGTGCGGCAGGCGTACGACTGGGACCCGGCGGAACGGCTGCCCGGCGTCGGCGAGGAGGCCATCCTCGGCGTCGAGGCCCCGATCTGGTCGGAGACCCTGCGCAGCGTCGCCGACCTGCAGTACCTCACCTTCCCCCGGCTGCCCGCGGTGGCTGAGATCGGCTGGTCACCGCGGGACGGCAGGGACTGGGCGTCGTTCCGGGAACGGCTGGCCGCTTTCGGCCCGGTCTGGGACGCGGACGGGGTCAGCTTCCACCGGTCGCCAGAGATCGACTGGCACTGAGCGGGGCGGACGTCTCCTGCTCCGGGACGACCAGCAGGATGCGGTCCCGGGGCAGCGCCGGGATCCGGGACAGGTCGATCCGGGTGCGCTGCGGCGGCAGATAGTGATCGAGTTCGGCCAGCCGCCGGACCAGGGTGCCGAGCACCGCGACGGTGATCTGCTCGCCGGGACACCGGTGCCCGGTCCGCGGATCGCCGCCACCCTGCGGAATCAGGTCGAACTCGCCGATCTCCCGATCCAGGAAACGATCCGGGGCGAACCGGTACGGATCCGTCCACAGCCGCGGGTCGTGGTTCTGCCCGTAGACGTCCAGCAGCACCAGGTCACCGGCCTTGATCGGCTCGCCCTCGAAGAACGCGTCCCGCACGGCCCGGCCGCCGAGGAACGGGGCGAACGGGTAGAAACGCCGTACCTCGTGGGTGAAGGCGGCGGCGAACGCGTCGTCGCCGGCCCGCAACCGGGCCTGATGACGCGGCCACATGTCCATGGCGTGCGCGGCGAACGCGACGAACCAGGCCACAGCGATCGTCGGGCGGATGATGTTGAGCAGCTCCACGGCCGCGGTGTGCGGGTCGAGCAGGCCGTTCTCGTCCTGATGGTGCGCGACGACGGACAGGGGGCTGCGGGTGGGTGCTTTGGCCCGTACCGCCGCAATGATCTTGGTGAATCGCCGCTCCTGAAGCCGCCGCGCCACCAGCGCCCGCAACGACCGCGGCCCGACCGTCGCGAACCCGTCCACCATCGCCACACAGTCCCTGGCCAGGGCATTCACTGCAAGATTTTCCGGGGGTACGCCCACCCAGCGCGCCACCGCCCCCGCGATGATCCGCGCCGACTCGTCGAACAGCCGCACCGGCGGGCCGCCCCGCCACCGCCGTGCCGCCAGATCGAACTCCTGCCCGGCCAGCTCCGCCAGCCGGTCCACGCCGTCACCGTCCATCAGCAGCGAGGTGAACAGCGCCTTCCGATGCCGGTGCGCCGCGCCGTCCAGGGTGTGCACCGCACCTCGGCCGAACAACGTCTGCACCACCAGCTCCGGCAGGGCGCCGTGCCGTTCCAGATTGCCCGCGCCGTAGAAGAACCGCGCCGCCGCCGGACCGCAGATGCCCACGGCCGGTCGTCCCATCACCCGCGTCCGGACCGGGCCGCCGCCCGCCCGCCGCCGCAGATCCGGCAGCCACGCGTACCCCTTGAGAGCCACCGCAAGTGTCTGATCGAGGTCAGCCATGCCTGGCGTATAACCCACCGCACGTGCGCGAAACGGTTACGCGCAGTTTTGCCCCTAGTCTTGGTGGCCCATCGGCGGTTCGGTGTTCGATATCGGAGGAGCGCGGCTTTGAGCAAGGGTGCACCGGCGGCGGCGAAGTCGGTCGCCGCGCTGGCCGGATTCCTGATCGTCGCGGGCCTGCAACTGGCCGTGGCGCTGGCCGTCCTCTGGGCCGTCCTGTCACTGCTGCCCAGCGCCTTCGCGCTGCGGGCCGTCGTGCCGCTGAGCATCGCCACGGTCGGTGCGCTGGGGTACGCGACCTGGCGTGCCCTGCACACCCGGCACCGGCGGCCGGCCGGCGTCGCCGTGCCCCGCGCCCAGGCCCCGCGCCTGTGGGAGCTGATCGACGGGGCCGCCACGGCCGCCGGCGTACCGGCGCCCGACGGCGTCACCGTGGTCGCCGACGCCACCGCCGCCCTCGGCGAACGCACCCGCCTGCTCGGGTTCCTCGGCGGCCGGCGTGACCTCTACCTCGGCCTCCCGCTGCTCCAGGCCCTCGAAGCGGACCGGCTCACGGCGATCGTCACCCACGAACTCGCCCACGGGTCGCCGGTCCTCGGGCGGTGGGCGCCGCTCGCCCACCGGGGCCGGGTCGCGGTCGGCCGGACCATCCCGCGGATCTCCCGGCGCAACCCGGCGGGGGCGGTGCTGCGGGCGTACGCGGGCCTCTACCGCCGGATCGACGCTCCCGTCAGCCGGGCCCAGGAACTGGCCGCCGACCGGATCGCGGCCTCCCACGCCGGCGCCGGGGCGACGGCCTCGGCGCTACGGGACCTGCCTGCGCTGGCCGGGATGCAGCGGCTGTTCCACGCCGAGTACGTGGGACCCGGCTGGCAGGCGGGATACGTGCCGGACGACGTGTTCGGCGGACTGCTGCGGGTGCTGGCGGCCCGGACGGCCGAGATGACGCTGCTGCGCACCCGCGAACCGGAACCGGCCGGGCCCTGGGACACCCATCCGCCCCTGGCGGAGCGGCTCGCCGCCTTGCGGCCCGGTTCCCCGACGGCGGCCACGCCCGGTTCGTCCGGTGTCTCTGCTTCATCCGGCCCCTCTGCGTCCGGCTCTTCCGACCAGCCTCCTGCTCATCCCGATTCTTCTGATTCGTCCGGATCGGAGGGCTCTCTCGAGCCGCCCTCCGAGGACAGCCCGTCGTCCTCGATGGACTCTGCGCCGAACCTTGGGCCGGACTTCGCGCCGAACGTTGCATCGAACCCTGGGCCGGACTTTGCACCGAACCCTGCGTCGGTCTCTGCAGCGAACCCCGCGTCAGGCTCTGTGGCGAACCCGGCACCGAACTCGGCGTCGGGCTCCGCATCGAACTCGGTGCCGGACTTCGCGCCGGATGCTGTGCCAGGCTCGACGTCGGAGTCTGGGGAATCGCGTTCCGGAGCGGGAAGCGAACGGGGCGGGGCGCCCGCTGGCGGACCGAAACGGAGCATCGCGGATCTTGTGCCGGATCTGCCGGGGCTCGGCCGGGCGTTGCAGGACGTGGCGTTCCCGCCGCGCGGCCGGACCGTGGTGAGCTGGGACGAATGCCTCAGCGTGGCGCGTACCGCAGAAATGGAACGCGAAGCGGAAGCGGCGCTGGCGGCGATCTCCCGGGCTGTCGGCACCGGCGTTCCGGACGCGGCCCACCTGCTCACCCTCGCCGCCGACGGGCGGTTGCGCGCAGCGGCGAACGCCGTCTTCCCGGACGTCCCACCCGAGGAGACCACCTCCCGGATCGTCGAACTCCTGGCGCTCATGCTCGCCCTCGCCGCACTCCGTAGCGGGGTGGCCCGCTGGCGGCACAGCTGGACCGGGGCCGCGGAGGTGGTAGCTGTCGACGGCGCCTACCTCAACCTGGCCGAACTCGCTGCCGCCGCCGCAGATCCGCGAACCACCGAGGCGGTCCGCGCCTACCTGACCGAGGCCGGTGTCGATCTCACCGCCACCGGGTCCGGCCCCGGCGCGGCCCGTGCCCAGGTGCTCGGCGGCCTGGTCAACCTCTCCGCCGACGGCGAACGCACCGACCTGCTGATCACCGACCTGGGCCTGCTACTGGTACCGGGCCTGCCACGAGCCCGCGCCCACGAGTCGAAACGCCGCCTGACCCGCATCGCCGCCGACGGCATCCCCACCAGCGCCGCCATCAACCCCACCGCATCCGCCGACGTCACCAGTTCCACAGCCCCCGCCACGGGTGCGGCTATCGCCACCGCCGCAAGCGCTGCCGCTCCCTCTGCCGCCACTCCCTCTAGCGCCACTCCCTCTAGCGCCGCTACTACTAGCGGCACTGGGGCGAGCGTCTCTGCCAGCGGTGCCTTTGCCGCTGACGGCACTGCCATTGGTGGTCCTAGTGGTAGTGCCGCTACCACTAGCGGCACTACCACTGACGCCCCTGCTGGCAGCGCTGCTACCACCAGCGGCACTACGGCTGGTGCCCCTGTTGCTGCTGTCCCCGCTGCTAGGGGCACTATTACTGCTGGTGCCGCTGTTGCCGGTGTGCCTGCTGCTGGTGGCATTGCCACTGGCGATACAGCCGCCTCGAGCGACGCTTCCGCCTATTCGGCCTCCGGCGCGGGGTTCGCCGCTTCCGGATCGGCCGGAGTCGGGTCTGCCTCGGCTGGGGCGTCCGGTGTCACGGCGACTCCCGGATCTGCCGTTCCGGCATCGCCGGCCGAGGGTTCTGTGGGCGCTGCCTCCTCCGGAGCCGCACCGGGCGAGCGAACCGGGCCGGCTGCCGCGCTGCTGCCGGAAGGTGGCCGATTCCTGCCCTTCGCCGACGTTGCCGGTGTGACCGTCCTGCCAGGGCTGCGTAAAGGCTGGACGATCGGCCTGCGTGGCGGCGGTGAGCTGGTCGTCCGGCCCGGTCTCGACGCCGACGAGTTGCCGGGTGGGTGGGCGGCCTGGGAGGAAGCCGTCACTTTCCTGGCGGGTACCCGCTGATCGCGGATGCTTCGCTTCGGATGATGTGGTGAACCGGGTGGAGTGATTCTCTCGTACCTGAACGTGACGCCAGTCGACTGTGCGACGAATGCGCAACCGTGGCGTCACTTTAGGTCACAATAGGCTCAGCGGTTGTTCGCTTCGCCGGCATCGGAAATGGGTAGGCAAGGTGCCGAGCGCGGCGGGACGATCGTCTGGGACGCGGGGGAGGGCCACCATGGAACGAGGGCCGCTGGGACTTTTCGGGGCGATCGTTGCGGTCGGCCTCGGCCCCGCGCTGTGGCTCGGCGCCCAGCTCGGCGTGGTCAACCGGCCGCCGCCGCAGCGTCCCGTGCAGGTGGAGCAGCAGATCCCCGGCGTCGACATGGACTTCGGTGGTGCGGGCGCCGGCGAGCCGGCGGAGCAGGCTGATCCTGTGAAGCCGTACACCTATGAGCCCTTGACCTCGGAGACGACCGCTGCTCCCGCGCGGCGGAGGAGCGCTCCGCCGTCCGCGGGCCCGACTCCCCGCCCGTCGCGGAGCGAGCCGTCGCGCACGCCGTCGCCGGATCCCAGCACCGGCCCGTCGACCAGCGATCCCGCGCCGCCTTCCGAGGACCCGAGCACCTCGTCCAGTGCCGAGCCGGACCCGTCGGAGTCGAGCCCGGACGAGGACCCGTCGCCGTCGGATGAGCCGACCGGCAGCGAGATCCCACAGCAGGCCGATGGCCGGACCGCCCAGCAGGCCGGCGACCGGATGGTCCAGTGAGCCGGATAGGCCCGAGGCGAGGCAGTGCGGTAGCGAAGTCACAGTAAAGAAGCCGGATAGTAAGGAGAAGGGGGAGCGGATGCTCCCCCTTCCGCGCATGACAGCCGGCCAGGGCTTTCAGAGGCCGAGCAGGCGGTCCAGGATGTCGCGGTAGCTGCGCAGTTCCACACGCAGCGACTCGGTGTCGTCGGTGCCCTTCGCGAGGGCGCCGCGCTGGTCCCGCAGGGCCTTGGACAGCTTGTCGACGGCCTCGTCCACCAGGCCCGCGGCCTCGGCGGTGGCCTTCTTCGGGTCGTCGACGAAGCGCAGCTGTACGTCGCGCCACCGGTCCCGCAACGGCTGGGTGTCGGCCGACGGGAAGAACGGGGCGGGGCCGGAGATCGTGGACTCGGACGCCGACGGCACCAACGGCTCCTCGCCCTTGTCGGCCGCGGCTCGGTCGGTCTCGGCGTCGACCTTCGCGGCGCTGCCGGAAGCGTCGCCACCGGAAGCGTCGTCACCGGAAGCGTCGCCACCGGAAGCGTCGCCACCGAAAGCGTCGCCACCGACCTGGTCACCCTTCGCGGAGTCGCTGAGGGAGTCGGTCTTTCCGGAGCTGCTGAGGTGGTCGTGATCCGTGGACCGGGAGGTGGCGGTCCTGCCCTCGTCGATGTCCGCGATGCCGTCGTGGTCGCGGTCGGCAGTGTCGCGCGGGGTGCCCGTACCGCCGGGAATGGGCTGGGTGAGATGCGGATCGTCGAACGTGCCGCTGTCGGTGAGAGCCGCATCGTCGTTCCGGGCGGAGGCGGAGCCCGCCGGCCAGGCCGCCGGGGTCTGCCCGGAGTGTCCGGCCGGGTGATCCGTGACGTCGTCAGGGTTTTCGCTCCCCGGCTTCGCCGTGGCGCCGTCCTCGAAGGCGACCGTGCGGTCGCCGGCGCCCGGGATCGGGCTGGTCCGGTCCGGGTCGTCGTCATGCCCGGATGCGGGAGCGGCCGGGGTGGTGGGGCCGGTCACCGTGGAGGATCCGACGGCGACGGGCTTCGTGGCCGGCTCGCTGTCGGTGCGGGGGTTGTGCCAGGGCGATCCGGCGCGCTGCTGCGGCACGGCGGGCTCGGCAGGGGTGTGCTCGTCGCGGGACTCGGCTTCCCGCTCGTCGTTGTCCTTGGCCTCGTTGGAGAAGAAGCGCATCGCGGAAGCTCCTCAGCGGCTGGTGGCGTCGGGGCGGGTACGGGCGACGCCGGGTTCGGTGGTGTTGTCGGTGGACGGGCGGGGCGCAGGGGTGGTGCGTCCCACCGGGTCCTCGCCGAGCAGGTCGGCGAAGAGCGCGCGGTAGTGGACCAGCGCCTGGCGCAGGTCCTCGGTGACGGCCTCGCCGTCCCGGCTGCGACGGCTGATGTCGTGGGCGGCGCGGTAGTGCTCCAGGGTGGCGGCGTGCTCCACGGACAGGTCGGCGAGCCGCTCGTCGTAGTCGCCGGTCGGGTAGCCACGCTCGGCGATCAGGCGGGTGACCAGCTCGTCGGCGGTCGAGACCGCCTCACCGGGGTTGTCCACGAAACGGATCTGGACCTCTTCCCAGGCGGCGGCGTACCGGGTGCGGGACTCGGCGGAGAGGGGCTTGAGTTCCAGCTGCGCGTGCCGCTTGGTGCGTTCGATCAGCTCTTTCTCGGCCTCGGCGCGGCTGCCGGTGTCGGCGACCACGCGGTCGTACTCGGGGCCGAACGTCTTCTGCAGCCGGCGACGGCGCCCGAGCTGGATCCCGATCACGACCGCGATCGCAGCTAACAGGAGGACGACGGTCAGGACGATGATGGCGGTGGTGGACATCAGGTTCCTCCTTCTTCCACCGCCTGTATGCCCCGTGGGGCCAGGACACCAATCCCTCTGCGGCGAAATAGGCGCGGCAGGGTGTGAACCGGACAGCGCGGCCGCCGGCCCGGTCCGGCCGCCCGGCGATCTTCGGAAAAAGATCGCGGGCCGTTCTGGCTGGACAAACAGGAGGGAGGAGCCGGATCAGGCGAGGCCGGGTGCTAGCTGAGACGTACTTCATTACGTATTCTTCCGCCAGCGCTTGCCACCGGCGTGCTGGTCGTCCCCTCCGCGCGGTCGGCAGCGCCGGCGGAGCCGCTGATCGTTTGCTGCCGAACCCCTCGGGCGGAGCTTGATGAGAAGCCGTAACTGGTCGATCCGTGCGAAGATCATCGCGATGGTCGCGGTGCCGCTGTCGGCGCTGCTCGCGCTCTGGCTCTTCGCGACCACGGTGACCGCCGGTCCCGCCCTCAACCTGCTCGAGGCGCGCGACGCCGTGGTCAAGCTCGGCGAGCCGGGCCTGCGGCTGATCTCGCAGTTGCAGCGCGAGCGGCACTTCTCGGCGATCTACGAGAGCGCGGTACGCCCGGCGCGCACCGAACTGGCCCGCGAGCGCGGCGCCACCGACCAGATCATCGCCCAGTTCCGGATGGCCGCGGCCGGCGCCGACGCGAACGATGACGTCCAGGCCCGGGTCGCCGAGCTGCTCCGGCTGATCGACGCCGAGCTGCCCGGGATCCGGCAGCAGGTCGACAAGCGGGACGTCGGCTACTACGACTCGGTCCAGGACTTCAGCCGGATCATCGACAGCGCGTTCGAGGTGTCCCGGACCGCGGCGGTCTTCTTCCACGAGCGGGTGGACCGGGAGACCCGTGGCCTGATCGCCGCCTTCCGTGGCCTGGAGTACCTGAGCCGGATCGACGCGCTGCTGGGCGGTGCGACCGCCGAGGGCCGGATCGACGCCCAGACCCGGCGGGAGCTGATCGCGTGCATCGGCGCGGCCGACTACCTGATCGCGTCCGGTGTCGCCGACATGCCGGAGGAGTCCCAGGGCGACTACGCGAAGCTGATCACGAACTCCAGCTTCATCAAGCTCGATGAGCTGAAGAACAAACTGCTCACCACCAGCTACGTCAACGGGCCGCCGCCGCTGGCCGGGGTGGAGTGGCAGTCCACGTACGACTATGTGGCCGGTGAGCTGCAGTCCTTCGGTGAGCGGGTGGTCGACGAGATCGCCGAGGACGCCACCCCGCTGGCCATCGACATCATCGCCCGCCTGATCGCCGCCGCCCTGCTCGGGCTGGCCGCGCTGGGCCTGTCGATCTACGTCTCGGTGCGGCTCGGCCGCTCGCTCGTCGGCCGGCTGATCCGGCTGCGGCGCGACGCCCTGGAGCTGGCCTCGGAGCGGCTGCCGTCGGTGGTCCGGCGGCTGCAGCGCGGCGAGAGCGTCGACGTCGACGTGGAGACGCCGCCGCTGGAGTACGGCCAGGACGAGATCGGCCAGCTCGGCCGGGCTTTCAACGACGTGCAGCGGACAGCGGTGCAGTCCGCCGTCGACGAGGCCGACGTCCGGCGCGGCATCAACGAGGTGTTCCTCAACATCGCCCGGCGCAGCCAGACGCTGTTGCACCGTCAGCTGTCCCTGCTCGACAAGATGGAGCGCCGGGAGACCGGGCCGCAGGAGCTGGAGGACCTCTACCGGGTCGACCACCTGGCCACCCGTATGCGGCGGCACGCCGAGGATCTGGTCATTCTGGCCGGCGCGGCGCCCGGGCGAGGCTGGCGCAACCCGG
This sequence comes from Actinoplanes sp. NPDC019969, assembly GCF_055562375.1. Taxonomy (NCBI): domain Bacteria; kingdom Bacillati; phylum Actinomycetota; class Actinomycetes; order Micromonosporales; family Micromonosporaceae; genus Actinoplanes; species Actinoplanes sp. NPDC019969. The sequence goes on along the minus strand of NZ_JBVHFK010000002.1, from coordinate 148,910 downwards.
TCCCGGTGATCGACGTGATCCGTGGCGCGATCAGCGAGGTGGAGGACTACAAGCGCGTCGACATCCGCGCGGTGGCCACGTCCGCTCTGGTCGGCCGGGCCGTCGGTGACGTGATCCACCTGCTCGCCGAGCTGATCGAGAACGCGGCGTCGTTCTCCCCGCCGCACACTCGGGTGCAGGTCAGCGGCCAGGTGCTGCCGAACGGCTACGCGGTCGAGATCGAGGACCGGGGTCTCGGCATGACGCCGGAGGCGATCGAGCACCAGAACCGCCGGCTGAGCGAGCCGCCGGACTTCGACCCGGCGGACAGCGCCCGGCTCGGCCTGTTCGTGGTGTCCCAGCTCGCCCACCGGCACCACATCAAGGTGTCGCTGCGTGCCTCCGCCTACGGCGGGGTCACCGCGGTGGTGCTGGTCCCGGGCGAGCTGGTGGCGACCGGCCCGGAGAGCGGCCCGCTGCTCGGCACCGGCACGGACGACCCGTCCCGCGACTCGCTGGCGGCACTGCAGTGGCAGGGCAGCGGCGAGCTGCGCCAGATCACCGCGCCGGGCCACCGGACGGCTCCGGACGACGCGGCGCCGGGGACCATCAACGGCGTGATCGTGAACGGGCGGTCCAACGGTGTGGCGCTGCCGGCCGGCCCGCAACGCCAGGCTCCCGAGATCACCGGCCCGGCGCCGAGCATCGTCGCGGCGGAGCTGAGCGCCGAGGGTCTGGTGCAGCGGCGGCGGGTGCGCAAGCCCACGCTGCCGAAACCGGCGAACGGCACGGACCCGGCGGTGTTCACCGACCCGGACCGGACGGTCGACCTGTCGATGCTGGACAAGCTGGCGGCGGGCCTGCCGGTCGCGCCCCGCGCGGTGCCGCGCAACTCGGCGCCCGCGGTCGAGGAACCGGTGGTCGAGGTTCCGGCGGCCGACGAGCCGGTGACCCAGGCCCTGCCGGTCGAGCCCGTGCCCGCTGAGATGCCATCGGTGGAGGCCACCGAGGCGCCGGCGGCCGGGGAGGACGGCCTGCCCCGGCGGGTGCGGCAGGCGAACCTGGCGCCGCAGCTGCGCAAGCCGGTGGTGGAGCCGGAGCCGAGCGCTCCCGCCCGTACCCCCGAACAGGCTCGCAGTCTGATGAGCGCCCTCCAGTCGGGTACCCGGCGTGGCCGCGTCGCGGCAGCCCGTGAGGACACGGGACACGCCGTGGGGCCTGCCGCGGTGACGTCCGACGATGCGGCTACCGTCAGTTTCCCGGCTCTCGCGCTGCCCGCCACAAGCGGGGAGAAGGCGAGCGGGGAGAAAGCAGAATCCGGGCCGGAGGCCGGCGTGGACGGCGACCACGCCGAAGGTCCCGGGGAGAACCTCTTGCTGGAGAAGGACGCATAAGTGGCACAGACGAAGCAGAGCGCGAATCTCACCTGGCTCCTCGACGATCTGATCGAGAGGGTGCCGACCGCGCAGCAGGCGGTGGTGCTGTCGGCCGACGGGCTGATGCTCGGCGCATCGGCCGGGCTGGCCCGGGAGGACGCGGAGCACCTCTCGGCGATGGCGGCCGGTTTCCAGAGCCTGGCCAAGGGGGCGAGCCGGCATTTCGGCGCCGGGCAGGTACGCCAGACGGTGGTGGAGATGGAGGAGGCCTTCCTCTTCGTCACCGCCGCCGGGCAGGGCGCCTGTCTGGCCGTGCTCGCCTCCGCCGACGCCGATCTGGGCCTGATCGCCTACGAGATGGCCATGCTGGTGACCCGGGTCGGTCAGACCATGGCCGCCCCGGAACGGTCGGTGCTGACACCGTCCGACGTCTTCTGAGCAGCCGCGTGTGACCCCGCACGACTGGCTCGACCACGACGCCGGCCCGGTGGTCCGCCCGTACGCGATGACCCAGGGGCGGGTCGCTCCGGCGGACTGCGATTTCGACCTGGTCGCCTTCGTCGTGGCGACCGTGCCGGATCTGCCGCCGGGGCAGCAGCTGCAACCGGAGCACCATGCCATCGTGGCGACCGCCTGGGAGCCGATCTCGGTGGTCGAGCTGGCCTCCCAGCTCGACCTGTCGATCGGCGTGGTCCGGGTGTTCCTCGGTGATCTACGCTCAGCGGGTCTCATCTCGCTGTACGAACCCCCGGCTGCCACGCAGCCGCACGACGTCGACGTACTCAAGGCGGTTGTCAATGGACTCCGTGCGCTCTGACCGCAATGGCTCGTCGCGCATCCCCGTCGCTCTGAAGATCCTGATCGCCGGTGGGTTCGGCGCGGGCAAGACCACCATGGTCGGCTCGGTCAGTGAGATCCGCCCGTTGCAGACCGAAGAGGTTCTCACCGGGGCGGAGGGCGCGGACGACGTCTCCGGGGTGGAGGGCAAGACCACCACGACGGTGACCATGGACTTCGGCCGGATCACCATCACCGAGGACCTGCAGCTCTACCTGTTCGGCACGCCGGGGCAGGACCGTTTCTGGTTCCTGTGGGACGAGCTGTCGCAGGGCGCGCTCGGGGCGGTGGTGCTGGCCGACACCCGGCGGCTGGCCGACTGCTTCCCGTCGATCGACTACTTCGAGCAGCGGGGCACCCCGTTCGTGGTGGCGGTGAACTGTTTCGACACCGAGCACCGGTTCGCGCCGGAGGCGGTGGCCCGGGCCCTCGACCTGGATCCCGGGGTGCCGGTGGTGCTGTTCGACGCCCGGGACCAGTCGTCCGCCCGGAACGTGCTGATCGAGCTGGTGGAGTACGTCGCCCGGCGGCAGATGGCGGCGGCCGCCAGCCGTTGACGGCGGGCGGGTCTGGACAGGGCGGTTACGCTCTGCCGCGTGCTGGGTGGACGTATCGATGAGCGGCTGCGTGGATCGCTGAAGGACCGGAGACGGACGCGGGCCGTCGCCGGGGGCCTGGTGGGACTGCTCGCCGCGGGGTTCCTGGTCTGGGCGCTGTGGCCGGAGGCCGAGGTGGAGCCGCGGGCCCGGGAGTACCGGGACGTGACCGCCTGCCTGCTGACCGACGGCCAGGGGGTGGCGGGGGAGCGGGCGGCGCCGGTGTGGGCCGGGATGCAGGCGGCGTCCGAGCGGACCCGCGGCCAGGCCCGCTATCTCGAGGTGACCGGCGAGCAGACCGTGGAGAACGCGAAGACGTTCGTGGGCACGCTGTTGCTGGGCCGGTGCTCGGTGATTCTGGCCGCGCCGGGCATCGCCGACGCGGCGGTGCGTGAGCTGGCGGCCGCCCATCCGGATCAGCGTTTCCTGGTCGTCGGTGGTGACGATCCCGGGGCCGGCAATGTCTCCCGGGTGGACGCGGTGGGTGTGACGGACGCCGTCGCGGATCGGCTGACCGCCGGCGGGTGAGCGGACGGCGCGGCCGTCAAGCCGGGACGCGCAGTATCCGCTGTGGATTTCCTGGCAGTTTCTATTGACTTCGATGATCTTAAACATCGACACTCTCCGTGCCCATCTGCGTTCTGCACGGGGAGTGAAATTCCGATGTCTTGGTGGCGGCGCTGTGCCGTTTTCACGGCCATCGTCTTCGGACTGTCCGTCGCCGTTCCTCCCGGCGCGGTGCCGAACGACGGCAGCTTCCCCCTGGGGTGGCTAACCGACCAGTTCACCCTGGCGCGGGCCTGGGCGGCGGTGACCGGTCTGCCCGTGCAGGAGCGGCGCGACCCGGGCCGTGGCGGGTACGTCCCGGCGTCGAAGACCACCGCGAACGGCGGGACCGGCCGGGTGCCGGCCAAGGTCGCCGGTGGGCTCGACGGGTACCGGCCGTACGACCCGTCGACCGCCCCGGCGGTTACCGACCCGGACCAGCGCGGCTACGTCTCCTCGACGAGCAAGCGGCAGGCCGGGGCGTCCGCGGCGAGCATGAACCAGTTCGCCAACGCGGACGGCTCGGTGACGCGGGTCCACACCGCGGGCCGGACCAACTACCGTGCCGCGGACGGCAGCTGGCAGGCCATCGACCCGGCCCTGGTCCGTTCCGGGCAGCGCTGGAAGATGCGGGCGAACTCGCTGAACGTGTCGCTGGGCGAGGCGACCCCGGCCGCCGCGACTCCCTCGGCCGCCGCCGCTCCCTCGGTCGCGCCCCCGGCGCCCGCCAAGGCCGGCCCGCTGGTGTCGATGACGCTGCCGTCCGGGCAGACCGTCGCCTACGACCTGGACGGCGCCGCCGCGGTGACGCCCCGCATCGACGGCACCACCGCGGTCTACCCGGAGATCCTTCCCGGCACGGCCCTCGAACTGCAGACCTTCACCGACGGGGTGAAGGAGACGATGATCCTCGACTCGCCGGCCGCCGGCAACGAGTGGGTCTTCCCGCTGCGTCTCGACGGGCTCACCCCGCGCCAGACCGCGGAGGGTTCGATCGAGCTGATCGACGCCGCCGGCAAGGTGCAGGCGCTGTTCCCGACCGGGTCGATGACCGACTCCAGGTTCGACCCGCGGTCCGGTGACATGACCCGGTCCGGCGCGGTCGCGATGTCGCTGACCACGCTGAACGGCGCGCCCGCGCTGCGGGTGGTCGCGGACCGCGCCTGGCTGGACGACCCGGCCCGCGTCTACCCGGTGCGCGTCGACCCGACGGTCACCACCGGGGCGACCGGTGACGTCTACGTCGACAACGACAAGGACACCTCCGCCAGCGACCAGAACGGCGACAACCTGCCGGTCGGCACCTACGACGCGGGCACCACGAAGGCCCGGTCGTTCATCCACTTCGACGAGTTCGACACCGACGGGCTGACCGGCAAGCGGATCACCGCGGCCAGCCTGAAGCTGTACCTGACCTGGCAGTACTCCTGCACCGTCGACCGGCCCTTCGCCGTGCACACGGCGAGCAAGGCCTGGACCGTCGCGAACCTGAGCACCACGGCGTACCCGGGCACCGACATCAGCACCGACCCGATCGGCACGCTGACGGTCACCGACCCCGGCAGCGCCTGCACCAACACCGGCGCGAACCGCAGTGTCGGCAAGTGGGTCACGGTCCCGCTGAACGTCGCCACCTTCAACGACTGGTCGTCCGGCGGCAGCAACCTCGGTCTCGCCCTGGTCTCCTCGGTCACCGACTCGAACGCCTGGAAGCGGTTCACCGCCGCGAACTACTCGTCGGGCGCGTACAAGCCGCAGCTGAGCCTGACCTACACCGGGAACGTCACCCCGCAGGTCGACACCCGGTACCCGGCGAACAACCAGATCGTCGAGACCCTCACCCCGCAGCTGGTGTCCCGCGCGCACGACCCGGACGCGTACCCGGCGAAGGGCCTGACCTACACGTACACCGTCTACAACACCGCCGGGACCGCGGTCGTCAGCTCCGGCGCGCTGACCACGCCGGCCTGGCAGGTGCCGGCCGGGAAGCTGGCCTGGAACACCACGTACCTCTACACGATCAAGGTCGGCGACAAGGTCGGCACGTCGGCCGAGTCGGTGGCGTACGCGTTCGCCACCACCGTCCCTCAGCCGCGTGTCACCTCGGACCTGACCCAGAACCAGGGTGTCGGTTACGACCCGAACAACGGCAACTACACCACTTCGGCGTCCGACGTCCAGATCCCCGGCCCGGGCCCGGCGCTGGAGATCTCCCGCAACTACAACAGCCTGGACACCCGCCGGTCCGGCGCGTTCGGCCAGGGCTGGTCGAGCATCCTCGACACCAAGGCGACCGAGCGGGCCGAGACCGTCGTCATCACGTACCCGACCGGCGCCGAGGTGGCGTTCGGCCGCAACGCCGACGGCACCTTCACCCCGCCGACCGGCCGGTACGCGATCTTCACCAAGACGGCCTCCGGTTACACGCTGACCGACAAGGACGCCACGCAGTACGTCTTCAACCGGACCACGAGCGGCAGCGGCGTCTACCGGATCACGCAGATCATCGACGCGAACGGGCGGGCGCTGACCTTCGCGTACGACAGCACCACCGACCTGATCTCGACGGTGACCAGCGCCGCCGGCCGCAAGCTCACGCTGACCTGGACGACCGCGGCGAGCCAGACGGTCGGCGCGGCGCACGTCGCCTCGGTGACTACCGACGCCCCGGCCGCTGGCGGGACCGGCTACACCTGGACCTACAGCTACGGCACCTACGACCGGCTCACCTCGGTCTGCCCGCCGGGCACCACCACCGCGTGCACCATCTACAACTGGGCGAACTGGAACAACCAGTACGCCAACACGACGCTCAACCTGAACCCGTACTCGTACTGGCGGCTCAACGAGGCGTCCGGCCAGTCCGCGGTGAGCAGCGTGCTGACCAACGCGGGCGTGGACAACGGCACCTACCGGGACGTCACCCTCGGTGGCGCCCCCTCGCTGGTCGACTCGGGCGCGACCACGGCCGGGTTCAACGGCGCCTCGTCCTATGTGCAGCTTCCCGGCAAGCTGGTCAACGACGGGTCGTACCAGTCGCTGAGCATGTGGTTCAAGACGTCCACCCCCAACGGCGTGCTGTTCAGCTACAGCGGATCGCCGATCACCAACGGCACCACGACGAGCAACTACACCCCTGCGCTGTACGTGGACAAGAACGGTTACCTGCGCGGCCAGTTCTGGCAGGGCGGCGTCAGCCCGATGAAGTCGCTCGCCACCGTCACCGACGGCAACTGGCACCACGTCGTCGTCTCCGGCGCCGGCAGCACCCAGACGATGTACGTCGACGGCGTGCAGAACGCCACCCTCGGCGGCGCCATCGGCCTCTTCCAGACCAGCGGCGCGGCGTACGAGTACATCGGCGCCGGCTTCATCGGCGGCGGCTGGCCGGACCACGCGGACACCGGCGCCACGACAGCCCCGGCCCGCTTCTTCAACGGCTCGATCTCCGACGTCGCGTTCTACACCAAGACGCTGACCAAGGCCGACGTCGAGAACGCGCACTGGGTCGCCCGGAACTCCAACTCGGCGATCCGCTACGTCAAGAGCCCGGCCGGCCGGTACCAGGCCCAGGTCGCGGTCAGCAACGTGACCGGCCAGGTCACCTCGGTCACCGACGCCGACGGCGGCGTCTGGACGATGGGCGCCCCGGCCATCGCGGGCAGCAGTGACGTCTATGTCGCCTCGGTGCTCGGCGGCAAGCCGCTGAACTACTGGCGGCTCGGTGAGCTGGACCGGGACACCACCGACGCGGTCAACGAGGTCGCCGGTGACACCGCCACCTACAGCACCGTCACGGTCGGCGACACCGGCCCGTTCGCCGACTCCACCGCGGGCCTGTTCAACGGAACCTCCTCCAGCGTCGCCCTGCCGCCGAGCGTCACCCGTTCCGGGGCCTCGTCGGCCGGTGTCTGGTTCAAGACCACCGCGACCGGCCAGGTGATCCTCGGCTCGCAGGCCGGCGCGCTCGGCGAGACCACCGCGCCGGGCCTGCCCAGCCTGTGGATCAGCGCGGACGGCAGGCTCCGCGGCCTCGCCCCGTCGGCCACGCCGAGCGGCCCGCTGCGCAACGGCGCGGCGAACATGTGCATGGACGTGTCGAACGGCGCGGTCCCGGACGGCACCAAGATCCAGGCGTGGGGCTGCAACAACACCCTGCCGCAGAACTGGACGCTGAACGCCGACGGCTCGGTCCGCTCGTACGGCAAGTGCCTCGACATCAAGGGCTCCGGCACCGCCAACGGCACCCTGGTCCAGCTCTACACCTGCAACAACTCGGTCGCGCAGGTGTGGGAGCAGCACAACGGCGGCCTGCGCAACCCGAACTCCGGCAAGTGCCTGGACAACCCGGGCGGCTCCACCACCAACGGCACCCAGTTGCAGATCTACACCTGCAACGGCAGCGGGCCGCAGAAGTGGACGATGTCGCTGGTGTCGGCCGCCGCGGTCAACGACGGCAAGTGGCACTCGGCGGTGCTCGCCTCCAGCGGCACCACCCAGACCCTGTACGTCGACGGCGTGAAGGCCACGTCGAGCCCGACCTCGGTGGCGTTCAACCCGGGCCCGCAGCCGTTCGCGTACCTCGGCGCCGGTCACACCGGCAGCGGCTGGTCCGGCCTGGCCGCGAACACCACCTCGTACTTCGCCGGTTCGCTGGCCGAGGCCGCGTTCTACGCCGGCGAGCTGACCGCGGAGCAGGTCGACGCGCAGTTCGCGGCCAGCAAGCAGGCCGTGCCGGTCGCGGTGACCACGGTGGACACCACGGTCAAGAACATCACCATGCCGGTCAAGACGGTCACCGTCACCGACCCGGGCGGCAAGACGATCTCGTACGCGTACGACCTGATCAACAACCGTCCGGTCGCGGAGACCGACGCCCTCGGCAACGTGACCCGGTACGGGTACGACACCGGCGGTTTCGACAGCCTCGTCTACGACCCGAACGGCACGCGCACGCAGACCGTCCAGGATCAGCGCGGCAACACGGTCCAGCAGATCACCTGCCAGGACCAGTCCGCGAACAAGTGCTCCAGCACGTACTTCGAGTACTTCCTGAACACCGCGAGCGTGGTCGACCCGCGCAACGACGTGATGACCGCCAGCCTGGACGGCCGTTCCACCGACAAGTCCGACACCCGGTACCGGACCACGTTCAGCTACGACACCAAGGGCAACCCGCTCGGCAGCACCGACCCGCTGGGCCGGACCACCACCACGACGTACTCCGACGGCACGACCGTCGCGGCGGCCGACTCCGGGTTCGCTCCGGCCGGCCTGCCGGTCAAGGTGGTCAACGCCGCCGGCGGCGTACAGACCGTCAAGTACTTCGCCAACGGCGATCTCGCGGAGACCGTGACCCCGGCCGGTGAGATCACCCGGTACACCTACGACAGGCTCGGCCGGAAGCTGACCGAGACCGTGGTGACGTCGACGTTCCCGGCGGGGCGGACCACGTCGTACAGCTACGACGCCGAAGGCCGGGTGCTGACTCAGACCGACCCGCCGGTCACCAACCGGGTCACCAGCGTCAAGCACACCCTGCAGGCCACCAACGTCTACGACGCCGACGGCAACATGACGTCGCAGAGCGTCGCCGACGTCAGCGGCGGCGACGTGACCCGCACCCAGACGGTCACCTACAACACCTTCGGCCAGCGTGAGTCGATCACCGACGCGGTCGGCCGGAGGACGAGCTTCACCTACAACGCGTACGGCCAGGTCGTCACCGAGACCGACGCCGACGGCGGGGTCACCGAGTTCGTCACCGACGCGGAGGACAACGTCCTCTCCGAGACGATGAAGGGCTGGACCGGCGACCCGAACGACCCGTCCGACCCGGTCGACCTGGTCACCGAGGCCAACAAGTACGACCCGGCGGGCCGGCTGGCGAGCACCACCGACGCGATGGGCCGCACCACCGCGTACACGTACACCGACAACGGACTGACCGCCACGGTCACCGTCACCGACGGCGCCGGCAGCTTCCTGCAGGAACGCAACGAGTACGACGGTGACGGCAACCTGACCGTGCAGGTGACCGCGAACGGCACCAGCCGCACCGAGTTCCAGTACGACAACGCCGGCCGCCAGATCAGGACGATCCTGGACCCGGCCGGCGAGAACCGGGTCCTCACCAACGAGCTGTCCGCCGACGACAACATCGTCAGCACCAGCCAGGCCAAGGGCGCCGGCAGCGCGCTGGAGATCACCGACTTCGCGTACGACACCGAAGGCCGGATGCTCGCCGAGACCGAGTACAACGGCGACCCGGCCACCACGCCGGTCGGCCGGTGGAAGCTCGACCAGACCGCGGGCACGACCGTCGCCGACACCGCCGGCAACAGCCGGGGCACCGCGGCCGACATGACCTGGTCGGCGACCGCACCCGCCGGCCGGACCGGCAGCGCGGCGTTCACCGGCGCCAACACGTCCCGGATCGCCACCGCCGCGCCGGTGCTGGACACGGCCCGCTCGTACACCGTCTCCGCCTGGGTCTACCTGACCGGCAAGTCCGGAAACCGGGCTGCCGTCTCCCAGGACGGCCCGGTCCGCAGCGCGTTCCTGCTCGGCTACGGCTCCGGCAACGACCGCTGGCGGATGCTGGTCAGCAAGAGCTCCACCGAGTCGTACACCGTCGACTCCACCGCGGCGCCGGCGCTCAACACCTGGACCCACCTGAGCGCGGTCTTCGACGCGGCCGCCAAGACCGTCACCCTGTACGTCAACGGCGCCGCCCAGGGCAGCACCACGACGACGTCGATGCCGACCAGCGGACCGTTCGTGATCGGCGGCGGCAAGTGGGGCGGCAACGCCGACGCGTGGCCCGGCCAGGTCGCCGATGTGCAGGCCTACCAGCGGGCGCTCACGGCGAGCCAGGTCTCGGGCATCTACGGGGGCACCGTGCCGTCCACCGGCACGGTCGCCCGGACGGCGTCCGTCACCGACGAGAGTGGCCTGGTCACCCGCAGCATCAACGAGCTGGGTGACATCACCGACGTCGTCTACGACGAGGCGGAGCGGCCGGCGGTCAGCACCGGGCCGGCGATCACCGCCGAGAAGATCGACAAGGACCTGGTCGTCACGTCGGTGACGGCACGCCCGGTCACCTACATCGGATACGACACGTTCGGCGGGCAGACCGAGAGCGTCGACGCCAACGGCAACCGGACCGTCAACGTCTACGACCGGGCCGGCCGTGTCTACGAGACCCGCGGCGCGGAGTACGAGACGCCCGGCGGTGCGAAGATCACGCCGGTCACCAAGGCCGAGTACGACACCCTCGGCCAGACCACGACCTCGACCGACGCGCTCGGCAACGTCACCAGCTACACCTACGACCAGCTCGGCAACCTCGCCAGGACGGTCGCCCCGGACGGTGGCGTCACCACCGCGGTCCACGACCGGTCCGGCCTGCCGCTGACGGTCACCGATCCGACCGGCGCGGTCGCCGCGACGACCTACGACTTCATGGGCCGCCGCGAGACCACCACCCAGGCCGTGCGGCAGACCGGGAAGGCCCACACCACCCGGTACACGTACGAGGCCAGCGGCCGTCTCGCCTCGGTGAAGTCGCCGGACGGCGTCACCCAGAGCGTCACCTACAACAACCTCGGCGAGCCCCTGACCAGCACCGACGGCGCCAACCAGGTCACTCGCACCGAGTACGACGGCCTCGGCCGGACGGTGAAGGTGACCAACCCGGACGGCTCGTACCAGACCGCGGCGTACGACATGCTGTCGCGCCTGGCCGCGAGCGCCGCCTACCCGGCCGGCGGCGGGGCGTTCCTGACCCGGACCACGCAGACGTACGACGCGGCGGGACGGGTGCTGAAGAGCACCGACGGGCGTGGCTACGTCACCTCGTACACCTACGACGCGTCCGGCATGCTGATCTCCGAGCAGCAGCCGACCGAGGCCGGCAAGGCGATCACCACGACGTTCGGTTACGACCTCAACGGCAACCGGACCCGGTTCACCGACGGGCGCAAGAACGCGTTCTGGACGACGTACAACGCGTGGGGCCTGGCGGAGTCGTCGATCGAGCCGGCCACGGCCGCGTACGGGGCGAACGCCGACCGCACCTACACCACCACCTACGACGCGGCCGGCCGCGCGGTCAGCGCCCGGCTGCCCGGCGGGGTCACCCAGACCTTCGCGTACGACGACATGGGCCGGCTCAAGGAGCAGTCCGGCGCCGGCGCCGAGGCGGCGACCGCCACCCGGAAGTTCGGCTACGACCTGGCCGGCCGGGTGACGTCGTTCGCCACCACGGCAACCGAGAACAAGCTCACCTACGACGACCGCGGCCTGGCCCTGTCGATCACCGGCCCGTCCGGGAACTCGTCCTTCGAGTACACCGGTGACGGCCAGCTCGCCAAGCGGACCGACGCGGCCGGGGTCACCAGCTTCGGCTACGACACCGCGGGCCGGATGAAGACGCTGGTCAACGCCGGCGCCGGGACCGACCTGACGTACGAGTACAACGAGAACTCGGCCGTCAAGAAGATCACCTACGGGCAGACCGGCAACACCCGGAACTTCGCGTACGACGGCATGAGCCGCCTGCTCAGCGACGAGCTGAAGGCCCCGGCCGGCACGCCGATCGCGAAGATCGGGTACACCTGGGACGCCAACAGCAACGAGACGTCGAAGACGACCACCAACTTCGGCACGAACACCACGATCGCCAACATCTACGAGTACGACCACGCGGACCGTCTGACCTCGTGGAACAACGGCAGCACCAAGATCGGGTACACGTACGACGAGTCGGGCAACCGCACGAGCAACGGCTCGACCACGTACACGTACGACGCCCGCAACCGCCTAGTCTCCGACACCACCGGGGTCACCTACACCTACAGCGCCCGGGGCACCCTCGGCACTGTCGCCTCGCCGGCCGGGGTGCAGACCACCACGGCGGACGCGTTCGACCAGACGATCCGGCAGACCTACGGCAGCAACAGCGCGGCCAAGACGTACGAGTACGACGCCCTGGGACGTGCCCTGCAGGCGGGTCACTCGTACACCGGCACCGGCAACGACCTGGCCGCCGACACCACCGCGACCTATGTCCGCGACCCGGGCCAGGCCGTCGTCGGCACCGTCGCCGGCGGCAGCAACCGGCTGGTCTGGACCGACCTGCACGACGACATCGTCGGCCAGTTCACCGCCACCGGAACGGCCCTGACCGGCTCGACGGTCTACGACCCGCTCGGCGCGGTGAAGACGTCCACCGGCATGCTCGGCAGCCTCGGCTACCAGTCGGAGTGGACGGACACGTCGACCGGCCGGGTCAACATGGCCGCCCGCTGGTACAACACCGGCACTGGGCAGTTCGACAGCCGGGACACCTGGTCCAACAGCCCGGCCCCGGACTCGATCAACGCCAACCGCTACCAGTACGGCGACGGCAACCCGATGACCGTCACCGACCCGTCCGGGCACAAGGGCTTCTGGAGTTCGGTCGGATCCGGTATCAGCAGCGCCTGGAACAAGGGCGTGTCCAAGGTCCAGAGCGTCAGCCGCTCGGTCAGCTCGTACTCGTCGCAGGCCTTCTCGTACGCGCGGAGCTACGCCTCCTACGCCTACTCCGCCGGCGCCAAGTACTACTACAAGGCCAAGGCCAAGGCGTACTCCACGGTGTCGCGGGTCGCCAAGCACTACGGCTACAAGAAGGTCGCCAAGTGGGCGGACAAGGGCCGTAAGAAGGCGACCAAGAAGCAGAACTACCACCAGCGCAAGCAGAACGCCAAGAAGAAAGAGGTCGAACGCAAGGGTCACGCGCTGAAACAGCGCACGATCCGCGCGGTGGTGAAGACCTACAACAAGGTCAAGGACGCCCACAAGAAGGTCGTCAAGTTCGTCGCCAAGCACAAGAAGACGATCATCACCGCGGTCGCCGTGGTGGCCACGGTCGTCGCGGTGGCCACCCTCGGCCCGGTCGGCGGCGTCCTCGCCGGCATCGCCATCAACGTGGCCAAGGACGCCATGCTCGGCGAGATCCACAGCGTCGGCGATCTCGGGAAGTCCCTGCTCACCGGAGCCATCAGCGGCACCATCGGCGCCCTGACCGGTGGCCTGGGCTCGGCGATCGGCGGCAAGGCGGCCGGCTTCGTGGCGTGCAAGCTCGGCGCGGGCCTGCTCGGCCGGGCCTCGGCCGGCGCGGTCGGCGGCGGTGTGTCCGGCGGTGTCTCCGACGCCGCCGAGCAGTTCGCCACCACCGGCCGGGTCAACTGGTCCCAGACCGCCCAGGCCGCCGCGACGGGCGCCGCGATCGGCGCGGTCACCGGCGGCGCCGCCCGGTGCCACAGCTTCGACCCGGCCACCCCGGTGCTGATGGCGAACGGCTCCACCAAGGCGATCAGCGACGTCGGCCTCGGCGACGAGGTCCTGGCCACCGACCCGAAGACCGGCGAGACCACCGGCAAGCCGGTCAGCGTCAAGCACCACCACCAGGACACCGACCTGACCGACGTGACCGTCACGGACGAGAAGACCGGCAAGTCCTCGACCCTGAAGACGACCGCCAACCACCCCTTCTGGAACGCCGAGAAGAAGGAGTGGACCGACGCCGCCGACCTGAAGGAAGGCGACAAGCTCCGCAGCGCCGACGGCGAGACCACCCAGACCGTCACCGCGATCAAGATCTGGACCGGCCTCAAGTGGATGGACGACCTGACGGTCGACGACCTCCACACCTACTACGTCCTCGCCGGCACCGAGCCGGTCCTGGTCCACAACAACAACCGCGCGTACTGCGGCCGGCACCGGTCGGACGACGTCGCCAGCCGCAACTACGACTACGTCGGCCGGCACCTCTCCGACGACGACGTCCGCAAAGACTTGACTGATCTCGGCAGGGAGCGGATCAACCAGGTCAACGCCGGCTTGGCCCCTGGCGCCAACGCGCCTGGAGCCTTCAGCGTCGGACGGGACCGGACCAACGGACGTGTTCACTACGGTGAGAGCGGCTCTGGCCAGAACCTTGACCCGTCTATCAGCGCCGCGCTGCCCGGTACGTCGTTGATGCCGAACAATCGGCCGCCGGAGGTCTGTGCCGAGCCCCGGATGTGCACGAACGCCATCCAGGGTGGGTCGCAGCCCGGGAACCTGGACATCATCACGTTGAATCCGAAGGGCAAGAAGTTCAAGATGTGCCAGAACTGCGCGAGTTGGGTGCCCGGCGTCGTACGCGACGTCCTCACTGGCTGAGGGACAGGACGGATGAGGTTGAACCTTGCTGAATCGATGAGTGGCATCCCGTCACTCATCAGCCTGCATGTCGGAGATGTCGACGTGCCTGGCGCATGCCGCAGATTCGAGGCGGAAGGCTATTCGGTGCCGCCGGTGTTGTACGAGTTCATCGAGAACTACAGCGAAGTCGTCGTGACATGGCTCGCCGTCGTCGGCGGCGAGACCTCGTTGAGCACGACGATCGAGGATGCGCTCGATGCCAACCCGCGTAACATCGGGAACTATTCGCGGCAGCTGGGCCGTCAGGTGTTCCCGGTGGGGATGGCGTTCTCGACAGAAGAGCGTCTGCTGCTCGCGGACAACGGCGACATCCTGTTCGGCGGTGATGCCGGCCTGCAACGGGTCGGGAACGGGTTTGAAGCCAGTCTTCGTGCATTGCTGGAAGACGACTGGGACAAGACCTTCTTCTAGCCGGATTCCGTCCGGCCGATCCTCGCCTAGGGCGGCGATCCGGGGCCGACGCAGATCAGCCAGGGGGAGAGGCGGCGGAAGGTCTTCGCCCGGAGCAGGCCGCGGCGGACCAGATCGTCCGGGGCAACGTAGGGGCCGGTCTCGTAGCGGTCGGAGACGATGCGGTGCGCCTCGTACGGGGTGACGCCCGGGAGCCGGGCGATCTCCCGGAGCGGAGCGTGGTTCAGGTCGATCAGGCCGCCGTCGTCGAAGAGGCGCAGCAGGTCGGGGCGGCCGATGCCGGACTGCCGGGCGCCTGACGGGTCGATCGTGGCGAAGCGCCGGGCCAGGTCGCGGCGGGCGCGGGCGTCCACGGTGTCGCCGGGGTGGGCGGCCAGGAGCGCGCCGTGCACCGAGGACGTGACCAGGAGCAGTAGTCCCAGGAAGACCCCGAGGGCGCCCTGGGCGGTGGACTCGATGGAGCCTTCCGGCGCCGGGTCGGTGACGATCAGGGTGAACGCCAGCACGAAGGTGCCCAGGTATCCGGCGGCGATGGCCCAGTGCCGGCCGGAGCGCCGCTGGACCGCCTCCCACGCGAAGTACAGCCACGCGCCGGACGTGCAGGTCGCCACCGGCAGAACCGCGGCGAGGAGCACCGCGAGCCAGCGGATCCGCTCCCGGCGTGGAGCGAGCAGCTCCCCGGGCAGTACCCCGGTGGGCCAACCGTGCGGAGCAGCGCCGGGTGAGACCGGCGGTCCCATCGGCACGGCGTACCCGGTGGGCCATCCGGGCGTGACCGGCTGAGGCGCCCCGCCCGGCCATCCTTGCGAAACGGACGGAGGCGCCGGCACGACGGCCGGCACCGGATCATCCGGAGGAGGCGGGGGCGAGGAAGGCGGCGCGGCGACGGGGACCGGGCCGTCGTCCAGAGGTTCGTTGCGCAGGATGCGGCGGTGGATCTCCTGAAGGCGCTCGCCCGGTTCCGCGCCCAGCTCGTCCAGGAAGAACTCGCGGGCGTCCCGGAACGCCGCCAGCGCCTCCGCCTGCCGCCCGCTGCGATAGAGCGCGATCATCTGCTGCGCCCGCAGACCCTCCCGGAGCGGATATTCCTCCACCAGGTGGGACAGTTCCGACACCAGGCCGGAGAACCCACCGCGGGACAGCTCGATCTCCGCCCACAGCTCCCAGGCGCTGGCGTGCTCCTCGGTCAGGCGGTTGCGGGCGGCCTCGAAGACCGGCCCGTTCAGCCCGCCGAGCGCGTCACCCTGCCACAGGTCGAGGGCGGCCCGGGCCATCGTGGCGGCCTCTTCCAGGCGGCCGGCCCGGCGGGACGTGTCGGCGCGGGCCAGCCCGTTGCGGAAGTCCTCGACGTCGAGGGAACCGGCTCGCAGGAGGTAGCCGCCGTCGGTGAGGGCCAGCAACTCGCCGGGGGTGCGCGGCGACCGATCCGGGTCGAGGACGCGGCGCAGGCCGGCGACGTACTTCTGGACGACGTTGGCCCCGTTCTCCGGCGGCTCGTCGCCCCAGACGGCGTCGACGATGCGGTGGGTCGGGACCGGCTTGCCGGGATGCAGCAGCAGGACGGCGAGGACGGCGCGCTGTTTCGCCGGGCCCAGATCGAGCTGCCGTCCGCTCCGGAAGGCCCGCACGGCGCCGAGCATCTCGAACCGAGGTGGGTCGGCAGCCGGGCGCTCCGTCACCCCGCACACCCCCTGTTGACCAGCAGTTTCTCCGATGGCAGTGACGGCGGCAGCGGAACCGCAGCCGACCGCAGCATAGCCGCAGCGTATCGGCAGCGGTCTACCGGAGGCTCTGGTCACGGAAGCAGCGAAGGCCCATGACGGAAGCCCCGTGAAGGAAGACGAAGCGATGAACGTACGAATGAAGACCCTGGGTGTACTGATGCTCGCCGGCGTGACGCTGGCCGCCTGCGGAACGGCCGAGGCGGTCCGGGAGACCGCGCAGACCATCTCGGTCTCGGCCAAGCTCGCGGAGGGGGTGCCGACCCCGGGCACACCGGCGTTCCATTACACGGTCAAAGGTGGCGTGCAGCCGTTCTCCGGCGTGGTGGACGGGCCGAACAAGGCGACCACGGCCGCGTTCGCCGACAAGGACCCGGACGGTTTCACCATGTCGATGACGTTCCTGGTGGTCGGCGACGACTCCTGGACGAAGATCGGGTTCAGTGGCGCGCCGGCCGGTGCGGCGCTCCCGAAGCTGCCGAAGAGCTGGATGAAGCTGAACAAGGCGAAGCTGCCCGCGGAACTGGCCAAGGACCTCCAGTTCACCGGTAAGTCGGACCCGGGTTACGTCAGCAGCCTGCTGCTGGCCGCCGCGGACCTGAAGGAGACCGGCCCGAACGCGTACGCCGGCACCACCGATCTCACGCAGTCGACGGAGGCGGAGATCGTGGACACGGCGACGCTGACCGCGCTGGGGGAGAAGGCGAAGACCGTACCGCTGGAAGTGAATCTGGACTCCCAGGGCCGGGTCGCGAAGGCCCTCGTCAAGATCCCGGCGGCGGGCAAGGCGAAGGCCGCGACCTACGAGGTGGTCTACGACAAGTACGGCAGCACCCCGGCCCTGACGGCTCCGGCCGACGGCGTGGCGGCCCCGGCAGCGGTCTACGAGATGTTCAACAGCTGACCCGGGGGAGCCGGCGGCATCGTGGGGAGCACGGGGGCCCGCGATGCCGTCGTGCTGTGCTGCCGTGCGAACCGGCGGTTCTGTGGTGGGATCGCACTATGGGTTCGAGCCATGAGTACGTCTTCGTCGGTTGCTACACCGGGGACAAGGGAGGTGATGGGGACGGCATCACGCTGTTGCGGCGTGATCCGGCGACCGGGGATCTGACCCGGCTGGGCCTGGCCGCCCGTACCCCCTCGCCCTCGTTCCTGGCCCAGCACCCCACCCTTCCGGTCCTGTACGCGGTGAACGAACTGGATCAGGGCACCGTCTCCGCCTTCTCGGTGGCTCCCGACTGCTCGCTGATCCCCCGGACGGTGCGCCCGACCGGCGGGTCGGACCCGGCCCACCTGGCCGTCACCCCCGACGGCCGGCACCTGGTCGTGGCGAACTATTCCAGCGGGTCGGTGTCGGTGCACCCGCTCGACTCGGACGGGGCGCCGGGTGACCGTTCCGATCTGCTCACCCTGTCCGGCAAGGGCCCGGACGCGGAGCGTCAGGCCGGTCCGCACGCCCACCAGGTGGTCCCGGAGCGCAACGGCGCCGACGTGCTGATCTCCGACCTGGGATCGGACCGGGTGTGGCGGTCCCGGCTGGACCCGAACACGGGACGTCTCGGCCTGCCGGACGTCGCCGTCGAGGCGCGGCCGGGCACCGGGCCGCGCCATCTGCTGCGGTCGTCGGACGGTGCGCTGCTGCTCGTCGGGGAGCTCTCCGGGAACCTGGGATGGTTCCGCCCGGCCGGTGGCCCGGCGCTGGAGCAGATCGGTGAGACGCCGTCGAGCACCTCGGCGGGCCAGGTCTACCCGTCGGAGATCGTGATGGGCCGGGACGGCCGGTTCGTCTATGTGGCGAACCGCGGCCCGGACACCGTCTCGGTGTTCGCCTGGGACGGCGAGAGCGCCACGCTGATCGCCGAGGTGCCCACCGGCGGGGTGTGGCCGAGGCACATGGTCCTGCTCGGGGATCACCTCTACGTAACCAATCAACGCTCACACAACGTGACCGTTTTCCGTATCGACCGGGAGACCGGAATTCCCGCCCCGCAAGGGGATCCGACAGGCGAGCCGACACCGACGTGCCTGCTCCGCTGGAATCCGCCGATGATCTGACAGAAGCGAAGATCGGACACTGTGGCGCGTCGGTCACGAAGCACACCAAAACTGGCGCGCCGCAGGTCAATCTTGATACCGATCGAGACGGCGTCATCACGCTCTGTGTTATCTAGATCGGGAAACGCCAATCTGAGTAATTTTCGTCCGAACGTATATGGCATTCAGCTTCGGACATGCGCACTATAGATCGCGTGTCTGGCCGCCATCGTAGAAACTTCAACTCCAAGGGAGCGAGCGTCGTCGGAGGTGCGATGGCGTTAGTCGTCGTCATCGCGGGGACGTACGTCGGTTATCAGCAACTCTCCGACTCCGCTTGCACCGGCTCGGTGACCCTGACCGTCGCCGCCTCCCCCGAGATCGCCCCTGCTGTCGAGACTGTCGCCGCGAAGTGGCGTCAGGACGGCGCGGCGGTCGACGGCACGTGCGTCGCCGTCTCCGTCTCCAAGGAGACCTCGTCGACCATTGCCGGGGCGGTCGCCCGTGACCACTCCGTCGGCCTCGTCGGGCTGAACAACGCGCCCGACGCGGTGCAGGTCCCCGACGTCTGGCTGCCGGACTCGGCGACCTGGCTGCAGCGCCTGCAGACCGAGGCGGCCGGCTTCCTGCCGAGCACCGTGACCTCGGTGGCGCAGAGCCCGCTGGTCCTGGCCGCTCCCGAGCCGCTCGCGGAGAAGAAGCTGGGCTGGCCGAACAGCAAGGTCAGCTGGACCGCGCTGATGGAGAACTTCCAGTCCAAGGAGCCGATGACGGTCGGCATCATGAACCCGACCGTCGACTCCACCGGCCTGGGCAGCCTGCTGGCGATCAGCAAGTCGGTGGGCAACGGCTCGCAGGCCGCGGTGCAGGCCAAGACGCAGGCGCTGACGCTCCTCGCGGAGAACAAGTTCGCCCTGCGTGACGAGCTGATGGCCGGCTTCCCGAAGGCGGTCACCGAGATCGGCAGCCCCGACTCGGTGAGCCTCGCGCCGATCTCCGAGCAGGACGTCGTGGCGTACAACGGCGAGCGTCCGGCCGTGAAGCTCAGCGCGATCTACCTGGACCCCGCCCCGGCGCCGCTGGACTACCCGTTCACGGTGATGCCGCAGGTGGTCGACTCGCAGAAGTCCGCCGCCGCGAAGGGCCTGCTGGAGCGGCTCCTCGCCGCTGACTCCAAGGACGTGCTCGCCGCCGCCGGCCTGCGGGCTCCGGACGGCACGTACGGCGCCAGCTTCGCCGCCCCGATGGGCGCCCCGGCGGCCTCCCCGGCGGTCACCCCCACCTCGACCAAGTCGGCGAACGGCGGCACGGCGGCCGGCGCGGACTCCGGCGCGGCCCTGAGCGCGGTGGTCGGCAGCTGGATCGCCATCACCACCCCCGGCCGGGCCCTCACCGTCTTCGACACGTCCGGCTCGATGCTGAAGCCGGTGCCCACCGCCCAGAACAAGACGCGTGCCCAGGTCACCCAGGCCGCGGCCCGGACCGGTCTGGGGTTGTTCAGCGAGAAGTGGTCGGTCGGCGTGTGGCGGTTCTCCACCGAGGAGGACGGCTCGCTGCCCTACAAGAGCCTCGTGGAGATCAGTTCGCTGAGCAACTCGCGCCCCCGGCTCGAGGCGTCGATCGGCGACCTGACCCCGAAGGAGGACGGCGGCACCGGTCTCTACAACACCCTGCTCGCCGCCCACAAGCACGTCCTCAAGGGCTGGTCCCCCGCGAAGATCAACTCGGTCATCCTCTTCACCGACGGCGAGAACTCGTTCACCGGTGGCCTGACCCAGCCGCAGTTCCTGTCCCAGTTCAAGAAGCAGCTGGACGCGACCAAGCCGGTCCGGATCATCCTGATCGGCATCGGCAACGAGGTCAGCAAGGAAGAGCTGAAGGCGATCCAGTCGGTCGACCCGAGGAACGTCGGCGTCTTCATCGCCGAGGACCCGACCAAGATCACGAGCATCTTCGCCCAGGCGATCGGCTCCCGTACCGGCGTCCAGTAACCACCCGGCACCAGGCACCACGCGGCCGTCGTCCCCTCGGGGCGGCGGCCGCCGCCTTTCCCTGGTCGCGGTATCCCCCCGCCTACCGCTTGACCCTTTTCCCTTCGCGGTACGCCCCTCGCGCGCCCTACTCCCCGCAAAAGGCCCGCACAGCCCCCGTCTCTCAGCCCGGGCGCCGGTCAACCAGCGTGTTGGTTTCGGCCGTCATGCGCGCCCGTACTCCACACGCCGGCTCGTCCGCTTCAGCGTGTTGAGTTCGGCCGCCATACGCGCCCGTACTCCACACGCCGGCTCGTCCGCTTCAGCGTGTTGGTTTCGGCCGCCATACGCGCCCGTACTCCACACGCCGGCCGTGACCGTCAGCCGCGGGCGCGCAGCCAGGCCGCCGGATCCTCGCGGACCCCGCGGATCACCGTGTCCGCCGCGCCCCGCATCGCCGCGTCCGCCCCGAGCGCCGCCGCCCGCAACGTCACCGGCGCGAGCCCCGCGGTCAGCACCCGCCGCCGCAGCTCGCTCTCGATGCCGTCCCGCAGGGACCCGAAGATCGGCGCGTACGCCCCACCGAGCACGATCACCGGCACGTCGAGCAGGTTCACGACCGCGGACAGCGCGATCCCGAGCGCCGCCGCGGCGAGCGGAACGTCGTCGGCAAGAGCTTCCTGTCCCGCGTACTGCTCCAGGCACCCGCGTGATCCGCATCGGCATTCCCGCCCGTCCGGATAGACCGTGACGTGCCCGATCTCACCGCTCCACCCGCGCACCCCGCGATACAGCTCCCCGTCGATGACCAGCCCGGCGCCGATGCCGACCTCGCCGGAGACATACAGGAACGAACGTTCCTTCCCGTGGGTGGGCGTGGTCGAGTGGGCGGGCGTGGCGGCGCGGACGGGCGTGATCGAGTGGCCTGACGAGGACAAGTGGCCGGGTGTGGTCGAGACGCCGGGCATCGCGGAGTGGCCGGACGAGGGCGAGTGGCCGGACGAGGGCGAGTCGCCGGGTGTGGCTGAGTGGGCGGGCGGGGCGCCGGGCGTGGCGGCTCCGGGCTCGGGCCGGGACGGGCCCGCTGCGGGGTCGCCGCCGGAGACGCGGAGTTCGCCGAGGGCGGCCAGGTTGGCCTCGTTGTCGACGGTGACCGGCAGGTCGGCCAGTTCCGGGACGGCCCGCAGGGCGGCGATCGCGTCCACGTCCTGCCAGCCCAGGTTGGGGGCGACCCGGACCAGGCCGTCGTCGCCGACGAGGCCCGGGACGGCGAGCGCGGCGCCGGCCACGATCAGCCCGTCGGCTTCGGCGGCGAGCCGGGCGCGGGCCGCGAGCCGGCCCAGCGTGGCGAGGGCCTGGCCCGGGTCGGCGGGGCGCTGGTCGGCGTGCTCGACGAACCGCTGGCGGACGGTGCCGGTCAGGTCGACCGCGCAGGCGGCCAGATAGTCGACGTTGATCTCCAGCCCGAGCCCGGCGGGCCCGGCGGAGGTGAGGGTGAGGCCGACCGCGGGCCGCCCGGCGCCGGTGCGTGGTGGCGGGTCGACCTCGACCAGGAGCCCGCCTGCCACTAGATCGTCGACAAGGGCGGAAACGGTCGCGCGGGTGAGTCCGGTGGCGGCGGCGACAGCGGCCCGGGATGGGTGATTCGCACTGTTCGCCACAGTGTGCAGCACCAGCGCGAGATTATGGGCCCGCACGCTCGACTGGCGTACCGGAGTCGTGGAGGGGCTCAACACGCCCTTGACAGTGCCATACCCCAGCCAAATAATTCAACCACTAAACAATTTCAGGGAGGTAACCCGTGTCCGTCCAGCCCACGCGTGACGACAAGTTCTCCTTCGGTCTCTGGACCGTCGGGTGGCAGGCCCGTGACCCGTTCGGGGACGCCACCCGCGAGGCCCTCGACCCGGTGGAGGCCGTTCACAAGCTTGCCGAGGTCGGCGCCTACGGCATCACGTTCCACGACGACGACCTGGTGCCGTTCGGCGCCGACGCGGCGACCCGCGACGGGATCGTGGCCGGCTTCAAGAAGGCCCTCGACGAGACCGGCCTGATCGTCCCGATGATCACCACCAACCTGTTCACCCACCCGGTGTTCAAGGACGGCGGCTTCACCAGCAACGACCGTTCGGTCCGGCGCTACGCGCTGCGCAAGGTGCTGCGCCAGATGGACCTCGGCGCCGAACTGGGCGCGAAGACGCTGGTGCTGTGGGGCGGCCGCGAGGGCGCGGAGTACGACTCGGCCAAGGACGTGCAGGCCGCCCTCGACCGCTACCGTGAGGCCCTCAACCTGCTCGCGCAGTACTCCGAGGACCGTGGCTACGGCTTCCGCTTCGCCATCGAGCCGAAGCCCAACGAGCCCCGCGGCGACATCCTGCTCCCGACCGCCGGCCACGCCATCGCGTTCACCCAGGAGCTCGAGCGTCCCGAGCTGTTCGGCATCAACCCCGAGGTCGGCCACGAGCAGATGGCCGGGCTGAACTTCACCCAGGGCATCGCCCAGGCGCTGTGGCACAAGAAGCTGTTCCACATCGACCTGAACGGCCAGCACGGCCCGAAGTACGACCAGGACCTGGTGTTCGGCCACGGTGACCTGCTCAGCGCGTTCTCCCTGGTCGACCTGCTGGAGAACGGTGGCGTCGACGGCGCTCCGGCCTACGACGGCCCGCGGCACTTCGACTACAAGCCGTCGCGCACCGAGGACTACACCGGCGTCTGGGAGTCGGCCAAGGCCAACATCCGGATGTACCTGCTGCTCAAGGAGCGCGCCAAGGCGTTCCGGGCCGACCCGGAGGTCCAGGAGGCGCTCGCCGCCGCCAAGGTCGCCGAGCTGAGCAAGCCGACCCTGAACCCGGGCGAGTCCTACACCGAGCTGCTCGCCGACCGGTCCGCCTTCGAGGACTACGACGCGGACGCCGCCGGCGCCCAGGGTTACCACTTCGTCAAGCTGAACCAGCTGGCGATCGAGCACGTCCTCGGGGCTCGCTGATCATGGCGCTGGTAGCCGGGATCGACAGCTCGACGCAGTCCTGCAAGGTCGTCATCCGGGACGCCGAGACCGGGAAACTGGTCCGGCAGGGCCGGGCGGCGCACCCGGACGGCACCGAGGTGCATCCGGACGCCTGGTGGGCCGCGCTCCAGCAGGCGATCGAGGAGGCGGGCGGCCTGGACGACGTGGCCGCCGCCTCGGTCGCCGGGCAGCAGCACGGCATGGTCGCGCTGGACGAGAACGGCGAGGTGGTCCGCCCGGCGCTGCTGTGGAACGACACCCGCAGCGCCGGCGCGGCCGCCGACCTGATCAAGGAGCTGGGCGGCGGCGCGGCGTGGGCCGACGCGGTCGGGATCGTGCCGGTCGCCAGTTTCACGCTCACCAAGCTGCGGTGGCTGGCCCGGAACGAACCGGCCAACGCGGCGAAGGTCGCCGCGGTCTGCCTGCCGCACGACTGGCTGACCTGGAAATTGTCAGGATCCACTGATATTTCGGACATCAGGACCGACCGCAGTGATGCCAGTGGCACTCTCTACTGGTCGGCGAAGACCAACGAATATCGGCATGACCTGCTGGAACTCGGGTTCGGGCGCCGGCTGGTAGTGCCCGAGGTGCTCGGCCCCACCGGGATCGCCGGGCACCTGCCCAACGGCGCGCCACTCGGACCGGGCGCCGGGGACAACGCCGCGGCCGCTCTCGGCACCGGCGCTCGCCCCGGCGACGTGATGGTCTCGATCGGCACGTCCGGCACGGTCTTCGCCTCCTCGGAGGTCGCGCCGAACGATCCGACCGGCACGGTCGCCGGGTTCGCCGACACCACCGGCCGGTTCCTGCCGATCGTGGTGACGCTGAACGCGGCCCGGGTCCTGGACGCGGCCGCCAAGCTGCTGAACGTGAGCCACGACGAGCTGTCCCGGCTCGCGCTGTCCGCTCCGGCGGGCGCGGACGGCCTGGTCCTGGTGCCGTACCTGGAAGGGGAACGGACCCCGAACCGGCCGGACGCCACCGGTTCGCTCCACGGGCTCACCCTGCGGACGTCGAACCCGGCGCACCTGGCCCGGGCATCGGTCGAGGGCATGCTCTGCGCGCTGGCCGACGGCCTCGACGCGCTGGTCGGCACCGGCGCGGTCGCCGACCGGATCGTGCTGGTCGGTGGCGGGGCACGGAGCGAGGCGGTCCGCCGCATCGCGCCGGCGCTGTTCGGCAAGCCGGTCGTGGTCCCGCCGCCCGGTGAGTACGTCGCCGACGGTGCGGCACGGCAGGCCGCGTGGGTCACGGCGGGCGGCGATCTTCCGCCGGTCTGGTCCGCGGAGACCCCTGAGATGTACGAGGCCGACAGCGTCCCCTCGATCCGCGAGCAGTACGCGATCGCCCGCGGCTGACCCCAACCCCGCGTGTGGAGTTGCGGCGCACATGACGGCCGAACTCCACACGCGGGTTGGGCGAGTTGCGAGGGCGGGCTGCCGTTGTCCGCCCGAGGCGTGCATGTGTGGCCGTACCCCGCAAAGTTTTTGAAGTTTTTGTTGTCGCCCTGCTGATGGCGCATCTACGTGCACAGGAACACCGGCCGACATTCCCCCTCGGCCGACAATCCCCGCACGTGAGGAAGAGCGCAGTGGCAGAGAGAAAGGCCCGGAAACGGGCGCTGCTCGGCGTGGCGGCCGCGCTGGTCGTGCCCGCCGGACTCGTCGGCTGGTCGATCATCCCGTCGAATGCGGCGGCCGCGCCCGCCGCCGGCAACACCTACCAGCTGATCGTCAAGAAGAGCGGCAAGTGCATCGATGTGCCGGCCGCCTCGAAGGACAACGGCGCGCTGCTCCAGCAGTGGGGCTGCACCGCGAACTCGGCCTGGCAGCAGTTCAAGCTGGTCGCGTCCGGCAGCAACTTCCTGATCCAGAACGTCAACAGTGGCAAGTGCATCGACGTGCCGGGCGCGTCGACGGCCTCGGGCGCCCAGTTGCAGCAGTGGGGTTGCGCGAGCGGGCAGACCAACCAGCAGTGGAAGGTCGTGGCCTCGGGCACCGACACGTTCCAGATCATCAACGTGGCGAACGGTCTGTGCATCTCCGACCAGGGCGCCTCGACCGCGAACGGCGCGTCGATCATTCAGGAGACGTGCACCGCGAACTCGAACAAGCAGTGGGCGTTCACGCAGGTCTCCGGTGGAACGACGACGCCGGCCTCCTATGTGGTGGCGTCGGACGGCACCGGTAAGTACAAGACGGTGCAGGCGGCGATCGACGCGGTGCCGGCGAACAACACCACCCGCCAGACGATCACCATCAAGCCGGGCACCTACCGCGAGGTCATCACCGTCCCGTCGAACAAGCCGTTCATCACGCTCCAGGGCGGTACCGGCACGGCTTCCGACACGGTGCTCGTCTACAACAACTCGGCGTACACGCACGGCACCTCGGGCAGCGCCTCGGTCTCGGTGAGCGCCAAGGACTTCGTCGCGAAGAACCTGACGATCTCGAACGACTATGACGAGAACAAGTACGAGACCGGCGACCAGGCGGTGGCCCTGAAGCTGGGCGGCGACCGGGCGCAGCTCGACAACGTCCGGCTGCTCGGTGACCAGGACACGTTCCTGCTCAACAGCGGGCGCTCGTACATCAAGAACTCGTACGTCGAGGGCACCGTCGACTTCATCTTCGGCGGCGGCACCGGCGTCTTTAACGGCACCAGGATCTACGAGAAGCGGACCACCGGCGGCCCGATCACCGCGGCCAGGACGGACGCGGGCAACGCGTACGGCTTCCTCTTCTACAAGTGCACGATCACCGGCGCCGTGAACAACACCACCCAGCTCGGCCGCCCGTGGGGCCCGGACGCGCAGGTGCTGTTCCGCGAGTCCAGCCTGAGCGCGACGATCAAGACCGCCCAGCCGTGGACCGACATGTCGTCGAACTCGTGGAAGAACGCCCGGTTCCTGGAGTACAAGAACACCGGCTCCGGCGCGACCACCAACAGCAACCGGCCGCAGCTGCCCGACGCGCAGGCCGCCAACTACACCCCGCAGAAGTACCTCGCGGGCACCGACAACTGGAACCCGGTGGGTTGATCATGAAGCTCTCCAAGAAGCGCGCCGCGCTCATCGCCACCGTCGTCGCCGTCCCGGCCGCGATCGTCGGCTGGTCGGTCCTGCCGTCGAATGCGGCGGCCGCGCCCGCCGCCGGCAACACCTACCAGCTGGTCGTGAAGAAGAGCGGCAAGTGCATCGACGTGCCGGCCGCCTCCGCCGCGAACGGCGCCCTGCTGCAGCAGTGGGGCTGCACCACCGGCGCGGCCTGGCAGCAGTTCAAGCTGGTCGCGTCGGGCAGCAACTTCCTGATCCAGAACGTCAGCAGCGGCAAGTGCATCGACGTGCCGGGCGCGTCGACGGCCTCGGGCGCCCAGTTGCAGCAGTGGGGTTGCGCGAGCGGGCAGACCAACCAGCAGTGGAAGGTCGCGGCGTCGGGTACCGACACGTTCCAGATCATCAACGTGGCGAATGGTCTGTGCATCTCCGACCAGGGCGCCTCGACGGCGAACGGCGCGTCGATCATTCAGGAGACGTGCACCGCGAACTCGAACAAGCAGTGGGCGTTCACGCAGGTCTCCGGCGGCAGCAGCTCGGAGCGGACCTGGGCGTCCACGCCGGACGGTTTCGCCTCCACCGGCGGCGGCACCACGGGCGGCGCGGCCGGCCAGACGGTCACCGTGACGAACCTGGCCGACCTGACGAAGTACGTCACCGCCACCGAGCCCTACGTGATCAAGGTGGCGAACGCCATCACGATCACCCCGAAGGGCACCGAACTCAAGGTCAAGTCGAACAAGACGATCGTGGGCGCCGGCACCAAGGGCGAGATCGTCGGCGGCGGGTTCTTCCTCGGGGCCGGCGTCCGGAACGTCATCATCCGCAACCTCACCATCCGGGACACCCAGATGACCGAGGACGACCCGGATGACAAGACGTACGACTTCGACGGCATCCAGATGGACACCGCGGACCACATCTGGATCGACCACAACAAGATCACCCGGATGAACGACGGCATGATCGACAGCCGTAAGGACACCACGTACCTGACCGTGTCCTGGAACGTGCTCGACACCGGGAACAAGGCGTTCGGCATCGGCTGGACCGAGAACGTCACCTCGCGGATGACGATCCACCACAACTGGATCAAGAACACCAACCAGCGCAACCCCAGCACCGACAACGTGCAGTACGCGCACCTCTACAACAACTACATGCAGAACATCAAGTCGTACGGGAACCTGTCGCGCGGCGGCACCAAGATGGTTCTGGAGAACTCGTACTTCGACAACGTCGTGAACCCGTACTACAACGACACGTCGGCCGCCCAGCTCAAGCAGAGCGGCAGCATCGTCAAGAACTCCTCGGGCAAGCAGCAGACCAACGGCTCCGCCTTCGACCCGAAGAGCTTCTACGCGTACACCCTCGACGCGGCCGCCGACGTCCCGGCGCTGCTGGCCAAGTACGCCGGCCCGCAGGCCAACATCGGCAACTGATCTTCACCGGGGGGTGAGGAAGAGGCGGCGCCGCCTGGGGTGGCGCCGCCTCTTTTCCGCGTGTGGAGTTCGGCCGCGCATGACGCCCGAAATCAACACGGTTTTCCGCGTGTGGAGTTCGGGCGTCATAGACGGCCGAACTTCACACGCTTTCGGCGGCGGGTGCGGCCTCGTGCGCGTTGAGGAAACCGTTCACCGCGCCGGACCAGGGGAAACGTTCGGCGCGGGCGCGAGCGGCGGCACGGCGTTCGGCCGCCGGGCGGGCCAGCAGCTCGCGGACGGCGGCGGCGAACGCGGGAGCGTCCCCGTCCGCGGCCACACCGGCGTCCCCGATCACCTCGGGCAGGGCGCTGGCGGCGCGTACCACCGCGGGGGTTCCACTGGCCAGGGCCTCCAGGGCGGACAGCCCGAACGTCTCGATCGGCCCGGGCGCCAGCACCACGTCGGCGGTGGCGAGCAGGCCGCGCGGGTCGGTGACGTGGCCGAGGAACCGTACCGGCAGCCGGCGGCGTTCGGCCTCGGCCGACAGGGTCCCGCGCAACGGCCCGTCCCCGGCTACCGCCAGCACCGCGTCCAGCCCACCGGCCCGCAGCGCGGCCAGGGTCGCCAGCGACAGGCCGGGTTCCTTCTCCGCCGACAGACGGCCGCAGTGCAGCAGCAGGACCGCGGCGTCCCCGGCGAGAGCGGCCCGCAACCGGGCATCCCGGCTTGCGGGCGAGAAACGATCAAGTGCGACACCCAGGGGTACGCGTACGGGCTCCGCCCCGAGCCGCCGGAACTCCCGCTGCGCCCACGCCGTCGTGCACACCACCGTGTCGTACGCGGCCACGGTCCGGGCGTTGAGCCGGTCGGCGACCCGCGGCCCGATCGCCCGGCCGGGTGTGAACAGCCGCAGCAGCCCGTCCAGGCTCTCGTGCGACACCATCATCGACCTGATGCCCGCCCCGGCCGACCAGCGCCCGAGCCAGCGCAGCGTGCTCCGGTCGTGCACCTCGATCCGGTCCGGCCGCAGCTCGCGCAGCACCCCGGCGACGGCCTTGCGGTCGAGCAGCACCCGGTACCCGCCGAGCCCCGGCACCAGCGGCCCCGGCACGGTGATCACCCGCCCGTACCCGGTCTCCTCCTCGCCCGCCGTGTCGCCCGGAACGATCAGCACCGGCTCGTGTCCCGCCGCGGCATAGCCGCGGCCGAGTTCCCGCAGCGCGGTGCGCAGCCCGCCGGAGGTGGCGTGGACGAAGTTGGCGACCCGGGCGATCCGCATGCCCTCAGACCACCGAGGCCCGCCGTCCACCCGGCGACTCCCCGCTGACCCCCCGCTGAATGATCAACGACAAGTCACCCCTCCGGCTGGTTGTCAGGGCTGTCTCCACCCGCCCGAGACAGCCCTGACAACCAGCCGGGACTAACCTCTACCGCGTGACGGGCAGGGGCGGGACCGCGCACCGCGTGTACAGCGTGGTGGTGTTCGTGATCCTCGCTGCCCTGGACAACGTGGCGATCGGCCTGGTGCCGCCGCTGTACGGCAGCATCGGCGTGGACCTCGGCGTGAGCGAGGGCCACATCGCCCTGGCGACCACGATCATGTTCCTGATCAGCGCGGTGTCGGCGATCGGTTTCGCGTACGTGGGAGACCGCACCGACCGCAAGCCGGTCCTGATCGCCGGCACCGTCATCTGGGTGGCCGGCACCGCCCTGTCCGGGCTGGCCGACGGCTACGGCCCGTTCCTGGCCGGCCAGATCGTCGCCGCGTTCGGGCTCGGCGGCGTCGCGTCGGTCAGTTTCGCCGTGGTCAGCGACCTCATCTCGCCGCGCCGGCGGGGCCTGGTGATGAGTTTCTGGGGCCTGTCCCAGGGTGTCGGCACGCTGGCCGGCACCCTGCTCGGCGGCATCCTGGGGCACACCGACTGGCGGCGCCCGTTCCTGGTCGCGGCGGCCGCCGGGGTGGTGGCGACGGTCGCCTACCTGCTCACCTACGACGTGCCGCGCGGTGACAGCCAGCCGGAGCTGGCCGGGGTCGAGTACGACGAGCGGATCAAGCACGAGGACCTGCCGGTCATCCTGAGGCGGCGGACCAACATCTGGCTGATCCTGCAGGGCGGCACCGCGCAGATCGCCTTCGGGTCGATGGTCTGGCTGCCGGTGCTGTTCCGGGCCCGGGCCGAGGACCAGGGGTACACCACCGGCACGGCGGTGCTGGTCGGCAGCGTCTTCGCGACGATCTTCCAGCTCGGGGCGGCGCTGTCGATCCTCGGCGGGCTGGCCGGGGACCGGTTGCAACGGCGTACGCCCCGTGGCCGTGCCCTGGTCGCCGCGATCGGTGTGCTCGCCGCCGTACCCCTCTATGTCGTCCTGTTCTTCGTCCCGATGACCATCACCGTGCCGGACGGCGGCTCGACCGGCGCGGTGATCCGCGGGGTCCTGGCGAACCTGGTGACCGAGCCGACCGTCGGGATCTGCCTGGCCGTCTCGGTGGTCGCCCTGGCGCTGACCTCGGCGAACTCGCCGAACTGGTTCGCCATGATCGCCGACGTGAACCCGCCGCAGCACCGCGGCACCGTCTACAGCCTCGGCAACCTGGTCAACGGGGCCGGCCGGGCCGGGGGCAACGTGCTGGTCGCCGTCGCGTTCGGCGCGCTGGCCGGGGCGTACCCGCCGCCGCTGAACTACGCGGTCGGGCTGGCCGCCTTCCAGTTCTTCTTCATCCCGACCGGGGTGATGTACTGGCTGGCCAGCAGGACGGTCGCGAAGGACATGGCCGACACGCACACCGCCCTGCTGGCCGTGGCCTCAGAACACCGCCCACACGGTGACGTCGGACGGGATCCGGCCGTCCGCGTCCAGGGGCTCGCTGCTCAGCAGGACCCGGGCCCCACCCGGTAACGCCACCGGCTCGGCGCCGAAGTTCGTCACCACGGTCAGATCGCCGTTGCGGAACGCCAGCGCCCCCGGATCGGTCGCCAGCCACGCCAGCTCACCGGTGCCCAGCTCGTGTTCGCGCCGGGCGGCCAGCGCCGTCCGGTACAGCTCGTAGGTGGAGCCGGGCACGTCGACCTGGCGGTCCAGCGCGTACTCCGCCCAGATCGGCGGCTGCGGCAGCCAGCTCGCGTCGGCCGGGCCGAACCCGTACGACGGGGCGTCGGCCTCCCACGGGATCGGCACCCGGCAGCCGTCCCGCCCGCGCTCGGCGTGCCCGGACCGCTCCCAGGCCGGATCCTCCCGGACCTCGTCGGGCAGCTGGGTGTGTTCCGGCAGGCCCAGCTCCTCGCCCTGGTAGAGATAGGCCGAGCCGGGCAGCGCCAGCATCAGCAGGGTGGCCGCCCGGGCCCGGCGCAGGCCCAGCCCGGTGTCCGGCTGCGGGTCGCCGATGCCGATGCCGGGCACCCGCTTGGCGCCGGGCGGGAAACCGAGGCGGGACGCGTGCCGTACGACATCGTGGTTGGACAGCACCCAGGTGGTCGTCGCGCCGACCGCGTCGTTGGCGGCCAGCGACGAGTCGATGATCTCCCGCAGCTCGGCCGGCTTCCAGGGCGCTTCCAGGTACGGGAAGTTGAACGCCTGGTGCATCTCGTCCGGTCGCACGTACCGGGCGAGCCGCTCCTCCGGCTGCACCCAGGCCTCGGCGACCAGGATCCGGCCACCCGGGTACTCGTCACAGACGGCCCGCCACTGCCGGTAGATCTCGTGCACGCCCTCCTGGTCCCACATCGGCGGTGGCGGCCCGGCCGGCTCCAGGCCACCCAGGATCACCGACGGCGCCGTCCAGTCGCTGAGCTCGGCGTCCTTGATCAGGCCGTGTGCCACGTCCACCCGGAATCCGTCGACCCCGCGGTCCAGCCAGAACCGCAGGATGTCCAGGAACTCGGCCCGCACCTCCGGGTGGTCCCAGTTGAGATCGGGCTGCGAGACGTCGAACAGGTGCAGGTACCACTGGCCGTCCGGGAGCCGCTCCCAGGCGGACCCGCCGAACACGCTCTGCCACGAGTTCGGCGGCTCGTCGCCGTCGCGGAAGATGTAGCGCTCCCGCTCCGGGCTGCCCGGGCCGGCGGCCAGCGCGGCCCGGAACCACTCGTGCTCGCTGGACGTGTGGTTCGGCACCAGGTCGACGATGATCCGCAGGCCCAGCTCGTGGGCCGTGGCGATCAGCTTGTCGGCGTCGCCGAGCGAGCCGAACCGCGGGTCGACGCCGCGGTAGTCGGCCACGTCGTAGCCCGCGTCGTGCTGCGGGCTGGGATAGAAGGGTGACAGCCACACCGCGTCGACACCGAGCCGGCGCAGGTGCGGCAGGCGGGCGGTGATGCCGGGCAGGTCACCCATGCCGTCGCCGTCCGCGTCAGCGAACGAGCGTGGATAGATCTGGTAGATGACCGCATCGCGCCACCAGGCGTCAGTAGGCATGGCCCCACGATAGGGCGGTCAGTCGTCGAGGATGGCGGCGAATCGTTCCTCGGCCAGGTCGAGCTGATCCAGGATGTGCTCCTTGGCCTGGGTGGAGAGCGGGGTGTCCGGCCGCCCGATGAGCTCCCGCAACGTGGGCACGAGCGGCCGGTACTTGGTGGCGGACCGGTACGCCTTGTCCAGCGTCGTGTGGATGACGCCGACCCCGTTGTCGGTGAAGTCCGAGATCTTGATCACCCGGGCCCACGGGTCGTTCTCCAGATTCTCCGCCACGTGCGTGCGGTACTGCTCGTGCTTGTCGCGCTCCGGGTCGTACTCCGGGTTGGTGACCGACTGGACCAGCTCGGCCACCCGCGGGTTGAACCGCCGGGACAGCTCGGCCAGCGCCGCCGCGTTCCGCTCCGCCCACGGCGCGTCCGGCTCCACCCCGCCCAGCTCCGCCGGATGGTCCTCGACCGCGTCGTGCAGCAGCGCCGCGACCAGCACGTCGACGTCCCGGACCCCGTAGTAGCGGATGATCCGGATGACGACCCGCAGCAGATGGTTCAGGTACGGCTCACGGACCCGCCGGTCGGCGGCGTGCAGGTCGGAGGCGAGATCGAGGGCCTCGGTGAGGGTCTTGCGCTCGCCGGCCGGGAACGACTCCAGCTCCAGGGCGAATCGGTCACGTAGGCCGGCTTCGCCGTACACCTCGGTGATGGCGTGCAGTGGCATCGAGAGCAGCATCCTTGGCGCCATGTCGATCAGGTATACCGGATGCCGGGCGGCGATGGGCTTCGATCAGCCACCGGATGTGGCCGGTGGCACGACCGGAGCGGGGGAGGGGGACGGCCGGGGCCCCGGCCGTGGCCCGGGAGAGGGACGGGCCGTCGCCCGTCCGGTGGCCACCGCCCGTGCGGCCGGGGTCATCCGCATGGCGCCGATCGACGACGACGGGCGCAGCGACCACGGCGGCGTCGGGTCGGCGTGCACACCGCGTTTCGGGGTGCCGGCCCCGTCGGTGAACTCCTCCTCGGTCATCGCCTGCAGCGCGCTCAGCGCCACCCCGACGATGGTGGCCGTGGTGATCACGATGATCGGCACCAACATGGTCAGCGGGCGGATGCCGCCGGCCTGCGCGCCGCCCTGGTGGAGTTCGATCGACATGGCGGCCATGCCGGTGTAGTGCATGCCGCAGACCGCGATTGCCATCACGGCGGCGGCGCCGGTGACCTTGGCCCAGCCGCGTACCGAGATGGCGAACCAGAGGGCCACCGTGCTCGCCGCCACCGCGATCAGGGCGGAGGCGACCACCAGCAGCGGGGAGTAGTGGATGGTCGCGGAGAGCCGGATCCCCTCCATGCCGGTGTAGTGCATGGCGATCACGCCGAGCCCGGTGAGTGTCCCGGCGGCGATGGTACGGCCGACACTGCGCCTGCCGTGGCCGACCAGGATCAGCCCGACGCCGACGGTCAGCACCGCGAAGGCCAGGCTGAGCAGGGTGAGGCCGAGGTCGTACCGCACCGGGCTGTCCGGCACGTCGAAGCCGAGCATCGCGGAGAAGTGCATCAGCCAGATGCCACCGCCGCCGATGGCGAAGGCCGCGATCACCAGCCACCGGTTGCGGCGGCCGCGGTTGTGCGCGTCCCGGGCCCGGCCGGTGCAGAGCAGACCGAGGAAGGAACCCAGGAAAGCCAGCAGGTAGGCGGCTATCGGGTTGTAGGCGCCGTAGGTGAAGTGATGAACGTCGGCCACGGAAGGGGATTGAGTCAGATATCGGCGGACTCACATCGCACCTTGTGTGCGGCGGCGCACGAAAGAGAAGAACCGGAGTCACCGAGGCCTTGTCCGGAAAGGACCGGGCCGCGGCGACCCCGGTTCGATGTCAGGGGGTCGGGAGAGCGAGGGGATCAGGTGAAGATGCTGACGCCGCCGGGGCCCACCAGGAGACCGACGATGATCAGCACGACACCCCAGAGGATCTGCCGCCGGAACAGCGCGAGCACACCGGCGACCACGAGAACAACGGCGAGAATCCAGAGCAACAGGTCCATGTCTGCTCGGATACCCGAACCCCGAAATTCGGAAACCTGGCTCAGGCGGGTACGAGTTCCGCGTCCACCGAGTCGGTGAGCAACTGGTACACGTTGTACGCCTGCTTGATCACCGGATGCGCGACGTTGCGGACCGGAACCCCGCCGGGGGTACGCCCACGCTCCGAGCCGTGGTGCGCGTGCCCGTGCAGCGCCAGCGCGGCCGGCGCCGAGTCGATCGCGTTCCCGAGCTGGTAGCAGCCGAGGAACGGGTAGATCTCCAGCGGCTCGCCGACCAGCGTCTCCGGCACCGGGGCGTAATGCGTGAGGGCCACCAGCGCGTCACACTCGACCGACCGCAGCGCCTCGCCCAGCCGGGCCGCGATGTCCTCGGTGGTGCCGACGAAGTTCTTCATCTCCCGCTCGCCGAAGTTGCTGGCGCAGGCCCCGGCGAACCCGCCGCCGAACCCCTTGGCGCCGGCGATCCCGAGCCGGTGCCCGCGGATCTCCAGCACCGTCGACGAGCACTCCAGCACGGTGATCCCGGCGTCGGTGAGCACCTCGGTGACCTGCTCCTGCTGATCACTCTGGTGGTCGTGGTTGCCGAGGACCACGACGACCGGCACGGCCAGCCCGCCGAACTCGGTGGCGAAGCACTTCGCCTCCTCGGGGGTGCCGTGCCGGGTCAGGTCGCCGGCCACCAGCAGCGCGTCGGCCCGGTCCGGCAGCTGTTCCAGGGCGGGCCGGTAGCGGCCCACCACATCCTTGTCCACGTGAACGTCGCCCACAGCGGCGATCCGGATCATGAAATCTCCTCCACCTCGCTCGGCGCCTGCGCCCGGGTGATGCCGATGTCACAGGTGATCTCGATCTCGGGGAAGTGGCCGGTGATCTGCCGGCAGATCTCGTCGCGCCGCTGGGCGCTCTCCACCTCCCCGCCGAGCACCACCACGTTCTCCCGGCGGTGCACGGTGATGCCCTGCTCGGCGATGCGTTCGTGCTCGGTCAGCAGGCGCTGGATCTCGGCTTCGAGATCGATCTGATGGGTCATCTCATCCCCTTACCTCAGTTCCCGCTCCCCGGGGAAAGGCACGACGTCCAGGCGATCGAGCAAGATCAAGAAAGCTTCGGCGTACGGGGAACCACTGGTCTCCCGCCGCACCCGTTCCCAGTCGATCTGCTCGCGCAGCGACCGGGCGACCGGCAGCCCGGTCGCGAAGTCGCAGTAGTGCTGGCTGTAGCTGAGCAGTTTGTGCACCATCAGCCTGCTCGCCGAGATCACCGGCATGTAGATCGCCTCGACGGAGATCTGTTCGGTGTCGGCGAGGGTCTCCTCGTCCACCGGCGATTCCACCGGCCGGTAGATGAGGTCCGCCATGCGGCCTTCGTCGAAGACCTTGACCAGCCAGTCCTCAGGGGGCTGTTCGGTCTGGAATCCGACCGCGGCGAGCTCCTGCAACGCGCGGTCCTTGTCCTGCTCGCGGATCAGGAAATCCACGTCGTGATCACTGGAATACCCGCCGCGTGCGTACACCGCGAAACTGCCGCCCAGTGCGAAGGGAATGTCCGCGCTCTTCAGCGTCGAGGCGACGCGCTTCAAGGTGATGGCCAGGCCCTCGTCCACCCGGTGTGGCATGCCGACCTCCTGTCCCGTGTCCGGTTCGTGAACGACTACCCGGAGTCGCGGCACCTTGAACCCTTGCGATCATTCTGGAGGAAACCTGTGCTCATTCTGGAGGAAAAGGACAGCCCGCGGCGGGGAACGGTGCGTGCAGAGAGGCGCTACCGTCGGTTGGTATGGCTCTCCCCGCGCAGTCCGTCCCGCCCCCCATCGACCGCGCCCCCCGCCGCATGCCACGCACCGTCGCCCTGGTCGGCATCGACGGCTCCGGCAAGACCACCCAGGCCCGAGTCGTCGCGGCGGAGTTGCTCGCCGCCGGTTTCCCCGCGGCGTACAGGCAGAACGCCGGTGGCCGCCACTGGTTCGGGCGGATCGCGCACTTCTTCGGCCGCTCGGACGCCGAGGACCTGTTCGGCCGCCGCGGCACCCTGCTGGTGGAGTCGCTGCTGCGCTGGCTGGCCATCGCCCGGACCCTGCTGCGCCGCTCGGTGAACCGGGAGATCGCCGTGATGGACCGGTACGCCGTCTGCCAGTTCGCCAGCCTTCGCGCCCACGGCGCCCACCGGTCCGCGGAGCGCTTCGCCCGGCTGGCCTATCGGCTGTTCCCCCGCCCCGACGTCACCTTCTTCCTGGCCGTCGACCCGGCGGTGGCGCGGGACCGGATCGAGCGGCGCGGCTACGACACCGAGACGATGGACTACCTGCGGACCGCCGACGACGCCTACCGCTCCCTCCGGGAGTACCCGACGTTCGTCGTCATCGACGCCAACAGCACCCCCGACCAGGTCACCAAGGCGATCCTCGCCGAGCTGGGTCAGGCCTGACCATAGACCGGGATCTGGGCGCCACTGGTCGGCGCCGACGCGTCCGAGGCCAGGAACAGGATCACGTCGGCGATCGCGGCCGGGCTCACCCACCTGCCGTGGTCGGCGTCCGGCATGGCCTTCCGGTTCGCCGGGGTGTCGATGACGCTCGGCAGCACGGTGTTGCAGCGCACCCCCCGCTTGCGGTACTCGACGTCGACAGCCGCGGCGAACGCCAGCACCGCCGCCTTGGCGGTCACGTACCCGGCGGCGCCGGCGAACGGGGCCACCGCGGCCCGCGACGACACGCACACCACCGCGCCGCCACCCGCCCCGACCAGGTACGGCAAGGCCGCCGCCGTGGTGAGGTACGCCGGCCGCAGGTTCAGCGACAGCATCTGCTCGAACCGCTCCACCGGGGTGTCGGCGATCAGGCCGTCGCCCGCGTACCCACCGGCCAGGTTCACCACCGCGGCCAGCGGCGCCGCCGGGTCCCCGCCGGCCACCTCGGCCGCCGCCCGCACCTGCGCCTCGACCATCAGATCCGCCTCGACCGCGACCACTCCATCGGGCAGCCGCGATGCCGTCCCGGGCCGCACGGGGGCCACCACCCGCCAGCCCGCTGCCGTGAAAGCGCTGATCGTGGCGGTGCCGAGGCCGCCTGTGCCGCCGGTCACCAGAGCGGTACGCGTCGAAGTCATGGCGAGCAGCCTGTCACACCGTCGTGGCTGTGCTGTTCCTCACTTCCACCCCGAACCGGCCCCCACCTGGGAATGTTCTGTGCTCGGCGGGCGTCACCCATGTGGGCGAGTGAAGTGTGACGTGACAAGGCGCATTGTGACCGGTGGTCCCGTCCGCCCGGAGGGATCCAGGATCTTTTCGTGGGGCGTTTGTTTCAGGCTTGTCGTTGCGCGGCCGATGCTGCACATGAACCCCGCGGGCGTGGAACCCGTACTCCGGGGTGACGAGCATCGCGGAGCCCAGGGTGATGCCCGTCGCTGTGACGATGAGAGGCCGATGGTGTTATGAGTCGCGCAAAGGGTATCCGACCGTCAGCAGGACGGTCGCGAAGATGCCGCACTCAGGGACCGCGCACTGGGCTCTCAGGTATCACCCAGGCATTCGTGACACTTTCGACCCACCAGCTGGAATCAGTTGAGTCGGCAATTTGTTGTGTAGATGTCAGCAACCGCAATGCACGAGCTGCGGACGTTACGGGAGAGGGCTGATGGACGCAGGTAATGCCCGTAACAGGGTTAGTGACGGCAATGAGGGGACCGTGGGCAACGTGGAGAAGAACACCGTGATGCGTACCGACCAGGTCGCCGAGGAGCGCGACCTCGTCGGAGTCTACCTGCACGAGATCTCCCGGACGCCGTTGTTGGACGCCGCGCGGGAGGTCGAGCTCTCCAAGGCGATCGAGGCGGGCCTCTACGCCGAGCACCTGCTCGAGACGGGGGAGGAGCGCCGCGGCGTCAGCCGGGAGGAGCTGGAGCGCCTCGTCACCGAGGGCCAGCGAGCGAAGGACCTGTTCATCCGAGCCAACCTGCGCCTGGTCGTCTCGATCGCGCGCCGCTACGTGCGGTCCGGCATGCCGATGCTGGACCTGATCCAGGAAGGCAACACCGGCCTGGTCCGCGCCGTCGAGAAGTTCGACTACGAGCGCGGTTACAAGTTCTCCACCTACGCCACCTGGTGGGTGCGCCAGGCGATCAGCCGCGCCATCGCCCAGCAGGAGCGCACCGTCCGGCTCCCCGTCCACCTGGTCGAGGACGTCAACCGGATGCGCAACGTCACCCGCCAGCTCGTCCGTGAGCTGGGCGGCGACCCGGAGCCGGAGCAGGTCGCGGCCGCGCTCGGCGTCACCGTCGAGCGGGTCAACGAGCTCACCCGCTGGGCGCAGGACACCGTCTCGCTGGACACCCCGGTCGGCGACGACGGCGACACCAACCTCGGCGACCTGGTGGCCGACAGCGACGCGCCCTCGCCCGAGGAGATCGTGCTCAACGCGCTCGAGCGGCAGCGCATCGAGGGCCTGCTCAACCACCTGGACGACCGGTCGGCCGGCATCATGCGGGCGCGGTACGGTCTCGAGGACGGCCGCGAGCACTCGCTGACCGAGGTGGCGTCCCGCTTCTCGCTGAGCCGGGAGCGGATCCGCCAGCTGGAGATCCAGGCGCTCGGCCGGCTGCGTGAGCTGGCCCGCGCGGAGGGTCTGGCCGCCGCCTGATCCCGACCCGTCCACAGCCCCTCTGAAACGATCAAGGCCGGCGCCCCCTCCGCGGGGGCGCCGGCCTTTTCGTACTGCTGTGGCGGTCCGGCTGGTTCTGGTGGCTGTCTCGGCGCCGCCGAGACAGCCACCAGAACCAGCCGGACCGACGCCTATCGGACCCGGCCGTAGCCGTTCGGCGTCATGATGTCGATGGTGCGATGCAGGACGTCCCGGCCGGCCGACGGCGCGTCGATGATCTTGCCGCCGCCGACGTAGATCGCCACGTGCTTGTTGCTCCGGTAGAAGACCAGGTCACCGGGTTGGAGATCGGATCGGCTGATCCGGGCGGTGGCGCTGTACTGCGCGGCGGCGTTGTGCGGCAGGGACTTGCCGGCCGCGGCCCAGGCCGCCTGGGTCAGACCCGAGCAGTCGTACGAGTTCGGGCCGGCGTCGCCGAAGCCGTACGGCTTGCCGATCTGGTTGAACGCGAAGGTCACGGCCTTGCCGGCGTTGCCCGGGATGCTCGGGATCGTGCCGGTGTAGGAGCCGGTGTCCTCGGTGGGACTGCCGTAGGCGGCCTCGCGCATGTCGTACAGATCCTCGAGGTCGCCCTCGATCTTCTTCTTGCGCGTCGCCAGCTCGGTGACCTGAGCGTTCTGCTTCCGCTGGGTCTGCTGGAGAGCGGCCTTGCGCTCCGCGAACGTCTGGGTCGTCTCGGTGAACGCGTCGATGTCCTGCTGGTTGGAGCGGGCGATCTGCTCCAGCATCGCCAGCCGCTCCAGCAGGTTCGCCGAGTCACCGTTCGCGATCACCGCCAGCGGGCCGATGCGGCCCTGCATGTACGTGGCGTCGGCGATGGTGTCCACCTTGGCGGTGGCCGTGGCGAGCGCCGCCTGGGCCGGCTTCAGCGACTTCTCCAGCTTGACGGCTTCGGCCTTGGTCTTGGTCAGGTCGATCCGCAGCTTGTTGTACTGCTCGGTGACGTTCTCGAGGTTCGTGGACGCCGCCTCGATCTTCTTCGTGAGCTCGGCGGGGGAGGGAGCCGCGTTCGCGGCGGTCCCACCCGACGTGGTGATCGCGAATGCCGTCAGCGCGACCACGAGCGCCCGGAACCGGGTTCGGGGGTGTGGCACTGGTCAGGGGGCCTTTCTTCCGCTTGGCCGCCTACCGGTTCGCCGGGAGGTGTCCGGGCTGGAAGAGAGGCCCTGTCCCGATGGCGCCGGTCGCCCTCGAAAAGAGGCGCCGGGTCGGCGGCGTTGGCCGGCGCCACCGGAGGGTTTGTGGCTGCGGACCGGACCAACCGCATTAACCTATCGGCGGAAGAAAAGAAATCAAGACCTCAGCGGGTGAAATCTTCCAATAGCCCGGCTCGCGCGATTAATCCTGATAACGGGCTGTTATTCGATCGCCGCTGAGCGTGAATTCGCCGCGCTTATCCGGACTATTCGCTCAGTGCCGGTTCGGCCGCCGGAACCCAGTGCCGGGTCACCTGACGCTCGGCCCAGAACGACAGGAACGGGATCGTGCCGGACAGCATGACCACGATCATTCGCTGGAACGGCCAGCCCACCCGGCGCGACAGGTCGAACGTGAGCGCCAGATAGACCATGTAGAGGAAACCGTGGAGCTGACCCACCGTCTCCACCAGGATCGGGTTGTCGGTGGGCCCGTACTTCAGCACCATGCCGACCGTGAGCACGAGCAGGAGCGTGCCGACGATCCAGGCGATGATCCGGTAACGGGTGAGAGCTCCCTGCACGGTCGGTGACTCCTCTTGCTACTTGTGGGGGATACGGCCGGGATAGTCGGCCGGCCGGGCGCCC
This sequence comes from Actinoplanes sp. NPDC019969, assembly GCF_055562375.1. Taxonomy (NCBI): domain Bacteria; kingdom Bacillati; phylum Actinomycetota; class Actinomycetes; order Micromonosporales; family Micromonosporaceae; genus Actinoplanes; species Actinoplanes sp. NPDC019969. The sequence continues at coordinate 107,808 of NZ_JBVHFK010000002.1, read as the reverse complement.
GGATTGGCGGTGAGCCAGGCCAGGTAATCGTTGTAGGCGTCCAGCTCGGGGTCGGGCGCGCCCGCGGACGGCCGATCCACCGCGACCCGGACCGGGCGACCCAGAGTGACCGGTGCGCCGGGTGCCGCCGGCGTGCCCGGAGCGGTCTCCTCCGGGACGCTCAGCGGCTCGCCCGACGCCTTGCGCCGGGCCAGCTGGATCTCCCGCCACCAGATGAACACCACGAAGCCGCCGAAGACCGGCCACTGGAACATGTAGCCCCAGCTGATCGAGTTGCCGTCGGCGGCGCGGCTGAACTGCCACCAGCCCAGCGCCAGGCAGGTCGCGGTCATCACCAGCGCGAGAAGATGGCGGGCCATCCACGCCGGAGTCCACAGCCCTTTCATGTACACGAGCGTACCGGCGGGTTTGGTGGACGTTTGCCCGGGCAACCGTGCTGGCGAGACCTTTCCCATTCGGATAGGAGGCGCAGCACGATGGAAGCGCGATTCGAGGAGGGCGCGGCGGTGTCCTTCGACACCGGTGTCGACCCGGCGGGCCTGTCCGACGACGACCTGTTCCGGGAACTCGGCAGCCTTTACCGGACCCGGCTGCACACCCTCCGGCACGGCCCGGACGCCGCCCTGGAGAACCATTTCAAACGCACCGCTGAACTGGAGACCGAATACATGGCACGATTCCCCGGGCGCGAGGTCGACCCGGACCGGCTCACCCAGGCCTTCTGATGGCGTTGCGCCAGCGGATCTCCCGGGTCGCGCGCGCCTACGCGCCGCACGAGCACCGGCCGCTCGACGGATATCTGGTCGCCATGGGCGCCTTCGGGACGATGGCCGGGGCGCTGGCCGCTGCCGCCCGGCTCAGCGGCCGGCCGGTGCCCGAGCGGCCCAGCCTCGGCGACGTGGCGCTCGTGTCGATCGCCACCCACAAGCTCAGCCGGCTGGTGGCCAAGGAAGCGGTGACCAGCCCGCTGCGGGCCCCGTTCACCCGGTACACCGCACCGGCCGGAGCGGCCGAACTGCACGAGGAGGTACGCGACGAGGGCAGCACGGTCCGGCACAGCATCGGCGAACTGCTGACCTGCCCGTTCTGCCTGGCGGTCTGGGTGTCCACGGCGCTCACCGGTGGACTAGTGCTGGCGCCCCGGCTGACCCGGCTCGCCGCCACCGCACTCACCGCGACGGCGGCATCCGATTTCCTGCAGATGGCCTACTGCATCGTCAAGAAGCAGGCGGAACGGGACTGATCAGAGCTGCAGGGCGCGGAGAGCCTCGGCCGCCTCGTCCTGGGCGTACTCGCCCTCCGGCAGCGCGTCGATCCGGGTCAGCGCGGTCGCCGGAAGGTCCGCGGCGATCGCGCGTCGTTGCAGGTCTCCGCTGCTCAGCCGCTCCTGGGCGTCGTAGGCGGCATCCAGGAAGGCGTCCAGCTCACGAATGTCGTCGGTCACGGGCGGAGGACTACCCGAGCGGTCCCCTGCCAAACACCGTGGGTGTAAGCCAGGTCACAACGACTCACGGAATCCCGCGCGGGTGCCGACGGTTGTGAACGGATGCCGGTGTGCCCAGTGTCCCCGGGCCTCACCCAACGCCTGCACGGAATACCGTTCGGCTGGAGCCGTGTTGAGCCACTCGCCGCGAGGCGACCTGCACACCGGCATTCGCGCCGCCTCTCGGGGAAACCCGAGGGGCGGCGCAATACTCTCCCGGCCTCCCGCAGCCCGGTTTTCCCGGCAGCCCTCCGGGTACCCCGCGAACATGACCGACGAGCGCACCGGACACCGTGCCGCCGACCTGCTGCCCGAGGAACGGGCCACCGGCAGCGCCGACCCGCGGGCCCAGGCCGAAGCCATCCTCGCCGACTCCGACGAACGGACCGACGACCCCGGGGCCGCGCCGGATTCGTTCCTTGAGCGGAGAACATCCGACGAGTCGGTTTGAACCCGGGACACCCCCCTAACGGGGCACCTGATCGCGCACGTTTCCGGATAGACGTGGCAATATCCCTCGAGTGTCTGCTCCCAAACGCCGAGTCCCGGCCGCGCAACGTGGCGCCCGGCTGACCCGGCGCACCCCCAAAGACGGCACGTCCACGATCTCCACGCCGCGCCGGCCGGCAGCCGCACACGCCACCCCGGCCGGCGGCCCGCACCCGGTGGAACTCGCCGGTCTCCTGCACGAACTCACCGTGCGCCTCCTCGCCGCGGACTCCCTCACCCAGGCCCTGGACCGGTTCGCCGCCCTCGCGGCGGGCGCCCTGCCGGGCGTCGCGCGGTGCTCGGTGGCGCTGATCGGCGAAGGCGGGCCCCTCACCGCGGCGTCCTCCGGGCGGGCGGGGGAGACGTTCGACCATTTGCAGTACGCCGGAAGCACCGGCCCCGGACTCGAAGCAGCCCGCACCCGGACCCTCGTCACCTCCACCGACCTGACAGCCGACAAGCGCTGGCCCGAACTCGGCGAAGCCGCCCGCGCCGACGGCCTCGGCGGACTCGCCGCCATCCCGCTCGACATCCGCCGGACCGCCGTCGGAGCAGTCAGCGTGTACCTGGCCCGGCCCGGCGACGTCGACCCCGAAGTGCTGGTCACCGCCATGGCCCTGGCCGGACAGGCCGAAGTCCTGATCGGCGAACTGCACCGCCGCGAAGCCCTCACTGAAGGCGCCGAAGTCGACCGCGCCGTCGGCGTGATCATCGCCCAGCGCGGCTGCGGCGTCCAGGAGGCCTACGCGATCCTGCAGGAGAGCGCCCAGCGGCTCGGCCTCGACCGCACCACCGTCGCGATCCGCCTCGTGACAGCAGCCGCCCGCAACAGCGCCTGAGACAGCCGTCAGCGCCCCACTCGCGGGCGTGAGGGTGGGCTGTGTGGGTCGACCCGAGGGGTGGGGCTTGCTTTATGGGTCCACCCACAGGGCAAGGCGGGTCGGCTGGCTGGCCTGCGGCCTGAGGTGGGCAGCTGGGTCACCCCCAGGGCAAGGCGGGTCGGCTGGCTCATCCGCGGCCTGAGGTGGCGGCTGGCTCGCCCGCGGCCTGAGGTGGGTGGTTGGGTTGCCCGCGGGGCAAGGCGGGTCGGCTGGCTCACCCGCGGCCTGAGGAGGGCGCGGCTGGGTCGCCCGTAGGGCAAGGTGGGCCGGTTGGGTCGTCCGCTGGCTCAGATGCCGGGTTTCTCACCCACGGGCGAGGCGTGCTGGCTTTCTTGCCCACGGGGCGGGGTGTGCTGGCTTTCTTGCCCACGGGGCGGGGTGTGCTGGCTGGCTCACTCGCGGGGCGGGGTGGGTTGTTTTCTTGCCCACGGGGCTGGGGTATCCGGCTTTCTCGCCCACCGGCTGAGGTATTCGAATATCTCACCCGCGGGACGGGCATCCGTTTTCCTCACCCCTCTGTGCTAGCTTTGCTGCGCTTCGCTCCGCGGGCAAAATGCCGTTGGTGTCGAGACAGGCGATTTTCCGGCACCCAGCAAAAACCACTGGGCGACGAAAAACCGACTGTCTCGACACCAACGGCATTTTGCGGGCAGTTCCGTGGCCACGCCCACCCTCGAAGGCTACGGGGCTTATGTCACGTGGCCACCCGTCCCGTAGGCCACGGGGTTCTGACTGTTTTGTGGCCACGGGTCCAGCGGACCACGGGCTCAGAAGCTGGAGAACCTTAATCCGGCTCAGATGAAGCGAACGCCTGTTCTATCTCAAAGGCGTGCGTCACCCGCGATTGCCTTCCAGAGTCGGTATCGTGACCTCGAGCGTTTCGGAGCGGTCAGCCGCACGGTGACATTCCCTCGAGGGGCCACCGAGTGTGTAGCGCCGGGAAGGAACGCTCCACGTTGGCAGCGAATGACGAGCCGATCGAGGAGAACGGCGAAGACAAGGCTGAAGGCACGCAGAATACTGAACGGTGGTGGCTCAAGCCGGAGACCCTCACCGCGGCGGCAACGTTGATCTCAGCTGTTGCCACGCTGATCGCAGTACTCAACGGAAGCGGCGGACCCACCTAAGGCCTAGGTGAGTCCGCCGGGACGGTAGACGGTCCGCCTCATGGTTTCCAGGCCGGGGGCGGGCCGCTCTACTCGCATCTGTGCTCTCAACCGTTGCGTGATGTTGATTGCATACAGGCTATGCGTTAATCCTAGCGAATTGGCAAGGATTTCTCACTCCGCATGTTGGCCAGGATCTCTCAATGCGTACAGCTCCACCGACGTACAACCAGGAAGCTCGCAGTCAAGCAGCAAGGTCAAGAGCGCCCCTCACCAGCGGGCGCCACAGCACCTCTGGGGTTTTGATCGCGTATCGGCCTGCGTCCAGGGAGTGGTCGCCGACCTTGACCGGCTTGTCCTCGCCCAGCAGCGCGGCCTTCTCGTCCCAGACGTAGCCACCAATTTCCTCGATCCAACCGGAGCACGACTCGTGCACGAGGAGCAGGCCCTCGGACAGCAGCGAGGCGATCAGGCGGATGCCGTCGAGGACGGCGTTGTCGGCCGGGGCCGGGGTGATGCCGTCGTGGAACAGCTGGGTGGAGAACGACGCGGCGGACGGGTCGACACAGAACTAGTCCGGGCGGACGCCCAGCTGGTCGAGCCACGCCCGAAGCCGTGCGCTGTACTCCGCGTCGGTGAGGCTGCGCTGCCGCTTCTTGCTGTCCCAACGCCACTCTCGAGCGAGGTACATCTTCCCGTCGACACCGATGCCCAGGAGCAGGCCGGCGAACGGGTTGGTGGTGCCGTAGTCGATCCCGAGGGAGATCCAGCGGACGATGCCCGGCAGCGTCTTGACGACGTGCTTCGCCGCATCCCACATGTCGTAGACCGTGCCCTCGGCCACGCACCACTCACCGAGGATGTTCCGGCGGTAGTAGAGGCCGGTGTACTGGCGCCGGTAACGCTCCTTGACCCGCTCGGACAGGCCAGGGTTGTCGTCCAGGACGAACTTCCAGACCTTCCAGTCGCCGGCCAGCGGGCCGCCGGGCTGGGCGCGGTCGATGCCCTCGGTCTTCAGCCAGTGCCGCGGGTTGTCCGGGTTGGTGTTGCCGAAGATCTGGCTGCCGTCGACGGAGTGCCGGCCGAGCAGCTGCTCGTGGAAGCTCCGCGGCATCAGGGACCACTCGTCCACGTACGCGCCGCGGGAGGTCATGCCCCGAAGCCGGGCCTCGGAGCGTTCGTCGTTGAAGGTGATGACCTCGACCTGCTGGCCGAGGATCATCGCGGTCGGCGCTCCCCGGGTGTAGCTGGTGGCCTTGGCCAGTCGGCCGAACACGGAGTCGTCCTGGAGCGGGTTGAAGATGTTCCGCTTCGCGGTGTCGTACGTCTTGGCGCAGACGACCAGGTCGCCGGTCTTGGGGGCGTCCTTGGCGATGTACTTGGCCCACCGGAGCAGGCCGGAGATCGTTTTCCCAGACCTCACCGAGCCCTCAGCAAGATTCACAAAGGCATCGGAGTCGAGCACGTAGTCGATCTGCTTCTCGGACATCGCCAGGCCACGGAGCCCGGTCACGTTCCATCCTGGCGGGCGTTGTCGCGGGCGGTGCGGAGCTGATCGAACAGGTCGCCGAGCATGGACTTCTCGTCTTCGTTGCCGGTGGCCTTGTCGTACTCGGCGAGCTTGAGCGCGGTCGCGGCGAGCGCGCTGATGGCGGTGGCGATGTCGCGCTTGTCGCGGAACGTCGGCTCGTCGACGGCCTTCTCGTTGTAGTCGTTCTCCTTGCCGCCGAAGTTGTAGACGACGGTCGGGGAGAACATCTGGCCGAGCAGGCGGCCGGCGGCGTCCAGGGCGTCCAACTGGAGCTGCGCGCGGCGGGCGGCGCCGTCGGCTTTCTTCGCCACGGTCGCGGCGGCGGTGCGGGTGCGGTCGAAGGCGAGGCCCAGCTCGTCGGCAATCTTCGAGACCGTGCGCCCGGACCGTCCGATCGCGGTGGCGATGGCGTTGCGGCTCTTGCCTTCGGCGTGGAGTTCGGCCACGCGGCGGCGCTCGTCGTCGGTGACGGGTGGGTGTCCTGAAGCCATGGTCACCTCACCGGGATGTCACCTCGCTGTGGAGTTCTGATCGGGATGGGCCCACTACACAATCACGCGATGGGAAGGCTGCTGCTGTCGCCTTCAAAGATCAGCCGTCTAGAAACAGCACAGAGAAACATCTCAGCCCGCGATGTCCGGGATCTGCTGGACCTCTACCGAGTCGCCCATCCCGATGTCAGCGGCGAGCTTATGAGGCTCGTCGAGATACGGGTCGCCAGACAGCAGCGGCTGTTGAACAGCAACACCGCCCTGAATTTCGTCGTCGACGAATCCGTGCTGCGCCGGTCCATCGGTGGTCGCGAGACCATGCGGGACCAGATTCGCAGGCTGCTCGAGGTGAGCACCGGATCCCGCGTCGTCTTTCAGGTCCTTCCGTTCTCCGTGGGTGCCCACCGGGGCCTGGTGAGCGGGTTCATCGTCCTTCAGTTCTCTAATGCGATATCTACTGGCTCAGCGGCCAGTATGTCCGACATCGTCTACCACGAGGGTGTCGTTGGCGCCGGTTGGTACCTGGAGCAGCCTGATGAGGTGGCCGGGTACCTGGAAGCCTTCCACGATCTGCAGCGGAAGGCTCTCACCGTGCACGAGACGACGTCGTTCATGGAAGGGGTCCTGCGGGATCACTGATGGTCGGCTCTGCGTCAGCTGATTACCGATGGGAGACCCTGATGAGGATCAAGAAAGCGTCGCCTCGCAATTTGAACACGGCCCGCAGGCAACGATGACTACCGATGGTCACACAGCTAGCACCGGAAGTGACTGTTGGCTCGTTCTGTCGGGGGCTGGGAGACTGTGCATAGAGACCTTGGGGCGACAGAGGCTGCACGAGTGGCCAGTGTTGCCGAGGCCGGAAAGGACGTAACCCCTCAAGAACTGCAGGTAGTCGCGACACCTGACAACGTCCCCAGCCGTACATGGGGACGGCCCGCTGGCAGGCGGGCCGTCGTGATGTCGCTTCCCCGGAGCGCCTTCTCACGAGCACAGATGGAGAAACAACATGTCCAATCTACAGAGGCGATCGCCCTCTGGCAGCAGCAGTAGCAACAACAGCAACGACGAGGGCAAGGCCGTCCTCGGCGCTTTCGCGGCGTTCACCGGGTCGGCCGCTGGCATGATCGGCATTCTTACCGCGACGGAGAAGGAGTCTGCGGCAACCCTCGTGGCGCTCGTGATCTTCGGTGTATTGGGAATCGGCGCGCTGATTGTGGCCGTGGTCTACCTTCGCCGGCGGCGCTGAGGTTGCTGGTGCGGGCCGGCTTCCCGGTCGGCCCGCACCATCTCCTACGCCTCGTTCGCCGCAACGGCCTCGAGCCGTTCACTGGCGACGGTGGCGTAGTGGTCGCTCGCTTCAATGCCGACGAAGCGTCGGCCGGACTGGAGCGCGGCCACGCCGGTCGAGCCGGAGCCGGTGAACGGGTCGAGCACAGTTCCGCCCGGAACGCACACGCGCTGCAGCTCGGCGAGCAGGTCGACGGGCTTCTGCGTGATGTGCACCCGGTTGTTCCCCCGGGGCTGACTCGCCGAGTACAGCCCGGGCAGGTACACCGGGTTGAGCGTGGCGTCGATCGGCCCGTTCGAGCCCCAGAGCACGTACTCGCACTCGGCCTTGAACCCGCCGACCCGGGGCCGGCTGATCGGCTTGTGCCACGGGATGATGCCGCGCCACAGCCATCCACCGGCCTGCAGCGCATCGGAGGTGGCCGGCATCTGCCGCCAATCGGTGAAGAATAGAAGGCTCGCGCCCGGGCGGGCCGCGGCGAGGCAGTGGGCGAGGATCAGCGAGAGCCAGGCCGTATATGAGCGCTGGTCGCGGTTGTCGCCGACGAAGTCAGCGTGCTGGTGTTTGGCGTCGCCGGAGACGTACTTGCCGCGGGCGCCTTCCTTGGTGCGGTCGGACTGGGTGCGGCCGCCGGAGTTGTACGGCGGGTCGGTGAGGACCAGGTCGACGCTCGAACGGTCGAGGGTGGGCAGGACGGCGAGCGCGTCGCCGTGGTGCAGGTGCCAGGTGGTCAAGTGCGTGCCTTCGTGGCTCACCTGGGGGATCATGGCTGTCTGGGGGCACGTCCGGACGCCGGCTCCCCCAAACACAGCTGGCGTCCGGACGGACCGGCCGGAGATGCACAACAGCCCGGGACCTGTGGTCTCCGGGCTGCATCTGGCACACTTCCGCCACGACCAGTGGGAAGAAAGATCCTTAGCACGTCAAGAAGGGGAAGCTGATCTCCTGAGTGGGGAAGGCCGCTTCTCCTCGAAGCGGTAGCGCACACAGGTCTCCTGGTGTTTAGCCTCCCCAGCTTTCGCCGCGTCCCGTCCACCCCCTCCCAGCCCTCCCGAATTGAGCTGCAGCTCCAGCAGATCATGAAGGCGCAGGAGCGCACTGAGCTGCAGCTCCAGCAGACCATGAAAGCGCTAGAGCAGATGGCCGTTGCTCACGCCAAGGAAGTCAAGCGTCGCCGCGAGTGGGAGAAGCGGCAGAAAGCGGACCAAGATCGTCAGTATCGAAAGGCCAGGACGTGGAGCTTAGCGAGCATCCTTATCGGGCTCTTAGCTGCCGTGCCGCTGAATCTGCTGTCGAATTACATCGATGATCGGATCTCGCCATCTCCGGTGTCGTCGGTAGTGGATAGCTGTCCCCCGAAAAGCTCCGACGACGTCCGCGACCTCGGTGGCGCTTCGCCGCCTCGATCACTACCGCCTCGCCAAGGAGATACCGGACCTGCGGCCGGCCATCGCCGTCCCGAATCCGGATACGCGAAAGTCCCTCGTGTGCAGCCCACCAGCGCACCATCGCCACGGTAACGTCGTGGCCGATCTGATCGGCAATCTCGGCGGCAGTGCCCCACCATTCTCCGGCCACCTCAATCACGCTGCGGCGCTCCTTACCACTGTCATCCACAGCCATGCAGCGCCGCAGGTGGTGCACTCCATGACACGCTCGGCGCGCGGCGGGGAAGTGCGCATCATCAAGCCGCTGGTGTCACAGGTCGGGCAGGGCACCCGGGGCACCAGCTGGCGGTCGTGGCCGAGCCGAAGCTGTCGGCGGATACGGCCGTCGATGCGGTCGGCAAGGAGCCGGGTCGCATCGGCCATGCGCTCGCTCATGTGCGGGGCTGCCTGCCGGAGCCGGTCGAGCGGAACGGCCACTGGGCTGTTCATGGCCAAGGGCCCTGCCGACTACGGGGTTTTGACCGTTCTGTGGTCATGGTGCGGCGGCTGTGGGGCCTGGCTGCTCGGTGTCACGAGCCCTGAAACGGTGGGGCGGTTCCGTGGTCGTCAGCATGTCGCCGCCCCGTGGCCACGGAGGTCTGCCCAGGTGGGCGCGTTCGCATGCTGGCGTTAATCACCCCCGTAGTCGCCGCGAGGTCGTATCCACGGAACTGCCCGCAAAATGCCCGTTGGTGTCGAGACAGTCGATTTTCTGACGCCCAGTGGGGTTTGCTGGGCGTCAGAAAATCGCCTGGCTCGACACCAACGGGCATTTTGCAGCGGAGCGAAGCGCAGCAAAGTCAGCACAGAGGGGCGAGAGAATCGGATGCCTCGCCCCGCGGGTGAGATGGTCGGCTCGCCTGTTCCCGTGGGTGAGAAAGTCGGGTACCCCAGTCCCGCGGGTGAGAAAGTCAGCCCGCCTTGTTCCGTGGGTGAGATGGTCGGTCCACCTCGTCCTGTGGTGAGAAAGGCGGATACCTCAGCCCCGCGGGTGAGATGGTCGGCCCGCCTTGTCCCGTGGGTGAGAAAGTCAGCCCGCCTTGTCCCGTGGGTGAGAAAGTCAGCCCGCCTTGTCCCGTGGGTGAGAAAGTCAGCCCGCCTTGTTCCGTGGGTGAGAAAGGCGGATGCCCCAACCCTGTGGGTGAGGAAGCCGGCCCATCTCGCCCCCGTGGGATGAGCCGGCTTGTGACCCTATTTCTGGACGGACTGGACGACCTCGAACTCGAGGAGGCTGGCGCCGGATGCGACGGGCTTGGCGCGTTCTCCCGCGTGGGCTTCTTTGGCGCCGCCGTTGGCCCAGTTCTGGAAGTCTTCCTCGGTCTCCCAGCGGGTGTAGACGAAGTAGCGGGTGTCGCCGGCGACCGGGCGCAGCAGTTCGAAGCCGAGGAAGCCGGGGGAGTTCTCGACGGCGCCGTGGCGGGCGGCGAAGCGCTTCTCCAGTTCGGGGCCGGCGCCTTCGGGGACCTCGATTGCGTTGATCTTCACAACAGCCATGAGGCCACGTTACCCATGGGGGTACGGGTGCGGTGCTTTCCCCGTACCCCGCAAGCGGTTGATCTAGGGGTTGCCGGCGCCCTGTTGGGCCTGGAGGGCGTCCTCGGCGCGGGCCTGCTGGGCGGAGCGCTGGGCGAGGGGTAGCTCGGGCAGGAAGAAGACGACGATCAGGCCCAGGATCATGATGAAGAAGGCGATCAGGTAGACGACGTGCACGCTGTCGGCGAAGCCGACCTTGAAGGGGTGGGCGATCACGTCGGAGAGCCGGCTCAGGAACGACGTGTCGCTGAGGGCGTCGCTGCCGGTGGCCTTTTCCAGGAGCTGGGCCTGGGCGGGGTCGGCTTGGAGGGCCTGCTGGAACTCCGGGGTGGTCCGGGCGGTGGCGAACGCGTCCTTGATGTTGCCGGGGAGCACGTTGAACAGCACCGACAGGAAGACGGCGGTGCCGAGGGTGCCGCCCATGGACCGGAAGAACGTGACGGCGCCGGTGGCGGTGCCGATCTCGCGGGGGGAGACGGCGTTCTGCACGGCGGTGATCATCGGCTGCATGTTGCTGCCGAGGCCGAGGCCCATCAGGACCATGACGAGCATGACGCGCCAGAGCGGGGTGTCCGCACCGATCAGGGAGAACAGGTAGAGCGCGGCGACCATGAAGACGCTGCCGACGATCGGGAAGATGCGGTAGCGGCCGGTACGGGAGATCAGCTGGCCGGAGATGATCGAGCCGGCCATGATGCCGACCACGAACGGGATCATCTGGAGGCCGGCCAGGGTGGCGGAGGAGCCCTTGACGATCTGCAGGTACAGCGGGACGGTCATCAGGCCGCCGAACATCGCCATGCCGAGGATGGTGCTGGCGGTGACGCCGACGGCGACGGTGCGCTTGCCGAGCAGGGCGAGCGGCAGCAGCGCCTCGTCCTTGTAGGCGCGTTCGGCGAGGATGAAGCCGATCAGGCCGATGCCGCCGATCACGTAGCAGGCGATCGAGCGGGGGGAGTCCCAGCCCCAGGTGCGGCCCTGCTCGGCGACGGTCAGCAACGGGACCAGGGTGAGGACCAGGGTGAGCGCGCCGGGCCAGTCGATCCGGTGGTCGACGCGGTGGTGCGGCAGGTGCAGGACCTTGGCGACGACGGCCATGGCGGCCAGGCCGATCGGCACGTTGATGTAGAACACCCAGCGCCAGCCGTCGGTGAACAGGATCTCGTCGGCGCCGGCGAAGAAGCCGCCCAGGATCGGGCCGAGGACGCTGGCGGTGCCGAAGACGGCCAGGAAGAAGCCCTGGTACTTGGCGCGTTCGCGGGGCGGGACGATGTCGCCGATGATCGCCAGGGCGAGCGACATCAGGCCGCCGGCGCCGAGGCCCTGGATGGCCCGGAAGGCGGCGAGCTGCCACATGTTGTCCGAGAGGCCGCACAGGAACGATCCGACGATGAAGATGCCGATCGCGAGGAGGAAGAACGGGCGGCGGCCGTAGATGTCGGACAGCTTGCCGTACAGCGGGGTGGAGATCGTCGAGGTGATCAGGAAGGCCGTGGTGGCCCAGGCCTGCAGGTCGAACCCTCGCAGGTCGTCGGCGATGGTCCGGGTCGCGGTGGCCATGATCGTCTGATCCAGCGCGGCGAGGAACATGCCCATCATCAGGCCGCCGAGGATCGTCAGGATCTGGCGGTGGGTGAATTCCACCGGCGCGGGCGCCGGTGGGGCTGGGTGGCTCACGAAGTCTCCCGTGTGGGTGCTCCCGGGTCGGTGCGCAGGTGCGCCTCGACCGCGTCGTTGAACTGTGCGAACAGGGCGGTGAAGGCGGTGACCTGATCGGCGGGCCAGTCGGCCAGCACCTGCGTGATCATGGCCACGCGGGCCTCACGCAGCCGCTCGCAGGCGGCGGCGCCGGTGTCGGTGACGGCCAGGCGGGAGGCCCGGCCGTCGGCCGGGTCCGCCTCGCGGCGGGCCAGGCCGGCCTTCACCAGCTGGGCGGCCTGGCGGCTGACGGTGGACGGGTCGGCGCCCTTGACCTCCGCCAGGTCGGTGACGCGCATCGGGCCCATCGCCCGCAGGGGTGGCAGCAGCATCAGCGCGGAGAACTCGGCGCCGAGGTCTCCGATGTTGAGCATGCCCCGGAAGCGCACGCCCATCCGGATCAAACGCGTGATTTCGTCGCCCAGCAGGCCGGCTTGCTCGTCGTGCACCGATGCCTCCACATCACGATATGCATGTAACCTACAACTTGTTGCTTGATGAACGCATGTCACTTCAGCGCATCCGCCACACGCCTGTGGTCAACGTCTCGCTCTCCTCCAGCGCCGGAGGCACCGGGACGACGTATTCGGCGACCAGGTCGAAGAGATGCCCGGGGAAGAAACCGCGGCCCGGATCACCGACCAGCACGGTCGCGCCACGGCTGCGGGCCGCGCGGAACATCGTGACCATCTTCGGCGCCACCGCCGGGCTGTAGAAGACGTCACCGGCCAGCAGCAGATCGGGGTCGTCCAGCTCGGCCGCCAGGGAGAAACCGTTGGCGGCGGCGTTGCGATGCGCCGCCGCGACCGCCGCGGGGTCGATGTCGGTGCAGGCCACGGCGGCGGCGCCGGCCCGGGCGGCGGCGATCGCGGCCACCCCGGATCCGGTGGCGACGTCCAGCACCCGGCGGCCGGCGGCCTCGGCCGGATGGTCCAGCAGGAAACGGGCGAGCGCCTGGCCGCCCGCCCAGGCGAAGGCCCAGAACGGGGGCGGCTGATCGCTGTGGAACTCGCCGCCGGTCAGGTCGAAGAGCCCGAACCGGCGGTCGGCGAGGTGCAGGGAGATTTCCGGCGCCAGCGGCACCGGTGAGAGCGTGGTGGAGAACACCCGCTCATTGTCGGTTGCCTACCTGATGGGCTGCGGGGTGCTCGCCATGATCAGTTTGGCGCGGTACTCGGCGCGGGCCTCGGCGGCCCACGGCGCGTCCTCGTCCTCCAGCAGCGGGCGGGACGCCAGGAAGGCGGCGGCGGCCAGCGGGCGGGCGGCCCGGGCCGGCGTCCGCTCCGAGGCCATGGCGACCAGTTCGTCGAAGGTGGCGGTGTCGACATGGGTAAGGTCCGGCAGCAGGCGCGCCCGGCCCCGGTGGACGGCGAGCACCGCGTCACGGCGGCGGGCCTCCGGCTCCAGACGTTCGCGCAGGATCCCCAGATCGTGCTTCACCGTGGCGGTGGGAACACCCAGCGTGTCGGCCAGATCCACAAACGACTGCTCGCCGCGCAGGGCGAGCAGGGCGAGCAGGTGGCGAGGCCGTACGCCGCCGAAGTCGTCCCCGGAGAGACGGATGCCGCGGGTGCGGACCTCGAGACGGCCGAAGAGCTGGATGTCGTGCATGATCGAGAACTCTGCTTTCAGGGGTCGCCGGCTACAAGCCCCAAAGCGAGGGGGTCTGTCGGCCGAACGACTGGTGATCACGTCCGCTCGGAGGCAACCGGCCGTCGGGCGTACCGGTCGGCAGCCTGTTGGTGGGGACGACGTCCCGTCGGGTAATCCTTAGACTGCGCGGAGCCCGCCGGGGGCTGAGGAACGGGAAGGTGACGAATGAACAGCGACGAGACGATCACGGTGCTCGTCGTCGACGGTCACCAGACCTTCGCCGAGCTGCTGGGACACGCACTGGCCGGACAGCCCGACCTGCGCTGGGTGGGCCACGCGCGCACCGGGGCCGAGGCCATCCGCCTGGCTGCCGAGCTGACACCCGATGTGATCGTGCTCGATCCCGAACTGTCCGATGCCGACGGCATCGCCATCGCCGAACTGATCAAGGTGCGCCAGCCCGGCTCCCGTGTGGTGATCCTCACTGCCAGCGAGGACCAGACCCTGGTCCGGCGGGCCACCACGGCGGGCGCCGCCGGATTCATCTCCAAGAACGGCGCGCTCGGTGACGTCCTCAATGCTCTCCGCACCGCCCACCGCGGCAGCATGACCGTCTCCACCGACATCCTCGCCCGGCTGCTGCGCAGCACCACGCCACCGGCCGCCGGCCAGCGCGGCAACGGTGTCACCGCAGGTGGCCTCACCGCCCGCGAGGACGAGGTGCTGCAGCTGATGGCGGCCGGACTGGACGCCCGCGCGGTCGCCCGGCGGCTCGGGATCAGCGTCCACACCTGCCGCGGATATCAGAAAGCGGTGCTCGCCAAACTGGGCGCGCACAGCCAGCTGGAGGCGGTCGCGATCGCCACCCGGCGCGGGCTCGTGCGACCTGACCCGCGGTAAACCCTCCGGTCACTCATCCGGTAGCCGCATTCGTACGTACTCCCATCGGGGGACACACGTGCGTGCGCTGCAGGGAGGAATTGTGGACCGTACCGCCGCTGTCGGCGAAGCGTCCGATCCGGCCGAGATCTCGCAGGGGGCAGACGGCGCGGCTGAGCCGCTGCCGCGGAGGCGGCCGTCGGCGCGGGCGCCGGAGATCGCCGGGGAGCCGGTCAACTGGTTCGGCGGTGACGCCGGGACAGGTTCCTCACCTGTGGCGCCTGCCGCGTCTTCCGACAGTTCGCCGCTTTCCGTTCCGCCGCAGCCGGTCTCGTCGCCGCCCGAGTTCGGGCCGGCCTCGCCCGGCGGGCCGGGACGGGTCTCGTTCGGGTTCAGTGACGGGCCGATCGGTGGGGCGCGGGCGTCCCGGGGGCGCGAGGACGAGGACACCGGATCGTGGGAGGGACTTCCGCGCCGGCGTCGTGCCGGGGACGGATCGGAAGAGCTGCCGATCGTGCGGAAGACCGGCAACGGCACGGAGGACGCCCCGGGCGCTTCCCCGCCCGCCGGGCCGGACAGCGGACCGCTGTCCGGGCTGGCCACCCCGCTCTGGCCGGACACCGTTCCCGCCCCGGCCGGGGCGGTCCCGGCCTCAGGCGCGGAGTTCGGGTCCCCGTCGTCGTGGACGCCGCCGGGCCCGGCCGAGCCGACGGTGTGGGCCGACCGCCCCGCGACCGCGCCGCCCCCGCGACCCCGGCAGTCCCGGCTGGTCACGGCGGGCATGGCGGTGCTCGGGGTGGTGGCGGTCGCGGCGATCGCGCTGACCGGCGTCGTCTACTACACCGGCGACGACAGCGGGCTCAGCGAGATGCTGCCGGGCTCGTCGAAGGATCAGCAGGTGGTCAGCGGCCCGCTCGGCGATCAGAACACGGCGACGTTCGAGCTGATGGCGGCGACCGACCGGGTCCGGCTGCGGATCGGTGAGCTCGGCGAGGACCTCTACCGGGTGAGCGCGCCCGAGGGGACCGGCGTACGGCCCAGCGCGGAACTCCGCGACGACCGGCTGCGGGTGGACCTGACCCGGGAGGCCGCCGGGACCGGTGGCGAGGTGGAGATCGTGCTGGCGGCGAAGGTGCGGTGGACGATCCGGTTCTCCGGGTACTCGGCCGAGCGGATCGTCGACCTCACCGAGGGGCGGATCAAGGGGATCGAGCTGGTCGGCGGCACCCGCCGGGCGGAGATGACCCTGGCCGAGGCGTCCGGCACGGTGCCGATGCGGATCACCGGCGGGGTCGAGGAGCTGATCCTGCGGGCGCCGGCCGGCAGCCCGGTGCGGGTCAAGGTCGGCGGGGGCGCGGGTTCGGTGACGGCCGGGTCGCGGACCCTCAAGGATGTCGCGCCCGGTTCCACCCTGACGCCGAAGGGCTGGAGCAACGGCAACCGGTACGACGTGGACGCGGTCGCCCCGGTCACCCTGCTGACGGTAGAGACCGCCTGACCCGTCCCCGGGGCAGGCGGTCCCACCGCCGACGTCAGTTCAGAACGCGCAGGCGGACGGTCTGCTCCATGTCGCGGAGCTGGTCGAGCACCTCGTCGGGGTAGCCCCGGGCGATGTCGGTGATCAGGTAGCCGTACTCCCCGCGGGTGCTGAGCATCTGGCCCTCGACGTTCACGTTGTGCTCGGCGAGGATCCGGTTGACCTGGGCCAGCACGCCGGGCGTGTTCTTGTGCATGTGCACGATGCGGTGCATGCCGGGCAGCTCGGGCAGGGTCACGCCGGGCAGGTTCACGCTGAGCGTGGTGTTGCCCTCGGTGACGAACTTGGCCAGCTTGTTGGCGACGAAGCCGCCGATGTCGGACTGCGCCTCCTCGGTCGAGCCGCCGATGTGCGGGGTGAGGATCACGTTCGGCAGGCCGCGCAGCTCGGACAGGAACTCGTCGCCGCGGCCCTTCGGCTCCTTCGGGAACACGTCGACGGCGGCGCCGGCCAGGTGGCCGCTCTTCAGCGCGTCCCGCAGGGCCAGGTGGTCGACGACGATGCCGCGGGACAGGTTCAGGAAGAGGCTGCCGGGGCGCATCTTGGCGAACTGCTCGGCGCCGAAGAAGCCGGCGTTGCCGGGGCGGCCGTCCACGTGCATGGTGACGATGTCGCTGGACTCCAGCAGCTCGTCCAGGCTGGCGCACCGGTGCGCGTTGCTCAGCGCCAGCTTGTCGGCGGTGTCGTAGAACGAGACCGACATGCCCAGGTTCTCCGCGAGGACGGAGAGCTGGGTGCCGATGTTGCCGTAGCCGACGATGCCGAGGCGGCGGCCGCGGATCTCGTGGGCGCCGTCGGCCGACTTGTCCCACACGCCGGTGTGCATCAGCGCGTTCTTCTCGGTGAGCCGCCGGGTCAGCGCGATGATCTCGGCGATCGCCAGCTCCACCACCGAACGGGTGTTGGAGAACGGGGCGTTGAACACCGCGACACCGCCGGCCGTGGCCGCGGACAGGTCGATCTGGTCGGTGCCGATGCAGAACGCGCCGATGCCGACCAGCTTGTCGGCGGCCTCCAGCACCTTCGCCGTCACCTGGGTCTTGGAGCGGATACCGAGGAGGGAGACTCCGGAGATGCGCTCGATCAGCTCGACCTCGTCGAGAGCGTTGCGCAGGGACTCGACCTGGAAACCGTCCTCCTCGAGCCGGGAGACGGCGTCGGGGTGGATGTTCTCCAGAAGCAGGACTCGCACCTTGGGCTGGTCGGTCATCATCTTCCGTTCCATGTTTCGGTTGGGCTCCCGGGCCGCCACGCCGAAGCCCAGTTCACGGGCGTCAAGCCTAGTCCCCCGGCGTGCCGGGCCCGGTGCGGTGTGCTTGAGGTCCCATCTACCGGTCAACCCCGTAACTGTTACGGGACGGCGGCGGGTGTGGTTCAGCCCCGTTTCGGTTATGCCCGGCTGTGCTGAGACGGCGGTTCGCGTCAGTCGCCGAGCGCGGTCCGGAGCCAGGGCAGCAGGGCGTCGCCCCGGGACCGCTGGAACGCGCGGAAGGTCGGCGCATTCGGCGGCGCGGGCAGCCGGGCCGAGTACTGGAAGACGCCGGCGAGCGCGGCGATGATGCCCACCGCGGCGGTCTCGCCGGATTCGGCCAGGAGCGGGCCGGGATCACCGCCGTGCGCGATCACGTCGGTCGACAGGAACACCGAGTCCAGCCAGTGCGGGCCGACACACGTCCACGCCCAGTCGACGAGGACGAACCGGCCGTCCGGGCGGATCAGGATGTTGTCGGCCCGCAGGTCGCCGTGTACCACGGTGTCGCCGCCGGACATCGCGGCGACGCCCCGGTCGGCGGCGTCCCGCAGGGCGCCGATCCGCTTCGCGGCCCACGGGTCGAGGTCGTCCGGCGGGGCCGCCGCCAGGTCCGCCCACAGGCCGAACATCGGGGCGTACGTCTCGGTCGCGGTGGGCAGGCCGGTCAGGGGCGGCGGCGTGAGCAGGGTGGCGAGGTCGCGCAGCGCGGTTGCGGCAGCGTCGATCTCCGCTTCGACCCAGGGGGTACGGGGATGCGTCCCGGCCACGTCCTCCAGGACCAGCACCACCCACTCGCCGTCGTCGAAGCCGCCGAGCACACGGGGCGCCGGCGCGTGCTCCGGCAGGGCGGCGGTGACCCATGACTCCTGCCGGGCCATCTGGGCCGACCGCTCGTTGAGGGCCGGGCTGACCGCCTTGACGAAGGCCCGTGCGCCGGAGGCGGTCCGGACCCGGTCGGCGGTGCCCGGCGAGAACCCGCCGGGCTGGGAGTCGGCCGTCACCACCGGCCCGCCCCCGATGATCTCCTCGATCCTGTCCCGCACCGGGCCGGGCAGGTCCGCCCAGCCGATCCGCGCCCCGTTCGTCAGCGTCATCCCGGGATCGTGGCAGGGGATCGCAAGACGGCGATACGCATTTTCCGGACCGGGAGTGGGTAGACCCGGCCGGTGCCCGGAATCGTCGATGGGGCCGGGCGCGAGGTGGGGTCGATGGGATCGCTGGGCTGGGCCGTCACGCTGTCGGTGCTGTCGGCCGCGAGTTACGCGGCCGCCGCCGTGGCGCAGGAGCGGCTCGCCCGGCACGGCCAGCGCGGCCGGTCCCGCTGGGCGGTGGCGCTGCTGCTCACCGCCGCCGGGGCGATCCTGCACGTGTACGCGCTCAACTTCGGGACGGTCGCCGTCGTGCAGGCGCTGGGCACCCTCACCCTGCTGTTCGCGCTGCCGATCGAGGTGGTCCGCTACCGCACCCGGATCAGCCGGGGTTCCTGGGTGGCCGCCGCGATGACGGTGGCCGGGCTGGCCGCGATCCTGTCGCTGTCGGTCGGGGCGGACGGGCCGGCGCTGCTCGGCGACACCGAGGTGTGGGTTCTCGGCGGGGTCGCCGCCGCAGCGATGCTCGCCTGTTCCCTGGCCGCCTGGCGGGCCAGTCCACGGGCGCGGGGAGTGCTGCTGGCCGCGGCGGCCGGTATCGCCTTCGGGATCTCGTCGGTGCAGTCCAAGGCGGTGCTGGCGGCGTTCACGAGCGGCGGTATCGGCGCGATCCCGGTGGTCGCGGCGGTGCTGGTGGTGGCGTTCGCGGTGGGCGGCTACCTGCTCGGGCAGCTGTCCTACCGGGGCGCCGGGCTGGCCGGGCCGCTGGCCACGGTCAGCGTGACGAACCCGCTGGTGGCGGCAGTCGCCGGGGTGGTGCTGTTCGGTGAGGGCGTCCGGCACGGGACGGCCGGGCTGGTGGCGATGGCGGCCGCGGCGCTGGTCATGGGGTGGGGTGTGATCGGGCTGGCCCGGCGGTCGGCCGCGTCGTCGCCCGGGGACCACGGCGCGGCTGAGGACCCGTACCGGCAAATGGTTGTCAGGAAGCCCGGGGGAGGAGGACCGTGACCGTCAGGCCTCCCTCGTCGCGGGCGTCGGCGTGCAGTCTGCCGTGGTGGGCGCCGACGATCGCCCGGACGATGGACAGGCCCAGGCCGGCGCCGCCGGACGGGGCGGCGAGACGGTCCCTGCCGTACCGGCGGAACGGCTCGAACAGGCCGGCCACCTCGTAGCGGGGCACGACCGGGCCGGAATTGCTGACCTGCAGCTCCACCCAGCCGTCCGGGCGGGAACCGGTGGTGACCGTGACCCAGCCGTCCGGGACGTTGTGCCGGACCCCGTTCTCGATCAGGTTCTGCACCAGTCGTTCCAGCAGGACCGGATCACCGAGGGTGGGCGCCTCGGCGGGTTCGGCGATGACCGTGACGGTGTCCGAGAGGGCGACGTGATCGACGATGTCGGCCAGGTCGACGTACGACCGTTCGGTGATCTCCCGGTCCGAGCGGGCCAGCAGCAGCAGACCGTCGATCAGGCGGCTGTGCCGCTCGTTGATCGCCAGCAGGGTGGCGCCGAGCTGCCGCACCTCCGGCGGCGTCCCGGCCGGCTCCAGGGCCACCTCCAGCAGGGTCCGGTTCAAGGTCAGCGGGGTACGCAACTCGTGCGACGCGTTGGCGATGAAGCGGCGCTGGCCGTCCAGTGACTGGTCGAGGCGGGCCAGCATCAGGTCGAACGTGTCGGCCAGCTGCTTCAGCTCGTCGTCCGGGCCGTCCAGGGCGATCCGCTCGTGCAGGCCCCGGTCGGCGGCCGGGGACTCGGCGATCCGCCGGGCCGCCGCGGTGACCTGGTGCAGCGGCTGCAGCAGGCGGCCGGCGATCAGCCAGCCCAGCGCGATGGCCGCCGCGCTCACCACGATCAGCGCGATGGCGCCCTGGGTGAGCAGCGCGTTCAGCGCCTCCGCCCGGGTGCCCTCGACGATCTGCTGGAAGCTCTTCTGCGTGGTGCTCCCGTCCGGTGCCGGGACCAGGGTGTTCGCCGCGGTGATCATCGGACGGTCGCGTTCCACCAGCACGTAGATGGCGGCCAGCAGCACCACGCCGGCCAGGATGAACAGGCCGCCGTAGACGAGGGTGAGCCGGCCGCGCACGGTGAGCCTCATCGGATCCGGTACCCCACTCCCGGCTCGGTCAGCACCACCGGCGGATCGCCCAGCTTGCGGCGCAGTTTCAGGATCGTCATCCGGACGGCGTGGGTGAACGGGTCGGCGTTCTCGTCCCACGCCTTCTCCAGCAGCGTCTCGGCGGACACCGCGACACCGTCGGCGCGCAGCAGCTCGGCCAGCACCGCGAACTCCTTGCGGGACAGCGGCACGTACCGGCCGTCGCGGTGCACCTCCCGCCTATACGGGTCGAGGCTGATCCCGGCCCGGCGCAGGACCGGCGGCGCGGCCGGGCGGGCCCGGCGGCCGAGCGCGGCGACCCGGGCCGACAGCTCCCGGAACGCGAACGGTTTCGGCAGGTAGTCGTCGGCGCCCAGGGCCAGCCCGGTGACCCGGTCGTCGATCCCGGCGGCGGCGGTCAGCATCAGCACCCGGATCGCGGCCTTGCGTTCGGCGAGGACCTGGCACACCTTGTCGCCGTGCACCACCGGCACGTCCCGGTCCAGCACCACCACGTCGTAGTCGTTGACGTCGATCCGCTCCAGCGCCGAACCGCCGTCGTAGACGACGTCGACGGCGTGGGCCTCCTGCCGCAGCCCCTGCGCCACCGTGTCGGCGAGCAGCGGCTCGTCCTCGACCACCAGGATTCGCATACGCCCATCTTCACCCCTGCCGATGTCACCGCGGCGTCACCGTTTTCCGTGACGCCGCGGTGACGCGCCGGTCGCTCTACTTCGGTGCGTGGCGGCCGCCCGGCCGCCGGCGAAGGAGACCGGAGATGAGACTCAGGACGGTTGCCACTCTCGGCGTCCTGCTCGCGGCGATGACGGTGGGCTGCGCGAAACCGCAGGTGAACAGCCCCGGGGTGGCCACGGCGGCCAGCGCGGCCCCGACGGCGTCGGCCGGCGTTGATACGCCCGGCGACAGCGACGGCGACGGTCTGGCGTTCGCGAAATGCATGCGCGAGCAGGGCCTCGACTGGTTCCCGGACCCGAAGGAGGACGGGCGGATGGAGATCAACATTCCCAAGGGCAGCGACGCGAAGAAGGTCGAGAAGGCCCACGAGGCGTGCAAGGAACACCTGCCCGACGGTGGGGAGCCGCCGAAACTGAGCGCCGAGGACCTGGAACGGGAACGCAAGTTCGCCGCGTGCATGCGGGAGAACGGCGTCAGCGGATACCCCGACCCGGAACCGAACGGCCGGCTGAGGATCGATGGCCGCACCATCGGCGCCGAACCCGGCAGCGAGAAGTGGAACGCCGCCGAGAAAGCCTGCGCGCAGTTCAAGAACCCGGGCGGGAAGCACACCGAGAACCAGGCGGCACACGCATGAGACGCCTGGCGATCGCCGGCACGGCTGCCGTGCTGACCGCGGGCGGGGTGGCCGCTTTCCTGATCACCGGTGGCCTGCCGTCGGCCTCCGGCAGCACCACCCCGCAGGCCACCGGCAGCGCGTCCGCGGCGACCGCGGAGATCACCCGGCAGACGCTCGTCGACAAGGAGAGCCACGACGGTTCCCTCGGGTATGGCGACACCGCCGCCCTCACCACCCGGCTGACCGGCACCGTCACGTTCCTGCCGGCGGCCGGGGCGACGATCAGGCGTGGCGGTGCGCTCTACCGCGTCGACAACGATCCGGTGGTGCTGCTGTACGGGGCCCTGCCCGCCTACCGGACCCTGTCACCGGGCGTCGAGGGCGCCGACGTGCTGCAGTTCGAACGGAACCTGTGGGCGCTGGGCCACCGCGGGTTCACCGTCGACGACGAGTACACCTCCGCGACGGCGGACGCGGTCGAGGAGTGGCAGGAGGACCTCGGGCTGGACGAGACCGGCGCCGTCGACCTGGGCCGCGTCGTCTACGCGGCCGGGCCGATCCGGGTCGCCACCCGCTCGGCCGACCCCGGCGCGGCGGTCCAGCCCGGCGCCGAACTGCTCACCACCAGCGCCACCACCCGGTACGCCACGGTCTCCCTCGACATCGAGGACCAGCGGCTCGCCCGGAAGGGGGCGAGGGTGGACGTGACCCTGCCGGACGGCAGCACCACCGCCGGCCGGATCACCGCGCTGGAGACCACCGTCGAGGAGGCGGAGAACCCGGGCCAGGAGGACGCCACCAAGATCGTGGTGACGGTCGGGTTCGACAAGGCGCCGCAGGGGCTCGACGACGCGGCGGTGGAGGTCCTCTTCGTCTCCTCGCAGCGGGAGAACGTGCTGACCGTACCCGTGAACGCTCTGGTCGCTCTCGCCGAAGGCGGCTACGGGCTGCAGCTCGCCGACGGATCCTTCCGGGCGGTCGAGACCGGCCTGTTCGCCGACGGCCGGGTCGAGGTCACCGGCGCCGGCCTCACCGAGGGCACGAAGGTACGGGTGCCCGCATGAGCGCCGTGATCGAACTGGCCGGGGTCACCAAGAGCTACCCGGGCGGGGTGCACGCGCTGCGCTCCGTCGACCTGACCGTCGAGCCGGGCGAACTGATCGCCATCGTCGGCCCGTCCGGCTCCGGCAAGTCGACGATGCTCAACCTGATCGGCACCCTCGACCGGCCCACCTCCGGCACCGTCCGCATCGACGGCCACGATGTGGCGGCGCTCTCCGACCGGCAGCTGTCCGCGCTGCGGGCCCGCCGGATCGGTTTCGTGTTCCAGTCGTTCCACCTGGCGCCCGGCCGCGACGCCGTCACCAACGTGGCCGACGGCCTGCTCTACACCGGCCTGCCCCGCCGTGAACGCGAACGCCGCGCCGGGAACGCCCTGGCCCGGGTCGGTCTCGCCGGCCGCCTCGGGCACCGGCCGCACCAGCTCTCCGGCGGCGAACGGCAGCGGGTCGCGGTGGCCCGCGCGGTCGCCGGCGACCCGGCCGTGCTGCTCGCCGACGAACCCACCGGCAACCTCGACTCGGCGTCCGGCGCCGGCGTCGTCGACCTGCTGCGGGAACTCAACGCGTCCGGCACCACGGTCCTGGTGATCACCCACGACCACGAGATCGCCGGCGCGCTGCCCCGGCAGGTGCCGATGCGCGACGGGCAGGTGGTCTGAGATGGCCGCCGCACTCCGCCCGGCCCGGCTGCGCCCGTCCGACCTGCTGCGCCTCGGCGGGTACGGCCTGCGGTCCCGGCCCCTGCGGGCGGTGCTGTCCGCGCTCGGCATCGCCATCGGCATCGCCGCGATGGTGTCCGTCGTCGGGATCTCCGCCTCCGGGCAGGCCGCCCTGGACGCGCGGCTCGCCGCCCTCGGCACCAACCTGCTCACCGTCGCGCCCGGGCAGACCATGTTCGGTGACGACGCGACCCTGCCCGACGAGGCCCTCGCCATGATCGAACGGATCGGTCCGGTCACCTCGGCAACCGCCGTCGGCGCGGTCAGCGGAACCTCCGTCTACCGCACCGACCGGATCCCCAGGAGCGAGAGCGGCGGGCTGGCCGTGCTCGCCGCGCAGCTGGACCTGCTGGACACCGTCAACGCACGGCTGGCCGCCGGGACCTGGCTCAACGCGGCCACCTCCCGGTACCCGGCGGTCGTGCTCGGCGCCGCCGCGGCCCGCCGGCTCGGTGCGGTGCCCGCCGTCCACATCGACGGCCGTACCTACTCCGTGATCGGGGTCCTGGAGGACGTGCCGCTGGCCCCGGAACTCGACACCGCCGTCCTGATCGGGTGGGACGCCGCCGCGTCGTACCTGGACTTCGACGGCCACGCCACCCGCGTCTACACCCGATCCGCCGAGTCCCAGGTGGAAGCGGTCCACGGCGTCCTCGCCGCCACCGCCAACCCGCAGAACCCCGACGAGGTCGACGTCTCCAACCCGTCCGACGCGCTGATCGCCCAGCGGGCCGCCGCCCGGACCTTCAACTCGCTGCTGCTCGGGCTCGGCGCGGTGGCGCTGCTGGTCGGCGGGATCGGGGTGGCCAACACGATGGTCATCTCAGTGCTGGAACGGCGATCCGAGATCGGGCTGCGGCGTTCCCTCGGGGCGACCCGCGGGCAGGTCCGTACCCAGTTCGTCGCCGAGTCGCTGCTGCTGTCACTGCTCGGCGGGGCCGGCGGGGTACTCGGGGGAGGGGTGGTGACGCTGGTGTACGCCGGGACGCAGCAGTGGCCGGCTGTCGTACCGATGTGGGCGGTCGCCGGTGGGCTGGCCGCGACCCTGCTGATCGGGGCGGTGGCCGGGCTCTACCCCGCGATCAGGGCGGCGCGGCTGGCGCCGACGGAAGCGCTGTCCGCTGCCTGATCATCTTCCCCCGCTCGCACATTGATCCGACCTGGGAGCGTTCCCGTATCGATGGGTGAAGTGATCGATCACGAGTGGGGGAAGCAGCAGGTCCATGCAACGAAAACTGATCATCACCGCCGGGCTCGCCGTCGCCATGGCCGGCGCCGGAGTCGCGGTCGCGACGGCCGCTCAAGCCGCTGTGCCCACCGTGAACTGTCCGCAGGTCACCGTCACCGTCAACGTCCCGGCACGCGCGCAGGCCGAGGTCGACAACAACCTCCGCCTGCTCGACCAGCAGATCAACGAGGCGAACAACCGGATCGCCTCGACCGTCGGGCAGGGCGGCCCCAACTTCATCCAGAACGCGATCCTCGGCCCGCTCAAGGACAAGCGGTTCGCCACCATCAACCGGATCGAGACCGCCATCGAACGCGGCGCGCCCCGGCCCAACCTGAACGCCGAGGGCCTGTCCGCCTGCACCCTCAACCAGAACGGCGGGGCGCCCGCGGTCACCACCCCGCCTGCCGCGCAGCCCGGCAACAACCTGGGCATCCTCACCGACACCTGCGAGACCAGCCGGCTGCAGCCGCACGACGGGTTCCAGCGCGGCGAACGATGCGTCTCCACCGAGTTCGGTGAGGTCGGCGGGGCCGCGAGCAACCCCACCCTGCTGATCACCCGGGCTCCGCAGCAGGTGCGCCGCAACCAGCCCTTCACGCTGCAGATCAGCACCCGCAACCTGATCCGCGACCGGTTCCTCGCGGCTGGTCAGGGCGGCTACTACGTGGAGTCCAGCGTGCTGCAGGGCGGCCTGGTCCGCGGCCACTTCCACACCGCCTGCCGGATCCTCGGCAGCACCCGTCAGGCGCCGGCGCCCGATCCGGTCCCGGCGTTCTTCGTCGCCACCGAGGACAGCAAGGGCGGCGCCACCCCGGACACCATCGCCATCCAGGTGCCCGGACTCGCGCAGGCCGGCGACTTCCAGTGCTCGGCCTGGGCAGGCGACGGGTCGCACCGCATCCCGATGATGGAACGCGCCAACCAGACGCCCGCCCTCGACTCCGTACGGGTCAGGGTCCGCTAGTTTCGTGACCCGCTCAGTTCGCCTGAACTGGGCGGGTCAACGACACCGAACCACCCATGCACAGGCCCGGCTCCTTGCCCAGCTTCTCGGCGATCTGCAGGCAGCGGGCCACCTGGTCGACACTCGAGTCGGTCCGGGTGATCTCCGCGCGGGTCTTCGCGTTCGCCTTGTCGATCTCCAGGTTGCGGGCCTCCAGGATCTTCTGGCCGTACGCCGAGATCGCCTGCGTGGTCGGCTCGTCGTACCGCGGCGACTCGAACGCCACCGACTTCACCACGACCTCGTCACCGAGCGACTCGTTCAGCGCCTTGATCAGCGGCTCCTTGTAGGTCTTGTTCAGATCCGGCGCCGGCGCGTCCCCACTGGTCACATCCACCGCGCCGAGCGGATCGAACGACGCGAAGATCGACGTCATGGCCCCGTTGATCTGCGGGTTCACCCGGCGCTCGACGAACACCTCGAAGCGGCTCAGGCCACCGACCTCCCGGTAGGCCGCCCAGTTCTCCGGCGCGTTCTCCGCCTTCGCCGACCACTCGATCTGCACCGGGATGCAGGCCCGCCGCTGCGCCGCGATGGTCACCCAGACACATTTGTCACCGAGATGCGTGTACGTCTGACCGGACGCGTCCCAGTCGTTGATGTCCTCCCACGGCGCCGTCCACTGCAGGCCCGCGCCGGTGGTCCGGCCGGTCGGCTTCCCCCAGGTGGTGACGATGCCCACGTTGCGGGTCGGCACCACCGAGATGCAGGACGCCACGATGAACGCCACCGACAGGAACAGCCCCGTCGCGAACGTGGCCCACGCATTGCGGCGAACCTTGCCGGTCTTGTTCATAAGGGCGGTGAGCAGCGCGAAGACCGCGACTGCCGCGAGAATGACACCGAAGACGAACATGATCCGACGATAGGGCCACCCCTCAACATCATTTTCTGGTACGGGTGAACCCGGCCCGCCGATATCGCTCAGCGAGGGCGGCCGGCCGTGCCGGGGTGGCGCGCGGAGCCGCCGCCTCCTCGGGTGGGTCGGGGTGTCCCTGGGCTGCGCCGATCCGGCCTTCGGGTCAGTCGTGCCTGTGTCCGGGCGATGCGGTCACGGCCGAGACTGAGGCACCGGGATCAGTTCTCGATCTTGTGGACCTGACGCCGGACCCGGGCGTACAAGATCAGGATCGTGCCCCATCTTGACGACTTGATCCGAGGGCGAACCGCCGGAATCGTTGCGCTGACGTCTGGCGCGCAGCAGTGGAACGGCCCCCGAGCGACAGCTCAGGGCCGTGTTCGTCTAGTCAGATGGCGCGCCCGGCAGGATTCGAACCTGCGACCGACGGATTAGAAGTCCGTTGCTCTATCCGCTGAGCTACGAGCGCTGGCCAGCACATACTAGGCGGTCGTGCCGGACTTGTCGTCCGCCTTGTCCTCGGCGCTGCGTTCGACGGCGGATTCGGCGGCCTCCAGGACGGTGGCTATGCCCGCTTGGTCCTCCGGGGCGGGCGGAATCTCCACATCCGGGGTGCCCGGCGGCGGCAGGAAAGCGTCCACCCAGCGTCCCAACTCGCGGAACACCTCGGTGCGTACCTCCTTGCCGGAGAGCGTCAGGTCGTGCATGCCGCCGTCGAAGCGGGCGATCGTCACCCGCGGGCCGAGGCCCGGCGCCCATCGTGTGATGTGTTCCACGTCCAGCACCGAGTCGCTCTGCCGGACGTCGTCGTGCCACTCCCGGCCGCGGAAGGTCCGTTTCGAGCAGGCGACCAGCACCGGCGCGTCGATCTCCAGGCCGGCGCGCAGTTTGCGCTGGCCCCGGCGGATCGCGTCCAGCCATCCCATCGTGACCGGGAAACCCAGGATCGGCTTCCAGGCCAGGTCGTAGTTCCACTCCCCGTGATGGTCGCTGTGCAGGCTCTGGCCGTACAACCCGAGAGAGGCGACGGGCATCTTCCGGTACGGCTTCCGGCCGCTCGCGGCGAGCACCATGGACATCAGCGGGCGCCGCATCACCCACGGCAGGTTGAAATCGAAGAACGGGCTGTTCAGGAACAGTCCGTCGACGACCTTCTGCTGGCGGCGGGTGTGCGCCCACAGCGAGGTGATCAGGCCCCCGGTGGAGTGGCCGGTCACCAGCAGCTGGTCGTGGCCGTCGTCCTCCCGGATGATCCGGGCCGCCTCGTCGAGCTCCGGGAAGTAGTCGGTGAGGCTGCGGGCGAAGTTCGGTGTCTGATGGGGGAGCAGGCTGCGCCCGTACTTGCGCAGGTCCAGGGCGTAGAAGTCCCAGCCCCGCTCGACGAAGAAGTCGGCCATGTGGGTCTGGAAGAAGTAGTCCACGAACCCGTGGACGTGCAGGACGGCCCGCCTTGCCGGTCTCTCCGCGCGGCGCCGGACCAGGGTCGCGACCACCGGGCCCTCGTCGTCGCTGCCCAGATCGATGGTGTGCCGTTCGTACGGCCATCCGAGGACGTCGGTCTCCACGCCCCCAGGTTACCCATGAGTACCGCCGGTTGCGCCATATCAGATCAGCGGCGGTACGGGCTCCGCCGTCCACAGAGCGGCGCTGTCCACACCCGTACCCCGCAAGATCTTCCCCGGTGACGCAAGCTCGGCGCCGATCGAAGCACCCGAGCCCTCCACAGGAAGAGAAAGTCGTGTTCGAGACCAACCTCGTCGTCGTCGGCAACGTGCTCACCGCGCCCGAATGGCGGCGCACCAACAACCAGAACCAGCTGGTCACCAACTTCCGGATCGCCTCCACCGCCCGCCGCTTCGACCGGGAGTCCGGCCGCTGGGTCGACGGCGACAGCCTCCGCGTCCGGGTGACCGCCTGGCGCCGGCTGGCCGAGGGCGTCGCCTCCTCCCTCGCCGTCGGCGATCCGGTCGTCGTCTACGGGCGCATCTACACCCGCGACTGGACCGACGACGACAACAAGCACCGCATCGCCTACGAGATGGAGGCGTTCGCGATCGGTCACGACCTGGCCCGCGGGCGCAGCCGCTTCCACCGCACCAAGGCGGTCCCCACCAGCGCCGTCGAGGATCCGGAGTCCGACGCCTTCGTCCGCGGCGAGGCCACCGAGCCGCTGCCGGAGGGTGAGATCCCGGTGGAGTTCGGCGACGGGCTGCCCGACGGGCCGGAACCGACGTTCCTGGAGGTCGTCGCCGACATCACCGAGCCCGAGGAGGAAACGCGTGCGGTACGGCGTACCGCACGCAAGGAACCTGTCGCCGCCTGAGACCTTCCACCCCGCCGCCGTGCGCCCGGACATCGAACCCCTGCGGATCTCCGGGCACGGTGGCGCCCGGCGGCCCGGCCGGCGACCCGCCTCCCCGGCAAGAGGCGTCCCGGCCGGGCTGCTGCGGCCCGGAACGCCGCGGTTCACTCCGATGGATTCCTTCGATCGGGATGGGCCGATCGTGCCGACGGAATGGGCCGCCTGTCGGAGCGGCCCGGGTGGGCCGCACGGGCTGCCACCCGGCAGACTGAACCCGTGCTGCTGAAGGAAATCCGCGCCCTCGTGTCCGAGACGGTGGTGCTGTCGCCGGAGGATCAGACGGCCGAGGACGTCAACACCAACTGGTTCGGCGCTCCACCCCACGAGCGCATGGGCCTGTCCGCGGACGAGGTCGTCACCGCGTTCGAGGAGACCGCGGCCGGGCTGCGGCACCGGGTGTCCGGCGCCGGGCACCGGGGCACCGCGACGTTCTACGTCTGGCACGACGCCGTCGCCGGGCAGTTGCGCTGCTCGGCCGGCACCAGGAAACCCGGCGACCTGCCGTTCGACTGCGACTACCAGATCACCGAGGACCTGCGGGCGATCGTGGTCGAGTTCCTGGAGGACCGGGCGCCCGGGTCGATCGTCTGGGGCGAGCTCGAGCCGGTGCCGTACCCCGACGACGACTCGGAACCGCCGGCGCTCGCCGTCTGGGCGTTCGACCTCACCGCCGGCCGCTGACCGGTGCGTCAACGATGGGCCGCGGACGCGGCCGGACTCGTCGCGGGATACCTGCTCGACGCGGCGATCGGTGACCCCCGGCGGCTGCACCCGGTGGCCGGCTTCGGAACCGCGGCGGGCGCCCTGGAACGCCGTGTCCACCGGCCGCACCGCCGGGCCGGCGCGGTGTTCACCACGATCGCCGTCGGCGTGCCCGTCCTGGCCGGGCTCGCCGCGTCCCGGGCGACCCGGCGGCGCCCGGCCGCCCGGTTCGCGGTGACCGCCGCGGCCACCTGGACCGTCCTCGGTGGGCGCACCCTGCGGCGGGAGGCCCGGCTCATGGCCGGGCACCTGGAGTCCGGCGACCTGCCGGCCGCCCGGGGCCGGCTCAACCACCTGTGCGGCCGGGACCCGTCCACGCTCGACGAACCGGAACTCGCGCGCGCCACCGTCGAATCGGTTGCCGAGAACACCTCCGACGCGGTCGTCGCCCCGCTGCTGTGGGGCGCGCTGCTCGGGCCCGCGGGGCTGCTCGGGTACCGGGCGGCCAACACGCTGGACGCGATGGTCGGGCACCGGAACGCCCGGTACGCGCGGTTCGGCACGCCGTCCGCGCGGCTCGACGACCTGCTCAACCTGGCGCCGTCGCGGCTCACCGGGCTGCTCACGGTGGCGGTGGCGCCTCTGGCGGGCGGCAGTCCGCGGGAGACGCTGCGGGTGTGGCGGCGGGATCGGGGCGATCATCCGTCGCCCAATGCGGGGCAGTGCGAGTCGGCGATGGCGGGGGCGCTGGGGGTACGGCTCGGCGGGCGGAACGTCTATTTCGGGCGCAGCGAGACGCGGCCGTTCCTCGGCGACGGGCCGCGGCCGTCGGCTGCGCATCTGCGGCGGGCGGCGCGGGTGTCCGGAGCGGTGGGTGCGGTGACGGTGGTGCTGGCGGCCGCGGTCGCCGCCGTACGAGGCCGGATCTCGGCCCGATGACCGGCGCCCTCCTGGTCACCGGCACCACCTCCGACGCCGGCAAGAGCGTCCTCACCGCCGGCATCTGCCGCTGGCTGCACCGCAACGGCGTCCGGGTCGCCCCGTTCAAGGCCCAGAACATGTCCAACAACTCGGTCGTCGTGGTGACCGCCGGCGGCCGGGGCGGCGAGATCGGCCGGGCCCAGGCGATGCAGGCCGCCGCCTGCGGTATCGCCCCCGACCTGCGGTTCAACCCGGTCCTGTTGAAGCCCGGCAGTGACCGGTCCAGCCAGGTCGTCCTGCTCGGCGAGGCGGTCGACACGGTCACCGCCGGCAACTACCGGGCGCTGCGCCCACGGCTGGCCGAGACCGCGTACGCCGCCTTCGCCGACCTGCGCCGCGAGTACGACGTGGTGATCTGCGAGGGCGCCGGCAGCCCCACCGAGATCAACCTGCGTGACGGCGACTTCGTCAACATGGGCCTGGCCCGGCGGTTCGGCCTGCCCACGGTGGTGGTCGGCGACATCGACCGGGGCGGGGTCTTCGCGGCGTTCTTCGGGACCCTGGCGCTGCTGTCGCCGGAGGATCAGGAGCTGGTCGCCGGCTTCGTGATCAACAAGTTCCGGGGCGACCTGGGCCTGCTCCGCCCCGGGCTGGACATGATCACCGCGGCGACGGGCCGGCCGGTGCACGGGGTCCTCCCGTTCGACGGGGACGTCTGGCTCGACGCCGAGGACTCGCTGGCGTACGGCAGGACACTCGGCCGCCCCGGACCGCCGCGCGGAACCGCCTGGCTGCGCGTCGCCGTGGTCCGCGTCCCGCGGATCTCCAACGCCACCGACGCCGAGGCCCTCGCCGCCGAGCCGGGGGTGCGGGTGCAACTGACCGTGGAGCCGGCCGACATCGCCGACGCCGACCTGGTCGTGATCCCCGGCTCGAAGGCGACCGTGAGCGATCTCGCCTGGCTGCGCGCGACCGGCCTGGCCGACGCGATCACCGCCCACGCCGCCGCCGGCAAACCGCTGCTCGGCATCTGCGGCGGCTTCCAGATGCTGTCCGAGCGGATCCACGACGAGGTGGAGAGCGGGCGCGGCACGGTGCCCGGGCTGGGCCTGCTGCCGGTGGAGATCACCTTCGCGGCCCGCAAGACCCTGGCCCGATCGGCGGGGGCCGGGCTGGGCGCGCCGGCGACCGGCTACGAGATCCATCACGGGTACGTCTCCGCGGGCGCCCCGGAACCGTTGCTGCGGTACGACGACGGGCGGGCCGAGGGCGCCGCGGTGGGGAACGTCTTCGGCACCCACTGGCACGGCGCGTTCGAATCCGACGAGTTCCGCCGCCGGTTCCTCACCGAGGCCGCGCGGCTGGCCGGCCGGCACGGTTTCACGCCCGCGCCGGACGTCAGGTTCGCCGGGGTCCGGGAGCGTGCCCTGGACGTCCTGGGAGACCTGGTGACCGAGCATCTGGACACGGACGCGCTGTGGCGCCTGATCGAGAAGGGTCCCACGCCGGGGTGGCCGTTCGTACCCCCAGGCGCCCCGTAAGGGACTTCTCAGGGGCCACGCGTTGCGCCGGCGGCGTACGTTGGGCGGGCAAGCGCGGCCCCTGCGCCGCGGCAGCGGCGAGAACGGGGTGTGGCCCATGACGATCGAGGACGACAACCGGCCGGCGCGCCGCCGCGTGCCCCTGACCGGCATCAGCTCGCGGGCCTGGGAGCATCCGGCCGACCGGGGCGCCCTGTCGGCCCTGCGGGAGCTGCGCGGTTTCGACGACGTGGTGAAGACGTTCTTCGGCATGTGGAACGAGCGGGGTTTCCGGCTCATGTTCCTGGCCGGGGGCATCCGCGTCGACCACCGGCAGTACCCCCGGGTGTACCAGCTCTATGCCGAGGCGGGCACCTCGCTCGACGTGGCCGAGCTGCCCGAGCTCTACATCACGCAGAACCCGATGATCACCGGACAGGCCATCGGCCTGGACAAACCGTTCATCACCATCTCGACCGGCGCGGTGGAGAAGCTCGACGACGACGAGCTGCGGGCCCTGCTCGGGCACGAGCTGGGCCACGTGCGCAGCGGCCACGCCGTCTACAAGACCATCATGCGGATCCTGACCGGCTGGCTGACCAACCTGAGCTGGCTGCCGGTGGGGGTGTTCGCGCTCCGGGCGATCATCGCGGCGATGTACGAGTGGTGGCGCAAGGCGGAGCTGTCCGCCGACCGGGCCGGTCTGCTCGCCGGGCAGGACCCGGCCGCGTCTTTGCGCCTTCTGATGAAACTGGCGGGTGGTGGCGATCTGTCGCAGATCGACACCGCGGCGTTCCTGGAGCAGGCCTCGGAATACGAGGGCGGCGGAGACCTGCGCGACAGCCTTCACAAGATCGGCCTGACGGCGTACAGCAGCCATCCCGTCCCGGTCGCCCGGGCCGCCGAGCTGCGCAAGTGGATCGACTCCGGGGAGTACGCGCGGATTCTCGGCGGCGACTACCCGCGCCGTGACTCCGACGGCGACGCCTCGGTCAGCGAGGACGTGAAGGCGGCCGCCAAGGCGTACCAGGAGGACTTCGCCAACTCGCAGGATCCGCTGGTCGGCCTGGTGCGACGGCTCGGTGGCGGGGCCGCCGACCTGGCCGGGGCAGCTGCCGGAAAGGCGTACAACTGGGCCTCCGACGCGGCCCGGCGCGGGCGCGGCACCAACGGCGGCGACGGTACGCCGGACGCATGATCCACCGGCCGGGCCGGAAAGATGTCACCCCTCCGGCCTACGATCGGCGGCATGAGCCTGAGTGATTCCGATCTGCGCGCCGCGATCCGGCGTGAGATGCCCGGTGTCCGTGCCGACCTTGAGCGGTTGGTGCGGATCCCGGGCATCGCCTTCGAGGGTTTCGACCACTCGCACGTCGAGCGGTCCGCGGAGGCGGTCGCCGAGTTGTTGCGCGGGTGCGGGCTCGACACCGAGATCGTCCGGCACGGCGGCCAGCCCGCCGTGATCGGCCGCAAGGCGGCGCCGGCCGGCGCCCCGACCGTCCTGCTCTACGCGCACCACGACGTGCAGCCCGCCGGCGACCCGGCGCTGTGGACCAGCGACCCGTTCGAGCCGGTGGAGCGGGACGGCCGGCTCTACGGTCGCGGCGCCGCCGACGACAAGGCCGGCGTCATGGCGCACGTGGCCGCGCTGCGCGCCTTCGGCGATCAGCTGCCGGTCGGTGTGGTCGTCTTCGTCGAGGGGGAGGAGGAATACGGGTCCGACTCCCTCGACACGATCATCCACGAGCACCTGGAGGAGTTGCGTTCCGACGTGATCGTGATCGCCGACTCCGGCAACTGGGACATCGGCCGGCCCGCGCTGACCACCTCGCTGCGCGGCCTGGTCAACCTGTTCGCCGAGGTCCGGGTGCTGAAGAGCGCGGTGCACAGCGGCATGTTCGGCGGCCCGGTGCCGGACGCGCTGATCACCCTGTCCCGGCTGCTGGCGTCGCTGCACGACGACGACGGCGAGGTCGCGGTCGAGGGCCTGGTCGGCCGGGAGGGCGCCAGCGTCGACTACCCCGCCGGCCGGTTCCGTGACGAGGCCGGCGTGCTCGACGGCGTCGAGCTGATCGGCAAGGGCACGATCACCGACCGGATCTGGACCAAGCCGGCCATCTCGGTGCTCGGCATCGACGCGCCGCGCACGCTGGAGGCGGCCAACGCGCTGCAGCCCGCCGCCACCGCCAAGATCGGCGTGCGGCTGGCGCCCGGTCAGGACCCCGCCGCGGCGTACCAGGCGATCCGCGCCCACCTGGAGAAGCACGTGCCCTGGGGCGCCCAGCTGGAGGTCACGCTGGAGAGCGACGGCGCGCCATGCGTGATCGACGCCACCGGCCCGGTGTACGACGCGGCCCGCGCCGCCTTCCGCACCGCGTGGGACGGCGCCGAGCCGGTGGACATGGGGGTGGGCGGGTCGATCCCGTTCATCGCCACCTTCCAGGAGCTGTTCCCCGGCGCCGCGGTCCTGGTGACCGGTGTCGAGGATCCGCACTCGGCCGCGCACGGCCCGGACGAGAGCCTGCACCTGGGTGAGTTCGAGCGGGTCTGCACCGCCGAGGCCCTGCTGCTCAAGAACGTCGCGGAGACACTCACGAGATAGAACGGAGTGGCCGATGACCGAGTTGTCGTGTGAGGTGCTCGTGGTGGGCGCCGGCCCGACCGGGCTGATGCTCGCCAACTGGCTGACCAGGCTCGGGGTTCAGGTGATCGTCGCGGACGGCAAGGACGGCCCGACGCGTGAGTCCCGGGCGCTGGTGGTCCAGGCGCGCACCATGGAGATCTACGACCAGCTCGGCATCGGCGACCAGGTTCTCGAGGCCGCGCACCGGGCCGAGGCGCTCGCGCCCGGGTTCGGTGCGCGGGCCTTCGGC
The DNA here is from genome assembly GCF_055562375.1 of Actinoplanes sp. NPDC019969. Taxonomy (NCBI): domain Bacteria; kingdom Bacillati; phylum Actinomycetota; class Actinomycetes; order Micromonosporales; family Micromonosporaceae; genus Actinoplanes; species Actinoplanes sp. NPDC019969. The sequence continues at coordinate 72,868 of NZ_JBVHFK010000002.1, read as the reverse complement.
CGGATCCCGCTGGGCCCGCTCGGGTCCGGGGTCACGGCGTTCCCGTTCATCGAGGTCCTCGAGCAGAGCCGCAACGAGGAGATCCTCTACGAGAACCTGCAGAAACTCGGCGGCCAGGTGTTCTGGGAGTCACCGGTCACCGCTGTCGTGCAGACCGACGACGGCGTCGAGGCCAAGGTCGGCAACCACACCGTGCGGGCCCGGTTCTGTGTCGGCTGCGACGGCTCCAACTCGGTGGTCCGCCGGGCCCGCCGGATCGACTTCGAGGGCGTCACCAACCCGCACCGGTTCTTCGTGCTGGACGCGGTCGGCGCCCGCGGCCTGGTGCCGGATGCGATCAACGTCCGCCCGGAGCGCACCGACTTCCTGCTCGGGTTCCCGATGCGGGCCGGCGGCTGGCGGCTGATCGGCCTGGTCCGGGACACCGACGGCGACGGCAACCTGGACGAGGACGACGCCCGCGCGCGGATGCTCCGGACGTACGGCGTCACCTACGACCGGTCCCGCTGGTTCGCCACGTACAAGGTGCACCACCGGGTCGCGGCGGCCTTCCGCGACGGACCGTTCTTCCTGGCCGGCGACGCCGCGCACGTCCATTCGCCGGTCGGCGGCCAGGGCATGAACACCGGTCTGCAGGACGCCCACAACCTCGCCTTCAAGCTCGCCGACGTGCTGCGCGGCGTGCGCAAGGACAGCTGGCTCGATCGGTACGAGGCCGAGCGCCGCCCGGTCGCCCGGAAACTGGTCGCCACCACCGACCGGCTCTTCGGGCTGATCACCTCGGTCCGGCAGCCCGCCCCGCTGCTGCGCCGGCTGGCCATCCCGCTGCTGGCGCCGGTCGCCGTGCGGTTGCTGCCACGTTCCTCCGGCGGCTCCCGCCTCTTCCAGTACGTCGCCCAGCTCCGCATCCACTACCGCCTCGACCCGGCGCCCCGGGCCCAGGGCCAGCGGCGCGATCCGGTGATCGGCCGCCGCCTGCCGTGGTCCGGCGGCAACCACACCGCGTTGCGGGCCGCCTGCTGGCAGATCCACGGTTACGGCGGAGTCACCGCAGCCGACGCCCCCGACCTCGGCCTGCCGGTGCACATCTTCCCGCCGGCCCCGTCGACGGCTCTGCGGCCCGGCGTGTTCTACCTGATCCGGCCGGACGGTTTCGTCGCCGCGCAGGCCGAGCCGGGTGAGGCCGACACCCTGTTCCGGCATGCCATGGCCAGGTGAAATCCACTGTCCACAGGGTGATCACAGGGGTGGCGGGCGGGCTTGATCCTGTTAGGATTCGTACATGCGTTCGATTAATGCACCGACGCTCTCGGCTGCGCTGACCGGTCGCGCGTCCCGGGCGACCCCCGGCACGCGCGACCCGCTCGATCGCCTCCGCACCCGCGACCGGATCGAGTCGATCGCCCGGCTCCGTGCCGCGGCCCGCGCCCTGGGGGACGTCGACGTCTCCGGGTGGGACGACGCCACCCTCACCGATCACCTCGACGATCTCTCCAAGGTCCTCTGTTCGCTCGACGCCGAGCTGGCTCGCGTCGCCGACGCGGTCCGCGCCCGCGGTTTCCGCATCGCGGAGCCGAAAGCCGCATGAGATCCCTGGTCTGACTTTGGTACGGGCACTGCTCCCGTGCCTCTGCGGACCCCGTCCCACGCTGGGGCCAGCGCGAGAGCACCTGGTCCACGTCTGATCACCCAGAGCCGCCGATCGCGTCCGCCTCGACTCTGGTCCGGCCGTGGTCTGCCGGGCGCGTCCGCCGCTCCTCCGTGTGCCGCTGGTCGGTGTGCTGCTCGCCGTGTGCCGTTTGTCCGTGCTGTTCGCCGCGTGCCGTTTGTCCGTGCTGTTAGCCGCGTGCCGTTTGTCCGTGCTGTTCGCCGCGTGCCGCTTGTCTGTGCTGCTCGCCGGTGTTCCGCTCGTCCGCGTGCTGCTCGTCGCTCGGGGCGCGGAAACGATGACCTGCTGCCAGGATGGGACACGTGCGGTTTCTTGACATTGCTGCCACGTCGGCCGCCGTCGCCGCGACCGCGGGCCGGAAGGCGAAGATCGAGCTGCTGGCCGGCGCGCTCCGTGGCCTCGATCCGGGCGAGATCGTCGCCGGAGCCGCCTACCTCGCCGGTGAGCTGCGGCAACGGCAGACCGGTGTGGGCTGGGCCGCGCTGCGGGAGCATCCCGCGCCCGCCGCCGAGCCGACCCTGACCGTCGCCGCCGTCGACACTGCCGTCGCCGAGATCGCCACCGTGGCCGGAGCCGGGTCGCAGGCGCGGCGCAAACAGCTCCTCGGCGCCCTCTTCGCCGCCGCCACCGAGCCTGAGCAGCGGCTCCTCCTCGGGCTGTTCGGCGGTGAGCTGCGCCAGGGCGCCCAGGCCGGGCTGCTCGCCGAGGCGATCGCGCTCGCCGCCGAGGTCCCGGCCACCGCCGTACGCCGGGCGCTGCTTCTCTCCGGCGACCTGAAGATGGTCGCCGCCACCGCGCTGACCGGTGGCGCGCCCGCGCTTGCCGGGATCCAGCTGCGGGTCGGCACCCCGCTGAGCCCGATGCTGGCGTCCAGCGCTCCCGACGTCGCGGCCGCGCTGGAGGCCACCGGCACGCCCGCGATCGTCGACGTCAAGCTCGACGGCATCCGCATCCAGGTGCACCGGTCCGGCGACGACGTGGCCGTCTTCACCCGCAGCCTCGACGACATCACCGCCCGCCTGCCGGAGGTGGTGGCGGCCGTCCGGGCGCTGCCGCTGCGCGAGGCGGTTCTCGACGGTGAGGCGATGCTGCTGGACGCCACCGGCCGGCCCCGCCCGTTCCAGGAGACGTCGAGCCGGGCGGCGACCCGGGGCGCCCCGGTCAGCGGCCTCCAGCCGTACTTCTTCGATCTGTTGCATCTCGACGGCGCCGACCTGCTCGACGAGCCCGGCCGGACCCGGTGGGCGGCCCTGGCCGGGGCCGTCCCGGAGGCGCTGACCGTCGGCCGCGCCGAGGCCGGCAGCGCGGAGGAGGCCGCCGCCTCGTTCGCCGCCGCCCTGGCCGCCGGGCAGGAGGGTGTGGTGATCAAGTCGCCGGACGCGCCCTACGACGTCGGCCGGCGCGGCGCCGCCTGGGTCAAGGTGAAACCCCGGCACACGCTCGACCTGGTCGTCCTCGCGGTCGAATGGGGCAACGGCAGGCGCCGCGGCTGGCTTTCCAACCTGCATCTGGGTGCCCGGGACCCGCGGACCGGCGAGTTCGTCATGCTCGGCAAGACGTTCAAGGGCCTCACCGACGAGTTGCTGCGCTGGCAGACCGAGCGGTTCAAGGAACTCGCCGTCTCCGACGACGGCTGGGTGGTCCGGGTCCGGCCGGAGCAGGTCGTCGAGATCGCCTTCGACGGGGTGCAGCGGTCGCCCCGCTATCCCGGCGGGGTCGCGCTGCGGTTCGCCCGGGTCCTGCGGTACCGCGACGACAAGCCGGCCGCCGAGGCCGACACCATCGATGCGGTCCGTGCCCTCAACCCGGCCTGACCGGCGCTGTCAGAGGGCGGCCAGGCTGCGTACGTAATTGACCTGCTGGTTGATCGTGTGCACGTCGTCCTCGTGACGGATCGTGATGCGGGAGACGTACTGATGCGGGCCGCTCGTGACCGTGACATGCACGTTGCCCTGTGGGATCGCCTCCTTGTAGAGCAGGAGGAACAGACTCAGCCCGGCGGTGAGGCAGATGCCCAGGAAGGCCAGGGCCTTCGCCCACGTGGGGGTACGCCGTTGCGCGATCCAATGGTCGGTGACCAGCCAGCGCGAACCGGCGAGCGGAAAGTCGCCCACCGGCGTGCGCACCAGCGTGGAGGTGACCTGGATCTCGGCGATCTCCACGATCACCGGGCCGGTCGCCGCCGGAACGACGTGGTCCCGGCTGTCCGGCTCCGGCGTGGGCGAGCCCCACGGGTCACCCTGCGGGAAGGTCATGCCCGAGACATTAACCGGCGTCGTCCTGCGCCGCGAGACGACGCTCGCGGGCGTCAGCGGCGGCGACGCGATCGCGGGCGTCAGCGGCGGCGACGCGGTCCCGGGCGTCGGCCTCGGCGACCCGGTCCTGGGGGCGCGTGACCGTCTTCGCGGGGCGGGTCCGGGGGGAACGGCCGGCCCGTTCCTCGGCCTCCCGGCGGGCCTGCCAGCCGTACAGCACGAAGGTCATGCCGGCGAAGAGCCACCACTGGACCGCGTAGCCGCCGTTCTGCCAGGAGTCCTCGTGCGGGATCGGGATCTGGGCGAACGCCGGATCGGCGGCCGGGGTCTGCTCGGTGAGGAGGACATAGGCCCCGTACACCGGGAAGGGCATCTCGCCGGCGAGCCGCGGCAGGTTGATCCGCCGGGTGTCCAGCCGGCCGTCCCGGCGCTCCACGGGAGCGGGTCTACTTTCCGACAGGTGAATCTGCCCGACGACCGTCACCCGGCCGGTCGGCGCGGCCGGGACCTGCGGCGACTCGAGGGCGCCGCCGGGTGGCGCGGGCACCCAGCCGCGGTCGACCAGGACTGCCGTCCCGTCGTCCAGGATCAGCGGGGTGAGGATCTCGAACCCGACCTTGCTGGCGACCGTGCGGCCCCGGGCCTGGATCTCGTGGGACGGGTCGTAACGACCGGTCACTGTCACCTTTGTCCAGGCCACGGGCTCGCCCGGATCGACGCCCGGGGTGCCCGCGGCGGTCGGCGCGGCCAGGACCGAGGTCAGCGGGACCGGCGCGGTGGCGGCCGCCGCGTCGACGCGTTCATTGATGGCCGTACGTTCCTGGTATCGGTGCAACTGCCAATTGCCCAAGATCACCATGACGATGGCGGCGGCGACGGTGAGCGCGGCCGCGCCCAGCCAGCGGGGGGTCAGCAGGAACCGGTACACCCCCCGAGGCTACCTGGCGAGGCGGTGGCTCCCGCCGCAGCCAGGTAGTCTGCGACATCCGGCAGCCGATGAACACGTGGCGGCCGCCTGCGGAAACCTCGGGGGAGACATTGATCACCGCCCAGCCTCGTCTGGTCGTGAGCGCGCCGTCGTCCGGCCACGGCAAGACAGCCATCGCCGTGGGCCTGCTCGCCGCGCTCAGCGGTCGTGGCGTCCCGACGGCCGGGTTCAAGGTCGGCCCGGATCACACCGATGCGGCGTACCTCGGTCTGGCCGCCGGCCGCCCCGGCCGCAACCTGGACCCACGCCTGGTCGGCGCGCAACGCGTCGCCCCGCTCTTCGCGCACGGCGCGTCCGGCGCCCAGCTCGCCGTGATCGAGGGCGCGATGGGCCTGTTCGACAGCCTCACCGGCCAGCCCGAGATCGACGGCACCGCCTCGGTCGCGGCCGCCCTGCGCGCGCCGGTGGTCCTCGTCGTCGACGTGGCCGCGATGGGTCACTCGCTGGCCGCGCTGGTGCACGGCTTCCGGATGTTCGACGAGATGGTGCACCTCGGCGGCGTGATCCTGAACCGGGTCGCCTCCGAGCGGCACGAGCAGATGCTCCGCAGCGCCATGGACGACATCGGCATGCCGGTGCTCGGGGCCCTGCACCGTGGTGATCTGCCCAACACCCTGCCCGCCCGTACCCACGGCCTGGTCCCGGTCGCGCACCGCACGGTCGAGGCCGGTCGCGCGGTCCGGCGCCTCGGTGAGGCCGTCTCCGGCGCCCTCGACATGGACCGGCTGATGGCCCTCGCCGCGTCCGCGCCGCCGATCCCGGGCCCGCTCTGGACCCCGGCGGAGGCGGCCGGTGACGAACGGTTCGACCAGCGACCGCTGATCGCCCTGGCCGGGGGACAGGGCGCCCCCTACACCTACGTCGAGACGGCCGAGCTGCTCACCGCGGCAGGCGCGGACGTCGCGGTCGTCGACCCGCTGCGCGATGAGGTGCTGCCTCCCGGCACGCGCGGGCTGGTGGTGGGTGCGGGTCTTCCTGAGGGGTACGCCGAGGAGCTCTCCGCCAACCGCCGCCTCTGCGCGGCCGTCGCCCAGTTCGCCCGGGACGGCTGGCCGGTGGTGGCCGAAGGCGTCGCCCTGCCGTGGCTCGGCCGCGAACTCGACGGACGCCCGATGTGCGGCGTCCTCGACGCGACCGCGACCACCGGCGAGCAGACCGTCGCCGGCTACCGTGAGGCGACCGCCCCCGGCACGTCCGTGCTGGCCCCGGCCGGCGCCCGCATCACCGGCTACAAGCAGCACCGCGCCGTGGTGACCCCGCGGCACGGCGCCAACCCGGCCTGGACCTGGTCCGGCGGGAACCCGGAAGGCTTCGTCTGGCGCCAGGTCCACGCCTCCCAGCTGGCCCTGCACTGGGCCGCGGCCCCGGAGATCGCCCGCCGCCTGGTCGCCGCCGCCCACGCCGGCCCGCAGGGCGCCCAGAACCCGCACGGCCCGCAGAACGGCATGCACGCCGGTCCGCCCGCCGGCCATCCGGGGATGCCGCCCGCCCCGAGCGGCCCGGGCGGTCCCGGTCACGGTGGTCCGGGTCAGGGTGGCCAGCCGTCGGGTATGCCGCCGACCCAGGAGTCACCGGCCGTGCCGGGGCCGCCGCAGGCGGTGCCGGTCGGGATGCTTCCCGGCCAGGGTTCCGGCCCCTCCTACGGCATGCCGCCCGCGCAGAGCGGCTCGCCGTTCGACATACCCCAGGGCTCCGGCCCTTCCGGCTCGCCCTTCGACATGCCGGGTGCACGTCCGCCGTTCGACATGCCGCAGGGGCCGAACGGGTCGCCCTTTGACATGCCGGGCGGTTCGCCGTTCGACATGCCGCACGGCCAAGGCCCCGGCGGGCCGCCGTTCGACATGTCGCCCGGTCAGAATGCCGGGCCGAACGGGTCGCCCCGTGGCGCCTCCGCCGGTCAGAGTGGTCCCGGTTTCGGTCCACCGCCCGGCCAAGGTCCCGGTCCGGCCGGTGCGCCTTTCGGTGCGCCCGGCTCAGGAATGCCCGGCTCCAGCTTCCCGGACTCCGGCATGCCGGGTGGCTCCGACCTGGAGGGGCCCGACAACGGTGCGCCGACCCAGGTGATGCCGGCGCCCGGCCTGCCGACCAGCCCCGGCATGCCGCCCGGCCAGATGTCCTTCGGCGGCGCCGGTCAGGGCATGCCGCCACACCCCGGTCAGGGCCACATCCTGCCCACCGGCGCCATGCCGCAGATCCAGATCACGACCAACCACCCCGACCCGGGCGTGGCCATCTCCGGTCAGATCCTGCCGCCCGCCGCATCGTCCGGGCCCGGCATGCCGCCCGCGGACGGCCATCCCCACGACATGCCCACGCGCTGACCGCTCACCGCCGAAGTCATCGAGCCAGGGGCCGAGGCACTGCCTGCAGCGACCGGCCGCTGTGCGCTTCCCGGCCGGTCAACTGAGCGGCGATCGTGATGCTCTCCGCGGCGGATGCCGCCGCCGGGCCCTGGTCTGTCGAGCGGCGGCAGCGATGCCGTGCGGCGTGGCTGCCGCTGCTGCTCTGACCGGACCTGAGCAGCGAGCCCGACGCCGGAAACGATCCAGCGTGCGAAAGGGCGATCGCGTGCCCGGAAGTTGTCGTACCCCCCTCGTACCGTGAGGCATACGACAACCGAAGGAGGAGATCGTGGCCGACCGTGTGCCGCTGGATTTCGACCCGCCGGTTCGTCAGATCAGAGCCCTGCTGCTGGGGGTCGACGACCGTGACCTCACCGCGCCGACCCCCTGCCCGGGCTGGCCGGTCGCGACCCTGCTCGATCATCTGATGGGCCTGGCCTTCGCCTTCACCATGGCCGCCCGCAAACGCGACGGCGCCGGCGGCCCGCCACCGGAGCCCTCGGCCGAGCACCTGTCCCGGCATTGGCGCAGCCGGCTCCCCGTGCTGCTGGCCGACCTCGCCACCGCGTGGAAGGACCCGGCCGCCTGGACCGGCACGGCCCAGGCCGGTGGGGTGACCATGCCGGCCACCGCGATGGGCGCTGTCGCGATGAGCGAGCTGGTGATGCACGGGTGGGATCTGGCCCGTGCCACCGGCCAGGACTACGCGGCCGATCCGCGGGCGCTGGAGGTGCTCGTCGAGTTCCTGGCGCAGGGGCCGGCCGAGGGCACGCCCGGGCTGTTCGGCCCCCGGGTCCCGGTCGCCCCGGAGGAGGAGTTGCTGGCCCAGGTGCTCGGGCTGGCCGGCCGTGACCCGCTCTGGCGCCGACCACGCCGTCCCTCCCCAGCCGCCCCGCCTCGCCACCGATCGCGCGGGTGACAACCGCAGCGCCTGCCACCGGCACGGGAGGTGGGGTGGTCTGACGCGGCGGCTCGTGGCGGCTCGGCAGGGCGGCGTGCCGAGGCGCCGGAGCGAACGGCGAGCCGAGCCGGTGGTGCCGGCGGCCGGAGAGGGCACGGGCCGCCGGGGCGAGGTGCCCGGGCGGCCCGTGGGGTGAGGTCAGCCCCAGACGAGTTTGTCGGAGGGAGGCTCGAAATCTTTTTCCGGTACGCCTTCCAGGGCGTCGCGCAGAGTCTCCGCGACCGTGTATTTCGAGATCGTCGAGCGGCCTGTGCCGACCAGATGCTCCGGGTTGTCCGGGTCGGCGACGAAGGCGGACGCCGCCAGCTGCGGGGTGTAACCGCTGAACCAGGCGGTCTTGTTGCCGTCGGTGGTTCCGCTCTTGCCGGCGACCGGCCGTCCCAGCGTGCCGTAGACCATCTCCGACGTCCCCCACCCGCCGCAGCCGCCGCGGGCCGCGCCGTAACCGGTGACGCAGCGGGCGGCGTCGGTGGCGGCCCGGGCCACGTTCACCTTGACGGCCTGGTCGCAGCGGGGCGCCGCGACGAGACGCCCCTGGTGCAGGGCCGGGGATCCGTCCGGGTTGCGGATGCTGATCACCGGCAGGGGCTCGCAGTGCCTGCCTTCGGCGGCGAGGGTGGCGAAGACGTTGGCCATCTCGACCGGGGTGGCGTCGCTGACACCGAGGGTGAAGGCGCCCCACCCGGAGGCGTGCTCCTTGGTGGCGAGCCGTTTGTCGACGGCGGTGCGCCAGCGCAGCCCGAGCCGTTCCGCCATCTGCACCGCCTTCTCCGCCCCGATTTTCTCCTCGAGCTGCACGAAGTACGTGTTGACCGATTTGCCGAAGCCGCTCCACATGGTCTGGTTGCCGGTCATCGACTCGCTGGAGTTCTTGGGGCACCAGTGGACGCCGCAGGTGGCCGGCCCGGGCGCGGTGATGTACCGGCTGACGTACCGCTGCGGGGAGTAGAAGGACGTCGACAGCGGCATCCCGGCTTCCAGAGCGGCCAGCATCGTGAAGATCTTGAAGGTGGAGCCGGCCTGATATCCGGCCATGTCGCCGCCGCCCAGCAGCGGATTCACGGTGTTGGGATAGTTGCCCTTGACGTCGTCGAGCGACCGGTCGCTGTGCCTGCCGTTCTCCTCCTGGTCGAGGGAGTACCGCCGGTTGACCGCCATGCTCAGCACCCGCCCGGTGCCCGGCTGGATGACGACCTGCCCGTGCGCGATGGAGCTGTTGCGACCTTCCTTGTCGAGCACGTGCTCCATGGCGTACCGCTGGATTGCGGGGTCGATCGAGGTGACCACCCGGTACCCGCCGCGCCGCAGGTTCTCCTCGCGTTCCTGCGGGCTGCGGCCGAAGGCCGGCTGGTCGCGCCACCACTTCTTGAAGTAGTCGCAGAAGAAGCCCCAGTCGTTGTGCCGGGGCGCGATCGAGACGCAGTCGTTCGGCGGGGTGTACAACCTCAGTTTGATCTTCGTCCGGCGCGCCGTGGCGGCCTGGTCGGCGGTGATCGCGTTGATCTTGCGCATCTGGTCGATGACGTAGTTGCGCCGTTCCAGGGCGGCCTTCTGGTCCTTGGTCGCCGGGTCGTACGCGGACGGCGCCTTGACCAACCCGGCCAGCAGTGCCGCCTCGGTGAGCGTGAGGTCGCGCGGCGACTTGGAGAAGAAGACCTGCGACGCGGCGTAGATGCCGTACGCCCGGTGCCCGTAGTAGGCGGCGTTCAGATACCGCTCGAGGATCTCGTCCTTGCTCAACCGCTGTTCGACCTCGATGGCGAGCCGCATCTCGCGCAGCTTGCGGGTGGCGGTCTGCTCGGTGGCCTCCAGGGCCTCCCGAGGGGTCCGTGCGCTGTCCCGTAACGCCATCCGGACGTACTGCATGGTCAGTGTCGACGCGCCCTGGGAGACGCCGCCGGCCTGCTGGTTGGCGACGAAGGCACGGGCCACCCCCTTGGCGTCGACCCCGTTGTGCTCGTAGAAGCGTGCGTCCTCGGACGCCACGATCGCCTTGATCACGTGCGGGGACATGTCGGCCAGGCTGACGTGTTTGCGGTGCTCCTCGTAGAACAACGTGAGCAGGGTCTTGCCGTCGCTGGCGTAGACGTAGGTGGTCTGGGCGGGCGGTGTCTCGGTGAGTTGTTCGGGCATGCCTTCCAGCGCTTCGCTGCCGGCCTTGACCCCCATCCCGGCGAGAGCCGTGAAGGGGTAGGAGAGACCGGCGAGGACCAGGCCCGCGATGAGCCCGGCGCGGATCAGGAGGGCGACTCTTCCGGCTACGGTGAGGCGTCGGCTGGTCACCCTAAGAAGGTATGACAAAACCCCTCATGTTCGGACGGAACACCCGAAGTAAGGAAGCCGAAAAGAAGCGCGGCTTGAGGGCGGCGAGGGCGAGGCGGCCGGAGGGGTGTGGCGCAGAGGGGCCGGCGACGGTGAGGCGGCCGGGCGGGAGCGCCCGGACGAAGGGGAACGGCCACAAAGAGGCATGCTGAGCGCATGAGTTTCGACCTTGATCATCACGGCGACGCCGAGGTGGGGGCGGGCCTGATCGATCTCGCGGTCAACGTGCGGCGCCAGGCCATGCCCCGGTGGCTGGCGGATCCGATCGTGGAGTCCCTGGGCGCGCTGGCGGCGTACCCCGAAGAAGGGAAAGCGACAGCGGCAGTCGCCGACCGGCACCGCCGGGACCCGGCCGAGGTGCTGCTGACCGCCGGCGCCGCCCAGGCGTTCGTGCTGCTCGCCCAAGCGTTGCGTGGCGCCCGGCGGCCGGTCGTGGTGCATCCGCAGTTCACCGAGCCGGAGGCCGCGCTGCGCAACGCCGGCCACCCGGTGGAACGGGTGATCCTGCGCGAGGAGGACGGCTTCCGGCTCGATCCGGGGCTGGTGCCGGAGGATGCCGACCTGGTCTTCGTGGGCAACCCGACGAACCCCACGTCGGTGCTGCACCCGGCCGCCGACATCGCGAAGCTGGCCCGCCCCGGCCGGGTTCTGGTGGTGGACGAGGCGTTCGCCGACACCACCTACCGGCCGGGAGTGCCGGGCGAGCCGGAGTCGCTGGCCGCGCGCCGTGACCTGCCCGGCCTGGTGGTGCTGCGCAGCCTCACCAAGACGTGGGGGCTGGCCGGGCTGCGGATCGGCTACCTGCTCGGACCGGCCGATCTGGTGCCCCGGCTGACCGCCGTACGGCCGCTGTGGGCGGTCTCCACCCCGGCGCTCGCCGCCGCGACCGCCTGCGCGTCCCCGGTCGCGGTCGCGGCCGAGCGGCGGATCGCCGCCGAGCTCGCGGCGGAGCGCGCCCACCTGGTGGAACGGCTGCGGCGAGTGCCGAGCGTCACGGTTCCCGGGGATCCGGCGTCCGCTTTCGTTGCGGTACGCCTCCCGGGCGCCGATGACATACGCGTTGAGCTGCGCGAACGTGGCTACGCGGTACGCCGTGGCGACACCTTCCCGGGGCTGGGCCCGGACTGGCTGCGGATTGCGGTGCGCGACACTGCCACCACAGACGGATTCGTGCAGACTCTGACCGATGTGATCGAGGAGCGACCGTGACGCTGGAGAGCACCCTGGCCGCCATCCGGCCGGCCGACGAGGCGGCGATGACCGCCGCCCGGGACCTGCAGGCCAGGCTGACCAAGCCGGCCGGTTCGCTGGGCGCGCTGGAGGAGCTGTCGGTGCGCCTGGCCGGGCTGGCCGGGGAGTGCCCGCCGCCGCTGCCGCAGCCGGCCACGGTCGCGGTCTTCGCCGGCGATCACGGCGTGCACGCGCAGGGCGTGTCCCCGTGGCCGCAGGAGGTCACCGCGCAGATGGTGGCGAACTTCGTGGCCGGCGGCGCGGTGGTGAACGCGTTCGCCCGTCAGGCCGGCGCCGACGTGATGGTGGTCGACGTCGGGGTGGCGATTCCGCTGCACGGCGGCGCGACCCTGCTGGACGCCAACGTGCGCCGCGGCACCCGGGACATGACGATCGGCCCGGCGCTGACCCGCGAGGAGGCCCTGGCCGCTGTCGAGATCGGCGTCCGGGTCGCCGAGACGCTCGTCGAGCAGGGTGCGAAAGCGCTGCTCACCGGCGACATGGGGATCGCCAACACGACGCCGGCGGCGGCGCTGATCGCCGCGTTCACCGGCGCCTCGGCGGACGTCGCGACGGGCCGGGGCACCGGTATCGACGACGCGACGCTGGCGCACAAGATCTCCGTGGTGACGGCCGCGCTGGAGCGGCACCGGCCGGACCCGGCCGACCCGCTGGGCGTGCTCGCCGCGGTCGGCGGCCTGGAGCACGCCGCCCTGACCGGTTTCATCCTGGGCGCCGCCGCGCGCCGCGTACCGGTGATCGTCGACGGGGTGATCGCGGCGTCGGCCGCGGTGACCGCCGCCGCGTTCGCCCCCGACTCGGTGGCCGCGATGGTCGCCGGGCACCGTTCGGCCGAGCCCGGGGCCAGTGTCGCCCTCGCCCACCTCGGCCTGGAGCCGCTCCTCGACCTGGGCATGCGCCTGGGTGAGGGCAGCGGCGCGGTGCTGGCCCTGCCCGTCGTGTCGGCCGCGGTGCGCGTGCTGCACGAGGTGGCGACGTTCGACTCGGCGGGAGTTTCGGAGAAATGAGCATCTATCCACTCGGGCTGCGTCTCGAGGGACGCCGTGTGCTGGTGGTCGGCGGCGGTTCGGTCGCCACCCGCCGGGTGCCGGCCCTGATCGCGGCGGGCGCCGCTGTCGAGATCGTGTCGCCCGAGCTCACCCCCACCCTGCAGGGGCACGTCGACGCCGGGCGGGCGGTCTGGACGCCGCGCCGCTTCGCGTCGGCGGACGTCGAGGGCGCCTGGGTGGTCCACGTCGCGGTCGACGACCCGGCTGCGGCCGCCGAGGTCAGCGTCGCGGCCGAGCAACACCGGATCTTCTGCGTACGGGCGGACGACCGGGACGCCGCCACCGCCTGGACCCCGGCTGTCACCCGGCACGGCCAGGTCACCGTGGCGGTCACCGACGGTGGCGACCGCCGCCGCGCGATGGCGGTCCGGGACATGGTGGCGAACGTTCTGGAGGCCACCCCGCCGGCGAGTCCCGAGCTCAAGGGTGTGGCGCTGGTCGGGGCGGGCCCCGGCGACCCGGAGCTGATCACCGTGAAGGGCCGCCGGCTGCTGGCCGCCGCCGACGTGGTGGTCGCCGACCGGCTGGTCCCCGGCATGCTGCTGGGTGAGCTGCGCCCGGAGGTCGAGCTGATCGACGCGGCGAAGATCCCGTACGGTCCGCAGGCCGCCCAGGAGGAGATCAACCGGATCCTGGTCGACCGGGCGTCACAGGGGAAGTTCGTGGTGCGGCTCAAGGGCGGCGACAACTTCGTGTTCGGCCGGGGCGGCGAGGAGGCCCTGGCCTGCGCCCAGGCCGGGATCCCGGTGCTGGTGGTGCCCGGGGTGACCAGTTCGATCGCGGCGCCCGCGCTGGCCGGCATCCCGGTCACCCACCGCGGGGTGGCGCACGAGTTCACGGTGATCTCCGGGCACATCCCGCCGGACCACCCGGAGTCGCTGGTCGACTGGGCGGCGGTGGCCCGGCTGCGCGGCACGGTCGTGCTGATGATGGGCCTGAAGAACCTGCCGAGGATCGCCGAGCGGCTGATCGCCGAGGGCAAGGCGGCGAGCACGCCGGTCGGTGTGGTGCAGGAGGGCTCGACGGCCCACCAGCGGTCGCTGATCAGCACGCTCGCGGCGGTCGCGGAGGAGACGGCGGCGTCCGGGATCCGCCCGCCGGCCGTGGTCGTGATCGGTGACGTGGTGTCGGTGGGCGAGCAGTTCAGTCCGGCGGCGGGGTAGCGCGCTCACCCCGTACGAAAGCGAAAGGACGCCGGGCCGAAAGCGGCCCGGCGCCCGAACGCTCTTAAGAAGGCTCCGGGGCCTCGCCGACGCCCAGCTCGTCCAGGAACGTCTTGGCCCAGCGGGAGACGTCGTGGGTGCGCAGGTGCCGCTGCATCACCCGCATCCGGCGCTTGAGCTCGGCCGGCTCGGCGCTGATCGCCCGGAGCAGGGCGTCCTTGACCCCGTCCGGGTCGTGCGGGTTGCACAGGAACGACTGCCGCAGCTCGGTCGCCGCGCCGGCGAACTCGCTGAGCACCAGCGCGCCGCCGGAGTCACCGCGGCAGGCGATGTACTCCTTGGCGACCAGGTTCATCCCGTCCCGCAGCGGGGTCACCATCATCACGTCGGCGGCCGCGTACATCGCGGCGAGCTCCTGCTTGTCGACCGACTGGTGCAGGTAGTGCACGGCCGGGGTGCCGACCTTGCCGAACTCGCCGTTGATCCGGCCGACCTCGCGCTCCACCTTCACCCGCAGGGTCTGGTAGTGCTCGACGCGCTCCCGGCTCGGCGTGGCGACCTGGATCATCACCGCGTCGCCGACGTTGAGCTTGCCGTCGGCGAGCAGTTCGCGGAACGCCTTGAGGCGCAGCTCGATGCCCTTGGTGTAGTCGAGGCGGTCGACGCCGAGGATCACCGTCTTCGGATCGCCCAGCTCGGCCCGGATCTGCTTGGCCCGGGCCTGCACCGCCGGATCGGCGGCCAGCCGTTCCATCTCGCGCGTGTCGATGCTGATCGGGAACGCGCCGGCCTTGACCTTGCGCCCGTCCACCTGGATCGACTGGCCCTCGTAGCGCAGGCCGAGCAGGTGCCGGGCCAGCCGGACGAAGTTCTGGGCGGCCAGTTTCTGCTGGAAACCGACCAGGTCGGCGCCGAGCAGGCCGCGCAGGATCTCCGCCCGGAACGGCATCTGCATGAACAGCTCGATCGGCGGGAACGGGATGTGCAGGAAGAACCCGATCCGCAGGTCGGGACGCATCTCCCGGAGCATGGACGGCACCAGCTGGAGCTGGTAGTCCTGCACCCAGACGGTGGCGCCCTCGTCGGCCACCTCCGCCGCTGCCTGCGCGAACCGGTGGTTGACCACGCGATAGGTCTCCCGCCAGCGCCGCTTGTAGGCCGGGGTCTCGACCGCGTCGTGGTAGAGCGGCCAGATCGTCGCGTTGGACTGGCCCTCGTAGTAGCGCTCCAGCTCCTCGGCGCTGAGCGGCACCGGATGGATGTGGATGCCCTCGAGGTCGAACGGCTCGGGCGCCTCACCGGTCCCGCCGGCCCAGCCGATCCAGGTGCCGTGATGCTCCGTGAGGACCGGATGCAGGGCTGTCACCAGGCCGCCCGGACTGGGCCGCCACTGCTTATCACCATCCGGCGTCGTGACCTCGTCCACTGGCAGACGGTTGGCGACGACGACGAAGGAACTTCGTTGGGCCACGCTGAGTACACCTCCGAGTGGTTTCTGTTCCCAACGTGAGCCTACTGTGGGTAAGCTCTCGCTTCCGCACCGCCCCTACGGCTTATCAGCCGAACAGACCGTGATGGACCGGGTTGGGCCGGGGTGCCATCCTGTGCCGGTGACCCCGCACGATGATCATTCCCAGCGACGGCAGCCGTTGTTCTTCCCTGTGGTGATCGCCACGGTGTTGCTGACGATCGTGGGCATGGTCGGCGGTTATCTGCTCGCCGAGCAACGCCGGGAGACGGCGGAGCCGGCGCCGTCGGAGTCGGTGTGGGACGCCCCGTCGGCGCCCGCGGTCGAGCTGATCGGCAAGGAGCCGTGCCTGGAGCAGACCCAGGAGGCCGGGCGATGGGCCGGCGCCGTCGGGGAACTGCGCCGGGTGCTCTACCTCAAGACGAAGAAGTCCGAGGTGTGGATCTGCCAGGACCAGGGCGGGAACTTCTTCTACCACGCCAACCGGGGCAGCCGGGACACCTGGAAGGAGAACACCACCGCGCTCTTCCTGCACAACGCCCGGCCCGACGGCGACGAGGGTTACACGGCCACGTCGGTCGACGGCAAGGTCTTCTCGGTCACCAGCGCGCGGCTGCGCATCACCCAGCCCGACGGGACCCTCGTCCGCGAGGAGCCGGCCGTCTCAGGGTGACAGCCCGGGGTTGCCGTTCGCTTCCGGCGGGGTACCTGGAAAGATTGTCCTTTGATTACGGCACCGACAAATCCACGATCTCGGAGGTAGGGCACACCGTGGCCCAGTACATCTACGTCCTGGAAAAGGCGCGCAAGGCGCACGGCGACAAGGTCGTGCTCGACAACGTGACGCTGAGCTTCCTGCCGGGCGCCAAGATCGGTGTCGTCGGCCCGAACGGCGCCGGTAAGTCCAGCCTGCTCAAGATCATGGCCGGGCTCGACAAGACCAGCAACGGCGAGGCCCGGCTGATGCCCGGCTACACCGTCGGCATGCTGGCGCAGGAGCCGCCGCTGAACGATGAGAAGACCGTCCTCGGCAACATCGAGGAGGCCGTCGCGGAGACGAAGGCCAAGCTCGACCGGTTCAACGCGATCGCCGAGCAGATGGCCACCGACTACTCCGACGAGCTGATGGAGGAGATGGGCAAGCTCCAGGAGGAGCTCGACCACCTCGACGCGTGGGACGTCGACTCCAAGCTCGAGCTGGCGATGGACGCGCTGCGCTGCCCGCCGCCGGACGCCGACGTCACCCAGCTCTCCGGTGGTGAGCGCCGCCGGGTCGCCCTCTGCAAGCTGCTGCTCGAGGCGCCCGACCTGCTGCTGCTCGACGAGCCCACCAACCACCTGGACGCCGAGAGCGTGCACTGGCTGGAGCAGCACCTCGCGAAGTACGCCGGCACCGTCCTGGCGATCACCCACGACCGGTACTTCCTGGACAACGTGGCCGGCTGGATCCTCGAGCTGGACCGCGGCCGGGCGATCGGCTACGAGGGCAACTACTCCACGTACCTGGAGAAGAAGGCCGCGCGTCTCTCCGTCGAGGGCCGCAAGGACGCCAAGATGAAGAAGCGCCTCTCCGAGGAGCTCGAGTGGGTGCGGTCCAACGCCAAGGCCCGGCAGACCAAGAGCAAGAGCCGGCTCGACCGGTACGAGGAGATGGCCGCCGAGGCCGAGAAGACCCGGAAGCTGGACTTCGAGGAGATCCAGATCCCGCCGGGCCCGCGTCTGGGCAACACCGTCATCGAGGCCAACGGGCTGACCAAGGGCTTCGACGGGCGGACCCTGATTGACAACCTGTCGTTCTCGCTGCCGCGGAACGGCATCGTCGGCATCATCGGCCCGAACGGCGTCGGCAAGACCACCCTGTTCAAGACCATCGTCGGGCTGGAGCAGCCGGACGAGGGCGCGGTGCGCATCGGTGAGACGGTCAAGCTGTCGTACGTGGACCAGAGCCGCGCCGGCCTCGACCCCACCAAGACGGTGTGGGAGGTCGTCTCGGACGGTCTCGACCACATGATGGTCGGCAAGGTCGAGATGCCGTCCCGGGCGTACGTCGCCGCCTTCGGTTTCAAGGGCCCGGACCAGCAGAAGCCGACCAAGGTGCTGTCCGGTGGCGAGCGGAACCGGCTCAACCTCGCGATGACGCTGAAGATCGGCGGCAACGTGATCCTGCTCGACGAGCCGACCAACGACCTGGACGTGGAGACGCTCTCCAGCCTGGAGAACGCGCTCCTGGAGTTCCCCGGCTGCGCCGTGGTCATCTCCCACGACCGGATGTTCCTCGACCGGGTCGCCACCCACATGCTCGCGTGGGAAGGCACCGAGGAGGACCCGGACAAGTGGTTCTGGTTCGAGGGCAACTTCGAGGCGTACGAGAAGAACAAGATCGACCGTCTCGGCGCCGAAGCGGCCCGTCCGCACCGGGTGACCTACCGCAAGCTCACCCGTGACTGATCGTTTCGTCTATGACGTGTCCCTGCGCTGGTCCGACATGGACGCGTACGGGCACGTCAACAACGCGCGCTTCCTCACCCTGTACGAGGAGGCGCGCGTGGCGATGTTCTTCGTCGGGGCCCGGGCGCACGGCCTGGGCTCCTTCGAGGAGGGCATCGTGATCGCCCGGCACGAGATCGACTATCTGCGGCCGGTCGACTTCGGGGACCCGGTCCGCATCGAGATGTGGGTGTCGGAGCTGCGGGCGGCGGCGTTCACCGTCTCCTACGAGCTGTTCGACGACGGTGTGCTGGCCAGCCGGGCGAAGTCGGTCTGCGTGCCGTACAACCTGGTCAACAACCATCCCCGCCGGCTCTCCGACGCGGAGAAGGACTTCCTCAAGCCGTACACGCCCACCGAGGACCGGTCATGAGTTCCCACGGCCTGCTCGGGGTTCCCGACGCGGGCGCGTTCCTGGCACGGCTCACCCGGCTCGACCCGGCCGCGCCGGTCCGTCTCCGGTCCGCCGGCGGGCGGACCGCGCTCTGGGCCCGCCTGCCCTGGGACGTGCTGGTCACCCGCGAGGTGGCCGGTTCCGGGCCGGGCGACGCCACGGTGTCGGCGGCCGCGCTGCTGGCCGTCCTCGCCGCGAGCGGGGAGACCCTGCCGGAACGGCGGGACACCGACTGGCGCTGGCCGTTGCCGCCACCCGCGAGCCGGGCCGTCGAATCGGTCTCCGGCGCCGAGCTGGCACGGCTGGCCACCGCCGCTGCCGGAACCCTGCGGGAGGTCGCCGCCGGCGGGATGGCCGGCCGGGCGGTCGGTCAGCGGGCGGTGCGCGACGCCCTCCTCGATCACGTGGCGCTGGTGGTCACTCCGGACACCGGGGAGCCGGTGCGGATCTCCCAGCGGCTCGTGCAGGCGGTCGCCCGGATGGGTTTCCTCGGCCCGCGGGACGCTGATCCGATCGAGGCGAGGGTACGCGTCACCGGCGGCTGGGTGGGAATTTCCGCACCATATGGAGTGGCGTGGAGACAGAGCGTTCACAAATTGACCGTTATGCCGATGTCGGGTAACCCGAAAGGGTGACCTTGCATCCTTCATCCGGTCCCGCCCTCCCGTTGGGGGGATGACCTTCGCGGAGGCTGCGGGTACCGTCGGCCCTCGGGTCCACTGCAACGTCCAGCATGGGGTCCGTTGGGGAGTGAGGTGCACACGATGCCGTGGTGGTCATGGCGCCCGGGAACGGCTGCGGGCAACGCGCAGCCGGATGCCGGTGGCGAGGTGGCGGTGCAGGGCACCGTCCGCGTCGGTGTCCCGGCCCAGCGTGAGCCGGGTCGCTCCGGGGTTCCGGCCGACCTGTCTTCGAGCGGGTCGACCGATGCGATCATGCCGGTGCAGCTGGCGCGCGTCGGCAAGGCTCTCGATGTGCTCGACATCCGGTTCCTGGCCGACGGCGGAGGCAGCCTGCTGGCCATGTGGGAGCGGCATGCCGTGCTGTTCACCCTGGAGGGGCCGGACGACGAGATCCTCGTGATGCGGGCCCGTCCGCATGCGACGGTCCCTCCGGACTGGGCGGACCGCGCCTACCGGGTGGTGAACGAGTGGAATCACACGCGCCGGTTCTGCAAGGCCTACGTCGGTGACCCCACCGAGCGGGGGCAGCTCCCGATCTACGCGGAGCTGCAGGTCCCGCTCGCGGCCGGAGTCCACGACACCCTCCTGGTCGAACTGCTCGACTGCGGCGCCGCCGTGGCGACCTCCTTCGTGGACTGGCTCCACGACGAGGGCGCCCTGCTCTAGACCCCGCGTGTGGAGTTCGGGCGCGCCTGACGGCCGAGCTCAACACACGTGAAGTGGGCTAGCGCAGCGGGAACATGCCGATCCGGCCGTGGTACTCGCGACCCAGCTGGTCGGTGTCCGAGCCGACCAGCAGGCCGCCCTCGGTGACCAGGAAGGCCCGGACCCCGACGCCGCGCGAGCGGGTGGGATTCCACTCCAGCGCCTTGCCGGTGCTCGGGTTGACGGCGCCGATGCCGGGGCGGGAGACAGCGCCCGGGCCGGGCCCGCTGCCGTCCGAGCCGTACGGGTTGTCGAACCACCGCTGGTGCCCACCGAGATAGACGGCCGGCCCGGTGATCGCCACCGCGTACAGCGAGTCCCCGCCGGTCCGCTGCACCCACGTCGGGTTCTGCGGCCCCGCCGTCCGGGTCTCGAACCGGGCCGCCGAGTCGCACAGCTTCTGCGCCGACGACGCCCGCCCGGTGGCCGCCACCACGATGTACGACCCGTCCGGCGAGAACTTCACCTGCCGCAGGTACGTGTCGAAGCCCTTCATGCACTCCGGCTTGAACGCGTCGGTGTACCAGCCGGTCAGCGCCGCCCCCGGGCCCCCGACGTCGAACAGCGCGATCTGCGTCCGGTCCGCCGTCCCCGACTTCAGGAAGGCGCCCACCGCGATCAGCTTCCTGCCGTCGGCTGAGACGTCGAAGTGCTCCACCCGGGTCCGCTTCAGCCCCGGCCCGGCCAGCCGCGCGTCGAACCCCTGGTCCACGACCCCGGTGTACGCGTTGAGCCGCGCCAGCCCCACCCGCGGCACCCCGTTGACGGCCGAGAACGTCCCGCCCACGTAGAGCCGCTCCCCCCGGGTGACCAGCCCCCGGACGTCACCCCAGTTCATCCGCGGGTTGAACGACGGGTACCGGCTGCCGTCACGCAGCGAGACCCGCGCCACCGCCCGCTGCCCGGCCCCGTTGACGCTCTTGAACGCCCCGCCGATGTAGACCGAGTGGTCCGGCCCGGGCGCGAGCGAGTAGATCGCGCCGTCCACCTCCGGGGCGAACGTCCGGATCAGGCCGTCGTGCAGCCCGAAGGCGAAGATGTTCTTGCGCTCGTACGTGAACCGCCGGCTGCTGTCGGCGACCTTGTTGAACGCCCCGCCGACCACCACCGTGTCACCGACGACCGCCAGCGACCACACCGTCCCGTCCAGCACGTGCGGGGTGAAATCCACCGGATCGGCGGACACCACCGTCGGGTGATAGGTGTCAGCGCTTGCCGGCAGGGATCCCGTCGTCGCCGGTACGGCGATGGCCGCGACGGCGGCGGCAGCGAGCAGGCGACGGCGCATGAGACGGCTCCCCGGAGATCGCGAGTGACATTGCGATCAACGAGTCACCGCCGCATGCGTCACTGTCAGTGCGTGGGCTCCGTGTTGACCATGAAATAGGCGGCCCGCTCCAGGTAGTCCCAGAGGGTCGTGCGCTGCGCCTCGGGCAGGCCGAGCGAGTCGACCGCCACCCGCATGTGGAGCAGCCAGGCGTCCCGGGCGGCCTCGTCGACCTGGTACGGCGCGTGCCGCATCCGCAGCCGGGGGTGGCCGCGCGCGTCCGAATACGTGCTCGGGCCGCCCCAGTACTGCATCAGGAAGAGGGTCAGACGGTCGGCGGCCGGTCCCAGGTCCTCCTCGGGATACATCGGCTTCAGCAGCGGGTCCGTCGCGACGCCCTCGTAGAACTTGTCCACCAGGCGCCGGAACGTGGGCTCGCCGCCGACGGCGTCGAAGAAGGTCGGTGCGTCGGTCACGATCCCATCCTAGGTCGCGCCACCGGACTGCCCGGCCGGCGGTTGCTCGGCCGCCGCGGCGCCCCCGCCCAGCCACGCCGGCGGAACCGCGCTGCGCGGCAGCAGCCGGGACGCCGCGATCCGCTCGGACAGGCCGGTCGACTCGAGCGACTCGGTCAGCGCCCGGCGCAGGTCGCGCTGGATCGAGATCTGGCTGTCGGCGGTGGTCTTGGCGATGGTGCGGATCACCGCGCCGTCCACGGTGAGCTGCTCGACACCGATCACGTCCGGCGGCTCCAGGAAGCCGGTCTCGTGCTCCGGGTCGTGCGCCACCTGCTCGGCGGCGACCTTCAGCACCGCGATCGCCTCCTCCGAGTTGACGAAGCCGATCGGGATGTCGATCACCACCATCGCCCAGCCCTGGCTCTTGTTGCCGACCCGGATGATCTCGCCGTTCCGGATGTACCACAGCACGCCGCGGGCGTCGCGGACCGTGGTGATCCGCAGGCCGACGCTCTCCACCACGCCGGTGGCCTCGCCGAGGTCGACGGTGTCGCCCACCCCGTACTGATCCTCCAGAAGCATGAAGAGGCCGGCGATCAGGTCCTTGACCAGGCTCTGCGCGCCGAAGCCGAGGGCCACGCCGACGATGCCGGCGCTGGCCAGCAGCGGCGCCAGGTTGAAGCCCAGCTCACCCATCACCAGCAGGGCGGCCATGGTGAAGACGATGGCGCTGACGAAGCTGCGCAGCACCGAGCCGATCGCCTCGGCCCGCTGCCGCCGCCGCTCGGGGATGAACGTCCCCTCCTCGGCGGTGACCGTCACCTTCTCCTTGAGCGGCTTGAGCAGCGCCGGCATGGAGGCCCGCGAGGTCGTCGTGGCCAGCCGGGAGATGCCGCGGTGCAGCAGCCAGCGGATCAGCATTGCCACCAGGATGATGCCGATGATCCGGAGCGGTTTGATCAGCACCACGTAGCTGCTCGTGGCGAGCCACTCGTTGCCGTTGCTCCACTCCAGGATCCGGCTGCACAGCACGTCGTCGTTGCACACCGGTGTCACGTAGACGTCGGAGGGCGTCGGGGTCGGGGAGGCCGGGGCGGCTAAGGGGAACACGGGGACTCAAGGTACCGGGTCCGGCTGTCCGAGACCCTCAGACGTTTACCGGGCGGCCACAGATTGTGCTCGCAATTTGGTTATTCATCAGGGACTATTGGCGCACGGGTCCCGTTCGACGAGGCCCACATCACACACGCATGGGCTATGGGAGCGGTTAGCAGCAACACACTCCGGAAGGGTGAACGCGATGCCTGACATACGACCCACGGTTGGCTCTTCCGCGTTGGTGCTGAACGCAACATACGAGCCGCTGTGCGTCGTATCAGTGCGTCGGGCGACCATCCTCGTCCTCACCGCCAAGGCCGAGTGCGTCTCGGACGGCGACGGCATCCTGCACAGCGCGCATCACACACTTCCGGTCCCGTCCGTGGTTCGTCTCACGCGGTATGTGAAAGTGCCCTACCGCACCCACGTCGGCCTGTCCCGCCGGGCGATCTTCGCTCGTGACGGCGGCCGCTGCGCCTACTGCCGAGGATCCGCCGAGACGATCGACCACGTCTTCCCGCGCAGTCGCGGCGGCCTGCACGCCTGGGACAACGTGGTGGCCGCGTGTGCCAAGTGCAACCACAGCAAGGGCGACAAGACCCCCGCCGAGCTCGGCTGGCGGCTGCACACGGCGCCCGCCGCCCCGCGCGGGGTGGCCTGGCGGGTGCTCGGCCACCGCACCCCCGACCCCCGCTGGATGGACTGGCTGGACCTGCCCACCGTCCCCACCGGCCCGGCCGAGACGGCGCAGGCCGCCTAAGCGTCCCGGGCGGTGACCAGGGAGGCGAAGACGACGACGTTGTCGGCGTAGCCCTCCTCCCCGCCGAGCCACTTCCCGCCGCAGGTCATCAGCCGCAGCGACGGCCGGGTGTAATCGCCGTAGACGCGCTGCGCCGGCAGTTCGTCCTTGTCGAAGGTCTCCACCGAGTTGACCTCGAACACGGCGACCGAGGAGTCCGAGCGGCGCACCGTGATCTGCTGACCCGGCCGCATCTCGTCCAGCCGGGCGAAGACCGACGGCCCGGTCCGGGTGTCCGCGTGCCCCACGATCAGGGCCGGCCCGAACTGCCCCGGCGTCGGGCCGCCCTCGAACCATCCGGCCTCGTTGTGCCGTTGCAGCGGCGGCACGCCCACCGACCCGTCGCCGGCCAGCCCGACCTCGTGCACCGGCGCGGACACCGCGATCGCCGGGATCTCCAGCCGCTCCGGGCGGCTCGGCTCCATCACCGGGAACTCCCGCGGCGGCGGCTCGTCCGGCCCCCGGAACAGCCCGCGCACGTCGAACCCGGTCGCGAAGCCGAGACCCAGCCCGAACGCGAAGAGTCCGATGAAGACCAGGACGAACGCGGCCACCCCGATCATCCCGCCCCGCCGGCCGCGGACCGGCTGGGGCTTCGGCACCTTCCGCGGCAGGGCGATCCGAAAGGGCGAACGTCCGCGGAGCACCGGCGTCGGCGGCAGCGGGCCGGTGACCACTCCGGGCGGCGGCGCCGTGATGACCTGGGCCGGCCGTTTCTGCGCCACCGCCGCGGGCACGCGCGGGCCGGCCGGCTGTCGTTCTCCGCTCGTCACGCCGCGCCCTCAGCCGACTCGGCGGCGGCGTAGCGACAGGACGCCGAGCACCAGCCCGGCGAGCAGGGCGGCCAGGCCACCGCCGATCAGCAGCGGACCGGTCGTGCCGCCGGCCGCGGTGCCGCCGCCACCGGTGGCCGGGCCCTTGCTCGGCACCACTTTGGCCACCACGTGCAGCGTGGTCGTGGCGGCGCCGCCCTGCTGGCAGCGCAGAGCCACCGGGTAGTCGCCGGTCTCGGTGTCGGCCGGGACCCGTACCGTCGCGGTCAGGAACCCGAACTCCGGGGAGACCGTGACCGAACCGATCGGCTCGCTGGTGACGGTGGCCGGTTTGAGGTTGTCGTCGCAGGATGCGCGCAGCGCGACCTCGTCACCGGCCCGCACCGTGCTGGGGTTGAGTTCGATGAAGGTGGCCGCTGCCGCGGCCGGGGAGGCGCCCGTCAGGGCGATGGCCAGACCCGCAGCGACGGCGGGGACGAACGTGCGCATGGGATCCCCCTTCTGCCGTTCGCGACGGAGAGTACGCGGACGGCGCGTGAGGGTGATTTTCGCACCTGCACGCCCATTCCGCGTAGATCCCGACGGCGTGAGACCCCGGTTCGAGACCCGACGCTCCGGGACGACATGCGCTCCGCTACGGTGATTGATGTTCGGAATAAGACGGATCACCGGCGCCTGGGGGCGTTCAGTTGTCAGTAATCAGCACCGTTCTGGTCTTTGTGATCATTCCGGCCGCGATCATCGGGACGATCGCGACGATCGTGCTCGCCGGTTCTGACCGGTCCAAGCCGTCTCGCCGCTACCGTCCGGGCCGGCCCTACGACTTCCCGGCGATGTGGTTCACCGCCACGCCGCAGCATGTTCTTCCGGCCGCGGACGGCCACTCCGGACTGGTCATCGAGGACAGTTCCGGCGCTCCGGTCCGGCCCGGTCCTACAGGAGGCGCAAGTGACAGTTGGTGAGGTCACCCCGCTCGAGCAGCCCGTCGACGGTCCGTTCACGACCCGGCAGCTGCTCCGCCTCGACGAGGCGCTCCGGATCGCCGACCAGGTGACCGGCCTCAACTTCAGCATCTACCTCGGCCCGATCGAGGAGCCGCTGCGCGCGTCCGCGGAGAAACTGCACGCCCAGACGCGCAACCCGCAGCGGTCCGTGCTGGTCGCGATCTCGCCGAACCAGCGCAAGCTGGAGATCGTCACCGGCTCCGAGGCGCGCAAGCGCATCTCCAACCGGGACGCGAAACTCGCCGGCCTGTCGATGGCCGCGGCCTTCGCCGGCGGTGACCTGGCCGGTGGCCTGATGATCGGGATCGACCAGCTGGCGACCCACGCCGGTCGCGGCTGACCGAGGGCTCAGCGCCAGACCGCGGGATTGACCCGGAGCGGGTACGGGCTGTCCAGCCTGACCTGCTCCTCGGTCTCGACGTCACAGGCCGGTCGGTAGGCCCCGTCCTGGTCCAGGGTGAACGCCCGCAGGACCGGCCCGGCCTCGACCCGCCAATACGCCGGGATGCCCGCTGCCGCGTAGACGTCCGGCTTGAGCAGCCGGTCGTACCGCTGGGTCTCGGCCGTCTCGACCTCCACCACCAGCGCGACGTCGGCCGGGTCCACCCAGATCGAGCCGGATGAGTGCGGCCGCAGCACTGTCACGTCCGGCACCAGGTTGCTGGCCTCCATCGCGATGCCGAGCCGGGCGCACACCCACCAGCCGGGCGGGGCGGCCGCGCGCAGCGTCGCGACCACCGACTCGACGAGCGAGTCGTGCCGGTCGTCGGGCGGTGGGGTGACGTGCAGGCAGCCGTCGAGGATCTCGTACCGGTGGCCGTCCTGCGGGAACAACTGCAGGTCGGGTTGGGTCCACCGGCCCTCCGGCGCGGACCAGCGCACCGGGGAACCCTGGCTCAGCATCGTCACGGACCACCTCCATCACCGCGGAGTGCCAGCCTACTCACACAGAGTTGTTTCTGACGTGTTATCCACAGGCATGTTGTGGCATGTGAAAGGCCCGCCCCACGAAAGTGGGACGGGCCGGTAATCACTTCCGGTCAGGACGCGGCGGTGTCCTTCGCCCGGGCCTTCAGCGCCCGGAGCACACCGTCCCGGCCCTCGGCGACCAGCCGCCGCAGCGACGCGGGGTGACCGTCACGGGCCAGCCACGCGTCGGTGAGCGCCACGGTCTCCTCGCTGATCTGGTAGACCGGGTACGCCATAGTGGCGAACTCCTGCGCCGGCTCGCTGTCCGAGCGGGCCCACACGTCCCCGACCACCGCGAAGAACTTCTCGGCGTACGGGGCCGTCAGCGCCACCTGACGGGTGCTCTGGAACCCGATCAGCAGCGACCGGTTCAGCCAGTTCGGCGGCGCCTGCGGACCGGTCAGGTCCGCCCACACCCGGGCCTTGTTCTCCGCGGTCGGCAGCAGCGCCCGGGCGACCGCGGCCTCCCGCTCGCCGCTGGCCGTCTTGTCGCCCGCCAGCTCGTCGTCGATCTCGGACTCGGCGGCGGCCCCCAGCGCGGCCAGCGCCTGCAGCAGCGACCAGCGCAGCTCGGTGTCGACGACCAGGCCCTCCGGCCGCGACTCGCCGCTCAGCCAGCCCCGCAGCACGGCCGCCTCGTCCGGCGTGCGGGCCGCGGTCACGAACGCCCGGGCCCAGGTGAGCTGCCACCCGCTGCCCGGCTCCGCGTTCGCCACCTGAGCGCCGGCCAGGCCGGCCAGCTGCGCCCAGCCCTGCGGCGCCCACGCCGGGTCGGCGAAGGTCGCCAGCGCGGTCGCGGCCTGCCGCAGCGTCGCCGTGGCCAGGTTGATGTCGTCCTCGGCGGGCAGGCCGGCGACGACCAGGGCCACGTAGTCGCGGGCCGCCATCTCGGCGTCGCGCAGCATGTCCCAGGCGGCCGCCCAGCACAGCGCCCGGGGCAGCGACGAGTCGAAGCCGGCGATGTGCCCGACCAGCGTGCCCAGCGACCGCTCGTCCAGCCGCAGCTTCGCGTACGTCAGGTCCTCGTCGTTGAGCAGCAGCAGGTCCGGGGCCTTCACACCGGCCAGCGCGGCGATCTCGGTACGCTCCCCGGCCACGTCCACCTCGATCCGCTCGCGCCGGACCAGCCGGTCGCCGTCGAGGTCGTACAGGCCCACACCGATCCGGTGGGTGCGCAGCGTCGGGTAGTCGGCCGGCGCCTCCTGCTGCACCACCACGCTGGTGTAGCGGCCGTCCCCGTCCACCTCGACGACCGGGCGCAGCGTGTTGACCTGCGCGGTCTCCAGCCACTGCGCGGCGAACTTGCGCAGCTCCCGCCCGGACGCCGCCTCCAGCTCGCTGAGCAGGTCGTCGAAGGTGGCGTTGCCCCACGCGTACTTGGTGAAGTACGCCCGGAGGCCGGTCAGGAACGGGTCCAGGCCGACGTAGGCGACCAGCTGCTTGATGACGCT
The DNA here is from genome assembly GCF_055562375.1 of Actinoplanes sp. NPDC019969. Taxonomy (NCBI): domain Bacteria; kingdom Bacillati; phylum Actinomycetota; class Actinomycetes; order Micromonosporales; family Micromonosporaceae; genus Actinoplanes; species Actinoplanes sp. NPDC019969. Next base: position 45,312 of record NZ_JBVHFK010000002.1, on the reverse strand, counting down.
GGCGCCCTTGGCGTACGTGATGCCGTCGAAGTTGACCTCGACCGCCTCCAGGTCCGGCATCTCGCAGTACACCGGGTGGGTGGAGGACAGCTGGTCCTGCCGGTAACCCCAGGTCTTGCGGATCGACAGGAAGGTCGTCCAGGCGTCGCCGAACCGGGTGGCCTCGGTGTTGCACCAGTGACTCGCCCACTCGGCGAACGACTCGTTCAGCCACAGGTCGTTCCACCAGCGCATGGTCACCAGGTCGCCGAACCACATGTGGGCCAGCTCGTGCAGGATCGTGTTGGCGCGCTGCTCGTACTCGTAGTCGGTGACCTGCGAGCGGAAGATGTAGTGCGACTCGGCGTGCGTGACGCAGCCGAAGTTCTCCATCGCGCCGGCGTTGAAGTCGGGCACCCACAGCTGGTCGTACTTCGGCAGCGGGTACCGAACGCCGAACTTCTCGTGGAAGAAGTCGAAGCCCTGCTTGGTGACCAGGAACAGGTCGTCGGCGTCCAGGTACCGGGCCATCGAGGCGCGGCAGAAGACGCCCAGCTCGATGCCGTCGTGCGAGTCGCGGATCTCGTGGTACGGCCCGGCGCAGATCGCCGTGATGTACGTGCTCATCTTCGGCGAGGTGGCGAAATGGGTCGTCTTCGCCCCGGAATCGGCCTTCTCCTCGCCGTCCACCGGCATGTTGGAGACGATCTTCCAGTGCCCCGGCGCCGTGACGTGCCAGGTGAACACGCTCTTCAGGTCGGGCTGATCGAAGCAGGCGAAGGCGCGCTGCGCGTCGGCCGTCTCGAACTGGCTGTAGAGGTAGACCTCCTTGTCCACCGGGTCGAGGCTGCGGTGCAGCCCCTGCCCGCTGGCCGAGTATCCGAAGTCGCCCGACACCACCAGGGTGTTCTCGGCGGCGAGGCCGGGCAGCGACAGGCCGTTCTCGGGTGACCAGGAGCCGAGGTCCAGCGGTTCGCCGTTCAGCGTCGCGGAGTGGATCCGCGCGGCTGCCGCCTCGACGAACGTCGTGGCGCCCGGTTCGGCGCACCGGAAGTTGATCACTGAGGTGGACCTGAAGGTCTCGGAGCCGGGGTTGCCGTGCCCGTCGGTCAGGTCGAGGGTGATGTCGTACCCGGTCACCTCGAGCAATCGACCACGCTCCGCAGCCTCGACCTGGGTCAGGTTGTGAACACCGGCCACGTGCACTCTCCTTCGAGCTGACTGCGTTTCCCCGCAGCCTATGCGGCGACGGCGACACAACTCACCCCGACCGGCGACCGAAAAAGGAGGAAGATCGAAGAATGACTGAACGCGCCACTGTCGACATGTGGTTCGACCCCTTGTGTCCGTGGGCCTGGATCACCTCCCGCTGGTTGCTGGAGGTGGAGAAGGTCCGTCCGCTGGACGTCCGTTTCAACGTCATGAGTCTCTCGGTGCTCAACGAGGGCCGCGACGAACTGCCCGAGCAGTACAAGACGCTGCTGGCCAAGGGCTGGGGCCCGGTCCGGGTCTGCATCGCCGCTGCCGAGGCCGCCGGTCCGGCCGTCCTGCGTGACCTCTACACGGCCCTCGGCACCCGCATTCACCTGCAGAAATACGACATCGAGGACGAGAACCTGTTCCGCGAGGCCCTGGCGGAGGTGGGCCTCGACCCGGAGCTGGCCGCGGCCGCGAAGACCGGCGAGCGTGACGAGGCTCTGCGGGCCAGTCACAACGCCGGGATGAAGCCGGTCGGCACCGACGTGGGCACCCCGGTGATCCACGCCCCCGGCCCGAACCCGGGCGAGACCGTCGCCTTCTTCGGCCCGGTCATCACCCCGGCGCCGAAGGGCGAGGCCGCCGGCAAGCTGTGGGACGGCGTCGTGCTCGTCGCCGGCACCCCCGGCTTCTACGAGCTCAAGCGCAGCCGCGACCTGGGCCCGATCTTCGACTGAGTTGCCGTTCGGTGGCGTTCGCTGAAAAAAGCGATGCCCGGCCCGGAATCCGTCGTTGGATGAGGTGACGTACACCTCATCCAGCGCGGAGGCGGGTAATGCCGGAAACTGAATCGGTCGGCTCGAGCATCAGCGTCCAGCGCGGAGCCTGGGACGATTTGCCCCCGGATGTCGCGGTTATGCTCGCTCCTCCGGTGACCGTCACGGCAAGGCCGGTGGAACGCGCGGTGAACCCGCACCGCACCGCGCAGTTGAGCAGGTCACGAGGAAACATGCCGGTGGGCAGGCACCGAAGGCTCGCCGGGTAAGTTGCCAGCCATGACGGTCGTGCACCCGATCAGCCGGGCCTGGATCACCACCGGTGGCACCGGAGCCCAGAACTACGACGAGTTCGCCGACGACGCCGAAATCACCGACATCATCACCGCCAACCCGCACAGCGCGCTGGCCGTGGAGATGCCGCACCTCGCGCCCGAGTCCCTCGGGAAGTCCTTCCTCGAGTCGCTGCCGGACGCCGCTGTCCGCCTGCAGCGCGATCAGGCCGAGGAGAAGTACCGGCAGGCTGAGCACGTCGTGGTGCTCTACCGCATCACGGCGCCGGGCGAGGCCCCCGCCTACGGCCTGTGGAGCATGGTCGAGACCGGCCAGATCTCCACCAGCGCCGACGAGCCGGGCCTGGTCATCCGCAACGAGGACGTGTTCATCAGCAAGGTCCGCGAGCGGGTCGCGCTGGCCGAGGCGGTCGGCGCGCTGCTGTCGCCCGTGCTGCTGCTGCAGACCGGGCGCGGCGAGGAGCTGCACGCGGCGCTGGCCCGGGCGGTTGGCGCGGCGGGCGAGCCGGCCGCGACGGATGTGGACGCCAGTGGGCGTACCCACGCGATCTGGCCTCTCGGCCCCGGCGACCAGCAGGACGAGCTGCTGGCCCTCGCCGGTGGCGGCGAGCTGGTGGTCGCCGACGGCAACCACCGCAGCCTGGCCGCGCAGACCGGGGGCCTGGAGCGGTTCCTGGCCGTCGTGACCACGCCGGCCTCGGTCTTCATCCAGCCCTACAACCGCCTGATCAGCGAGCTGCCGGCGCCCGTCGACGAGCTGCTGGACCGGCTCCGCGCGGCGGGTGCGACGGTCACCGAGCTGCCGCGCCCCGCGCAGCTTCCGGCCAAGGGCACCGTCGAGGTGTACGCCGCCGGCCGCACCTTTGCCCTCGGGCTGCCCGCCGACCCGGCCGGCAGCACGGTGGAGAACCTGGACCACGCCCTCGTCGAGCGGGTCCTGCTGCGTGACGCGCTGGGACTCGACCCGGGCGACAAGCGGATCTCCTACATCGGCGGCGACTACCCGGTCGAGTGGCTGCGCGGCGAGGTCGACGCCGGCCGCGCCGAGCTGGCGGTCCTGATCGCCCCGGTCACCGTCGACGACTTCGTCGAGGTCAACCTGGAGCGGCTCAAGCTGCCCCGCAAGAGCACCTGGTTCACTCCGAAGGCCCGCGGCGGCCTGGTCGTCGCCGACCTCCGCTGATGCTGCACCCGCAGGTCACGGCCGCCGCCCAGCTGCGGCGGCGGCCGTCTCCGGAGGAACTGGCGGCCGACCCCTACCAGCGCCTGCTCGGGGTGCGGGCCGCGATGGAGGAGGCGAACGAGGCGGAGACCGGCCCGGCGCTGCCGCTGCCGGTGGTCGCCGACTTCGACGCCGACGGTGTGCCCTGCCGTCTCTACGCGGGGAAGATCGGCGCCCCGGTCTTCGTCTACCTGCACGGCGGCGGCTGGTGCTACGGCAGCATCGAGACCGTCGACCGGTTCTGCCGGCGGGTCGCCGACCGCTCCGGCTGTGCCGTGGTGTCCGCCGGTTACCGGCTCGCTCCGGAGCACGTCTTCCCGGCCGCGCTGGACGACGCCGAGACCGTGCTGCGGTACCTGCGCAAGTCCGGCGGCGATCTGGGGCTGGACGTGTCCAGGCTGGCGATCGGCGGGGACAGCGCGGGCGGCCAGCTCGCCACGGTCACCGCCCGCCGGCAGCGCGACGCCGCCACCCCGCTCGACTTCCAGGTGCTGATCTACCCGGCCATCGACCCGCTCACCGCCGCCGAGTCCTACGACGAGCTGGGGGAGTACGGCCTGGACCGGGCCTCGATGAAGCTGGCCTGGGAGACGTTCGTCCCGGACCCGATGCTCCGGTTCACCCCGGACGTGGCGCCGCTCGCCGCCGCCGACCTGGCCGGCATGCCGCCCACCCTGCTGATCACCGCCGAGTACGACGCGCTGCGCGACGAGGGCGCCGACTACGCCGACGCGCTGATCGCCGCGGGCGTCCCGGTGGTGCACACCCGCTACATGGGTGTGAACCACGGCTTCGCCCGGAAACTGGCCACCATCGACGCCGCGCGAACCGCGGCTGATCAGGTGGCGTCCGCCCTGCGTTCGGCCCTCACCTTCTGAAAGACTTCCCATCATGCGTCTCTACCTTGGTTCCGACCACGCCGGCTTCGAGCTGAAGAACCACCTCGTGAACCACCTGGTGAAGCAGGGGCACGACGTGGTGGACGTCGGACCGCACGTCTACGACGCCGAGGACGACTACCCGGCGTTCTGCTTCCACACCGGTGTGAAGGTGGTCGCCGACCCCGGCTCGCTCGGCATCGTGATCGGCGGCTCGGGCAACGGCGAGCAGATCGCCGCCAACAAGGTCCCCGGCGTCCGGTCCGCCCTGGTCTGGAAGGCCGAGATCGCCGAGCTGGCCCGGCAGCACAACGACAGCAACGTGATCGCGATCGGCGCCCGCCAGCACACCCTCGACGAGGCCACGGCGTTCGTGGAGGCGTTCATCGCGACGTCGTTCTCCGGCGACGCCCGGCACGCCCGCCGGATCTCCCAGCTCGCCGACTACGAGGTCGCCCGCGAGCTGCCGGAGCTGCCGGAGCCCAGCACCACCGCCTGACCGCACCCCTTCTCCGACCCCTGCTGGTTGTCAGGGCTGTCTCGACGCCGTCGAGACAGCCCTGACAACCAGCCGGGGTTTTTTCACCGCCGGGGCAGTTCCTCGCGGGGGAGCCAGTTGCGCCGCACGATCGTCAGGTTCGCCTCCGCCTCGGCCAGGTCGTCGTCGGTGGGACGGGACGCGTCCCGGGCGCGCAGCGCCGCGCCCACGCTGACCTGTGACGACCCGGAGCCGACCAGGCCGCGCAGGCCGCGTTCGGACTCCCGCTCGTCACCGCCGCCGGGCCCTGGACCGGACCGGCGTGGATAGCCGCCACGGGCCGGTTGCGCCGGTTTCTGCCTGTTGTCGGCCGTTGCCTGGCGTGGGCCGTCGCCCTCGCCGGTCACCACGGCCGGGGGCGCCGGAACCGGCATCGGCGGAGGAACCGGAACCGGCACCGGTGGAGGAACCGGCGGCGGTGCGGGGACCGGGACCGGGGGCGGAGCCGGGACCGGCACGGCAGGCGGCGTGCCGGCGGGTTCGCCGGTTCGGGTGTCAGTGGGCTGGTCGGCGGATGCCGTGGCGGGACGGACACGGCGGCGTCGGCGTTCGGGCTGGCCCATGCCACCGACGGTACCGCCGCGGGCATCGGGTCAGAACACCTCCGTCGGGCTGGGCAGCCGGTTCCAGCCGAACGCGACCGTCGGATCGTTGCCGGTCAGCTGCCGGACCCGGCCGGCCGCGGCCAGCGCGGCGAACCTGGTGGCGCCCAGGTAGACCGCGCCCAGGTCGGTCACCGAGCAGGTCAGGTCGGCCGGGTCGGTGGTCGCGGCGCAGGTCGCCCCGTCCGGCCCGCCGGTGAGCCGCCAGCGGCCGTTGTTGCCCGCCAGGATCGGGTCGGTGACCTCGAGCACCACGTCGACCGGGGCGGCGTAGCGGCGGGCGGCCAGTGCGCGCGGCACGTCCACCAGGCGTACCCACAGGGCGTCGATCATCGAGGGGCCGAGCCGGCGCGGCTCGTCGGCCAGGTACAGCAAGGGCTCGTCCACGGCGGCCAGGCGGGTGGTGACGCTGCGGCTGAGGTCGATGCCGAACAGGAACCGCCAGAGCGCCAGATAGGTCGCCGGGTCGGCGGCGGCTACCTCGCGGACCTGCACCTCGGCGTTCGGGCCGTGATGCGTCCAGCCGTCGCTGACCCGCCAGAGCGCGTAACCGGTGGGGCCGTCCGGGCCGTCGTGCACCACGGCGTACCGCTTGGTGGCGCCGTCGCGCTGGTCCTTCAGATCGGACAGCACGTAACGCCACCAGCGGTCGTCCCGGCTGGACCAGCCGATCCGTTCCGGGCGCAGCTGCTCGTACACCTTGGTGATGTCGGTGCGCGCGCTCTCCGGATCGGCCATCCGCAGGCTGCCGGAGGGCTCGGCGGGCGGGGCGGGGAGACGTACCTCACGGTTCATGATGTTGAGTAAGAGGCGGGACGCGGCCGGGCCGTACCCGAACCGCGGGTAGATCGCGCTCTCGCTCGCCCAGAGCACCGCCACGCTCTCCCGGCCGGCGTCGGCGATCTCGTGGAGCTGGCGGCGCATCATCCGGCTGAGCAGACCGCGCCGCCGGTGGGTGGGCAGGACACCGACCCCGGAGACGTGCGCCGCCGGAACCACCGCCCCCGGCACCGTGAAGTCGCGGGTGAACGCCAGGGTGTGTCCCACCACCCGCCCCGCGTCGTCGGCGACCATCGAGCGGTCGAACTCCACGATCTCCGCCTCGAGTTCCTTGAGCTCGCCGCTGAAATCCTCGTGGAATACCGTGCCGAGCAGGTCGCAGATCGCCGGGAAGTCCGCGGGGGTGGTGGGGCGGATCGGTATCTCTTCCTTCATGGCATGTGTGTAACGGACTGCTGCGGGCGGCGGCGACCTATTTGCGGGCTCGTTACCCTCGAACTGTCGCCGGTCACCGACCGCCGGGATCGCCGGTCACCGACCGCAAGCCGAGAGGGGAACGATGCCGGAGCAACCGCAGTGGTCCGAGCGGACGCTCGACATGCCGCCGCAGGACCCATGGGCCGATCAGCCGACCAGGCAGACGACCCCGGACGCCGTGCCGGAGCAGCCGGCGCCCACCACACCCGTGCAAGCCGTCCCCGCGCCGGCGGCCCCCACCGCCCCGCCCGCGCAGGCGCCCGAGGCGTCGCCGTTCAGCCGGGGCCGGGCCAGCGTGACCCAGCGGACCCAGCAGTTCACCGGCCAGTTCACCGGGCATGTCGGCGCCGGCCACGAGCCGACCGGCACGGGCTGGCCCGACGAGCGCCACCAGGAGCCGCAGCGGAGCCTGAGCTGGCACATCCGGCGGCTGCGCCGGGGCGGCGAGTGGAGCAGCGCCGCCGTGCTGTTCTCCTTCGTCTGCTGGGGCATCTGGGCGCTGTCGTCGGACGGTGACCTGTTCAGCGCGCTGATCGTCTTCCTGGTGACGCTGGCCGTCGCCGCGGGCGTGTTCGCGCTGGCCCGGCTGGTCGGCCGGCTCGTGCTCGAGCAGCGGCTGGGCCGCCCGCGGCACACCGCCCGTGGCGCGCACATGGTCGCCGGCGTCTTCCTGGCCGGCGTCGGGTTCGCCTTCCTCCGGCAGACCACGTGGGTGATGGAGGCCGTCAACTGGGTGACCGGCCTGTTCTGACCCGCCGGCTTCGCGCCGCCGGTTCTCCCCGGCGGCGCGATCGGCGCTGTCCCGGTCAGCTGACCGGCTTGCCGCCGGTGACGCCGAGCACCTCGCCGGTGGTGTAACTGGACTCCTGGCTCGCGAAGTACACGTAGGCGGGGGCCAGCTCGGCGGGCTGCCCGGCCCGGCCGAGCGGGGTGTCGCCGCCGAAGCTCTTCACCTTCTCCTCGGTCATGGTCGCCGGGATCAGCGGCGTCCAGATCGGCCCGGGCGCGACCGCGTTGACCCTGATGCCCTTCTCCGCCAGGTCCTCGGCGAGCGCCTTGGTGAAGGCGACGATGCCACCCTTGGTGGTGGCGTAATCGAGCAGCGCGCTCGACGACAGGTAGGCCTGGATCGACGCGGTGTTGATGATCGTGGAGCCGGCCGGCATGTGCGGCACCGCGGCCCGGCAGAGCCAGAACATCGCGTACAGGTTGGTCTTCATGACCCGGTCGAACTGCTCATCGGTGATGTCGGTGATGCCGCCCGGCTGTTGCATCTGGTAAGCGGCGTTGTTCACCAGGATGTCCAGCCCGCCGAGTTCCTGCCGGGCCCGGTCGATGATCGCCCTGCAGTGCGCCTCGTCACAGATGTCACCGGGCACGGCCACCGCCTTGCGGCCCGCCTTCTCGATCCACCGGACCGTGTCGGCCGCGTCCGACTCCTCCTCGGGCAGGTAGGAGATCAGCACGTCGGCGCCCTCCCGCGCGTACGCGATGGCCACCGCCCGGCCGATCCCGGAGTCCCCGCCGGTGATGACCGCCTTGCGGCCGGACAGCCGCCCGGAGCCCCGGTAGGACTCCTCGCCGTGATCCGGCCGGTCCGGCATGGCCGAGGTCAGGCCGGGTGGCTGCTGGTCGCCGCCGTCCAGTTCCGGCTTCGGGTAGAGATCGCGGGGGTCCACGTCATCGCCTCCTCGTCCTCGCACACCGGAGTGTCCGGCGTACCGACCGTGTGCCCAGAAGAAGTGCGAATAACCGGATCCGGGGTATGCGGGCCCGCGTTCCGCGACTGTTCCGCGACGAGGGGGAAAGATTTTTCATGGGGGATCCGCGGGTGAGCGCCGTCGTCATCACCTGGCAGCGGCGTGAGGAGGCGCTGGCCTGTGTGCGGCGGTTGCGGGAGCTGCCGGAGCGGCCGCACGTGGTGCTGGTCGACAACGGCTCCACGGACGGGACCGCCGACGCGGTCCGGCGTCGGTATCCGGACGTGGAGGTGGTCGCGCTCGGCGAGAATCTCGGGGCGGTCGGCCGCAACATCGGGGTACGCCGTACCCGCACCCCGTACGTCGCCTTCTGTGACGACGACACCTGGTGGAGCCCCGGCTCGCTGGCCCGGGCCGCCGACGCGCTCGACGCCCACCCGCGGCTCGCCCTGGTCAACGCCCGGATCGTGGTCGAGCCCGCCGGTGTCGAGGACCCGATCGTGGCCGAGCTGCGCGACTCGCCGGTTCCCGCGCCGGACTGGCTGCCCGGCCCGGCGCTCGGCAGTTTCCTGGCCGGCGCCTCGGTGGTGCGGCGGGACGCGTTCGAGGCGTCAGGCGGTTTCAGCGAGCGGCTCTGGCTCGGCGGCGAGGAGGAGTTGCTGGCCACCGACCTGATCGCCGCCGGATGGGAGTTGTGTTACCTGGAGGACCTGACCGTGCACCACCGGGCGTCGAAGCTGCGGGACAGCACCCACCGCCGCCGGGTCGGGCTGCGCAACACCCTCTGGTTCACCTGGCTGCGGCGGCCGCTCGGCCCGGCCGTCCGCCGCACCCTCTTCCTGGCCCGGACCGTGCCCCGGGACCGGACGTCGCTGCTCGGTGCGGTCGACGCGCTGCGCGGTCTCGGCTGGCTGCTGACCGACCGCCGTCCCCGGCCCGCCGTGGTGGAGGCCCGTCTCGGGCGGCTGGACGAGACGCAGCGCCGCTCGACCGCCCGCCGTTACGTCGGGTGACCGGGCCCCGGTCCGTGCCGCGGGCGGGCACGGACCGGGGCCCGGCGCGGCTTACGCCTGCGTCAGGATCTTGCCGGTCTCCAGCAGCGACTTGAGGTCGCTGAGGACCCACGCCCAGCCGCCGCCACCCTCGGCCCCGGCCTCCGGGTTGCCGAGGATCATCGCGGCGGTGGCCGGCGCGCCCGGCGTCTCGTGGGTGATGGTGAGCCGGCAGACGCCGGGGCTCGACTCCTCGATGTCGTAGGTCAGCGTGGTGAACGGCTCGGCCGCCGTGGTCGGGTCCATCAGCATCCGCCACGTCTGCACCAGGCGCCGCGGCGGCTCGGCCTCCAGCACCTCGCCGTCGATGATGATCTCAGGCAGGGCGAAGCCGTTGGCCGACGCGTACGCGTTCATCTCGGCGGTGGCCGTGGAATGGAACCGGCCACCCTTCTCCAGCTCGTAGAACTGCGGTGCCGCGTACCCGTACTTCGCGTTCCACTCCGGGTCGGTGATGGCCGTCCAGATCTTGTCGGCCGACGCCTTGATCCAGATGCGGAAGACCTGGGTGTCGCTCATGACTCTTCCTCCAGCGTTCGTTTCAGATCGATGAGTGCGGTCACGTGCTGCTCGGTGAACTTGTCGATCCACCGGTCGTGGATCTGCCGGATCGGCACCGGATTGAGGTAGTGCAGCTTCTCCCGGCCGGAGCGCCGGACGACGACGAGCCCGGCCTCCTCCAGCACCCGCAGATGCTTGGCGACGCCGAATCTGGTCATCTCCAGCTCGCTCTCCAGCTCGGAGAGGGAGCGGCCGTCCCGGGCGAAGAGCAGATCGAGCAGGAACCGGCGGCTCGGGTCGGCCAATGCCTTGAAGACCCGGTCGTCGTCCGTCATGACTCCAAGTTATGTGACCATTTGGTCACCTGTCAAGACGGGCCGCGTACGGCGCAGGGATTCGATCTTCCGGGGGAGTCGCGCGGAGCCTAGGCTCACCGGCCGTGTGGTCTTTCAAGAAGAAGAAAGCGGCGGAGCCCGAGGGCCCGGAGTTCCTCAGTTACTACGGCGACCCCGAGGCCGAACGCCTGGACGAGGCGCTGAGCGAGCGTGACTGGGCGACCGCGCGCGAGATCCTGTCCCGGCCCGACCCGGAGAACCGCTCGTACTACCTGAGCGTCGCGGCCGATGCCGAAGGCCTCGAGGAGTGGATCAAGGGGCCGATCCGGGAGGAGCCCGGCTCGACGCTGCCGCTGCTGGTCCGCGGCGTCCGGCTGGTCCACTGGGCCTGGGACGCACGGGGCAGCGGCACGGCCGATACGGTGAGTGAAGATGCCTGGAAGGTCTGGTTCAACCGCCTGCGCCAGGCCGAGGACTGCCTCGACGAGGTCGTGGAACGGGATCCCGGCTGTGCCGACGCCTGGAAGAGCCTGATCACTCTCGGCCGGGCCCGCCAGCTTCCGGAGGAGGAGCGCTGGCGGCGCTTCGATGGGCTGATCAAGGCCGACCCCATCCACTACTTCGGCCACTGGCAGATGATGGAGGGCCTCAAGCCCAAGTGGAGCGGCAGCACCGAGGCGATGTTCGACTTCGCCCGGACCCGGGCCGCGGCCTGCCCCGGCACCCACATCCCGGTGCTGGTGGCCATGGCGCACTACGAGCACGCGACCACCGAGGAACGGGCGAACTTCGACGAGTACTACCAGCGCGACGAGGTCATCGACGAGATCTGGGAGGCGTTGCAGGGCTCGGCCTTCCACGACGACTACCAGGAGACCCTGCTGACCCCGATCGTCTGGAACCAGCTCGCCTTCGCCCTGGGCCTGAACGGACAGTACAACGCGGCCGGCAGCCTGTTCGATGTGATCGGTGACGACTGGATCACCCGGTCGCCCTGGAACCGGATGAGCAACTTCGTGAAGATGCGCGCCCACGTCCAGGAGAACCGCAGCGACTGAGGACGGTGCGGGGCGGCACCCTGGGTTGAAGCGACCAGCCAGCGTCACTTAGGTTAGGCACACCTAAGAACGTAAGGTGAGTCGATATGTCATTCAGTCTGCGCGCTTCGACCTCCGTGCTCGCGCTCGCTCTCGCCGGTGGCTCGCTCGCCGCCTGCGGGACGAGCGAGGCGGAGACTCCGACGGCCGGGGCGCCCTCCGCGGCCGCCGGCGCGTACCCCGTCTCGATCACGCACAAGCTCGGCACCACCACACTGGAGAAGGCGCCGGAGCGCATCGTCGCGCTGTCCGACGCCGACCTCGACGCCCTGCTGCTGCTCGGCGTCCAGCCGGTCGGCATCGGCGCCTCGGTGCACGAGGGTGGCGTCACCCCGTGGGCCAAGCCCAAGCTGACCGGCACCCCGACCGTCCTCGAGGTGGGTGAGAAGGGCGTCGACGCGGAGAAGGTCGCCACGCTGAACCCGGACCTGGTGCTGGCCGGCGGCGACTACTACATCGACGACGAGTACAAGGCGCTGTCGCCGCTGGTGCCGACCACCGCGTACGAGTCCGGCCCGTTCGAGGATTCCTGGCAGACCACCCTCCGCCAGGTCGCCAAGCTGGTCGGCAAGGTCGAGCAGGGCGAGCAGGTGATCAAGGACGTCGAGGCCAAGGTCGCCGGGGTGAAGACCCAGTACCCGGCGCTGGTCGGCAAGACCTTCACGCTGGCGCAGGCGTTCGAGGCCGGCACCATCGGCGTGCTGCGCTCGCCGGAGGACTCCGGCGTCAAGATGTTCAACGGGTACGGCATGGAGCTGACCCCGGCCGTCAAGGCGATCAAGAGCGAGGACTTCGCCGTCACGCTCAGCCTGGAGAAGATCGCCGACCTGGACGCCGACGTGGTGATGATCTACCCGGCCGAGGCCCAGTTCAAGACGGCCATCGAGAACAACACGCTGTTCAAGAACATGAACGCGGTCAAGAACGGCAAGTACGTGTCCCTGGACCTGGGGGAGTTCACCGCGCTGCGCAACCCCAGCCCGCTGGCGATCCAGCACGCCATCGACACCGTGCTGCCGAAGATCGCCGCGGCGGCGGCCAAGTGACGGGGGCGGCGGCCTGGTCGCCCGCGTCCTCACGGGAACGGGCCGACGATCTCGATCCCGCGGTCCTGTCGGCCGGGCCGCCGCCCGTACCTGTCCTGGCTCCACCGTGGGCGGTCCGGGTCGCTGACCCGGACCGCGACGCCGGCCTGATCGCCGGATGGATGGCGCTCCCGCATGTGGACCGGTTCTGGGAGCAGGCCTGGCCGGTCGAGCGCTGGGCGGCGGTGCTGCGCCACCAGCTGGCCGGCCAGTGCACCCGGCCGCTGATCGCCGCGCGGGACGGGCGGGATCTGGCCTACCTGGAGGTCTACCGCACGCCGCGTGACGTGGTGGGCCGGCACTACCCCGCCGATCCGTACGACCTGGGTGTGCACATCGCCGTCGGGCCGTTGTCGGAGACCGGCCGGGGCGTCGGCAGGGAATTGATGAAAACGCTGGTGGCGGCCCTCTTCACGGCTGACGCGCGATGCCGCCGGGTGCTCGCCGACCCGGATGCGCGACACCTGATGGCGCGCCGGATGTTCGTCGGCGCGGGCTTCGAGGAATTGGCTGAGGTCGATCTGGGGCACAAGCGTGCGGCGCTCCTCACGTACCCCGGGCCCGCTTTACGCACCGGATTTAGTTAGGTTAGCCTAACCTGGCACGCGCCGAGTTCGACTCTCCTGGAAGGGCCTTGACTTGGTTCCCTCGGACTACACCGTGTACGACCTGGTCGGCATCGGTTTCGGACCGTCCAATCTGGCTCTCGCCATCGCCGTCGAGGAGCACAACGCCCGGTGTGAGCGGCTGGAGGACCGCATCGAGGCGGTCTTCCTGGAGAAGCAGGCCGAGTTCGGCTGGCATCGCGGCATGCTCTTCGAGAACGCCACGATGCAGGTGTCCTTCCTCAAGGACCTGGTCACCATGCGCAACCCGGCCAGCGACTTCAGCTTCGTGTCCTACCTGCACGCGCACGACCGGCTGTCGGACTTCATCAACTACAAGACGATGTATCCGCTGCGGGTGGAGTTCCACGACTACCTGAGCTGGGCCGCGGCCCGGATGGCGCACACCGTGGCGTACGGGCACACCGTCACCGACGTCGTGCCGGTGCTGGACGCCGACGGCGAGGCGTGGGCGGTCGACGTGATCACCGTCCACGAGGGCGAGGTGCGGACGACGCGGGCCCGCAACGTGGTCGTCGCGGTCGGCCTGGAGTCCAGCCTGCCGCCCGAGGTCACCGCCGGCGAACGGGTCTGGCACAACCTGGACATCCTGCACCGGGCCGCGACCTTCGAGGAGCCGTTGCCGCAACGCTTCGTCGTGGTCGGCGCCGGGCAGAGCGCCGCCGAGTCGGTCGCCTTCCTGCACGAGCGTTACCCGAGCGCGGAGGTCTGCTCGGTCTTCTTCCGGTACGGCTACAGCCCGGCCGACGACAGCAACTTCGCCAACGGCATCTTCGACCCGGCCGCCGTCGACGTCTACTTCGACGCCCCGGCCGACGTGAAGCGGATGCTGTTCGACTACCACCGCAACACCAACTACTCGGTGGTGGACGGCGACCTGATCACCGAGCTGTACCGCAAGGCGTACCAGGAGCAGCTGCTCGGCAAGCCGCGGCTGCGGATGATGAACGCCTCCCGGATCGCCGCCCTGACGCCCCGCGCCGACGGCCTGGACGTGGTGGTCGAGCACATGCCGACCGGTGAGCGGACCCCGCTGAGCGCCGACGTGATCGTGTTCGCCACCGGCTACCGCCCGGTCGACGCGGGCCGGCTGCTCGGCGCGACCGGACCGCGCTGCCGCCGCGACGACGAGGGCGCGTTCCGGATCGGCCGCGACTACCGGGTGGTCACCGACCCGGACCTGCACGCCGGCGTCTACCTGCAGGGCGGCACCGAACACGCGCACGGGATAACGTCCACGCTGCTCTCCGCCGTGGCGGTCCGCTCCGGCGAGATCGTCGCCTCGGTCGCCGCCGGCCTCGCCGAGCGCCACCCGGTTCCGGCCGCGGAACCCCGCACCCTGGTCACCACGGGAGAGATCCGATGAGCGCCACCCTGCCCACCTCGGCAGCCGAACTGCAGGAACAGATCGCCGAGGTGATCGACGAGCCGGCCGACAGCTTCGGCCCGGACGACGACCTGATGGACGTCGGGCTCGACTCGATCCGGCTGATGGTCCTGGTCGAGCGCTGGCGTTCCGGCGGCGTCCAGGTCGGCTTCGTCGAACTCGCCGAGCAGCCCACGGTCAACGGCTGGTGGGACCTCATCACCGCACAGCAGAAGGAGCCGGCCCGATGACCACCAACCCGTTCGAGGACGACGACGCCACCTACCTGGTGCTGGTCAACGACGAGGGGCAGCACTCGCTGTGGCCGTCGTTCGCCGACGTGCCGGCCGGCTGGACCGTCGCGCACCCCGAGGACAGCCGGGCCAACTGCCTGGAGTACGTGGAGAAGAACTGGACGGACATGCGCCCGGCCAGCCTGATCCGCGAAATGACCGCCTGACCCCACGCCGTAACCGACCCGCCGTCCCGGTAGACGACGGCGGGTCGTACCCCCGTGCCCTGAACCAGGAGATCGACATCGTGCAGCTACCCCTGACCGCCGCCCAGGCCGGGGTCTGGTTCGCCCAGCAGATCGACGCCACGAATCCGATCTTCAACACCGGCGCGGGGGTCGCCATCGACGGCGTCCTCGATCTGGCGGCGCTGGCCGAGGCCGGGCGGCGGCTGGTCGCCGAGACCGACGTGCTGCGGCTCCGGATCACCGGCCCGGACGACGAGCCGCGGCAGATCGTCGACGACGCGATCACCGGCACGCTGACCGTCGTCGACCTGCGCGGCGAGCCCGACCCGGACGCCGCCGCCGAGGCGTGGATCCGTGCCGACCTGGCCGAGGTGATCGACCTGCGGACCGGCCCGGTGTTCCGGCACGCCCTGCTGCGGCTCGCCGACGACCGGCAGCTGTGGTTCCAGACCTGTCACCACCTGGCCCTCGACGCGTACACCTTCGCGCTGCTCACCCACCGGCTGGCCCAGATCTACACCGCCCTGGCCGCTCGTACCGAGCCGGCGGCGCCGACGTTCCGGCCGCTGCGCGACATGGTCGACGCCGACATCGCGTACCGGGGCAGCGAGCAGTTCGCCGCGGACCGCGACTTCTGGACGCGGCGTCTCGCCGACTGCCCGCCGGTCGCCGGGCTCGCGCCGGGCGCCGCCCGTACCGCGCACTCCTTCCGCCGCGCGGAGTATCAGCTTCCCGAGACGGTCACCGCGGGCCTGACCGCGCTCTCCGCGGAGGTACGCGCGACGCGCGTCGAGGCGCTGCTCGCCGCGGTCGGGATCTACCTGCACCGGCTGACCGGGGCCGCCGACGTGGTGCTCGGCCTGCCGGTGATGGGCCGGCTGGGCTCGGTCACCGCGAAGGTGCCCGGCACCGCCGTCAACGTGCTGCCGTTGCGCCTGCACATCGACGCCGGGCAGACCGCCGGCGCGCTGATCGCCGCGGTGGCCGCCGAGCTGAAGGCGATCCGGAAGCACCAGCGCTACCGGGGCGAGGACATCCGCCGCGATCTGAAGCTGCTCGGCGGCGACAAGCGCCTGGTCGGGCCGTGGGTGAACATCAAGCCGTTCGGGGTGGACCTGTCGTTCGGCGGCAACCCGGGCCGCCCGGTCTACCGCTCGGCCGGACCGGTCGACGACCTGTCGATCACCCTCGACGACCGCGGCGACGGCCGGCTCGGCCTGACCGTGGACGCCAATCCCGCGCTGTACACGCCGGAGCGGCTCGCCGAGCACGCCGAGCGGCTCGCCGAGTTCCTGCACCGGTTCGCCACCCTCGGCGCGGGGCAGCCGGTCGGCGCGCTCGACGTGGTCACCCGCTCCGAGTGGGAACGGCTGCTCGCCGACGGCACCGGCGACGCCGCCACGCTGCCCGGCGCGTCGCTCAGCACGCTGATCCGCGAGCAGGTGGCGCGTACCCCGGACCTGATCGCGGTCACCGACGGCGTGACGTCGCTGAGCTACGCGCAGCTGGACGCCGAGGTCGCGGAACTGGCGCGGCGGTTCGCCGCCCGTGGCGCGCGACCCGGCACGATCGTCGCGGTCTGCCTCAAGCGGTCGGCACGGCTGCTGGTCACGTTGCTCGCGGTGGCCCGGACCGGGGCCGCCTACCTGCCGCTGGACCCGGACTTCCCGGCGGAGCGCCTCGCCCTGATGATCGAGGACGCAGCGCCGATCCTGCTGATCGACGAGAACTGGGCCGGCGACCCGGCGGACGGTCCGCTGCCGGAGCCGGTGATCGCGCCGGACGCGCCGGCCTACGTGCTCTACACCTCGGGGTCGACCGGGCGCCCCAAGGGTGTCGTGGTCACCCAGCGCAACCTGGTGAACTTCCTGCTCGCGATGCGGCGCCTGATCCCGCTGAGCAGCACCGACCGGCTGCTCGCGGTGACCACCGTCAGTTTCGACATCGCCGGGCTGGAGCTCTACCTGCCGCTGCTCAGCGGCGCCCGGGTGGTGCTCGCGCCGAAGGAGAGCGTGCAGGACCCGGCGGTGCTGGAGGCCCTGGTCGCGGAGTCCGGGGCGACCGTGCTGCAG
Organism: Actinoplanes sp. NPDC019969; assembly: GCF_055562375.1. NCBI lineage: Bacteria > Bacillati > Actinomycetota > Actinomycetes > Micromonosporales > Micromonosporaceae > Actinoplanes > Actinoplanes sp. NPDC019969. Next base: position 28,255 of record NZ_JBVHFK010000002.1, on the reverse strand, counting down.
GCCACGCCGACGCTGTGGCGCGAGATCGCCGGATCCTCGCTGCCCGGCGTGCGGGCGCTGGTCGGCGGCGAGGCGCTGCCCGCCGAGCTGGCCGACCGGCTGCGGGCGAACACCGCGGGCGTCACCAACCTGTACGGCCCGACCGAGACGACCATCTGGTCGACCGCCGCGGAGATCGTCACGGACGGGACGCCGACGATCGGGCGACCGATTCTGAACACCCAGGTGTACGTGCTCGACGCGGCGCTGCGGCCGGTCCCGCAGGGGGTGGCGGGCGAGCTGTACATCGCCGGCGACGGCGTGGCGCAGGGCTATCTGGGCCGCCCGGAGCTGACCGCGGGCCGGTTCGTGGCCGACCCGTACGGGCCGCCCGGCACCCGGATGTACCGCACCGGCGACCTGGCCGCCTGGCGGGCCGACGGCACCCTGGACGTGCTCGGCCGGGTGGACCACCAGGTCAAGCTCCGCGGCTTCCGGATCGAACTCGGCGAGATCGAGGCCGTGCTGCTGAGGCATCCGGCGGTGACCCGGGCCGCGGTGGTGCTGCGCGACGGGCGCCTGGCCGGTTACGTCGTGGGGGACGCCGACCCGGCGGCGCTGCGGTCGTTCGCCGGCGACTTCCTGCCGGACTACATGGTGCCGGCCGCGGTCATGGTGCTGGACGAGCTGCCCACCACCCCGAACGGCAAACTGGACCGCAACGCCCTGCCCGACCCGGTCTTCGAGACGTCGCCCGTCAGCGCCGCCCGCACCGTGCTGGAGGAGATCCTCTGCGACATCTTCGCCTCGGTGCTCGGCCTCGACGCGGTCGGTGTCCGGGACGACTTCTTCGACCTGGGCGGGCATTCCCTGCTCGTGGCCCGGGTGGTGGCCCGGGTCCGGGCCGTCCTCGGCCGTGAACTCAGCATCCGGGACGTGTTCGATGCGCCGACCGTGGCCGGCCTCACCGGCCTGCTGAAACGCGCCACGGACCTGCCACCGCTGGTCGCTCTGCCGCCGGTCGAGCGCCCGCCGCTGTCCGCCGCCCAGCGCCGGATGTGGTTCCTGCACCAGCTCGACGGGGCCGATCCCACCTATCACCTGCCCCTCGCGGTGACGCTGCACGGCCCGCTGGACGAGGCGGCGCTGGCCCGCGCGGTGACCGCTGTCGTCGCCCGGCACGAGCCGTTGCGCACGGTGTACCGGTCCGGCGAGGACGGCCTGCCGTACCAGGTGGTGCTGCCCGCGCCGGACATCGAGATCACCCGCGTGGACGACCTGGCCGAGGCGGTGCGCCGGCCCTTCGACCTGGCCACCGACCTGCCGATCCGGGCGCACCTGCACCGGGTCGCCGACGGCGAGCACGTGCTGCTCCTGGTGGCGCACCACATCGCCACCGACGAGTGGTCGCTCACCCCGCTGCTGTCCGACCTGGCCGCCGCCCACGACGGCCGGGAACTGCCGCTCCCCGCCGTCCGGTACGCCGACTTCGCCCGCTGGCAGGACGCGCTGCCGGTCGGCGACGACCTGGACTGGTGGCGCGAGACACTGCGCGACCTGCCCCCGCTGCTGCCGCTACCCACCGACCGGCCGCGCCCGGCGACCCCGACGTCGGCCGGCGCGACGGAGACCGTCACGGTGCCCGCCGGCCTCGTCGCCGAGCTGCGGGCGCTGGCCCGGGCGACCGGCACCACGATGTTCATGCTGACCCACGCCGCGACCGCCGCCCTGCTGCACCGCCACGGCGCCGGCGACGACATCCCGCTCGGCGCCCCGGTCGCCGGACGGCCCGGCGAAGAGGTGGACGACCTGGTCGGCCTCTTCGTCAACACCGTGGTGCTGCGCACCGACCTGTCCGGCGACCCGACCTTCGCCGAGCTGCTGACCCGCGTACGGGACGCCGACCTGGCCGCCCTCGCCCACGCCGACGTGCCCTACGACCGGGTCCTGGACGCGCTCGCCCCGGACCGCCGGATGCTGTTCGACGTGATGGTGGCGTACCAGCACGCGCTGCCCGCCGTCGAGGGCTGGCCCACCCGGTTCGTGGACACCGGCACGGCGAAGTTCGACCTCAGCATCACCCTGGCGGAGGAGGGCGACGAGATCGCCGCCGCCTTCGAGTACCGGACCGAGCTTTTCGACCCGGGCACCGTACGGGCGATGGGCGATCGCCTGATCCGCCTGCTGCAGGCGGTGGCCGCGGACGCCGACGTCCGGCTCGGCGACATCGACCTGCTCACCGCCCACGAGCGCGCCGACCTGCTGACCTGGGGCACCGCGACGGCCCGGCCGGTTCCTGCCGAATCCGTGGTCGAGGTGTTCCGTCGTCAGGTGGCGGCGACGCCGGACGCGTCGGCGCTGGTGTTCCGTGGTGTGTCGCTGACCTTCGCGGAGCTGGCCGAGCGGGTGGACGCTCTTGCGGCGCGGTTGGTGGCCGAGGGGGCCGGGCCGGAGCGGGTGGTCGCGGTGGTGCTCCCGCGGTCGGCTGATTCGGTGGTGGCGTGGCTGGCGGTGCTGGCGGCCGGTGCGGTGTACCTGCCGGTGGATGCCGATCTGCCGGCGGAGCGCATCGAGTTCATGCTCGCGGATGCGCAGCCGGTGGTGGTGCTGCGGGACGCCACCGGGGTTGCCGGTGGTGTCGCTCCGCGGGTGGAGATCGATGGCCGGTCGGCGGCGTATCTGCTGTACACGTCGGGGTCGACGGGCCGCCCCAAGGGCGTGGTCGTGCCGCATGCGGCGGTGGCCAACTTCTTCACCCACCATGCCGAGGTGCTTTTCCCGGTGCTGTCGGGTGGGCGGCGGATCCGGGTCGCGCTGACGGCGGCGCTGTCGTTCGACACGTCGTGGGAGGGCGTGCTGTGGCTGCTGGCCGGCCACGAGCTGCATGTCGTCGACGACGAGATGCGGCGTGACCCCTGGCTGCTCAACGACTATGTCGCCGGTCAGCGGATCGACTTCCTGGATGTGACGCCGTCGCTGGCGGACCGGCTGGTGGCCGAAGGCCTGCTCAGTAGCGAGAGGCACGTACCGGCGGCGTTGGCGTTGGGTGGTGAAGCAGCCGGAGCGGCGTTGTGGACGGCGCTCCGTCAGTCGTCGACCACGGCGGTCAACCTGTACGGACCGACCGAGTGCACGGTGGACACGTTGTTGGCGTGGGTGGCCGACAGCGAGAGTCCGCTGGTGGGCCGGCCGATCGGGAACACCCGGGCGTATGTGCTGGACCGCGGTCTGCGGCCGGTGCCGGTCGGAGTGACCGGTGAGTTGTACCTGGCCGGCGCGCAGCTGGCCCGCGGGTATCTGGGCCGTGCGGGGTTGACGGCGGAACGGTTCGTAGCCGACCCGTTCGGTGATTCCGGTGAGCGGATGTATCGCACCGGGGACCTGGTCCGGTGGACCGCCGCCGGAAGTCTGGACTATGTCGGCCGGGCCGATGACCAGGTGAAGATCCGCGGTTTCCGGATCGAGCTGGGCGAGATCGAGAACGTGCTGCGCACTCATCCGGGTGTGGAGCAGGTGGTCGTGATCGCCCGCTCGCAGCGGCTGGTCGCCTATGTCGTCGGGGTGGTGGACGGGCTGCGTGACCACGCGGCCTCACTGCTGCCGGACTACATGGTGCCCGCCGTGTTCGTGGAGTTGGACGCGCTGCCCACCAGCACGGCGGGCAAGGTCGACCGGAAGGCGCTGCCGGAGCCGGACTTCTCGGCGCATGCGGTGACCGCCGCACCCCGTACCCCGGTCGAAGAAGTGCTCTGTGGTTTGTATGCCGACCTGTTGGGCCTGCCCGCCGTCGGTGTGCACGACGACTTCTTCGCCCTCGGCGGCGACTCCATCGTCTCGATCCAGCTGGTCGCCCGGAGCCGCGCCGGCGGTCTGCGGATCACCCCGCGGCAGGTGTTCGACCTGCGCACCCCCGCCGCGCTCGCCGCCGTCGCCGAGGTGGCCACCGCAGCCGTCGCCGACGCCGGCGGGGTCGGCGAGGTGCCGCTCACCCCGATCCTGGCGTGGGCCCGTGACCTGGGCGTCGACCTGGACCGGTACAGCCAGGCGATGCTCGTGCACGCACCCGCCGACCTCACCGCCGGCCGCCTGGCCACCGCGGTGCAGGCGCTGCTGGACACCCATCACCTGCTGCGGGCCCGGTGGACCGGCGACACGCTGGACGTGCCGGCGCACCGGGACGCCACCGACCTGATCAGCACGTCGGACCTCGACCCGGCCGCCGCGCTGGAGGCCGCGGTGGATCGGCTGTCGCCGCGGGACGGCGTGATGCTGCAGGTGGTCCGCCTGCCGGAACGGCTGCTGCTGGTCGCCCACCATCTGGTCGTGGACGGCGTCTCCTGGCGGATCCTGCTCGACGACCTGGCCCGCGCCTGCGCCGGGGAGAAGCTCGCCCCGGCCGGCACCTCGTTCCGGGTCTGGGCCCGGTCCCTGCCGGCGCTGGCCGCCGCACGGGCCGGTGAGCTGGGGTACTGGCAGGCGACGACCGAGGGCACGCCGGTTCCGGCGGCGCCCGAGGACGTGGCCGGAAACCTGCGGGAGCTGACCGTCGAGGTCGGGCCGGAGGTGACCCGGGCGCTGCTGACCACGCTGCCCGAGGCGTACCACGCGGGCGTGCCGGACGTGCTGCTCACCGCGCTCGCCCAGGCCGCCGGGCGGCCGCTGCTGGTCGGGCTGGAAGGGCACGGCAGGGAGGAGCACCTGGTCGAGGGCGCCGACCTGACCCGTACGGTCGGCTGGTTCACCACCGAGTACCCGGTGGCGATCGACGCGACCGGACTGTCGGCCACGGCCGCGATCAAGCAGGTCAAGGAGCAGCTGCGGGCCGCACCGGACCACGGCATCGGCTACGGCCTGCTGCGCCACCTGGGCGGCGACCAGCTCAAGGGCCGGCGGCACCCGGAGATCCTGGTCAACTACCTGGGCCGGTTCGACGGCTCGACCGGGCAGCCGTTCTCACCCGCGCCGGAGCTGCCCGCCCCGGCGGTCACCGTCGACGCCGACATCCCGGTGCACTACCCGATCAGCGTCAACGCCGGAACCGCGGACACCGCGGACGGGCCGGTGCTGCGGCTGCGGATCTCCTACCTGCCGCACCGGGTGCCGTCGGTGGACGGGCTGGCCGGCCGCTGGGTGGCCGCCCTGACCGCGCTGGCCCGGGAGCCGGGCGTGGGCGGGCGCACCCCGTCCGACTTCCCGCTGCTCGACCTGCGCCAGACCGAGGTGGACGAACTGGAGCGCCGGGTGCCGGACCTGGTCGACGCCTGGCCGCTGTCCCCGCTGCAGGCGGGCATCCACTTCCTGTCGTCGTTCGCCACCGAGGGCGCGGACGTCTACGTGGTGCAGGATCAGTACGAGCTGACCGGCCCGCTGGACGTCCCCCGGCTGCACACGGCCATGGACGCCCTGCTCGGCCGCTATCCCAACCTGCGTGGCGCGGTCCACGACCTCGGCCGCGGCCCGATCCAGGTGATCCCCGCCCGGGTCACCGTGCCGTGGCGGCACGTCGACCTGACCGCCGGTGGATCGATCGACGAGGTGCTGGCCGCCGACCGGGCCGAGCGTTTCGACCTGAGCGCCCCGCCCCTGCTGCGGTGCACCCTCGTCACGACCGGCGCCGACCGGCACGTGCTGGTGTTCACCCAGCATCACCTGCTGATGGACGGCTGGTCCGGCCCGCTGGCGATCCGTGATCTGTTCACCTTCTACGCGGGCGGCAACCCGCCGCCGGTCCGCCCGTACACCGATCATCTCGCCTGGCTGGCCCGGCAGGACCCGGCGGCGAGCGACGCGGCCTGGAGCGCGGCGCTGTCCGGCGTCGAGGAGCCCACGCTCGTCGCGCCGGACGCGACAGGCGCGGCAGCCCCGCGGGTCGCCGAGGCGTTCCTGCCGCTCGACAGGCTGACCGCGGTCGCCCGGGCGCGGGGGATCACCCTCAACACCGTGGTGCAGGGCGTCTGGGCGGTGCTGCTCGGGCAGCTCACCGGGCGCGACGACGTCGTCGCCGGCGCCACCGTCTCCGGACGTCCGGCCGATCTGCCGGGCGCCGAGGCGATGGTCGGCCTGTTCATCAACACCATTCCGGTACGGGTACGCCAGTCACCGGACGACACCTGGACGACCCTGCTCACCCGGCTGCAGAGCGAGCAGGCCGGCCTGCTGGAGCACCAGCACGTAGGGCTCACCGACCTGCACCGTCTCGCTGGGCTGCCGCGGCTGTTCGACACCCTGACCGTCTTCGAGAACTACCCGCTCGACCCCTCCGAGATGGCCGCGGGCAGCGGGCTCACGGTCACGCCCGGCATCCCGCTGGACGCCACGCACTATCCGCTCAGCCTGGTCGTCATCCCGGAGGAGCGGCTGCGGCTGCGCCTGGAGTACCGGCCCGACCTGTACTCCGCGGAGGCCGCCGCCGCACTCCTCGACCGGGTGGTCCGGCTGCTGGAGACGGTGGCCGCCGACCCGGACCGCCGGCTGTCGTCGGTGTCGGTGCTCTCCGGCGACGAGCGGGCGGCGCTGAGCGCGTGGAACGAGACCGGCATGCCGGTGCCCGACGAGTCGGTGGTCGACGTGTTCCGGCGGCAGGTGGCGGCGACGCCGGACGCGCCGGCGCTGGTGTTCCAGGGGGAGTCGCTCAGCTTCGCCGCGCTCGCCGAGCGGGTGGACGCGCTGGCCGCGCATCTGGTCGCCGCGGGCGCGGGACCGGAGCGTACGGTCGCGGTGCTGCTGCCGCGGTCGGCGGACTCGGTGGTGGCGTGGCTGGCGGTGCTGGCGTCCGGTGCGGCGTACCTGCCGATCGACGCCGACCTGCCGGCCGAGCGGATCGAGTTCATGCTGGCGGACGCGGCCCCGGCGGTGGTCCTGCGTTCGATTCCCGCTGTCGTGGGCGAGGCCGCCCCGCGCGTCCGCTTGTTGCCGGGGAGCGCGGCGTACGTGCTCTACACCTCGGGTTCCACCGGCCGGCCCAAGGGTGTCGTGGTGCCGCACTCGGCGGTGACCAACTTCTTCCACCACCACGCGCGGGTCATCTTCCCGGCGCTGTCCGGTGGCCGGCGGATCCGGGCGGCCCTGACCGCCGCGCTGTCCTTCGACACCTCCTGGGAAGGCGTGCTCTGGCTGCTCGCCGGCCACGAGCTGCACGTCGTCGACGACGAGACCCGCCGCGATCCGCGGCTGCTCAACGACTACGTGGCCGAACACCGGATCGACTTCCTCGACGTGACGCCGTCGCTCGCCGACCGCCTGGTCGCTGAGGGCCTGCTCACCGACCCGCGGCACGTCCCGGCCTCGCTGGCGCTGGGCGGGGAGGCGGCGGGCGCGGCGCTGTGGACCGCGTTGCGCGAGTCGGCGGTCACCGCCGTCAACCTGTACGGCCCGACCGAGTGCACCGTCGACACGCTGCTCGCCCGGGTGGCGGACAGCGACACCCCGCTCGTGGGCCGGCCGATCGGCAACACCCGGGCATACGTCCTGGACGGGGCGCTGCGACCGGTCCCGCCGGGAGTCGCCGGAGAGCTGTACCTGGCGGGCGCCCAACTGGGCCGTGGCTATCTCAACCGTCCCGGACTGACCGCGGAACGGTTCGTCGCGGACCCGTTCGGTGCCCCGGGAACGGTCATGTATCGCAGCGGTGACGTGGTCCGCTGGACCGCTGACGGAAGCCTGGACTATGTCGGCCGGGCCGATGACCAGGTGAAGATTCGTGGGTTCCGGATCGAGCTGGGTGAGATCGAGAACGTGTTGCGCACCCATTCGGGTGTGGAGCAGGTGGTCGTGGTGGCCCGTTCGCAACGGCTGGTCGCCTATGTGGTGGGCGCGGTGGACGGGTTGCGGGAGCACGCCGCCTCGTTGCTGCCGGACTACATGGTGCCGGCGGTGTTCGTGACCCTGGACGTGCTGCCGACCAGCACGGCGGGCAAGGTGGACCGCAAGGCGCTGCCGGAGCCGGACTTCTCGGGGTACGCGGTGACCGCGGCACCCCGTACCCCGGTCGAGGAAGTGCTCTGTGGTTTGTATGCCGACCTGTTGGGCCTGCCCGCCGTCGGTGTGCACGACGACTTCTTCGCCCTCGGCGGGCACTCGCTGCTCGCCACCAGCCTGGCCGCGCGGATCCGTGGCGCGCTCGGCTCGGCCGTCTCGATCCGGGCGATCTTCGAGGCGCCGACCGTGGCCGCGCTGGCCCGCCGGCTCGCCGACGCGTCCGAGCAGCGCCCGCCGCTCACCGCCCGCGAGCACGGCGAACGGCTGCCGCTCTCCTTCGCGCAGCGGCGGCTCTGGTTCCACGACCGGCTCAACGGGCCGAGCGCGACCTACAACGTCGCGTTCGCGCAGACGCTGACCGGGCCGCTCGACGTGCCCGCGCTGGAAGCCGCCCTGACCGACGTGGTGGCCCGGCACGACAGCCTGCGGACGGTTTTCGCCGATGAGGACGGCCAGCCCTACGCTCGCCTGCTTCCGGCCGACGGCACGCCGCTGCACGTGCTCAAGTGCGCTGCCGAGGAGCTGGACGCCCGGCTGGCCGAGGCCGGTTCCGCGGTGTTCGACCTGGCCACCGGGCCGCTGCTGCGGGCGACCCTGTTCGTCACCGGCCCGCAGCGGGCGACGCTGCTGCTCCTGCTGCACCACATCGTCACCGACGAGTGGTCCGAAGGACGCCTGATGACCGACCTCGGCACGGCGTACGCGGCCCGGCAGGCCGGCCGTGCCCCCGCCTGGACGCCGCTGCCGGTGCAGTACGCCGACTACGCGCTCTGGCAGCGCGACCTGCTCGGCGACCCCGCCGACCCGGACAGCCGCGCCGCACGCCAGGCCGCCTTCTGGCGCGACACCCTGGCCGGCGCGCCCGAGGAGCTGGCCCTGCCGGCCGACCGGCCGCGCCCGGCGGTGCCGTCGTACCTCGGTGGCACCGTCACCTTCGACGTGCCCGCCGCCGTGCACCAGCGGCTGCGCACCCTGACCCGGCAGACCGGCAGCACCGCCTTCATGGTGGTCCAGGCGGCGACCGCGGTGCTGCTCAGCCGGCTCGGGGCGGGCGACGACATCCCGCTCGGCAGCCCGATCGCCGGCCGCGACGAGGAGGTCCTGGACGACCTGGCCGGGTTCTTCGTCAACACCGTGGTGATGCGCACCGACGTGTCCGGCGACCCCACCTTCCGCGAGCTGGTGACCCGGGTACGTTCCGCCGACCTGGCCGCCTTCGCGCATGCCGACCTGCCGTTCGAGCGATTGGTCGAGGCGGTCAACCCGGAGCGCTCGGCGGCCCGCAACCCGCTGTTCCAGACCATGCTGGCCTATCAGCACGTGCCCGCCGAGGTGCCCGGCCTGCCCGGCCTGGAGGTCGCGCCGCACCCGATCGACACCGGCGTGGCCCAGTTCGACCTGGGCATCGTGGTCACCGAACGGCACGGGGTGGACGGGCTCGACGGCATCATCGAGTACGCCGCCGACCTCTACGACCGGGAGACCGCCGAACTGCTGGCCGCCCGGCTGGTCCGGCTGCTCGGCGAGCTGACCGCTGCCCCGGACCGGCCGATCGGCGCCGCCGAACTGATGACGGCCACGGAACGCGCGGCCGTGCTGGACGCCGGCCGGGGCCGGCAGGTGGGGCACCGGGCGAGCACGCTGCCGGCGCTCTTCGCGGCCCAGGCACGACGCACCCCGGACGCGGTCGCGCTGGTCGACGGGGCGACCTCGTACACGTACGCCGAACTGGACGCCCGCACCAACCGGGTGGCCCGGGCCCTGCGCGGGCGAGGCGCCGGACCGGAACGGATCGTGCTGGTCAGCCTGCCCCGCTCGGCCGACCTGATCGTGGCGGAGCTGGCGGTCAGCAAGTCCGGAGCGGCCTACCTGCCGATGGAACCGGGCCAGCCGGCGGACCGGCTGGCCGCGATCGTCGCCGAGGCGCAGCCGGTGCTGACCCTCGACGGAGCGCTGCCGGAGGACGCGGACGACAGCCCGCTGGACGGTGGGCCGAGCCCGCTGCACCCGGCGTACGTCATCTTCACGTCGGGCAGCACCGGCCGCCCCAAGGGCGTGGTGGTGCCGCACGCCGGGCTGGCCGCGATGGCCGGCACCTTCCACCAGACCCTCGGCCTGCGTCAGGGCAGCCGGATGACGCAGTTCGCGTCGCCCAGCTTCGACGTCACCGTCGCGGAGCTGGTGGCCACCCTCACCTGCGGGGCGACCCTGGTGGTGGTGCCGCCGGAGCAGCGGCTCGGCGAGGACTTCGCGGCGTTCGTCACCGAGCGGGGCATCACCCACTTCGCGGTGCCGCCGTCCGCGCTCGGCGCCCTCCCACCCGGCAGCATCCCCGAGCACGTCACGGTCGTCACCGGCGCCGACCGCTGCCCGCCGGAGCTGGTCGAGCGATGGGCCGCCACCCATCACATGATCAACGCGTACGGGCCGACCGAGACCACCGTCAACGCGACGTTCTGGGAGTGCGGGCCGGGCCCGGTGCTGATCGGCCGGCCGGACCACGACCGGACCGCGTACGTGCTGGACCACCGGCTGCGGCCGGTGCCTCCCGGCGTGCCCGGGGAGCTGTACCTCGGCGGCGCCGGCCTGGCCCGCGGCTACCTCGCGCAGCCGGGCCTGACCGCGCAACGGTTCGTCGCCGACCCGTTCGGCGCGCCCGGCGCCCGGCTCTACCGCACCGGTGACGTGGTGCGCTGGGTGGGCGACCGGATCGAGTTCCTCGGCCGCGCCGACGCCCAGGTCAAGATCCGTGGCTTCCGGATCGAGCTGGGCGAGATCGAGAGCGTGCTGCGCGCCCACCCGGACGTGCGGCAGGCCGCCGTCGTGGTGCACACCGGGCAGACGCGGCAGCTGGTCGCGTACGTCGCCGGCGAGACCGCCGGGCTGCGGGAGCACGTCGCGTCCCGGCTGCCGGACTACATGGTGCCGGCCGCGTTCGTGGCGCTCGGCGAGCTGCCGCTGAACGCCGCCGGCAAGGTCGACGTCAAGCGGCTGCCCGAGCCGGAGTTCGCGCCGGTCACGCCGGTGGCCGCCGGGAACCCGCTGGAACAGCGGTTCTGCGACCTGTTCGCGGAACTGCTCGGCCTGCCCGAGGTGGGCGCGGGGGACAGCTTCTTCGCGCTCGGCGGCGACTCGATCGTCTCCATCCAGCTCGTCGCCCGGGCCCGCGCGGCCGGGCTGCGGATCAGCCCGCGGCAGGTGTTCGAGGCCAAGACCCCGGCCGCCCTGGCCGCGCTGGTCACCGTGGACGAGACGGTCGCGGAGGCGCCGGAGGCCGGGCTCGGCGACGTGCCGGTCACCCCGATCGTCGCCTGGCTGCGGGACCAGCCGGTCCCGATCGACCGGTTCCACCAGTCGATGCTGCTGCGGGTCCCGGACGAGGTGACCGGCGACGAGCTGATCCCGGCGCTGCAGGCGGTTCTGGACCGGCACGACATGTTGCGGGCCCGGTGGACCGGCAGCGAACTGACCGTGCCGCCGGTGGGCACGGTGGACGCCGCCGCGCTGATCCGGCCCGCCGGTGGGGACCTGCGGGCCGCGTACGCCGCGGCAGTCGACCGGCTCGACCCGGCAGGCGGCGTGATGCTGCAGGTGGTGACCGCGCCCGGCAAGCTGCTGCTGGTCGCTCACCACCTGGTGGTGGACGGCGTCTCCTGGCGGATCATCGTGCCCGACCTGCAGCAGGCCTGGGAGGCGATCACCGCGGGCAAGCAGCCCGACCTGGCGCCGGCCGGCACCTCGTTCCGGCAGTGGGCCACCGGCCTGCGGGCCGCGGCGGCCGCGCGGGGCACGGAGACGGCGTTCTGGCGCCGTACGGTCGACGGCGTCGAGGGGAAGCGCTGGCACGGCGAGGTGCGTGAGATCGTCCGCACGCTCCCCCCGGAGCGCACGATCCCGCTGCTCACCACGGTCCCCGCGGCCGTGCACGGCAACGTGCCGGACGTTCTGCTCACCGCGCTGGCCCGGACGCTCCAGCCGGGCGGCGAGATCGTGGTCGAGCTGGAGGGCCACGGCCGCGAGGAGCAGCTGGTGCCCGGGGCCGACCTGTCCCGGACGGTCGGCTGGTTCACCACCACCTACCCGGTCCGTCTCGGCGGTGACCTGAAGCAGGTCAAGGAACAGCTGCGGGCGGCGCCGGACAACGGCATCGGGTACGGGCTGCTGCGCGACCGGATCGGGCACGTCAACCCGCCGGTGCTCGTCAACTACCTGGGCCGGTTCACCGCCGGCGACGGGATGTGGGCGCCGCACGAGGAGGACCTGGGCACGGTGCCGGACGGCCTGCCGAGCAGCCACGGCCTGGACCTCACCATCACCACGCTGGACGGCCCGGCCGGCCCGGTGCTGGAGGTGCGCTGGTCCTGGCCGTCCGACGCGCATGCGGCGGCGGACGTCGAGGCGTGGGCCGACGCGTACGAGACAGCGCTCGACGCGCTCGCCGCCGGTGACCTGGACGCGGGCCTGACCCCGTCCGACCTGCTGGTTCAGCTGAGCCAGGACGAGATCGACGAGTTCGAGGATGAGTGGGGCGACCTGTGAGCGACAAGCCGGCTGGACTGCAGGACATCCTGCCCCTCTCCCCGCTGCAGGAGGGGTTCTACTTCCTGTCCGCGTTCTCGGACACCGACACCGACGTCTACACCGTGCAGCAGGTCCTGGAGATCGCCGGGCCGGTCGACGCCGACCGGCTGCGCGCGGCGATCCGCGGCCTGCTGGAGCGCCACCCGAACCTGCGTGCCGCGTTCCGGCCACGCAAGACCGGTGAGCCGGTGCAGCTGATCCCGGCCCGGGTCGAGGTGCCGTTCTCGGTCGTCGAGCTGCCCGAGGCGGCGCTGCCCCGGCTGCTGGACCAGGAGCGGGCCCGCCGGTTCGACCTGGCCAAGCCGCCGCTGCTGCGCTGGGTGCTGGTCCGGCTCGGCGAGAACGACCACCGGCTGGTGCTGACCGCCCACCACATCCTGCTCGACGGGTGGTCCGGTCCGCTGCTGGTGCAGGACCTGCTCGCGCTCTACGCCGGGCAGCCGTTGCCGCCGCCGCGCGCGTACCGCGACTATCTGTCCTGGGTGACCCGGCAGGACGCCGGCGCGGCACGCACGGCGTGGGCGGCGTACCTGGCCGGGGTGGACGAGCCGACCCGGATCGCCGCCGCCGGGCCGGACCGGCGCCCGGTGGTCCCGGCCGAACTGTCGGCGACCGTGCCGGCCGCGCCGCTGACCGCCTTCGCCCGGGCCCACGGCGTCACGCTGAACAGCGTCGTGCAGACCCTGTGGGGGATGCTGCTCGGCCGGCTCACCGGCCGCGACGACGTGGTCTTCGGCGCCACCGTCTCCGGCCGCCCGGCGTCGCTGCCCGGCGCGGACGAGATGGTCGGCCTGTTCATCAACACCGTGCCGGTCCGGGTGCGGCTGAACCCGGCCGACACCTTCCGCGCCGCGGTCCAGCGGGTGCAGGGAGAGCAGGCCGGGCTGCTGGACCACCAGCACCTGAGCCTGTCCGAGATCCAGCGGCAGGCCGGAGGCGGGCCGCTCTTCGACACGCTGCTGGTGTTCGAGAGCTACCCGGTCGACGACGAGGCCCTGGCCGCCTCGCAGCGGACCGCCGGGCTGCGGATCGCTGCGGTGACCGGCCGCGACGCCACCCACTACCCGGCGACGCTGACCGTGCTGCCGGACCCGGAGCAGGTGACGTTCAGCCTGGACTACCGGCCCGACGAGTTCACCGCGGCGTGGGCGGAGCAGGTGCTGACCGAGCTGACCGGCCTGGTGACGGCACTGCTCGCCGACCCGTCGGCCCGGCCGGTGTTCGCCGGGCCGGAGCCGCTGATCGGGGAGGTCGCGGACGGGCCGGCCGAGACGGTCGTGGAGATCTTCCGTCGGCAGGTGGCCGCGACGCCGGACGTCCCGGCCCTGGTCGCGGGCGGTGAGTCGCTGACCTTCGCCGAACTCGGCGCCCGGGTGGACACGCTCGCCGCCCGGCTGGCCGCGGCCGGCGCCGGGCCGGAACAGGTGGTCGCGGTGGTGCTGCCGCGCGGCGCCGAGGCCGTCGTCGCCTGGCTGGCGGTGCTGGCGGCGGGCGCGGTCTACCTGCCGATCGACGCCGGGCTGCCGGCCGCGCGCATCGAGTTCATGATCGCCGACGCGGGCGCGGTGGTGACGCTGCGCGCGGGCGACCTCCCGGCCCTGTCGTCGACCCCCGTGGCGCCCCGGCTGGGCAACGCCGCGTACCTGCTCTACACCTCCGGCTCGACCGGCGCCCCGAAGGGCGTCGTCGTCGACCACGCCAACCTGGCCAACCTGTATGCCGCCCAGCGGCTGATCTTCCCCACCGGCGGCCGGATCCGGGCCGCCCTCACCGCGGCGCTGTGGGTGGACACCGCGTTCGAGGGCCTGCTCTGGCTGATCGCCGGGCACGAGCTGCACCTGATCGACGACGAGACCCGGCACGACCCGGCACTGCTCGCGGCGTACGTCGCCAGCAGTGGCATCGACTACCTGGACATCACCCCGTCGTTCGCCGAGCCGCTGCTGCCGTTGCTGACCAGCGCGCCGCGGTACCTGGTGGTGGGCGGCGAGGCGACCGGTCCGGCGCTCTGGTCGGCGCTGCGGGACACCGGGAGCACCGTGGTCAACCTGTACGGCCCCACCGAGTGCACGGTCGACACCCTGGTCGCCCATCTGGCCGACAGCGACACCCCGCTCGTCGGCGGCCCGATCCGCAACACCCGGGCGTACGTGCTGGACCGCGCGCTGCGCCCGGTGCCCGCCGGGGTGGCCGGTGAGCTGTACCTGGCCGGCGCCCCGGTGACCCGCGGCTATCTCGGGCGCGGCGGGCTGACCGCGTCCCGGTTCGTCGCCGACCCGTGGGGCGCTCCCGGTGAGCGGATGTACCGCACCGGCGACCTGGTGCGCCGCACCGCCGACGGCCGCCTCGACTTCGTCGGCCGCACCGACGACCAGGTCAAACTGCGTGGCTTCCGGATCGAGCCGGGCGAGATCCAGGCCGCCGTGGAGGCGGTGCCGGGCGTCCGGCAGGCCGCGGTGATCGTCCGCGGGAACCGGCTGATCGCCTACGTCACGGGCAGCGCCGACCCGGAACGGATCAAGGAGCAGCTGACGCTGCCGGAGCACATGGTGCCGGCCGCCTTCGTCGTCCTGGACGTGCTGCCGCTGACTGCGGCCGGCAAGGTGGACCGCCGCGCGCTGCCGGAGCCGTCGATCAGCGTCGGCACGGCGGCCGCGGGCAACCCGGTCGAGGAGACCCTGGCCGGCCTCTTCGCCCAGGTCCTCGGCCTGCCGGCGGTGGGCGCCGGGGACAGCTTCTTCGCCCTCGGCGGGGACAGCATCCTCAGCCTGCAGTTCGTCGCCCGTTCCCGGGCCGCGGGTCTGCGGATCACCCCGCGGCAGATCTTCGAGCAGCGTACGGTCGCCGCGCTGGCCGCCGTTGCCGAGCCGGTCACCGAACAGGCCCGCCCGGCGGTCGCCGCGACCGGCCCGGTCCCGCTCACCCCGGCTGTCGGCTGGCTGGCCGAGCAGGGTGTGCCGGCCCGGTTCAGCCAGTCCATGCTGTGGCCGGTCCCGGACGGGCTGACCCGGGCACAGGTCACCGCGGCCCTGCGGAGCCTGCTCGACACCCACGAGATGCTGCGCGCCCGCTGGACCGGCACCCACCTGGAGGTGCCGCCGCGGGGCGGGGCGCCGCGGCTGACGGTGCTGCCCGGCGACGCCGACGTCGAGCAGGCCCGCGCGGACGCGGTGGCCCGCCTCGACCCGGCGGCCGGCGTCATGATGGAGGCGGTCTGGTTCGAGCCGGGCCGGTTGCTGCTGGTCGTGCACCACCTGGTGGTCGACGGCGTCTCCTGGCGGATCCTCGGCGACGACCTGCGCACGCTGTGGGCGGGTGGCGCCCCGGCTCCGGCGCCGACCTCGTTCCGGGCCTGGGCGACCGGCCTGGCCACCGCCGACCGCACGGGCGAGGCGGCGTACTGGGCCGCGGTCATCGCCGGCCCCGAGCCGGTGCTGGGGGTACGCCCGGTCGACCCGGCCCGGGACACCGTCGGCGGCAGCCGGGCGATCAGCGTTCCCCTGCCGTCGCTCACCGCGGCCGCGGCGAAGTTCCGGGCCTCGGTGGCGGAGCTGCTGCTGGCCGGTCTCGCGGTGGCGCTCGCCCCGGACACCGGCGGCGCGGTGCGGGTGCAGCTGGAGGGCCACGGCCGGTACGAGGAGGCGGTGCCCGGCGCCGACCTGTCCCGGACCGTCGGCTGGTTCACCACCGAGTACCCGGTGCGGCTGACGCCCGGCGACGACGGCGTCGACCGGGCGGTGAAGCGGGTCAAGGACCAGCTCCGCGCGGTGCCCGGCGATGGGCTCGGCTACGGGCTGCTGCGGCTGCCGGCCACCGCCGCGCAGGTGCTCTTCAACTATCTGGGCCGGTTCGACGGCGACGCCGGCGGCGGGCTGGGCAGCGACGCCGACCCGGACACCCCGATGACCCATGCCCTCGAGGTCAACGTCGCGGAGGTCGGGGGCGTGCTCACGGCGCACCTGGCGTACCCGGGCGGGGTGCTCGACGAGGCGCACGTGGCCGCGATCGCCGCGCGCTGGACGGCGGCCCTGGCCGCCCTGCCGGACGCGACAGGCGGCCGCAGCACCGCGGACCTGCCGCTGCTGAGTCTGCCGCAGGACGACGTCGACGCGCTGGAGCGGCAGTACCCGGACCTGGCCGACGCCTGGTCGCTCGCCCCGTTGCAGCGCGGCCTGTACTTCCTGTCGTCCTACGACGAGTCCGCCATGGACGTCTATACCGTGCAGCAGGTGCTGGACCTGTCCGGCCCGCTGGACGCCGCCCGTCTCCGGACGGCCGCCGCCACCCTGTTCGACAGGCACCCGAACCTGCGGGCCGGCTTCGTGACCAGCCCGTCCGGCGTGCCGGTGCAGGTGATCCCGGCGAGCGTCGAGCTGCCCTGGCGCGAGGTCGACGGCGGGGACCTGGACGCTGTGCTGGCCGAGGAGCGCGGCCACTTCGACCTGTCCCGGCCGCCGCTGCTGCGCTGGACGCTGCTCCGGCACGGCCCGGACCAGCACCAGCTGATCAGCACCGAGCACCACATCCTGCTGGACGGCTGGTCCGGCCCGCTGCTGGTCCGGGAACTGCTCGCCGGTTACGCCGGGACCCCCGCGCCCGCGCCCCGGCCCTATCGCGAGCACCTGGAGTGGCTGGCCACCCGGGACGTCACCGCCGCCGAGCAGGCGTGGCGGGAGGCCCTCGACGGGCTCACCGAGGCGACCCGGGTGGTGCCGCCGGACGCGGGGGAGGGCGGCCGGCCCGGCTACCTCGACGCGCGGCTGCCGGCCGATCTTCGTGCCGCGCTGCAGCGGATCGGCCGGGCGCACGAGGTCACCCCGAACACCATCGTCCAGGCCGCCTGGGGTGTCCTGCTCGGTGGCCTGACCGGCCGCGACGACGTCGTCTTCGGCGCCACCGTCTCCGGGCGCGAGTCCGGCCTGGACGGCATCGGGGACATGATCGGTCTGTTCATCACCACCGTTCCGGTACGGGTCCGGCTGCGCCCCGCCGAGCCCTGGCACGCGCTGCTCACCCGCCTGCAGGGCGAGCAGTCCCGGCTGCTGGAACACCACCACCTGGGTCTCGCCGAGATCCAGCGGGCACACGGCCGCGGCGAGCTGTTCGACACGCTCACCGTCTTCGAGAGCTACCCGGTGGACGCCGAGAGCCTGGCCGCCGGTGAGGAGTCGGCCGGACTCAAGATCGACAAGGTGCGGCCGTACGACGCCACGCACTACCCGCTGACCCTCGTGGCGGGCGACGAGGACGGCCTGGTCCTGAACCTGGAGTACCGCCGCGACCTGTTCACCGCCGAGCAGGCCCGGACCCTGCTGGACCGGCTGACCGGCATCCTGGCCACGCTGGCCGCCGACCCGGCGCTGCCGGTGGGACGCACCGACGTGGTCTCGCCCGCGGAGCGGCGGACGATCCTGGTGGACTGGAACGCCGACCGGATGCCGGTGGCCCCGTCGACGCTCCCGGCGATCCTGAACCGCTGGGCCGCGGAGACACCGTCCGCGCCGGCCCTGACGGTCCGGGACGAGACGCTGGACTACGCGTCCTTCGCGGCCCGGGCCAACCGGCTCGCCCGGCTGCTGATCGACCGCGGCGCGGGCCCGGAGAAGCGGATCGCGCTGCTGCTGCCGCGCGGGACCGGCATCGTGGTGTCGATCTGGGCGGTCCTCGCGTCGGGGGCGGCCTACGTCCCGATCGACCCGGACTACCCGGCCGACCGGATCGCGCTGATGATCGAGGACGCCGGCCCGGTCCTGGTGATCACCGACGACGAGCACGCCGGGCTGCTCCCGGCCGCGGCGCCGCGGCTGCTGCTGACGGGCGACCCGGCGGCGGCCTACCCCGCCGAACCGGTGCCGACCCCGCTCACCCCGGACAACGCCGCCTACGTGATCTACACATCCGGCAGCACCGGGCGGCCCAAGGGCGTGGTGGTCCCGCACCGCACGGTGGTCAACCTGTTCGCCAACCACGACCGCGACGTGCTGTCCCCCGCCGGGCCGGGGAAACTCCGGATCGGCCACAACTGGTCGTTCGCGTTCGACGCCTCCTGGCAGCCGATGCTCGGCCTGCTCGGCGGTCACCACCTGGACCTGGTCACCGAGGAGATCCGCCGGGACCCGGCGGCGCTGGTGTCGTTCATCGCCGATCGCGGGATCGACTTCGTCGAGCTGGCGCCGTCGCATCTGGAACAGCTGCTCGCGGCCGGTCTCACGCCGCCCCGGGTGCTGGGCGTCGGCGGTGAGGCGATCCCGCAGCCGCTGTGGGAGAAGATGCAGCACCTGCCCGGGACCGCGGCGTTCAACTTCTACGGTCCCACCGAGTGCACGGTGGACGCCGTCGTCGCGAACGTCCGCGACTCGGCCCGCCCGCTGATCGGCCGGGGCGTCACCAACAGCAGCCTCTACGTGCTCGATCACCGGCTGCGGCCGGTGCCGCCGGGGGTCGACGGGGAGCTGTACATCGCCGGGGCCCAGGTGGCCCGCGGCTACCACGGCAGGCCGGACCTGACCGCGGGACGGTTCGTCGCCGACCCGTTCGGGGCGCCGGGCACCCGCATGTACCGCACCGGCGACGTGGTCCGGTGGACCGCCGACGGACGCATCGACTTCGTCGGGCGGACCGACAACCAGGTCAAGATTCGGGGCTTCCGGATCGAGCTGGGCGAGATCGAGGCCGCGCTGGCCGCGCATCCCGCGGTGCGGCAGGCGGCGTTGGACGTCCGCGACGACGAGGGCGTGAAAAGGCTGGTGGGGTACGTGGTGGCGCCCGCCGACGTGACCACCGCCGACCTGCGCGCGTTCCTCGCCACCCGGCTGCCCGCGCATCTGGTGCCGGCCGCCTTCGTCGTGCTCGGCGCGATGCCGGTCACCGTGAACGGCAAGATCGACCGGGCGGCGCTGCCGGCCCCGGTGATCGAGGGCAGCGGCAGGCCGCCGGCCACCGAGACCGAGCGGGTGCTCTGCGCGGTGGTCGGCGAGGTGCTCGGGGTGTCCGGTGTGGGCGCCGACGACGACGTGTTCGACCTGGGGGCGGACAGCATCTCGGCGATGCGGTTGATCGCCGTCGCCCGGGCGCGCGGGGTGCGCCTGCGGACCCGGGACCTGTTCGCCGGCCGGACCGTGGAGGCCGTGGCGCGCCTCGCCGAGACTCAGGTTAGGCTGCCCTAATCATGAGGACGCGTACAGCCCGGCCACACCCGATCCTCGGCTGGGCGCTGCGGGACAGCGGCCCGCGTCTGAGCGTGGCCTGGCTCTTCGGACTGATCTATCAGGGCGGTCTGCTGGCCCTGCCGATCTGCCTGGGCCGGGCCCTCGACGACGGCATCCGTGCCGGTGACACCGGTGTGCTGCTCGCCTGGGTGGGCGTCCTGCTGGTCGTCTCGGCCGCCCTCACCTGCGGCGAGACCGGGATGCGCTGGTTCGGGGTGCTGGCCGCGTCGCGTACCGCCAACCGGCTGATCGCCCGGCTCGCCGGCCACGTGCTGCGCCTCGACCGGCGCGGCGTGCAGCGGCACGGCTCCGGCGACCTGATCACCCGGTCCACCCGGGACGTGGAGGCGGTGCACACCTTCCTGGCCGGGGCGCCGACGCTGCTCAGCGGCCTGATCGGCTGCGCCGCGGTGATCGTGTCGATCGCCCTGCTGGAACCGGTCCTCGCCCTGGTCGGCCTGGCCACGCTGCCGCTGCTGATCCTGGTCAACCTCTGGTACCCGCCCCGCTACGAACGCGCCAACGCCGCGGTCTCCGAAGCACACGCGGAACGGGCCGACGCGGTCGAGGACCTGCTCACCGCCGGCCTCGCCGCCCGGGGCCTGGGCGGCGAACAGGTCCTGGTCGACCGGCACCACCAGCGCAGCGACTCGGTCACCAGCCGCACCCTGAGCCTGGCCCGGATCACCGCGAACTGGTCCGCGCACGCCCCGTTCGTCCCGGCGGCGGCCCTCGCAGCCGGTGTCCTGATCGGCGGTCTGTCCGTGCTCGACGGTGACCTCACGGTCGGCGGGCTGGTCACCTTCGCCGGCTGGATGAGCCTGCTCAGCCTCCAGGTGGAACGGATCACCGGCCGGTTCGCCCAGGTCGGCCAGGGCTGGACCGCCGCCGGCCGGATCGCCGAAGTGCTGGACATCGAGGCCGGTGTGTCCGACCCGGAGCGTCCGGTGCCACTGCCGCCACGCGGCGACCTCGTGGTCACCGGCCTGCGCGCCGACCTGGGATCCACCACCGCCACGTCCGGCCGCGTGCTCGGCTGGCCGGATCTGCGCATCGCCGCCGGGGAGTTCGTGGCGATCACCGGGCCGGTCGGCGCCGGCAAGACCACCCTGCTGCGGCTGCTGGCCCGCCTGGAGGACCCGAGTTCCGGCACGATCACGTACGGCGGGGTGCCGCTGCCCGCCGCCGCCCTCACCGACCTGCGCGCCCGGATCACCGGTGTGCCGCAGCGGCCGGTGCTGCTCTCCGGCACCATCGCCGACAACCTGCGCCTCGGCCGTCCGGACCTGACCGACGACGAGCTGCGCGGCGCGTGCCGGGCCGCGGCCTTCGACGTCGACGCGCTGCCCGAGGGGTACGACACGGAGGTCGGCGAACGCGGCGACGGGTTGTCCGGCGGACAGGTGCAGCGGCTCGCCCTGGCCCGGGCCCTGCTGCGCCGCCCGGCCGTGCTGCTGCTCGACGACGTGACGTCGGCGGTGGACGTACCGACCGAGACCGGCATGCTGGACCGCCTGCGCGGCTGGCTGCCGGACGCCACGATCATCGCCGCCACCTCCCGCCCGGCGGTCGCCGCCCGCGCCGACCGGGTGATCGAACTGGAGGCCTCCCCGGAGCCGGCGGCTCCGGCACGCATCGAGGTGACGCATGGCTGAGATCCGGATGCTCACCGAGGACCCCGAGCTGCGCGGCGTGCTGCGCCGGGTCTGGCCCTACCTGCGCCCGCACCGGCGGCTGCTGATCGTCGCGGTCACCGTCAACCTGCTCTCCACCCTGGCGCTCAGCCTGGTGCCGGCCGTCGTCGGCCGGGCCACCGACGCGCTCACCGACCTCGACCGCGACCGGCTGCTGCAGCTGTGCGCGCTGCTGTCCCTGCTGGTCGTGCTGCGGATGCTGCTGCTGCGCCAGGCCGAGATCCTGCTCGTCCGGCTGGGCGAACGGGTGGTCCGCGACCTGCGCGACCGGGCCGTCGAACGGATCGCCGCCGCCCCGCTGCGCTTCCTGGAGGCACACCGCGGCGGCGACCTGCTGCAGCGGGTCACCGTGGAGGTGGCCGAGCTGGCCGCCTTCGTCCGCGGGCAGATCCCCGACCTGATCTCGCTGTCCGGTTACGTGATCTTCACCGGGGTGGTGCTGCTCGCCTCGTCGTGGCAGCTCGCCCTGCTGCTGGTGGTGCTCTTCGCCCCGGCCATGTGGTTCATCGGCCGCCGGTTCCGCCGGGCCGCCGGGGACGCGTATGCCGGGGAGGCCGCCGCCGAGTCGGTGGTGACCGCGACCGTCCGGGAGACCCTGGACGCCCGCGAGCAGGTGCAGATCGCCGACGCGGCCGGCCCGTGGGGGGAGCGGCTGGACGTCCGGCTGACCGGATGGTTCGCCGCGGTACGCCGTACCCAGAAAGCTCTGACCTGGTTGGAGACCGCCTGGATCGTGCAGGGGGTGGTGACCGCCGGGCTGCTGCTGGCCGGCGGCTACCTGGTCTCGGCCGGGGCCGTCACGATCGGCGTGGTGGTGACGTTCGTGCTCGCCAGCCGGGAGTTGTTCAGCTCCGTCGACGACCTCACCTATGTCGCCGGCGAACTGGTCGGCTCCCAGGTCGGCCTGGCCCGGCTGCTGGATCTGCTGGACGCCACCGAACCGGGGTCCCGCGTCCCCGGCGCCGCCTGCCAGGGCGCGGACCTGGTGGTCGACGGGGTCAGCTTCGGGTATCGGGACAGCCGGGTGCTGCACGAGGTCAGCCTGGAGTTCCCGGCCGGATCCCGGGTGGCGCTGGTCGGCGAGACCGGATCCGGCAAGACCACCCTGGCGAAGCTGCTCTGCGGGCTGTACAGCCCGGACACCGGCACGGTCCGCCTCGGCGGGGCCGATCTGGCCGGCCTGGACTCCGCGGAGCTGCGGCGGCGCCTGGTCCTGGTGCCGCAGCAGGTGCACCTGATCACCGGGACGCTCGCCGACAACCTGGCCCTCGCCCCCGGCGACGCCGACCGGATGAAGGCCATCGACGACCTCGGCCTGACCGCCTGGGTGGCGTCGCTGCCCGACGGCCTGGACACCCACCTGGGCCCGCGCGGCGCCCACCTGTCGGCCGGGGAACGGCAGCTGGTCGGCCTGATCCGGGCCGCGCTGCTCGCCCCGGACGTGGTCGTCCTGGACGAGGCCACCGCCGACCTCGACCCGGCCACCGCGCACCGGATCGAGACCGCCGTCGCGCACCTGCACACCGCCCGCACCCTGATCGTCATCGCTCATCGGCAGGCCACCATCGAGCGCTTCCCGCGCGTGGTACGCCTGGCCGGCGGGGTCCCGGTGCCGACGACCACCACGGGAGCCCGAGAATGCTGAACCACGACACGTTCGGTTCCGGGGCGCCGGTCGTCCTGGTGCCCGGCAGCGGGGCCCGCGGCCGAACCTTCGCGCTCCACCAGGTCCCGGCTCTCGTCGGCGCCGGTTTCCAGGCGATCACCGTCGACAACCGCGACGACGCGTCGACCATCGGGGAGCTGGTGCACGACCTGGCCGGCTTCATCGAGCAGACGGCGAGCGGCCCGTGCCGCCTGATCGGCTCGTCGCTGGGCGCGTACATCGTGCAGGAGCTCGCGGTGACCCGGCCGGATCTGGTGGGCCAGGCCGTGCTGATGGCCTCCCGGGCCCGGCCCGACGCGCTGTCCCGGGCGCTCACCGCCGCCGAGCTGTCGCTGCGGGAGAACGCGGTCACCCTGCCGCCCGCCTTCGACGCCGTGGTCCGGGCCATGCAGAACCTGTCCCCGCGCACCCTCGCCGACCCGCAGAAGGCGCAGGACTGGCTCGAGATCCTGGAACTGTCCCGTCCGGCCGGCGGTGCGGCCACGACGATCGACTGGGACACCGACCGGCGCGACGCCTACCGGACGATCACCGCCCCGGCGCTGGTCGTCTCCTTCGCCGACGACCTGATCACCCCGGCGGCGCGCGGGCGGGAACTGGCCGGCAGCATCCCGGGCGCCCGGTACGCCGAGATCCCGGACGCCGGCCACTACGGCTACCTGGAACAGCCGGATCTGGTCAACGACGCCATCCTCGCCTTCTTCAAGGAGCACTCCTCATGAGCACCGACGTCCGCGAGATCGAGCTCGTCTGGCACGACCTGGTCCCGCGCCTGCTCACCGTGGCGCGCACCGAGCGGATCACCCCGAGGATGGCGCGGATCACGCTGACCGGCGACGATCTGGACCTCTTCGCGTACGCCGCCCCGGAGGACCACGTCAAGATGTTCTTCCCGGCGCCCGGGGCGGATCTGCCGGTGATGCCGACGATCGGCCCCGAGGGTTTCGAGCCGCCCGCTCCGGGCGGACCGCAGCCGATCTTCCGTGACTACACCGTCCGGTACGTGCGGCGAGCGGCCAAGGAGATCGACATCGACTTCGCGCTGCACGGGCACGGGCCGGGCGCGTCCTGGGCGGCGAGCGCGCAGCCCGGCCGGCGGGTCGGGGTGCTCGGGCCGCGCGGGTCGTACGTGAACCCGATGAACTTCGACTGGTACCTGCTCGCCGGGGACGAGACCGCGCTGCCCGCCCTGGGCGCCTGGCTGGAGCAGGTGCCGGCCGGGGTGCCCGTGCACGCGTACGCCGAAGTGGCCGACCCCGCCGAGGAACAGCAGCTGATCACCACGCCCGAGACGACGCTGACCTGGGTGCACCGCAGCTCCGGGCAGTCGCTGGGCAGCGCCCTCGCCGATTTCCGGGCGCCGGCCGGCGACGGATTCGTCTGGGTGGCCGGCGAGGCCGGCGCCCTCAAGCCGATCCGGCGGCAGATGCGGGCGCTCGGGCTGCCCCGGGAACACGTCGAAGTGGACGGGTACTGGAAACGCGGCGTCGTGAACCTGGACCACCATGACGCTGAAGACTGAGGTCCGGGCCCACCCGAACCGTCCGCTGGCCCTGGCCGGGCTGATCCTGCTGGCCGGGGCCGCGGTGCTGCTCAGCCTCGCCCTCGGCGCGCAGGACCTGTCCCCGGCCGACGTGTGGCGGGCCCTGGTCAGCCCGGACGGCTCCGACGCCACCGCGGTCGTGCGGGAACTGCGCATGCCGCGTACGGTCCTCGGGGTGCTCGTGGGCCTCGCCCTCGGTGTGGCCGGCGCCCTGATCCAGGGCCACACCCGCAACCCGATCGCCGACCCCGGCCTGCTCGGCGTCAGCGCCGGCGCCTCGTTCGCGGTGGTGCTGGCGATCGGCGTGCTGGGCGTCGGGACGTTCGGTGGATACATCTGGTTCGCCTTCACCGGCGCGCTGATCGCCAGCGTCCTCGTCTTCGGCGTCGGCGCCGGCGGGCGCAACGGGCCCACCCCCGTCACCCTCGCGCTGGCCGGCATGGCGGTCAGCGCCCTGCTCACCTCGTTCACGTCATCGCTGCTGGTCACCTCGCCGGAGACACTGAACGTCTTCCGGTTCTGGATCATCGGTTCGCTGGCCGGCCGGGAGATCGAGACGGCCGGGCAGGTGGCGCCGTTCATCGTGGCCGGACTGCTGATCGCCGCGGTGAACGCGCCCGCGCTCAACGCGCTCAGCCTGGGCGAGGACGTGGCCCGCGCGCTCGGCCAGAACGTCACCACGGCCCGGGTGGCCGGTGTCACCGCGATCATGCTGCTCACCGGGGCGGCCACCGCCGCCTGCGGCCCGATCGGGTTCGTCGGGCTGTTCGTACCCCACCTCGCCCGCTTCCTCACCGGCCCGGACCACCGCTGGATGCTGCCGTTCGCCGGCCTGTTCGGTGTGATCGCGGTGCTGCTCGCCGACGTGCTCGGCCGGCTCGTCGCCCGGCCCGCCGAGATCCAGACCGGGATCGTCCTGGCGTTCGCCGGGGCGCCCTTCTTCATCTGGCTGGTCCGCCGGGTCAGGCTGGTCCGGCTGTGACGACCCTGCTCGACCTCCCCGGGCGCAAGGTCCTGCGGGCCGGCCCGGTCTCCGCCGTCCTGCCGCTGCGCACCCTCGCCGTGACCGTGCTCGGCCTGGCCGGCGCCCTCGCCCTTGCGGTGCTCGCGGTCGGGCAGGGCGAGTTCCCGATCAGCCCGGGGACCGTGTGGGACGTGCTCACCGGCGGCGGCACCCGCATCGAACGGCACATCCTGCTCAACCTGCGGCTGCCCCGGGTGGTCTGCGCCCTGCTCGTCGGCATCGCCCTGGCGCTGGCCGGCGCGCTCACCCAGACCTTCGCCCGCAACCCCCTGGCCAGCCCCGACGTCCTCGGCATCACGGCCGGCGCGTCAGCCGGCGCGGTCGCCGCCATCGTGCTCGGCGGGGCGGCCGGCGCCCTCGGCGTGTCGACGGCGGCCCTGATCGGCGCCGCGGTCAGCGCCACCCTGGTCTACCTGCTGGCCTGGCGGCGCGGCCTGGACGGCTTCCGGCTGGTCCTGATCGGCCTGGGCATCGGCGAGATCCTGCGCGGCTTCGTCTCCTGGGTGCTGATCCGGGCCGAACTGGTCGACGCCACCCGCGCCAACATCTGGATCACCGGCTCGCTGGCCGGCCGGGACTGGTCGCACGCCGGGCCGCTCGCCCTCGCGCTGGCCGTGCTGGTGCCGCTCGCCCTGGCCGCCACCGTCGCGCTGCGGATCCTGGCCTTCGGCGACGAGACCGCCCGTGGCCTGGGCCTGCGCGTGCCGGGCGCGCAACTCTTCGTGGTCGTGGTGGCCGCCGCGCTGGCCGCCGTCGCGGTCGCCGCCGCCGGGCCGATCGAATTCGTCGCGTTCGTCGTGCCGCAGGTCGCGCTGCGCCTGTGCGGGGGCAGCCGGCCACCGCTGCTGGCCTCGGCGATGCTCGGCGCGCTGCTGGTGGTCGGCGCCGACCTGGCCGGGCAACTGGTCATCGCGCCGAAGGAACTGCCCGTCGGCCTGCTCACGGCGATGATCGGCACGCCGTACCTGCTCTGGCTCCTGCTCCGGCGACAAAGGAAGGTGAGCGGATGAACGCCCGCCTGCGCGGCGAGGACCTGCGTCTCGCGTACGGGGAGACGCCGGTGATCGACGGCCTCTCCATCGACGTGCACGACGGCCTGGTCACCACCATCATCGGCCCCAACGGCTGCGGCAAGTCGACCCTGCTCAAGGCGCTCGGCCGGCTGCTGCGCCCGACCGGCGGTCAGGTGCTGCTGGACGGCCGCCGGATCGACCGTACCCCCACCCGTGACGTCGCCCGGACCCTCGGCGTCCTGCCGCAATCGCCGACCGCGCCCGAGGGCCTCACCGTCGCCGACCTGGTGATGCGGGGCCGTCACCCGCACCAGACGTGGTTCCGGCAGTGGTCCCGCGGCGACGAGGAGCTGGTCGCCGACGCGCTGCGCTGGACCGGCATGCTGGAGTACGCGGACCGCCCGGTCGACGCCCTGTCCGGCGGCCAACGGCAGCGCGCCTGGATCAGCATGGCGCTCGCGCAGGGCACGGACCTGCTGCTGCTGGACGAGCCGACCACGTTCCTCGACCTGTCGCACCAGATCGACGTGCTGGACCTGGTCCGCCGCCTGCACGCCGAGATGGGCCGGACCGTGGTGATGGTGCTGCACGACCTGAGCCTGGCCGCCCGCTACGCGGACCGGCTGATCGCCATGAAGGACGGCAGGATCGTGGCGAGCGGCACTCCCGAGGAGGTCCTGACCCCGGCCCTGCTGGAGTCGGTCTTCGGCTTGCGCGCAATGGTGGTCCCCGACCCGGCGACCGGTACGCCCCTGGTGGTGCCACTGCCACGGACAGCCCCCACGTCCGGCGCCCACCAGACATCGATGGCCTGACGGCCCCGCCCGCGCCCTCCTTCGTGCCTATTTCGCCGTCCTCCGCGCCTGCCTTCGTTCTCGCGCCCGCTTTCGGTCCTCCGCGCCTGCTTCCGCGTCCCCTGCGCCCTCCGCCCCTGCTCGGCGGGGGCAGGTGAATGCTCGCGATCTTCTGCAGTTGACCGCCGGACCACCCGCCACCCGCGACAGATCCTGTGGACCTGGCATCGGACCTGAGCGCACAAGATCAAATCCTCCGCCGATCTTGCGCATGCCGCTCCGGAAACCCGGCTCTGCTTGCACCACATTGCTAACCCCGCCGATCTTGAGCAGGCAAAACCAGCGTGAACCGCACAAGATCTCAGCGGGCGGTAACCGACCCTCAGAATCCGTGCTTGGTCAGTGTCACGCGCGCACTACGTGGCGTTGATCACCGTCGCTCTGCGTTCAGGAGCAATGGAGCACGCGCTGTCGATCTGACGGCCGGAACGGTACCCGTACCCCGCAGGCAGAAGTCCTGAAAGCCCAAAGTCTTCGGGGAGGGGGCAGCTATGCGCACGGCATCTCGCCGATGCGGGGACGCCAGCGCTCGGTCACGTCCGCTGGCGTGGTGTAAGAGGCGGCCAGCGCTGATCCGTGTGTGTTGATCTTATGCGGCGATTGCTGTCGTTTCGACGATTTCGGTGTCGTGTCTTTCGGCATTGACGCTGGTCAGACATGCTTTGCCGAGAATCTCTAGGCCCATGTAGCGGCGGCCCTCGACCCATTCGTCGGTC